>NZ_JBIBVE010000002.1:0-664418 GCF_043080095.1 Streptomyces sp. NPDC015127
GGGCATACTCAAAGGCTTGCTCCGCGCCCCGAAAACTGGTGCCAACCCGCGACCATGATCGGGGCTCGCGTACCAGCCTTCGCGTCCCATTAGGCGTACTCGTCACGCCGGAACCGGCGTCACCTGCGCAGACGCCAGATCAAGCACACGATCCCCACCCCAGAGACCAGAGGGCCAACCGTCGGTGCCGCGGCAGCCAAGGCGGCCGGCCCGCAGGGTTCGACAAGACGATCTACCGCCGCCGCAACGAAGTTGAGCGGACCACCAACCGGCTCAAGAACTTCCGGTCCATTGCCACGCGCTACGACAAGAGGGCGTACGTCTTCCACGGAACGGTCACCCTGGCCGCGATCCGGCTGTGGCTCCGTCCCTGAACAGCCGCCAAGGATACGTCTCCTCCGGCACGAGCACGCCCAGCTCGACTTCCTCGAACACTCGTGACCACCAGGATTCCTCGTCCGAGAAGGCCCGCGGATCCGCTTGCCGAGCCCGGTCGATCACGTCGTGTGCCCAGTCGTCGTAGGCGTCCTCCAGGTCGCTCTTGCCGGAGTAGACGAACGCCTCCCAGACCCGCAATACCTCCACCAGGTGGTCCACCGATGAGTTGACCAGGCCGTACTGGTCGTCCGGATCGCATTCGTAGCCTCTGACCATCCAAACCTCACCGCTGTCGGTCAGCAGTCAGTACGAGTTGACACCGTCCTCGAAGGAACCGAGGAACACTGCCCGGCCGGCGGCAAGCTGGCGGACAGACAGCTCCTTGTCCGGGTCGCGCATCTCCCGGTGCGGGACGTTCTCGCGGCCCACGGCCGGCGACGGCGTCCGCGAGGCCCGCAGCCAGGTCTCCGTGGTCTGTAGAGTGCGGAAATGACAAGAAGCGAGCGGCTCGCGGGGCAGTTGGACCGGCACTGGCGCAAGAACCTGCGGCCGCGGCTGGACGGTCTTGCCGATGACGAGTACTTCTGGGAGCCAGTGCGCGGCTGCTGGAGCATCCGCCCACGTGGCAGGTCGGCCGCACCGATGTCGGCAGGTTCGGGGGAGTGGAGGATGGACTCCGCGTCCCCTGACCCGGTGCCGGCGCCGGTGACCACGATTGCCTGGCGGCTGGCGCACATCATCGTCTCGTGCCTGGGCTATCGGGTCGCATGGCACTTCGGCGGCCAGGACGTCGACTCCCAGACATTCGCCTACGCGGGGACCGCTGACGAGGCGCTGAAACAGCTCGATGAGATGTACGGGAGATGGAACGCGGGGGTCCGCGAACTCTCGGACGCCGACCTGGAGAATCCGCCCGCGGTGGGTCCCGAGCGGATTCCCATGGAGGTCATCGTCCAGCACGTCAACAGGGAGCTGATCCATCACGGCGCCGAGATTGCCCTGCTGCGCGACCTCTACCGCTGGCAGGACGGAGCCGTACCGCGCCGAATATGACTTTTCGCTTAGTCAACGAGGAGCCGTAGTACTCCACCGCTCACACGGCAGGCAACGAGACGGTGTTCGTCATACGGCAATCAGGTCGCGTCACCCATGTCCATCATTCCGTCCTTCGCGTTCGACCGCTGCGGACTGATCTTTCCGGGCCAGCCGCACGACCCCATGGCGGTGCGCAGCCCGGCTCCGGTCGATCGCCCTCGCCCCCGACCGCCGCCCAGACCGCCGGAGTGACGGTGATCAGGGATGCCCGTCGGAGGGTGCTGCGTAGGCTTGTGCAGTCGTCGCGGTGGGGTCCAGCAGGGCGGGTGAAGCTCTCCTGCAATCGCCTGACGATGTGTCAGAAAAGTAGGCAAGTGGTCAGCATCATTCCCTGAAAAACCTGGGGAGGGCTGACCGGAACTGCGATTCGCTGTAGGGTAGGGAAACCGCCCTTGACCTGCATAAACGCAGGCAGGGAGCCTAGTTTCGGGAGTGCCTTCATGCTGCGCACCATGTTCAAGTCCAAGATCCATCGCGCGACCGTCACCCAGGCCGACCTGCACTATGTCGGCTCCGTCACCGTCGATCGCGATCTCATGGACGCCGCCGATCTCCTGCCCGGCGAGCTCGTGCACATCGTCGACATCACCAACGGCGCCCGCCTGGAGACCTACGTCATCGAAGGCGAGCGCGGCAGCGGGGTCATCGGCATCAACGGGGCCGCGGCCCATCTCGTCCACCCCGGCGACCTGGTGATCCTCATCAGTTACGCCCAGGTCGACGACGCCGAGGCACGCACCCTCGTGCCCAGCGTGGTCCACGTCGACGCCGACAACAGGATCGTGGCCCTCGGCTCCGACGCGTCCGCCCCCGTGCCCGGCACCGACACCGCGCGCAGCCCCCACGCCATCGTCTGACCCTCCCGTCCCACCGCCGGCGGGGACCGCCCGCCGGCGGCCCCCCGTCCGACCCGTCGAGGAGAGAGCCGCCGTGGGAACGATCGAGATGCGCGACAACCGGCCCGCAGGGCTGCTGGAAGCACACGTGGACGGGGAGGTGGCCGGCCGCATCGCGTACTTCGTGCTGGCGGGGGACACCGCCGCCCTCGTCGCCGTGCACACCGTGGTCGAGCCGGCCCACGAGGGCAAGGGCATCGCGGGCGCCCTCGTGCGCGAGTTCTACGCGACGGCGGCCCGCGAGAACGTCCCCGTCGTACCGCTGTGCCCGTACGCCGCCAAGTGGGCGCAGAAGCACCCTGACGAGGCGCCCGCCGCGCCGGCCGCACTCGTGGCGGAGGCAGAGGAACAGCTCAAGGCCCACCCCGAACTCTGACGGCCGCGGCACCATGAGCCCCGGGACCGGCGTGACCACCGCCGGTCCCGGCGCATGCCAGGGCCCCCTGCGGGCAGCGGGGCCGGGCCCGCAGGAGGACACTGTGAAACAGAACTCATGATGACGGCCCGGGGGCGGCATGCCTGTCCGGCACGGGGCCTGTGCGCGACCGCGGCACCATGAGCCGCGATCCGATCCCTGCTCGTGGGGGTTCCCGGAGAAGTCATGGCCATTCACAGAATCGGACACGAGATCAGCGTCCTCGGCGACCACCTGCCGGTACCCGGCATCGGCTACCTCACCGTCAACGCCTTCGTGCTCCACGCCGCCGAACCCGTCGTCGTCGATACGGGACTCGGCCTGTCGGACCGCACCTTCCTCGACATGGTCGGCAG
The DNA here is from genome assembly GCF_043080095.1 of Streptomyces sp. NPDC015127. Lineage (NCBI taxonomy): Bacteria > Bacillati > Actinomycetota > Actinomycetes > Kitasatosporales > Streptomycetaceae > Streptomyces > Streptomyces sp. NPDC015127. The sequence goes on from NZ_JBIBVE010000002.1 coordinate 3,141, forward strand.
CGTCGTGGATCCCGAGGACGTGCGCTGGATCTGGCTCACACACCCCGACCGCGATCACACGGGCGGCCTGTTCGAACTGCTGGCCGCGGCCCCTCGGGCGCGCCTCGTGACCACGTATCTGGCGGTCGGCATCATGTCGACCGAGAAGCCGCTGCCGCTGGACCGGGTCTTCCTGCTCAACCCGGGCCAGTCCCTCGACGTCGGTGACCGAGTCCTTCACGCCTTCCGGCCACCGCTGTTCGACAACCCCGCCACGGTCGGCTTCTACGACGACAAGTCGTCCGCCTGCTTCAGCTCCGACTGCTTCGGCGCCCCCATCGCCAGCGCCGACCTCGCATCGGGAGCCACCGCGGGCGACATCAAGGACGACGAACTGCGGGCGGGGCAGCTGCTGTGGGCGGCCGTGGACAGCCCCTGGATCCACTGCGTCGACCGGGACCGGTACGAGGCATGGGTGCAACCACTGCGCGAGATGGCGCCCGAAGCCGTCCTGAGCACCCATCTGCCGCCCGCGGTCGGCCTCGCCGCGCAGATGATCGACAACATCGCGGCGGCACCCGAGGCGGACCCGTTCGTCGGTCCCGACCAACAGGCGCTGGAGCAGTTGCTCGCCGAATTCGAACCGGGAGCCGCCGCTCGATGAGCTGCCGCTCGATGAGCTGCCGTGCCGCCCTCCGCCGTGCGGGGCGGCACCGCCTAGGATCCGGGCATGCTGGCACTGCTGCACACCTCCCCGGTCCACGTCCCGGTCTTCGACGCCCTGCGCGACACGCACCACCCCGCCCTGCCGCTGCGTCACCACGTCCACGAGGACCTGCTCGCACGCGCCCGGCGCGACGGTCCTGAGGCCGTCGCCCCCGCCGTCGCGGACGTGATCGCCGGCGCCGTCGCGGACGGCGCCCGTGCCGTGCTGTGCACCTGCTCGACGATCGGCGGCGTGGCGGAGGCGGCCGCGGAGCGGGCCGGCGTCCCGGTGCTGCGCGTCGACCGGCCCATGTGCGCCGCCGCGGCCCGCGAGGAGCGGATCGTGATCGTGGCCTCGGTCGCCAGCACCCTGGAACCGACCGCCGCCCTCATCCGCGAAGAGGCCGAGAAGGCCGGGGGCCGGGCGCCGCGGCTGCGGACGCTGCTCGTCGAGGACGCCTGGGAGCGCTTCGAGGCGGGGGACCGGGACGGCTACCTGAACGCGGTCGCGGCCGCCGTCGACGGGGTGCGCGACGCGGATGCCGTCGTGCTTGCCCAGGCGTCCATGGCGGACGCGGCGGCCCGTACGCGCACGGCGCTGCCGGTGCTCTCCAGCCCGGAGCCCGGCCTACGCGCCGCGGCCGAGGCCGTCACGTCCGAGGCCGTCGCGTCCCAGGCCCCGGGCCTGGCGTCCGAGGCCGTCACGTCCGAGGCCGTCGCGTCCCAGGCCCCGGGCCTGGCGTCCGAGGCCGTCACGTCCCAGGCCGTCGCGTCCGAGGCCCTGGCCCTGGCGTCCCAGGCCGTTGCGCCTGGTGGCGGGGCGTCGGGCAGGTAGCGCGTACGGCGGCACAGCGTCTGGTGGCAGGCACCGGGGGCAAGGGCGTCCGGCGGCGGGCATCCGCGGCACAGCGTCGGCGGCCGGCGATCCCGCGACACGGCGTCCCCTGGCACGCCCAGCGACACAGCTGCCCCTCGTGCCGGACGCGGGTACGACGACTGGACCCGGCCGGCGTGGGAACGCGCACCGTAGAGAGACTTCGCACCCAGGGAGGTCCGGCATGACCCACCCCTACCCCGATCCCGCACCGCCCGTCCCCACACCGGATCCCGGCGTGCCCCCCGATCCGGGGCCGCTGCCCGGGCCGGTGCCGACGCCAACGCCCCAGCCGGGCCCTGCACCGGATCCCATCCCGCAGCCGCCGGGGCCGAATCCGGAACCCGTACCGCCTCCCGAACCCCAGCCGGGCCCGGCCTGACACCGGACCGGCTGCCCGGCCCGACCGGCCGCACGGCCGTCGGGCCGGGGCCCGGAGCGCACCCGTCAGCACACCCCACGGCCGTCAGGCCGTAAGCGGCCTCAGTCCGACCGCACCTCCGAGCGGTCACCGCCCCACAGCGTGTGGAACGAACCCTTCCGATCGGTCCGCCGATACGTGTGCGCGCCGAAGAAGTCGCGCTGGCCCTGCGTCAGCGCCGCCGGCAGCCGCTCCGCGCGCAGCGCGTCGTAGTAGGCGAGCGCCGCCGAGAACCCCGGCGTCGGCACACCCTGCCGCGCCGCCGTCGCGACCACCTCGCGCCAGTCGTCCTGCGCCGCCCCGATCTCCTCAGCGAACTGCTTGTCCGCCAGCAGGCTCGGCAGCTCCGGCTGTGCCTCGTACGCCGCACGGATACGGTCCAGGAACGCCGCCCGGATGATGCACCCGGCCCGCCAGATCGCCGCGACCGCTCCCGCGTCGACGTCCCAGCCGTACGTCTCGCTGCCCGCGCGCACCTGGTGGAAGCCCTGCGTGTACGACACGATCTTGGACGCGTACAGGGCCTGCTCGACCCGGTCGGCGAAGCGGGCCGCCTCGTCCGCGCCCAGCGGGCGCGCCGCCGGCCCGGGCAGCGCCCGCGAGGAGTCGCGCAGTCCGGCGTGGCCCGACAGCGAACGGGCGAACACCGCCTCCGCGATCCCCGGCACCGGCACGCCCAGGTCGAGCGCCATCTGCACCGTCCAGCGGCCCGTGCCCTTCTGCTCCGCCTGATCGGTGACCACGTCCACGAACGGCCTGCCCGTGGCAGCGTCCGTGTGCGCCAGCACCTCGGCGGTGATCTCGATCAGATACGAGTCCAGCCGCCCCTCGTTCCAGCTGCGGAACGTCCGCGCGATCTGCTCCGGTGAGTACCCGGCGACCGCGCGCAGCAGGTGGTACGCCTCGGCGATCAGCTGCATGTCGGCGTACTCGATGCCGTTGTGGACCATCTTGACGAAGTGGCCCGCGCCGTCCGGACCGACATGGGTGACGCACGGTGTGCCGTCCGGGGCCTTGGCGGCGATCCTCTCCAGGAGCGGGCCCAGCGAGGCGTACGACTCGGCCGATCCGCCCGGCATGATGCTGGGCCCGTTCAGCGCGCCCTCCTCGCCGCCGGAGATGCCCGCGCCCACGAAGTGGATACCGCGCTCCCGCAGGTCCTTCTCCCGGCGGCGGGTGTCGGCGAAGTGGGCGTTGCCGCCGTCGATGATGACGTCGCCCTCGTCCAGCAGCGGCGCGAACTCCTCGATCACCGCGTCCGTCGCCTCGCCCGCCTTGACCATCACCACCAGCCGTCGGGGCCGCTCCAGCGCCGCGACGAACTCCTCCGCCGACTCGGCCGCGACGAACGCGCCCTCGTCACCGAACTCCTCGACCAGCGCGCGCATGCGTGCCGCTGTCCGGTTGTGCACGGCCACGGTGAGGCCGTTGCGCGCGAAGTTACGGGCCAGGTTGCGGCCCATCACCGCGAGACCCGTGACACCGATCTGGGCTGTACCACTCATGCGTGTGCTCCTGGATGTCCGTCGGAAGATCCGTCCGTGCCGTCACTGCCTGCCCGCCCGTACGGATACGCATACGCGCGGGCGGGCCGGGCCACTCACCGATCGTCGGCGTACGGGCGGCGTTCCGCACCCTGCCCCGGCCCCTGTGCCCGCACCCGGGCGCCGTTCGGACTCCGTCAGGTGCGAAGCGGGCGCCGAAAGGACCCGTCGCGCCCGCACGGAGGTCGCTGACCAGCGACGACGTGCTCGGAGAAACGGGCAGGAACGGGCACAGGGCACCGGGCGAAGACGCTGGTCCAGCGGCCCCGGTTGCTTGTACAAACGACGCATGGGCCCGAACGGACGACGGGCCGCTCATGCAGTACCAGCACAGCAGGGATGTGTGCCGTGGACACCGAGGAACGCCGACGGGCCCTTCTCGACACGGCCCGGCAGGACGGGTCGGTCGAGGTCAACGCGCTGGCCGACCGGTTCGGTGTGGCCAAGGAGACCATCCGCCGCGACCTCCACACCCTGGAGGAGCACGGACTGGTCCGGCGCACGCACGGCGGGGCGTACCCGGTCGAGAGCGCCGGCTTCGAGACGACGCTCGCGATGCGCACGACCCGCCACGTGCCGCAGAAGTCGAGGATCGCGGCGGCCGCCGCCGAACTCCTCGGTGACGCGGAGACCGTCTTCGTCGACGAGGGGTTCACCCCCCAGCTCGTCGCCGAGCACCTGCCGCGGGACCGGCCGCTGACCGTGGTCACGGCCTCGCTGGCGGTGGCGACCGTCCTCGCGGACGCGGAGCAGACGGCCGTCCTGCTGCTCGGCGGCCGTGTCCGCGGCCAGACCATGGCCACGGTCGACCACTGGGCCACCCGGATGCTGGCCGACTTCGTCATCGACCTGGCGTACGTCGGGGCCAACGGCATCTCCCGCGAGTACGGCCTGACCACGCCCGACCCGGCCGTCGCCGAGGTCAAGGCGCAGGCCATGCGCAGCGCACGGCGGCGGATCTTCGCCGGCCTGCACACCAAGTTCGGGGCGGTCAGCTTCTGCCGCTTCGCCGACGTCGGGGACTTCGAGGCCGTCGTCACCGACACGGGCCTGTCCTCGGCGGAGGCCCAGCGCTACTCCCTCATGGGGCCGCAGGTCCTCCGCGTCTGACGCGCGCCGCCGAAGCCCCGCACCACATCACCTACCTCATCAGCCGCACCCGGGCAGCCGGGCGGGTCCGGCGTGCCCCGAAACGCCCGGCCCAGGCTCCGAGCCGCTACGAACGATCAGGAGAACACATGCCCCACCAACGACGACGACGTGGCATCCGCGTGCGGGTGGGGGCGGGCGCGGCAGCCGTCGCCCTCGTCGCCACGGGATGCGCCGGAGCCGGCGGCACCTCCTTCGGCGGCGGCGACGCGCTCAACGTGCTGATGGTCAACAACCCGCAGATGGTCCAGCTCCAGAAGCTGACCGCGCGGCACTTCACGAAGGAGACCGGCATCAAGGTCAACTTCACCGTCCTGCCGGAGAACGACGTCCGCGACAAGATCAGCCAGGACTTCTCCCACCAGGCGGGCCAGTACGACATCGCCACGATCAGCAATTTCGAGGTCCCGTTCTTTGCCGACAACGGCTGGCTCCGCCCCCTCGATGCGTACGCCGAGAAGGACACGGCCTTCGACCAGGACGACATCCTGGAACCGGTGGCCCAGTCACTGACCCACGACGGCACGGTGTACGCCGAGCCGTTCTACGGCGAGTCCTCCTTCCTCATGTACCGCAAGGACGTCTTCGCCGCGAAGGGCCTGACGATGCCCGCGAAGCCCACCTGGCGCCAGGTCGCCGACCTCGCCGCGAAGGCGGACGGCGCCGAGAAGGGCATGAAGGGGATCTGCCTGCGCGGACTGCCCGGCTGGGGCGAGGTCATCGCCCCGCTCACCACCGTCGTCAACACCATGGGCGGCACCTGGTTCACGAAGGACTGGCGGCCGCGGCTGGACTCGCCCGAGTTCACCAGGGCCACCGAGTTCTACGTGGACCTGGTGCGCGAGCACGGCGAGTCCGGTGCCGCCCAGTCCGGCTACGCCGAGTGCCTCAACAACATGACGCAGGGCAAGACGGCCATGTGGTACGACGCCACCGCCGGAGCCGGATCGCTCGAAGCGCAGGGCTCCCCGGTGAAGGGCCGGATCGGATACGTACCGGCGCCCGTCGAGAGGACCGACAGCTCCGGCTGGCTCTACACCTGGGCCTGGGGCATGCAGAAGGCGTCCAAGAAGCCGGACCAGGCATGGAAGTTCATCTCCTGGGCCTCCGGCAAGGAGTACGAGACGCTGGTCGGCGAGACGAGCGGCTGGGCCGACGTCCCCGCCGGAAAGCGGGCCTCCACCTACGACCACCCCGCCTACCTCAAGGCGGCGGGTGCCTTCGCCGAGGTCACCGAGCAGGCCATCGCGGGCGCCGATCCACTGGATCCGGGCACCCAGCCGCGCCCCACGGCCGGCATCCAGTTCGTCGGCGTCCCCGAGTTCACCGACCTCGGGACCAAGGTCTCCCAGGAGATCAGCGCGGCCATAGCCGGCCGCCAGTCCGTAGCCCAGGCCCTGAAGACCTCGCAGTCTCTGGCCGAGAAGGTCGCCAAGGAGTACCGGTGAGTACGTCCCTCAGCACACCGTCGGGCCCCCGGGCGCGCACCGCGCCCCCGGAGCCCCCGAAGTCCGCGCCGCACACCGCGCGCCGTGCCGGGAGAAAGCACGCCTGGGCCACCCGGGCACCGCTGCTGCCCGCACTCGTCTTCCTGATCGCCGTGACCCAACTGCCCTTCGTGGCCACGCTCGTGATCTCGCTCTTCGACTGGAACTCGCTCGATCCCGACGAGCGCGCCTTCAGCGGCCTGTCCAACTACGCCTCCCTGTTCACGGATGCCGCACTGCGCGAGTCCGTTGTCACCACCGTGCTGCTGACCGCCGGCGTCGTCGTCACCTGCGTGGTCCTCGGACTCCTGCTGGCACTGCTGCTCGACCGCACCTTCCTCGGCCGCGGAATGGTGCGCACCCTGCTCATCACGCCGTTCCTGCTGGTGCCCGTCTCCGCGGCGCTGCTGTGGAAGCACGCCCTGTACAACCCCGAGTACGGCCTGCTCAACGGCGCCCTCACCTGGGCCTTCGGCCTGTTCGGCGCCGAGAATCCGGCGCAGCCCGACTGGATCTCCGAGATGCCGCTGGTCGCCGTCGCGGCGGCTCTCGTGTGGCAGTGGACGCCGTTCATGATGCTGATCCTGCTCGCCGGACTGCAGAGCAGACCCGCCGAGACGACGGAGGCCGCCCGGCTCGACGGCGCGAGCGCCTGGCAGATCTTCCGGTACCTGACGCTTCCGCACCTGCGCCGCTACCTCGAACTCGGCATCCTGCTGGGCTCGGTGTACATCGTGCAGAACTTCGACGCCGTGTTCACCCTCACCTCGGGCGGCCTCGGCACCGCCAACCTGCCGTACACGATCTATCAGACCTTCTACCAAGCGCACGAGTACGGACTGGCCTCCGCCGCGGGAGTCGTCGTGGTGATCGGCACCATCGTCGTCGCGACCTTCGCACTGCGGGTGGTCTCGTCCCTCTTCCGTGAGGAGGCGACCCGCGCATGACCACGGCCGCAATCACCCCGCGCCCCCTGCCGCCGGCCGCCCGCCGGGCCCGGTACCGCTCCGCCGCCCTCGGCCTGCTGGCCTGGACCGCCGGCATCACGTTCTGCCTGCCCGCCCTGTGGATGGTGCTCACCTCCTTCCACTCGGAGGCCGACGCCGCCACCAACCCGCCCTCGCTCGCCGCCTCGCTCACCCTCGACGGCTACCGGTCGTTCTTCGGCGGCGCGGGCGGGCCCACCCCCTGGCCCCCGCTGATCAACTCCCTCTCCGCGTCCGTCTTCTCGACGCTCCTCGTCCTGGTGCTCGCCCTTCCGGCCGCGTACGCGCTCTCCATCCGGCCGGTACGCAAGTGGACGGACGTCATGTTCTTCTTCCTGTCCACCAAGATGCTGCCGGTCGTCGCCGGACTGCTCCCCGTCTACCTGTTCGCGAAGAACGCCGGGATGCTCGACAACATCTGGCTCCTGGTCCTCCTCTACACCTCGATGAACCTGCCGGTCGCGGTGTGGATGATGCAGTCCTTCCTTGCCGATGTGCCGGTCTCGATCATCGAGGCCGCCCAGGTCGACGGCGCCCGGCTGCCCACCGTGCTGGCGCGGGTCGTCGCGCCCGTCACCGCGCCGGGCATAGCCGCGACCGCACTCATCTGCTTCATCTTCAGCTGGAACGAGCTGCTGTTCGCCCGGGTGCTCACCGGCGTCGTCGCCCAGACCGCACCCGTGTACCTGACGGGATTCGTCACCAGCCAGGGCCTCTTCCTCGCCCAGCTGTGCGCCGCGTCCGTCGTCGTGTCCCTGCCGGTGCTCGCCGCCGGTTACGCCGCCCAGGACAAACTCGTCCAGGGCCTGTCTCTTGGAGCCGTCAAATGAGGGCAGCGCTCGTCGAAGCACCCGGCAAGGTCGTCGTCACGACCGTGCCCGACCCCACGCCGGGCCCGCGCGACGTCGTCGTCGCCGTGGCGTCGTGCGGGCTGTGCGGCACCGATCTGCACATCCTCCAGGGGGAGTTCGCGCCCACCCTGCCGATCGTGCCCGGCCACGAGTTCGCCGGCGAGGTCGTCGGCATCGGCAAGGACGTCACCGAGCTGGCCGTCGGCGACCTGGTCGCGGTCGACCCGTCGCTCCACTGCCACGAGTGCCGCTACTGCCGCAGCGGGCGCGGCAACCTCTGCGACCGCTGGGCCGCCATCGGCGTCACCGTCCCCGGCGGCGCCGCCGAGTACGCGGTCGCGCCCGTCGCCAACTGCGTGAAACTGCCCGGCCACGTCGACGTCAGGGACGCCGCCCTCATCGAGCCGCTGTCCTGCGCCGTGCGCGGCTACGACGTGCTCAGCGGCACCCTCGGGGCCGAGGTCCTCGTCTACGGTTCGGGCACGATGGGCCTGATGATGCTGGAGCTCGCCAAGCGCACCGGCGCGGCCGGTGTCGACGTCGTCGACGTCAACCCGGACCGGCTCGCCACCGCCGGCCTCCTCGGCTGCTCGCGTACGGCGGCCAGTGCCGACGAACTCGAACGCCCCGGAGGCTGGGACGTCGTCATCGACGCCACCGGCAACGCCAAGGCCATCCAGGACGGCCTCGGCCGCGTCGCCAAGGGCGGCACCTTCCTCCAGTTCGGCGTCGCCGACTACGCGACGACCGCCGTCATCGAGCCGTACCGCATCTACCACCAGGAGATCACCATCACCGGCTCGATGGCCGTGCTGCACAGCTACGAGCGGGCCGCCGCGCTCTTCGCGACCGGAGTGCTCGACCCGTCGGTGTTCATCAGCGACCGGCTGCCGCTGGAGCGGTACCCGCAGGCCATGGAGCAGTTCCGGGCGGGCCGCGGCCGCAAGATCGTGGTGGAGCCGTAAGCCTCGCCCGGCCCCGGCGGGTGACGTGCCGCCGGGGCGGGGGAAGCTTTCCGGACACTCTCGGTCTGAAACCTTGTCACGCTCCGTATTCCGCCCCTACGTTGGCCGCCTGCGGTATGACCTGCATGTGTGATTTACGGGTAGTGGGGGAGTACGCCATGGCCGGAACCGGTCGGCACCGTCGTTATCAGCCGAGTCGCATCAACCGCGCTTCACTCACCGTCACCGCAGGCGGCGCCGGGATGGCGCTGCCTCTCATCGGTGCAGGATCGGCCCACGCGGCTTCCGTCGACGCCTGGGAGAAGGTCGCGGCCTGCGAGTCCACCGACAACTGGAAGATCAACACCGGCAACGGCCACTACGGCGGACTCCAGTTCAGCCAGTCCACGTGGGAGGCATACGGCGGCACCCGGTACGCCGCGCGCGCCGACCTCGCCACCAAGGACCAGCAGATCGCCGTCGCCGAGAAGGTCCTCGAAGGGCAGGGTCCGCGCGCGTGGCCCACTTGTGCGCAGCGCGCCGGACTCACCCGGGGCGGGGAGGCGCCGGGCATCGCGCCGGCCGGACCCGCCGAGCCGGAGCGGCTGCGCGGATCAGAACGTGCCGCGTCGCCCACGACCGTGCCGACGCGGCGCGAGGGGTACACGGTCGCCCGCGGGGACTCGCTGTCCCGCATCGCCGAACAGGAGAGGGTCAGCGGCGGCTGGCAGCGGCTGTATGCGCAGAACCGCGCGGTGGTCGGCGACGACCCCGACCTGATCTTCCCCGGCCAGCGGCTGGTCCTGCGCGCCCCGGCCGCCCCGGTGAAGGAGCGTCCCGGCGCCCGGGAACGCACCACCGGAGAACAGCGCACCGACACCCAGCGCTCCGGCAGCTGGGAACGAACCGCCGCCCCGCAGCCCAGCGGGCCCGCCGCGAAGCCGAACGACGCGAAGCCGAAGGAGCGGACGGCGCCCCAGCGGCAGGCACCGAAGCCGCGGACCGGGCGCGAGAAGCGGACCGGGACCGAGCCGGGGCGCGACCGGCGCGCCGGTTTCAGCGCCCCCGTGGCCGCCGGCCCGTCGACCGCCTACCGCAAGGCGGGCTCCTCCTGGTCGAGCGGGTACCACACGGGGGTGGACTTCCCCGTGCCCACCGGGACGTCGGTGAAGGCCGTCGCCGCGGGCACGGTCGTGTCGGCCGGCTGGGGCGGCGCGTACGGCTACGAGATCGTCATCCGCCATCGCGACGGCAGGTACAGCCAGTACGCCCATCTGTCGGCGCTCACCGTGCGCACCGGCCAGCAGGTGACGTCCGGTCAGCGGATAGCCCGGTCAGGATCCACCGGCAACAGCACGGGACCGCATCTGCATTTCGAGATCCGCACCGGACCCGGATACGGATCCGACATCGATCCCCTCGCCTACCTCAGGGCCGGCGGCGTGTCGATCTGACCCGGTGCGCGAGGCCGCGACGCGATCTCCCCGCACTGCCGCGCCTCCCTCCGGCCGAACCCGGGGGGCGTGGCGGTGCGGGGGGTGCACACCATTGCCCAGCCGCTCGATCGTCAGCAGGATCAGGCCGCCCGCTGCCACGACACCGCAGCCGAGCGCCAGCACCGTCCCCGCCACGCCGTAGCGGAAGTCCTCGCCGAACAGCGTGAGCCCGACCGCCGCCGCGACCACGGGGTTGACCACCGTGACGGTGGCGAGGGGCGCCGCGAGGCCCGCTCCGCGATACGACGCCTGGGACAGCAGGAGGCCGCCGACCGCGAACACGGCCATGACGAGAAGGCTCGGCCACTGGGTCAGCGGCGTGCTCCAGTCCCAGTCGACCGCGACGGTCTTGGTGAACACCGAGGCGATACCGAAGGCGACGCCCGCCGCGCCGGCCAGCAGGACGCTGCGGACGATCGGCCGGTGCACGCCCTGCGCGCCCAGGAACAGCAGGGTCACCGTGCCGAGCGTCACCGCCGCGAGCACCGCGCGTTCCGCGCCGCCCAGCGACTGGGACGCGGAGCCCCCGGTCAGCGCGAGGAGCCCCGCCAGTCCCACGGTCGCCATGATCGCGCCGCGCCACGCGGTCGCCCCCGCCCCGCGCCGCACGAACATCGCCGCCATCGGCAGCGCGAACACGATCGTGAGCGCGCCGAGCGGCTGCACGACACTGAGCGGCCCGTACGCCAGCGCCATGACGTGGAGCACCGCGCCCGCGCCGTTGAGCACGACGGCGACCCACCAGCGGGCGTTGTTCAGCGGCGCGTAGGGGCGGGACGGCGTGGTGGTCGCCACGTACTCCTGGAGGATGGCCCCGGCCGCGTAGGCGACCGCGGAGACCAGTGACAGGAGCACGGACAGCGCGAGGGAGCTCATGGTGACCACCCTGTCCCCCTTCTGCTTTCACGTCGTCGTTCTCCAGCACGCACTTGTCCGTACTGCCGGGGTAGTACGGGAGGACGTCCCGGTCCCCCTTCCGGCGGGGGTGCGGGCGGGCCGGGGGGACCACCGGCCCGCTCGGCGCACGGTTTCATCCCCAGTATCCGATTTGCGCCTCTGCCGCGCGCGCGGCATGGCCGGTGACGATCGCATGCGCGAGGCACCGGTGTCGTCCGCCGCCGGACACCGCGCCATCCTTACGGTGATCCGGTGCGGCGTCACCGGGTTTTCGGAGGCCCGGTGCGGGCGGGAGAGCGGGGGAGCGGCATGGATCCGGCGCTGTTGGCCGAGACGGCGTCCGTGGGCGGGTTCTTCGCGCTGCGCGCCGGCGAGCCGGAGCCGGGGCACCGTCCGCTCGCCGACGTCTACGCGGGCCGGAACTCCGTGCTCACCGCACGGGTCGACACGGTCGCCGCGAGGCTGCGGGCGCCCGAGCGCCGCGTCGCCGCGTCGGTCGCCCATCTCGGGCTCGCCGCCCGGCTGTGGTCCGTGGCCCTCGGGTCCGCGGCGCTCCACGGCGCGGTGCCCGACCTGGACCCGGCCCTGCTGCACTGGGACCCGCGCCGCGCCGCCCCCGACGATCTGGTGCTGCGGGAGGTGCGCGGGCTTCCCGGGGACGCGGACACCGTGCGCGCGACCGTCCAGCTGTGCAACCTCGTGCCCCTCGCCGACGCGCTGCGCCGCGACACCCGCGTCTCGGCGCCGCTGCTGTGGGGCAACGCCGGCTCCGCCCTCGCCGGAGCCGTGCGGGAGCTGGCGGCGTGGTCGCGGCGGACCGGGCGGCCGGAGGCCGCCGACCGTGCGGTCGCCCTCGCGCGCGAGCTGTTCGCCCACCCCGAACTGGCCGGGACGGTGCAGGGGCCCGCGCTGCGGCGCCGTACCTGCTGCCTGTACTACCGCTGTCCGTCCGGCGGTCTGTGCGGGGACTGCGTGTTCGACCGGCCGCCCGGGCCCCGGTAGGGAGACCGGTCCCGTCCCGCGGGCATGCCCGGCCCCGACGTGACGCCCGTCATTTGGTCGCCACCCCATCACTCGGTAAAATCGCGCTTTTGAAACTCCGGCATTCGAGTGATCGAGGAACAACACAGGCCATGACCGTCACAGAGGACAGCCCGGTATACGGACCGGGCATCGACCCCGAGCGTCTGGCCGTCTGCCTGAGCGTGCTCGAAGAGCTCGACAAGCTGGAGATCGACCACCCCGACGCGATCGCCGTGCGCCGTGCGACCGCGGGCATCTACCGGACGGTCAAGCAGCGCCGCAGGCAGGAGCGCCGCGCCGCCAAGACCGCGCACGACAGGGCCGTCACCGAGGCCACGGCCACCGGCTCCGCCGAGCGCATCGACGACGAGACGCAGGGGCTGCTGCCCTCCTCGTCCGTCGTCGGTGAGATCGCGGGCATACTCCAGCGCCCCCGTTCCTGCTACATCTGCAAGGCCCGCTACGTCGAGGTCGACGCCTTCTACCACCAGCTGTGCCAGAAGTGCGCCGCCGACAACCGTGCCCGCCGCGACGCCCGCACCGACCTGACCGGCAAGCGCGCCCTGCTCACCGGCGGCCGGGCCAAGATCGGCATGTACATCGCGCTGCGGCTGCTGCGCGACGGGGCGCACACCACGATCACCACGCGGTTCCCCAACGACGCCATCCGCCGTTTCAAGGCCATGCCGGACAGTGACGAGTGGATCCACCGGCTCAAGATCGTCGGCATCGACCTGCGTGACCCGGCGCAGGTCGTCGCCCTGGCCGACTCCGTCGCCGCCGAGGGCCCGCTCGACATCCTGATCAACAACGCGGCCCAGACCGTGCGCCGCTCGCCCCAGGCGTACCGCGAGCTCGTCACCGCCGAGTCGGCCCCGCTGCCGGCGGGCGAGCTGCCGCCCGCGCAGGTCATCGGCACGTTCGGCAGCGGCGCGGTGGACGCCGTCGCCGCCCTGCCCTCGTCCCGCGGTGAGGGGCTGAGCGCCCAGGACGTCACCGACCTCGCGCTGGTCAGCGGCTCGGCGTCGCTGGAGCGCATCGCGGCCGGTACCGCCATCGACGCCGGCGGCCTGGTCCCCGACCTGCACGACACCAACAGCTGGATCCAGACGGTCTCCGAGGTCGACCCGGTCGAGCTGCTCGAAGTGCAGCTGTGCAACTCCACGGCGCCGTTCATCCTGATCAGCAGGCTCCGCCCGGTGATGGCGGCCGCCGCGGGCCGGCGCAAGTACGTGGTGAACGTCTCCGCCATGGAGGGCGTCTTCAGCCGGGGCTACAAGGGCGCGGGTCACCCGCACACCAACATGGCCAAGGCCGCGCTCAACATGCTCACCCGCACCAGCGCGCAGGAGATGTTCGAGTCCGACGGCATCCTGATGACCGCCGTGGACACGGGCTGGATCACCGACGAGCGCCCCCACCCGGACAAGATGCGCCTGGCGGAGGAGGGCTTCCACGCCCCGCTCGACCTCGTCGACGGAGCCGCCCGCGTGTACGACCCGATCGTCCGGGGCGAGAGCGGTGAGGACCTGTTCGGCTGCTTCCTCAAGGACTACTCTCCCGCAAACTGGTAAAAGTCGGGCAACTCGCCCTTTCTTCCCTCCTCTTCGGCCGGTGCACCAGCAGGTGCACCGGCCGTTGTCCATTCAGAGGGGGTTGTTGGCGTGAATTGAGCCGAATTACTGGCCCCATCGAGCACGGGTCCGCTCATTTGGTTACCCTGGGGTGAACGGACGGCCTCCAAGGGATCTACCAGTCCCCTACGGCCCTCCTGGGACAGGTCTGCAACCAGGCCGCGGTCCCGCCCGAGTTGACGGCGCCACCGCGACCCAACTGCCCCTGTCCCACATACGCGACACAGAGGAGTGCGCGGTGACACCAGATGTGAAGCATGAGAAGCGGCCGTCGGAGAACGGCACCGAACGGCCTGGCAAGGCCGAGGAGATCCGCAACCTCGAGGTCTGGGCCCGTTCGGCCCCGATCCGGCTGGCCGGATACGAGGACGACCTGGCCGAGCCGCACATCCTTCCCAGCGTCGACTGATCTGCGCTTCGCCCCGTGCCCCCTGCCCTCCGGCAGGGGGCACGGACCTGTCCAGGGTGCCCTCGCACGAGGCCGACTGCGTGCTCCCGGCGCACGGTCACGGCCGGGCCGCGTTCAGCGCAGCCGCGTCGGCGCCAGGAAGTCCCGTACGAGGGTCCGGTGCCACCACGCGCCCGTGGCCCGCCACTCCTGCCAGGTCGTGAAGCGGTAGCGGTACAGCCGCGCACGCACCTGCGCCGGCGGGGCGTCCGGGAAGGGATTGTGCGCGAGCAGCCGCAATGTGTCCCGGTCGCCGTCCAGCAGGCGTTCCACGAAGGGCAGGAACCAGGAGCGGGCGAAGGCGGGGGAGAGCGCGGCGAACCACATCATCCAGTCGAGCCGCAGGTGGTACGGCGCGAACTGGCGCGGCAGCCTGCGCACATCGCCCGGTTTGCCCTTGAAACCGTACTCGCGCCACACCGTGCCCTCGTGGGCCACGCGCTCGTCCGTGCCCTCGACCACGATCTCGTGGCGGATCCGGCCCACCGTCCCGAACGCCCCGTAGGAATTCACCAGGTGGAGCGCGTCGTAGGAACGGTTCATCGCCTGCCGCCGCGAGAACAGGTTGCGCACGGGCCGGTAGCTGAGGGCCAGCAGACCCGCGGCCACGGTGAGCACCAGAACGGCGTACCACAGCGGGGCGTCCGGCAGTTCGGGACCGTAGACGATCAGGGAGCCGTCGACGGCGGGCAGGGCGAGCACGATCGTCAGCCAGTTCAGCCAGGCGAAGTTGCCCGAGACCACCAGCCACAGCTGGGTCACCACGATCAGTACCGCGGCAACGCTCGCGACCGGCTGGGGAGTGAACAGCAGGACGGGCACCCCCAGCTGCACCACATGGTTGGCACCCGCCTCGACACGGTGCGCCGGCCTCGGCAGATGGTGGAAGAACCAGCTCAGTGGCCCGGGCATCGGCTGGGTCTCGTGGTGGTAGTACAGGCACGTCAGCTCGCGCCAGCACGGGTCGCCGCGGAGTTTGATGAGCCCGGCGCCGAACTCGACCCGGAACAGCACCCACCGCAGCAGCCACAGCACGACCACCGGCGGCGCGGTGCGCTCGTTGCCGAGCCAGATCGCGAGGAACCCGGTCTCCAGCAGCAGCGACTCCCAGCCGAAGCCGTACCAGGTCTGTCCGACGTTGACGATCGACAGGTACAGCGCCCACAGCACCGCCCACCACGCCATCGCGGCGGCGAGCGGCACATGGTCGGCCGCCCCGGCGACCAGCGCCGCCGACAGCAGGACGCCGGTCCAGGCGACGAGGGCGAAGAAGCGGTCGGAGTAGTGCAGCCGGAACAGGGTCGGCGCGTCACGGGCCGTGACCCGGCGCAGGAACTCCGGCACCGGCAACATCCCCCGCTCGCCGATCAGCGCGCGGAACTGCAGCGCCGCCGACAGGAAGGCGACCAGGTACACGGCGGCCAGAGCCCGCTGGAAGACCAGCCGGCTCAGCCAGTAGGCATCGTCGCCGAACCACTCCATCCCTCCCAGTATCGGGCAGCTCCCGCCCCGGTGATCAGTCGGCCGGGCGCGCGGCCCCGGCGGCGATGCCGCGCAGCGCGCGCCCGAGCCGCATGGCGTACAGCCGCTGCGCCACGGGCACGAGCGGCCCGGCCAGCCGGGTGTACCAGGCGGCGGGCCGGCTGAAGGCCAGCACCGTGAACCACACCGAGCCGTCGTCGTGCAGGTCGACCGTGAACGCCTCCTCGCCGCACTCCGGGTGACCGGTCAGCGTCCCGTACGCGAAGCCCGTCCGGTCCTTCTCGTACACGGCCCAGATCACCTCGCACGGCGCGGTCAGCCGCAGCGGCCCGGCGCCCGGCGACACCAGGACGCGCACCCCGGCCTCGGCCCGGTCCGCGGTGGCCTGCATCCGGGCCCCGGAGGCGCGGTGCATGCGCCAGCCGGTGACCGCGGCCCCGGCCGCCTCGAAGGCGGCGCGGCCGCGGCCGACGCGGGTCGTGTGGTGCAGATGGTGGTAGCCGTCCGGCAGCGGGCCGTGCCGGGTGGCGCCCGTCTCGGGGTAGGTGAGCGCGCCTCGCGTGTCCGGGCGGTTCATACGGCGGTCTCCTTCAGTCGTCGCCAGGCGAGCAGCGAGCAGAGGGCGAAGCCCAGTGCGTTGCCGAGGCCGTGGGTGGCGGCCATCCAGGTCAGGTTCGGGTGGGGCAGGTCCGCGGCTTCGCCGGCGGCCCAGCTCAGTGCCGGCAGCATCGTCGCAACCAGGACGGCCGCGGAGACACCGAGCAGCGTCCGCGTGCCGCGGTCCCGTTCGGCGCCGCGGACGTCGCGCCAGGTCAGCAGCGCCACGGCCCACATGCCGGCGGTCAGCACCAGTGCGCCGGCCAGCTCGGCCCAGTCGCCCGCGAAGTAACCGCCGAGGACGAGCAGGGTGCCGGCCGGCACGCTCAGGGCCGCGAACCGGGCGAGCCCGGTTCCGCGGGCGGCTCCGCACACCAGGCCCGCCACCAGTGCGGCCGCGAAGCCCGCGAAGTGGAAGTGGGGCACGGTGAGCGCCAGGATCGGCAGGGAGAAGCCGAACAGTTCGTGTCCGGCCCGCTCGGCCACCAGTGCGACGCCCGCGACCGAGGGCGTGACCAGCGCGGTGAGCACCGCGAACTCGGCGGGGGCGAGCGATCGCGTGCGAAGCAGCCGTCTCGGCGCCTGCGCGGCCAGGAGCAGCGTGCCGACGGCGTAGATGCCGGCGAGTGCCACGGCGGCGGTGCCGCGGGGCAGCCACAGGGCGACCGATCCCGCCACCGCGAACAGCGGCCATGTCCGCCGAATGGGCGCGAGCCGGACCGGGTCGATCAGGCGCAGGCCCGCGGGCACCACGAAGAGCATTCCGAGCATCACGATCAGGTTGACCAGTGCGGACATCAGGCACCCACCCCAGGGCTTGAACATGTTCAATTCCTTGGACTGAACCCTAGGGGGTGAACTGAACGCGTTCAAGTCGCGGCTCGTCTGTCGATCCGTCAGAAATGGAGGCACATGTCGAGCTGCAGGAGGCGGGAGATCTTGGTGCGCTCACCGATGCGTCGTCTGTTCGCGGCGGTCGCCGTGCTGAGTGTGGGGCCGCTGGCCGCCGGATGCGGCGGCGAAAGCCGGGCGGAGGACTCGGAGGAGGTGCTCCTCCAGCCCTCGGCCGCCAAGGGCGCTGACCCTTTCACGGCATCGACCGCCTACCCCACACCCGCCTTCGAACCGCCGCCCGTCACCCCGGCGCCCACGAGCCCGTCGGGCGGGGGTACGACCCTGCGCACCATGCTGGGCTCCACCCCCGGCCTGTACGGCGGCACCCAGGAGGTCGCGAGCTGCGACGTCGAGGCCCAGGTGCGCCTCCTCAGCGGCCACGACAGCAAGGACGAGGGGAAGGGAAAGGACAGGGACCGCGCGTTCGCCGAGGGGGCCGGCATCGACCGGTTGGAGATCCCCCAGTTCCTGCGCGGCCTCACCCCGGTCCTGCTGCGCGCCGACACCCGTATCACCGGCCACGCCTTCCGTGACGGCGAGGCATCGGCGTACCAGGCCGTCCTCCAGGCCGGCACCGCCGTCCTCGTCGACCAGTACGGCGCCCCCCGGGTGCGCTGCGCCGGCGGCACCCCGCTGAAGCCGCCGGTCCCCGCGAAGGGCGCGGTCGTGACCAAGGGAGAGGCGTGGCCCGGCTACCGCACCGACCGCGTCCTCGTGATCAAGCCGGCCACCCAGGTCGTCAACAACCTGGTGATCGTCAACACCGCCGACCACACCTGGATCGAACGGCCCTCCGGCACCGACGGGGAGGAGGACGCACGCCCCGAGGTCCTGCCACCCGTCGACCCCGACGAGGTCTTCTCCGACCTGACGCGTACGGAACCTGTCGACCCCGCCGACCCGGGCGGCTCCTCCGGCGAGGGCGAGTCCGGCCTCCCCGCCGGTCCCGACGGCACGCCCTCCCCGCAGGACCCGGTGCCGAACGCCCCGGTGCCCGACGCCCCGGTGCCCGACGCCCCGGTGCCCGACGGCCCGGTTCCGGACGGCCCGGTTCCGGACGGCCCGGTGCCCGACGGCCCGGTTCCGGACGCCCCCGCACCCGAGGACATGGCGCCCGAGCCGCAGCTGCCCGGCGACCCGGCGGACGAGGCTCCCGGGCCCCTGCCCGAGGAGCCGCAGGACCCGGCCGCGCCCCCGCCGGACGATCCGCCGGTCCCGGGAGCGGGGCCCCCGCTCCCGGTCGAACCGGACCCCGTGCCGCTCTCCGAGGAGCCGGCCGCGCCGGACCCCTTCCAGGGCTGAGCGAGCCTGCCCGATCCGCTCGTGGAATGCGCCGAATGATGGCAGAGTGGCTCCATGGCTGATCGGGCAGCGGGTGCCCTGTCGCTCCCCGACGACTGGCCGGCGCACGCGGACGTGAGTCTGACGCTCAATCGCATGGGCTGTTTCGACTGGGACCTCACCAGCGGCCTGATGCACATGGACGAGCCTGGCCTCGACGTGTTCGATCTGCACCCGGACGAGTACGACGGCCACCCGGCGAGCCTTGCCGTACGGGTGCCGGCGGACGAAGCCGTCCGGCTCGACAGCATGGTGGCGCAGGCCCTCAAGCGCGGGAGCGACCACTACGGCGCGTACTTCCGCATCCGCTGCCGCGACGGCACCCTGCGCTGGACGCACACCCAGGCGTGTGTGCGGCGCGACGAGAGCGGTCGTCCCGTCCGCATCATCGGCATCGTGCGGGACGCCACCCAGGAGCTCGCCGACTCGAGCGCACGCATCGAGGTGGACCAGGAGCGGCGCCGCCAGACCAGCGTCGTCGAGACCACGACGGCCGCGCTCGCGCACGCCCGCACCGTCCAGGACGTCATCGAGCTGCTGAAGAACTCGCACGGCCTCGAACATCTCGGCGCGACCAGCCTGGTGATGGGCCTGCTCGAATCCGGGCGGATCCACCTGGTGGCCGAGGGGCCGGATGGCTCCTTCGTGCCGGGCACCCGCTACACCCGCGTCGACGATCAGTACCCGATGAGCGAAGTGGTGCGCACGCTCGCCCCCCGGTTCATCGAGTCAAAGGAGGACTTCGCCGAGTCCTACCCGCAGCTGTGGCCGCACATCAGCGGCCTCGGCATCTCCGCCGCCGCCTATCTGCCGCTCATCGCCCAGGCCCGGCCCATCGGGGCGCTCGGGCTGCTGTACCGGGACAAGAGCGGTTTCACGCTGGAGGAGCGCAATCTGCTGGTCGCCCTCGGCAGCAGCATCGCGCAGAGCCTCCAGCGGGCCGTCCTGTACGAGCAGGAGCACGACCTCGCCGAGGGGCTGCAGCAGGCGATGCTGCCCCGCCGCATCCCCGAGGTGCCCGGCGCCCAGATCGCCGTGCGCTACCGCTCCGCCCGCCTCGGCCGGGACATCGGCGGCGACTGGTACGACATCATCGCGCTGCCGGGCGGCCGGGTCGGTGCCGTCATCGGCGACGTACAGGGCCACGACACGCACGCGGCGGCCGTCATGGGCCAGCTGCGCATCGTGCTGCGGGCCTACGCGGCCGAGGGCCACACGCCCGCCACCGTGATGGCCCGGGCATCGGTCTTCCTCCACGAGCTCGACACCGACCGGTTCGCGACCTGCACCTATGCCGAGGTGGACCTGTCCACAGGTGTGGTCCAGATGGTGCGCGCGGGCCATGTCGATCCCCTGATCAGGGCCCAGGACGGCAGCTGCCGCAGACTCCCGGTGCCGGGCGGGCTGCCGCTCGGGCTCTCGGCCGAGTTCGGCCGGCTCGAGTACCCGGTCAGCACCCTCGAACTCGACCCGGGCCAGACATTGCTGCTCTACACGGACGGCCTGGTGGAGCAGCCGGGCGCCGATCTCGACGACGGGATGCAGCTTCTGACCGCCCTGGTGCACGGCGGGCCCCGGGACCTCCAGCTGCTCGCCGACCGGCTGTGCGAGGTCGTCGACGAGCGCGCCGGGGACGACGACGTGGCCCTCCTGCTGCTGCTCCGCAAAGGCGTCTACGCGCGCCAGACGTTCGGCCGCCTCCAGCAGCACGTCGGACAGAACGACCCCGAGGCGCTGCGGTCGTCGCGGCACATGGTCGGGGCGGCCGTGCGGGCGTGGGGCGCGCGCGAGCGGGCGGACGAGGTCGAGCTGGCGGCCGACGAGCTGATCACCAACGCGCTGGTGCACACGGACGGCGGGGCCATCGTCACCGTACGGGTGCTCTCCGGCACCGAGCGGCGCCTGCGGGTGGAGGTCGAGGACCGCTCCAGCGCGCTGCCCCGCAGGCGGGACGCGGGGGTGTCGGGGGTCTCAGGACGCGGCCTGATGCTCGTCGAGCGGCTGTCCGAGTCGTGGGGCGTGGAGTCCCGCGGCAGCGGCAAGTGTGTGTGGTGCGAGTTCGTCATTCCGGACCGGGCTGAGATCTGATGGTCGCCGACTGTTAACTGACAGTGAATCGATCGTACTTGACCGTAACCGACGGGAAGCTGTTGACTGCGACTCCCGGCCTCCCAGGAGACATGAGGACCACGTGAGCTCTGAGCTTCTCGCCCCGCTGGACCTGGCGTTCTGGCATCTGGAATCCACCGGCCACCCGATGCATCTCGGCGCCCTCGCCCTCTTCGGCCCCCGGCCCGGCGGCGAGGCGGCCGACGGCGTCCTCGGCCTGCTCGCGGACCGCGCCGCCGCCATTCCGCGACTGAGGATGCGGGTGCGCGACGTCCTGCTTCCCGTCGGCGGAGCCGCCTGGAGCACCACCAAGGACTTCGACGTACGCCGCCACGTCCGGGAAGTGGGTCTGACCGGCGACGACTTCGCCGCCGAGGTCACCGCGGCGGCCGGTGAACTGATGGAACGTCCGCTCGAACGGGGACTGCCCCCGTGGGAGATGTACCTCCTGCGCGGCCCTCGCGACGAAGGCTTCGCCGTCCTCGTCAAACTCCACCACGCCCTCGCCGACGGCATGCGCGCCGTCGCCATCGGCGCGGGCATCTTCGACGAGATCGCCGACGCCCGCCATACCGGGAGCCGCCGTGCGCGCCCCGTGCCCCCGCGCTCCTGGCTCGCCGGACCCCGTGTGCTCGCCGACCTCGCCCAGAGCCGTATCGAGGAGCTGGGCCGCGCGGTCGGTGTCGGCGCATCCGTCGTACGCGCCAGCCGGCTCGACCCGCGCGGACTGCCCGCCCTGACCGCGGCCCCGAGCGGCACCCGCCGGCTCGGCACCGCCGTGCTGCCGCTGGACGACGTGCAGCAGGTGCGCCGCGTCGCGGGCGGCACAGCCAACGACGTCCTCCTCGCCGTCGTCGCCGGCGCGTTGCGGCGCTGGATGCAGGAGCGCGGCGAACGGCTGCCCGCCGCCGGCCCACGCGCCCTGGTGCCGGTCTCACGCCGCCGCCCCGGCAGCCCGTCCGGCTCGGGCAACAAGCTGTCCGCCTACCTGCTCCAGCTGCCCGTCGCCGAACCCGACCCCCTGGCGCGCCTCGCCTCCGTCCGGAGGGCGATGGACCGCAACAAGGCGGCGGGCCCGGCGCGCGGCGCCGGTGCCGTCGCGCTGCTCGCCGACCAACTGCCGCCCTTGGCACACCGGTTCGGGGCCCCGCTCGCCGGCGGTGCCGCCCGGATGCTCTTCGACGTCCTCGTCACCAGCGTGCCGCTGCCCCGTTCGGCCCTGTCCCTCGGCGGCTGCCCCCTGCGTGAGATCTACCCGATGGCGCCGCTCGCGCGGGGTCAGTCGCTGGCCGTGGCCATGTCGACGTACGGCGGTCAGGTGCACATCGGACTGGTCGCCGACGGCAAGGCGCTGCCCGACCTCGACCGTCTGGCGGACGCGACGCGGGAGGAGCTCGACGTGCTGCTCGATCTCGTCGGCGGCGAGGTGGCACGCGAGGGCGCGGTGCGATAGATCGGACCGATGGCCGGTATGGCTCGGGGATTTGCCGTGCATGGGTGTTGACTCCGCCGTAGTGGTCCGATGAATATGCGGTGACCGAAGGTCGCCCGGACCCACGGCGAAGGGGCAGCAACGGGATGCGACGCAGCATGCTCGGACGCGGCACGGTGGAGATCACCCGACTCTCCTTCGGCGCGGCGGCGATCGGCAACCTCTACGCCCCCGTCGACCCCGACGCCGCGGCCGCCGCCGTCGACGCCGCCTGGGACACCGGTATCCGCTCCTTCGACACGGCACCCCACTACGGGCTGGGCCGGTCCGAACGGCGCCTGGGCGAAGCGCTGCGCGGACGGCCCCGGGACAGCTACACCCTGTCCACCAAGGCCGGGCGGCTCCTCGAACCCTGCCCGGCCGAAGGCGACGACCTCGCCCACGGCTTCGCCGTCCCCGCCGACCACCGCCGTGTATGGGACTTCAGCGCCGACGGCATCCGCCGCAGCATCGAGGACAGCCTGGCCCGCCTCGGCCTCGACCGCGTCGACATCGTCTATCTGCACGATCCCGACGACCACGAGGACGATGCCTTCCGGTACGGCTACCCGGCCCTGGAGAAGCTGCGCGCCGAAGGCGTCGTCAGGGCCATCGGCGCCGGCATGAACCAGTCCGCGATGCTCACCCGCTTCCTGCGCGACACCGACGTCGACGCCGTCCTGTGTGCCGGCCGGTACACCCTGCTGGACCAGAGCGCCCTGACCGAACTCCTGCCGGAGGCGGCGGCACGGGGCAGGAGCGTCGTCGTCGGCGGAGTCTTCAACTCCGGACTGCTCGCCGATCCCCGCCCGGGCGCCCGCTACGACTACGCCGCTGCCCCGCGGCCCGTCCTCGACCGGGCGCTGAGGATGAAGGAGATCGCCGCCCGCCACGGCGTACCCCTGCGGGCCGCGGCCCTGCACTACTCCCTCGGGCATCCCGCCGTCGCCGGTGCGGTGATCGGCTGCCGCAGCGCGGCCGAGGTGCGCGACACGGCGCGCCTGTACGCCGCGCAGGTGCCGGCGGCCCTCTACGACGAACTGCGCGCCGGGGGACTCCTGCCCACGGCGCCACCACCACCCGCGCCCGGCCCGTCGGGTCCGCCGCTTCCGTCAAGTCAAGGGCGCGGTCCGTCGAGTCAGGAGTCCGGCCCGCGCGGTGGGGCCGCGCCCGGCCCGGACCGCAACCCGGAGGTCACCGGATGAAAGTCGCCCTGCACACCAAGGTCCGCGCCGACCGTGTCGACGCCTACGAACAGGCCCACCGCGAGGTCCCCGAGGCCCTCACCGACGCCATCCGTGCCGCAGGCGTCACCTCCTGGACCATCTGGCGCAGCGGCACCGACCTCTTCCACGTCCTCGAATGCGACGACTACGCCCGCCTGCTCGCCCAGTTGGAGCACCTGCCCGTCAACGTCGCCTGGCAGACCCGCATGGCCGGCCTCCTCGACGTCGCCCACGACTACTCCTCCGACGGCACGAACGCCTCGCTGCCCGTCGTGTGGGACCTTCGCACGGACAGCCGGTGACCGTCGTCGACGCCCACCACCACGTGTGGGACCTCACCGTCCGGGACCAGGAGTGGATCACCGGCACGGACATGGCCCCCATCCGCCGCAGCTTCTCGGTCGACGACCTGCGCCCCGAGGCGCACGCCGCCGGAGTGGACGCGACCGTGCTCGTCCAGACGGTGTGCGTCGCCGAGGAGACCCCCGAGCTCCTCGCCCTCGCGGACTCCGACGGCCTCGTCGCCGGGGTCGTCGGCTGGACCGACCTCACCGCGCCCGACGTCGCCGACACCCTGGCCGCCCTGCGCGAACTCCCGGGCGGCGCACGGCTCGTGGGCATCCGCCACCAGGTGCAGGGCGAGCCCGACCCGCGGTGGCTGGTGCGACCCGACGTGCTGCGCGGACTGGAGGCGGTCGCCCGCGCGGGGCTCGCGTACGACCTCGTCGTGCTGCCGTCCCAGCTGCCCGCCGCCGCCGAGGCCGCGGCCCGGGTCCCCGAACTCACCTTCGTGCTCGACCACCTCGGCAAGCCGCCCGTCGCCTCCGGCGCACTCGACCCCTGGGCCGGGGCGGTACGCGCGCTCGCCGCGCGGCCGAACACGGTCTGCAAACTCTCCGGACTGGTGACGGAGGCCGATTGGAGCCGCTGGACCGTGACCGGCCTGCGGCCGTACGCGGACACCGTGCTCGACGCCTTCGGACCGGACCGGCTGATGTTCGGCTCGGACTGGCCGGTGTGCCGGCTCGCCGCCTCCTACGGCGAGGTCCTCGACGCGGCCCGGCAGCTCACGGACGCCCTCGGCGAGGACGAGCGACGGGCCGTGTTCGGCGCGACGGCCACCCGCGTCTACGGCCTGTGACTTCCGCCCCGACCGCCCGCGGCACCGGTACGGGCCGCAGTCGGTGCGGCGGGCCGCCCCATGCGGCAGTGTGGAGACATGCCCGAACTGCCCGAGGTCGAAGCACTCCGAGAATTCCTCGACGGCCACCTCGTCGGCCGCGAGATCGCCCGCGTCATGCCGCTGGCCGTCAGCGTCCTCAAGACGTACGACCCGCCGCTGACCGCGATCGAGGGGGCCGCCGTCACGGCCGTCGACCGGCACGGGAAATGGCTCGACATCACCGCCGGCGAACTGCACCTGGTCGTCCATCTCGCCCGCGCGGGCTGGCTCCAGTGGAAGGACGAGTTCCCCGCGACGCCGCCCCGGCCGGGCAAGGGGCCGCTCGCCCTGCGTGCGGTGCTGACGGACGGCGCCGGCTTCGATCTCACCGAGGCGGGCACCACCAAGCGCCTCGCCGTGCACCTCGTACGCGACCCCGCCGATGTGCCCGGCGTGTCCAGGCTCGGCCCCGACCCGCTCGCCGACTCCTTCGACCGCGCCGCCTTCGCCGCCGTACTCGCGGGGGAGCGGCGCCAGATCAAGGGCGCGCTGCGCGACCAGAGCCTGATCGCAGGCATCGGCAACGCCTACAGCGACGAGATCCTGCACGCGGCGAAGATGTCGCCCTTCAAGCCGGTCCACAACCTGGACGAACACGAGACCGACGTGCTCTACGAGGCGCTGCGCACCACGCTCTCCGAGGCCGTCGCACGTTCGCGGGGCGTGGCGGCCGGGCGGCTCAAGTCGGAGAAGAAGAGCGGCCTGCGGGTGCACGGGCGTACGGGGGAGCCGTGCCCGGTGTGCGGCGACACCATCCGCGAGGTGTCGTTCAGCGACTCGTCCCTGCAGTACTGCCCCACGTGCCAGACGGGCGGGAAGCCGCTCGCCGACCGGAGGCTGTCGCGCCTGCTGAAGTGACGGTGTCGTCCAGTGACGGCGTCGTCCGTCCACGGTGGACGACAAAAACAAAGGCAAGGAGGTTTCCCACTCCTTGCCACTCTCAACTTATAGCGCACCGGGGGGCTTGCGGCAAGGCCCCGGTCGTACCGCAGAATCATCGACTCAAGGCCAGGAGCTGCGGATATGGGGGATACACGACGTGCGTGTGGTGTTGTCGACGTATGGGTCGCGCGGGGACGTCCAACCGATGGCGGGACTCGCGGTGCGGTTGCGGGAACTCGGCGCGGAGGTGCGGGTGTGCGCGCCGGCGGACGAGGAGTTCGCGAAGCTGCTGGGCGGCTTCGGCGTGGAACTGGTGCCGGTCGGCCCGTCGGCGCGCGCGCTGACGACGGAGGCGCCGCCGCCGTCGTCCCTGCCCGAGCGCGCGGCCGCGGTGATCGCCTGCCAGTTCGACGCGGTCATCGCGGCGGCCGAGGGATGCGACGCGATGGTGGCGACGGGCATGATGCCGGCCGCGGCCGGCGGGCGGTCGGTGGCCGAGAAACTGGGCATCCGCTCCGTGTCCGTGACCTTCCAGCAGCTCACCCTGCCGTCGCTGCGGCGCCCGCCGCTGGCGTATCAGGGCCGGCCGTTCCCGCCGGAGGTGACCGACAATCGGGTGCTGTGGGACCTGGACGCCCAGAGCATCGACGCGCTGTTCGGTGAGGCGCTCAACACCAACCGGGCGTCGATCGGCCTGCCGCCGGTGGACAACGTCCGCGACTACGTCATCGGCGACCGGCCGTGGCTGGCGACGGACCCGGTCCTGGACCCGTGGCAGGAGACACCGGACCTCGACGTCGTGCAGACCGGCGCGTGGATCCTGCCGGACCAACGTCCGTTGCCTGCCGAGCTGGTGTCGTTCCTGGACGCCGGCGAACCACCGGTGT
Source organism: Streptomyces sp. NPDC015127 (assembly GCF_043080095.1). Taxonomy (NCBI): domain Bacteria; kingdom Bacillati; phylum Actinomycetota; class Actinomycetes; order Kitasatosporales; family Streptomycetaceae; genus Streptomyces; species Streptomyces sp. NPDC015127. The sequence continues at coordinate 29,690 of NZ_JBIBVE010000002.1, forward strand.
ACGTGGGCTTCGGCAGCATGCCCATGCACGGCTCGAAGGACGCCGCCCAGGTGGCCATCGAGGCGGTCCGCGCGCAGGGCCGCCGCGTACTCGTCGGGCGCGGCTGGGCCGACCTGGGCCTGATCGACGACCAGGACGACTGCTTCGCCGTCGGCGAGGTCAACCATCAGGCACTGTTCGGCCGGGTGGCCGCCGTCGTGCACCACGGCGGCGCGGGCACGACGACGACGGCCGCCCGGGCAGGCGCGCCCCAGGTGGTGGTACCCCAGCTGGCTGACCAGCCGTACTGGGCCCACCGGGTGGCCGACCTGGGCATCGGGGCGGCACACGACGGTCCGACTCCGGCCTTCGCGTCCCTCTCGGCCGCGCTCGGGACGGCCCTGACCCCCGAGACCCGCGCCCGGGCGAGGGCGGTGGCCGGCGAGATCCGCACCGACGGGGCGACGGTGGCCGCGAAGCTGCTGCTCGAAATGATCGGCCGAGAGAGGCCGACAGCGTCCGCGTGAACCCCGCGGATCATCCCGCCAGGACCCGTAACACGAGAACCTGCGAACCCTGGCGACCTGTACCGGCAACGACCACGGGGTCCACGTCAGGCGGAGCGTTGCCCGCCGTGGCCACCCCGTTCGTCACGCCGGTCCAGGCGCCTTGCCGCGCGCCATGGCCGCACGCGGCCGCACATCGGAGCTGATGCCGTGAACCCCCTGACCACCAGCGCTTTCGACCTTCCCGACCACCTCTCCCCCAAGGCCGATCCGACGTTGATCGCCGGCGACGAGCAGCACTTCGCGGCCATCGCGGTGTGCCTCGAGCAGTCGATCGCCGAACTGTCCGACCGCCTCGAAGCCGAGCGCAGGGCGCCCGGCGGCATCGGTCAGCAGGCGATGGACCGGGACGCGGAGATCCACCGGCTGACCGCTCGCCTGCGCGCGCTGCGCCGCTTCGGTCTTGACCTGTGCCTCGGGCACATGGTCGGTGCGGACCACCCCGAGCCCGTATACGTAGGACGGCTCGGCCTCACCGACAGCACGGGTCGTCGGCTGCTGGTCGACTGGCGCTCACCCGCGGCCGAGCCGTTCTTCGGAGCCACCCACGCCAACCCGATGGGACTGGCAAGCCGCCGCAGGTACCGCTGGACCCGCGGCCGGATCAGCGACTACTGGGACGAGGTGTTCACCTCGGACGGTCTTGTCGGAGACGAGCTGATTGGGCGCTGCGCCGGGCACGCCGCGCTCGACGACCAGTCCGCCTTCATCGCAAGCCTCGGCAGCAACCGGTCGCCACGGATGCGCGACGTGCTCGGCACCATCCAGGCCGACCAGGACGCCGTCATCCGCGCGGGATCCCGCGGTGCTCTCGTCGTCGACGGCGGTCCGGGTACGGGGAAGACCGTCGTCGCCCTGCACCGCTCCGCCTACCTCCTCTACTCCGACCCCCGCCTGGGTCACCGCCGGGGCGGCGTGCTGTTCGTCGGTCCGCACCGGCCCTACCTGAACTACGTCGCCGACGTCCTGCCCAGCCTCGGAGAGGAGGGCGTGCAGACCTGCACCCTGCGGGACCTCGTCGCCGAAGGAGCCGCGGCAGCGGTCGAGGCCGACTTGGACGTGGCCCGCCTGAAGTCCTCAGCGGACCTGGTGAAGGCGATCGAGACGGCCGTCAGGTTCTACGAGGAGCCGCCCGCCGAGGGGATGACGGTCTCGACCGACTGGTCCGACATCTGGCTGAGCGCAGACGACTGGGCCGTGGCGTTCGACGCGGCGGAAGGTACTCCGCACAACGAGGCGCGCGACCAGATCATGGAGGAGCTGGTCGCGATCCTGGTGGACAAGTACGACGGCGACACCTCGCCCGACCTCGTCCGCAAGTCGCTGCTGCAGAACAGGGATCTGCGCACGGCCCTCCACCGCGCGTGGCCGCTGATCGAGGCGGCCGACCTCGTCGGAGACCTCTGGTCGGTGCCCGCCTACTTGCGCAAGTGCGCTCCCTGGCTCAGCCGCGACGACGTGCAGAGGCTGCAGCGCGCGGACGCCCAGGCCTGGACGGTGTCCGACCTGCCGCTCCTCGACGCGGCCCGGCAACGCCTCGGCGACCCGGAGGCATCACGACGCAAGCGCCGGCGTGAGGCCGCACTCTCCGCCGAACGCGAGCGCATGGCCAGGGTCGTCGACGACCTGATCGAGGTTGCCGACGACGAGTACGGGACGGGCCTGGTGACGATGCTCCGCGGCGAGGACTTCCAGGACGCCCTGGTCGACGCGACCGCGTCGGCCGGCACCGACCTGGACCGGCTCGCCGGCCCGTTCGCGCACATCGTCGTGGACGAGGCCCAGGAACTGACCGACGCGGAGTGGCAGATGCTGCTGCTCCGGTGCCCGTCGAGGAGCTTCACCGTCGTCGGGGACCGTGCCCAGGCCCGGCACGGGTTCACGGAGTCGTGGCAGGAACGGCTCGAGCGGGCCGGGCTCGACCGGATCACCCTGGCATCGCTGAGCATCAACTACCGGACGCCGGAAGAAATCATGGCGGAGGCCGAGCCGGTCATCCGGGCCGTGCTCCCGGACGCCAATGTGCCGACCTCCATCCGGAGCGGCGGCGTCCCCGTCGTCCACGGATCCGTTTCGGACCTGGACTCGGTCCTCGACACCTGGCTCGCCGCACATGCCGACGGGATCGCCTGCGTCATCGGCGCCGGTGACATCGGGGAGGACACATACCGGCCGACGACGTCCCGCGTCCGGTCGCTGACCCCGGAGCTGTCGAAGGGGCTCGAATTCGATCTGGTCGTCCTCGTCGACCCGGAGGAGTTCGGCACGGGCATCGAAGGTGCGGTCGACCGCTATGTGGCGATGACCCGGGCGACCCAGCAACTCGTCATCCTCACGAGCCCCTGACCTCGGCCGCGGGGACACCCGCGCCCGGCCGCCTCGGACGGCCGGGCGCGGGTTCCGTTCGCTCGGGTCCCCCCGAAGGAGCGCCGGGCCGGCGGCGCGGCACCCGTCCCTGCTCACCCGCCGATGGACAGCAGCCGCTCGCCGCGGTCGCCGCGCACCTCCCACCTGCCGATCTCCGCCGTGTGCAGGCCGGTGGTCCCCTCGATGTCCAGGGGGCCCGCGTGTCCGGGGCCGTCGGCCACGCCGTACCCGCCGGCCGGCACCCACCAGCTGAGCACCGGATGCTCCACCCCGTCCTTGCCGATCGCAACGAGCCGGCAGGTGCGCGGCCCCGGCAGCCCCGCCAGGCGCATCGCCACCGACGTCCCCCACCCCCGGTCCTCCAGGGCCACCGACGCCCGCACCCCGGTGACCGGGTCGGCCGCCACCACCCGCTGCGGTGCGGGCCGCGCGCCGTCCCGCGCCGCCACCACGGCGGCGGGCAGGCCGACGATCAGCACGGCCGCCGCGGCCGCCAGCCGCATCCGCCGCCTGCGGCCGCGCCGCCGCTCCAGCGCCACCTGCCGGGTGAGCCGGTCCAGCAGCCGGGGGGAGGGGCGGGCGTCGGTACGGGTGGGTCCGGCGAGTTCGGCGACGGCCTGGGCGACGGCGGTGAAGTCCGAGAGCCGGACCGTGCACATCACGCACTCGGCGAGATGCTCCTCGAAGCGGAATGCGTCGGCGGGTTCCAGGACGCCCAGTGCGTAGGCTGCCACATCCTCGTGCGGCTGCTGGCGGCTCATGGGGGTCCCTCGATTCCTGATGTTACGGGCGGTCACCCTGGAATACGCAGCAGGAAGGCGCTCTGCTCAACCCGGCGGCCGAGGCGTCCGACGCGATCGCAAACCCGTACCGGAAGGGGACGTGGTCCCGGTCCCGAGGCACGCCTACACTCCGCACCATGCTGCGCGTACTGGCCGTCGACGACGAGAAACCGGCGCTCGAGGAACTGCTCTACCTCCTGCGGGCCGACTCCCGGATCCGCAGCGCCGAAGGGGCCACCGACGCCACCGAGGCGCTGCGGCGCATCGGACGGGCACTGGAGGCGGGGCCGGACGGCGACGACGCCATCGACGTCGTCTTCCTCGACATCCACATGGCCGGGCTGACCGGGCTCGATGTCGCGCGACTCCTCGCCGGGTTCGCCAGGCCGCCGCTGATCGTGTTCGTCACCGCGCACGAGGGCTTCGCCGTGCAGGCCTTCGACCTCAAGGCCGTCGACTACGTGCTCAAGCCGGTGCGGCGGGAACGGCTGGCGGAGGCGGTTCGCAGGGTCCGGGACCTGATCGTGCCGCAGCGCGACACGCAGCGCGCCCAGCCCGTGCCGGCCGCGCCGCCCACGGTCGTGCCCGGGCCCGGCCCCGAGCAGATACCGGTCGAACTGGGTGGTGTGACCCGATTCGTACCGGTCGACGACATCACCTACGTCGAGGCCCAGGGCGACTACGCGCGGCTCCACACGGCCGAGGGCAGCCACCTGGTGCGCATCCCGCTGTCCACGCTGGAGGAGCGCTGGGCCTCGCGGGGCTTCGTACGCATCCACCGCAGCCACCTCGTCGCCCTCGGCCGCATCGACGAACTCCGTCTGGACGCCGGGACGACGACCGTCCGGGTCGGCACCGCCGAACTGGCGGTCAGCCGCCGCCATGCGCGCCAGCTGCGCGACCTGCTGATGCTGCCGCGTGGCCACAAGGGCACGGGCGGGCCGGCTCCGGACGCCCGCGGCTGACCGTTCGACGGCCGCGAGGGGCCGTTCGTCGCAGGCTGCGGGCCGTACGGCGACGCACCCGGCCCGCTGGGCGAGGCACCCTCCACCGCGCTCCCGGCCGCCGCGCCGCGGACCCTAACCTTGATCGCGCCGGGGGAAGAAGGGGCCTGATGTCCGACATCGAAGCACTGCTGGACGAACTGAACGGACTGCCCTCGGCGCGTCCCTCGGGCCCGGCCGAACTGGAGGCGCTGCTCGCCGTCGCCCGCAGCGCGGCGGGCCGCTGGGCGGACGTCCTGGAGGACATCCGCGAGGCGTCCAGGGGCCTCGCGGGTCCGCGTACGGAAGCGGCTCTGGAGGTGGCGTTCCGCAGGGCGGAGGAGTCGTACGTGGAACTGGAGATCGCCCTCAGCGCGTGCGCCGGCCCCGGGACCCGCTGACCCGGCGGCCTCCCGGGACCCACTGACCGGCACCGGCCCCCGGACCCGCAGGGCCCCCTGGCTGCTCTCACGGCTCGCCCCTACCGGGCCTGATCGACGCTGCGTAGACTCCCCATCCACCCGCCTTCGCCGACAGACGCTGGAGCGGACGGAACATGTCAGCAGAGCAGCCCCCGCGCCGCGAGGTGGTCACCGGGGTGCCACGGGCCGCCCGGCGGCCTCCCGGGCACGCGCCCGCGCGGTACGAGATCAGCGAGCAGACCACGCTCGGCACCACCTACGTGCGCTCCTTGATGCGCAGCCAGCTGCGGGCCGCGCTCTGGGCCCTCGGCGCCCTCGCGGTTCTCGTCGGTACGCTGCCGCTGCTGTTCGCCCTGCCCGCCGCCCTCGGCGGGCCGTCCGGCTCCCCGGCCCCCTTCGTCTGGGCCGCCCTCGGCTTCGGCGTCTACCCCGTCATGTGGCTGGTCGCCCGCCGGTACGTGCGCCGGGCCGAGCGCAACGAGCGCGACTTCACCAGGCTCGTCGAAGGCCGCTGACCGTGAACCAGACCTACGCGGTGGCCGCGGTCACCGTCGTGGTGCTCGCCACCGTCCTCATCGGCGCCCTCGGCCTGCGCATATCCCGCACCACCTCCGACTTCTACGTCGCCTCGCGCACGGTCAAGCCCGGCCTCAACGCGGCGGCGATCAGTGGCGAATACCTGTCCGCGGCCTCCTTCCTCGGGATAGCCGGGCTGGTCCTGCTCCAGGGGCCGGACATGCTCTGGTACCCGGTCGGCTACACGGCCGGCTATCTCGTCCTGCTCGTGCTCGTCGCCGCCCCGCTGCGCCGCTCGGGCGCCTACACGCTCTCCGACTTCGCCGAGGCCCGCCTGGAGTCCGCCGCCGTCCGCAGGCTGGCGTCCCTGTTCGTCGTCGGCATCGGCTGGCTGTACCTGCTGCCCCAGCTGCAGGGCGCAGGGCTGACCCTGGAGATCCTCACCGGCGCCCCGGACTGGCTCGGCTCCCTCGTCGTGGCCGTCGTTGTCACCGGTGCCGTCGCGGCCGGCGGGATGCGCAGCATCACCTTCGTCCAGGCCTTCCAGTACTGGCTGAAGCTGACCGCGCTGCTGGTGCCCGCCCTGTTCCTTGCCGCCGCCTGGGTCGGCGACGACGCCCCCCGCGCCCGCTTCGACGCGCCCGCGGTGCTCCGCGAGGCCACCGACGTCCGGATCGGCGACACCGTACGCGTCGACCTCGACGGACCGCTCACCCTCTCCGTGACCGGCGCGGTCGACAGCACCCGCCACCACGGCGAGAAGGTCACGCTCGGCGAGGGCATCCACCGCATCGAGGCGGGGACCGTGCTGCGGCTGCCGAAGGGCGCGGAGGTGCCCGAACGGACCGGCTCCGGCACCGACCCGGTCAGCTGGTCCCAGCCCCTGTCCGGCGGGCGGGACGGCTACCAGCTGTACGCGACGTACGGGCTCATCGTCGCCACGTTCCTCGGCACCATGGGCCTGCCCCACGTCGCCGTCCGCTTCTACACCAGCCCCAACGGCCGGGCCGCCCGCCGCACCACCCTCGTCGTGCTTGGCCTGATCGGCGCCTTCTATCTGCTGCCCCCCGTCTACGGGGTCCTCGGCCGCGTGTACGCGCCCGAACTGGCGTTGACCGGCGCCGCCGACGCCGCCGTGCTCGTGCTCCCCGAGCGGGTGATCGGCGGGCTCGCGGGGGAGCTGCTCGGCGCGCTGCTGGCGGGCGGGGCCTTCGCCGCCTTCCTGTCCACCGCGTCCGGGCTCACGATGTCCGTGGCCGGGGTCATCAACCAGGACGTCCTGCCCTCGCGCGGCGTACGGCACTTCCGGCTCGCGACCCTGGTCGCCATGGCCGTCCCGCTGGGGCTGTCCGTGGTGACGAGCAATGTGCCGGTCGCCGACGCGGTCGGGCTCGCGTTTGCCGTGGCCGCGTCGTCCTTCTGCCCGCTGCTCGTGCTGGGCATCTGGTGGCGCCGGCTCACCCCGCCCGGAGCCGCCGCCGGCCTGGTCCTCGGTGGCGGCGCGGCCCTGACCGCGGTCATGGCCACACGGGCGGGTCTCGCCCCGGACGGCTGGCCGCACACGCTGATGGCATGGCCCGCGCTGTGGTCCGTACCGCTCGGCTTCCTGACGATGGTGGCCGTCTCGCTGGCCACCGCGCGCCACATACCCGCCGGCGCCGCCGCGATCCTCGCCCGGCTGCACCTCCCCGAGGACCTCGCAGGCCGCCCGCAGCCCGAAGGAGCCGAGCGATGACCGGTACGGAAGCGGCCGCGCTGGCCGCGGCGGGGGCGGTGCTGCTCGCCGTCGGGGTCGCGCTGGGCCTCGCCCTGGGCAGGGCCGGTGCCCGGCGCGGCGTGCGGCCGGACCTCGACCTCGGCACGCCCGTCGAGCACGCCACCTTCCACACGCTGCACACCGCCTCCCTCGCCGCCCCGCCGCTGCGCGCGGGGCTGACCGAGGACACGGCGCGCAAGGCGGCACGGCGGCTGCGTTCCCTCCTCGGCACCGAGGCCCTGTGCCTGACCGATCGCGACCGGGTCCTCGCCTGGGACGGATCCGGCGCCGACCACCACGAGCGGCAGGTGATGGTGCGGGTGGCCCAGGTCCTGGACTCGGGGCGCAGCCAGAGCGTGCGCTCCGAGTGCGACGACCTGGAGTGCCCGCTGCGCTGGGTGGTCATCGCGCCGCTGACCGGCGAGGAGGGCGTGCTCGGCGCCCTGGTGGCCTACGGCTCGCGCGAGTCGGCCGTGCTGGTGCGGGCGGCGACCGAGGTCGCCCGCTGGGTCTCCGTGCAACTGGAGCTGGCCGAACTCGACCGCTCCCGCACCCGGCTGATCGAGGCGGAGATCCGCGCCCTGCGCGCCCAGATCTCCCCGCACTTCATCTTCAACTCGCTCGCCGCGATCGCCTCGTTCGTCCGGACGGACCCGGAGCGTGCCCGCGATCTGCTGCTGGAGTTCGCCGACTTCACCCGCTACTCCTTCCGCCGGCACGGCGAGTTCACCCACCTCGCGGACGAGCTGCGCTGCATTGAGCAGTATCTGGCGCTCGCGGGCGCCCGCTTCGGCGACCGGCTGAAGGTGACGTTGCAGGTCGCCCCCGAGGTGCTCCCGGTGACCCTGCCGTTCCTGTGCCTGCAGCCGCTCGTCGAGAACGCCGTCAAGCACGGCCTGGAGGACTCCCGGCACGAGTGCCGGATCATGATCGCGGCGCAGGACGCCGGCCCGGAGGCCACGGTGACGATCGAGGACGACGGCGTGGGCATGGACCCCGATGTGCTGCGCGCCGTCCTGGCGGGGGAGCGGTCCACCTCGTCGGGCATCGGCCTGCTGAACGTCGACGAACGGCTGCGCCAGGTGTACGGCGACGACTACGGGCTCGTCATCGAGACGGCCGTCGGCGCCGGCATGAAGATCACGATCCGGATCCCCAAGTACCGCGCGGGCGTCCACTCCTCGGCGGTCCGGCGCGCCGACTGAGGACGCAGCGTCACGTCCGTCCCGCGGGCGTCACCACAGGTGGATCGCCAGATGGCCCAGTGGCAGCCCCAGCTGCCAGGCCGGCGTCCACACCTTGCCCGCCTCCTCCCCGCCGCCGACGAGCGGGAGGGCCGGATGCCACGGCTCCGGGTCCCCGAGGTCGTCCGCGAGCAGTTCGGTGGCACGCAGCCAGTCCCAGGCGGCGGACGCGAGGGCCAGATCGGGGTCCGGTCCGCCGTGCCGTTCACGGGCCGCCCGGGAGGCGAGCCGCTCCTCGACCCACTCCTGCCACGGATGCCCGTAGGACGTCAGCGACAGCCACTCGTCGATCGTGGCCGCCGAGCGCACCGCGTCCGGCGGCCCCGGGCCGTCGCACAGGTGGATCGTCAGTGCCAGGGTCAGGCGCCCCGCACGGAACTCCAGGGAGCCGTACTCCACGAGCGCGCCGGCCCGCAGCATCTCCTCGGCCGTGTACTCGGCGCACAGCCACGCCATGGGGACTGCCAGCCCCGGTCCCCCGGTGCCGTTCGCACTCTCGCGCTGCACGCCGTCCACCCACTTCCTCTCGACCGTGTCCGGGTCTCGATGACGAGCCTCCTCCGTCGAACACGGCCGGGGGCGCTTCTTTGCTCAACTCCGGCGTGACGTTTGGCATACGGACACGCCGTGGTCGTGGTCCGTGGGGGAGACGCGCTGCACCGGGGCGGGTGGGGCGGACGGGACGGGGCGCCTGCTGTAGCCGGGCAGGCACCGGGCCAGGGCGCGCAGCGCGTAGTGCGAGCGCGACTTGACCGTCCCGGGCGGAATGCCGAGCGCGTGCGCGGCCTCGTTCACGCTGAGCCCGCGGAAGTAGATCTGCACGAGCACGGCTCGGTGCTCGGGGCTCAGCGAGCCGATCGCGGCGCGGACGTCGAGGGCCAGGGCCGCGCTCTCGCTTGGGTCGGCCGGGTCCGGTGTGGTGGCGAGGACGCCGTCGCCGATCTCCGTGGGGCGCGCGAGCCGGGAGCGCCGGGCGTCGATGGCGAGGCGGCGGCCGACGGTGAAGAGCCAGGGCCGCATCGACTCATACGGGCCCTCGAACGCCTCCGGGTGCTGCCACGCACGCACCAGCGTCTCCTGGAGCAGGTCCTCGGCGCGCTGCTGGTCCCCGTAGGTGAGGCCGAGCAGAAAGCTCATCAGGGCGGGGCCGTGGTCACGCTGCAGGTCCGCCATGGCCCGCTCGTCGGTCGTCGCGGTCGCCGTTGCCATCGCCAAACACCCTTTCACCCGTCGGTCGCTGCCACGTGCCGTATACGAACGCATCCGGGCGCACAGCGACAGACGCCGTACTGCGGTCGTCGACGAACGGTCGCACCGAGCGGCGAGTGGTGCGGCGAGCGGTCGGCCGGACCGGCGGCCGCCTCACGCCGCCGGACGGACGAGGGCCGTTCCGGGGACATCACGGCTCCGTCGCTTGACTCGGCCCGGGGTGCCCTGTGGATTCAGGAGGCCCGATAAGTATGAAATCGCACAATATGGAGGCTGTTCGGCATGCCCCGTACACCCCCCGCACGACGCGGACCACGCCCGAGACAGACGACGACCGCCCTGTCCGCCCTGCTGCTCGCGGCCCTGGCCGGATGCACCGACCGGCCCGCCCCGCCGCGCGCCGACGGGACCGCCCCCTCCGCCACGGGCGGCTCCGCCCGCGCGCCCCGCCCCTTCACCCTCGTCGCCAGCGGCGACGTCCTCCCGCACAACACCGTGATCGAGCAGGCCCGGCGCGACGCCGGCGGCAACGGCTACGACTTCCGCCCCATGCTCGCCGGGGTCAGGCCGGTCGTCTCACGCGCCGACCTCGCCCTCTGCCACATGGAGACGGTCTACGGCGAGCGGGGCGACTACAGCGGCTACCCCACCTTCAAGTCCCCGCCCGAGATCGCCCCGGCACTGGCGGCCACGGGCTACGACTCCTGCTCCACCGCCTCCAACCACTCCCTCGACGACGGCACGGAAGGAGTGCGGCGCACTCTGGACGCCCTCGACCGGGCGGGCGTGAAACACGCGGGCTCCGCCCGTACGGAAGCCGAGGCGGGGCGGCCCGCCAGACTGACGGCGGGCGGCGCCGACATCGCGCACCTCGCCTACACCTACGGCACCAACGGCATCCCGCTCCCCCTGGACCGGCCCTGGACGGTCGAGCTCATCGACGAGCAGAAGATCGTCGACGACGCACGGGCCGCCCGCCGGGCCGGCGCCGACGTCGTCGTGGTCAGCCTGCACTGGGGCACCGAATGGCAGACCGCCCCCGACGAACAGCAGCTCACCCTCGGCCGCGCGCTCACCGCGTCGGACACCGCCGGACGCCCCGACATCGACCTGATCCTCGGCACACACGCCCATGTCCCGCAGGCGTACGAGAAGGTGAACGGCACCTGGATCGTCTACGGGATGGGCGACCAGATCGCCGGAGCGATGATCAACCACGCCGGGTTTTACGACCCCCGCGGCAACCAGGGCTCCATCGGCCGCTTCACCTTCTCGCCACCGGCGAAACCGTCCGGGCGCTGGGAGGTGACACGGGCGGAGTTCGTCCCGCAAGGGATGGACACCGTCGCAGGACGCGTCGTCAACCTGCCCGAGGCGCTGCGGACGGACCCCGGACGCGAGGACTACCGCACGGCCCTCGCCGACATCAGCGCCGCGGTGCTCGGCCGTGGCGCACGGCACGACGGCCTCACCATGGGCCGCTGAGGGCCCCGGCCACCGGCCGTCCTTGCGGGACGACGGTGACCGGCCACCGGCCCGCCTTCACCAGCCGCACCGCGACCGAGCCGACGATCCGGTGACCCGCCGCTCGGCCGCCAGTAAGCGTCCCGGCGGCCAGACATTGCGGCGGTCTCCCCGGTCGTGTCGGCCACCGGCACGACCGGGCGCCGCACCTGCCGGCATCACCGGCTGGACTCGAATCTCTCTCCCGCCCGCAAGTCGGAAGATTCCTCCTGGATCGCTCCGGCGGGTTTGACGGCACTCATGTCCGTCCGGCGACGATCCTTCCGAGCGGCGGGCAGGTCGGTGACCTGCCGATTTCGCCAACTAGGCTGTTGCCGACGGAGGTTCGCACTCCAGTAGGGAGCTGCGGTGCTTCGCGCCACAGCGGCATGGGATGGTTCCAGGCACGACGAGGATCACGTCGGGCCCGTCCGTGCGGCGTTCGAACCGGTGAGACGCATGCTCGGTCACGCCACCGAGGCCAGAACCCCCCGGCCGGACGGCCGTCCTCGGGCCCGTCCCCCCGGTACCCGCGTCCGGCGGGCGGCGCTGCTCCCATCGGGTCATTCCGCCCAGCAATACGGTGTCGATCGGTTACCCGGTGGATCGGAGGTGTGAGCCATGGGCCATGGACAAGGATCAGCTGCTCCGCGGACGCCGCTCGGTGCTCCGCCTCGCCGCCTGCCTCGGCGGTGCCGCTGTCGTCGGCGGGCTGTTCGCCACCGAGCGGACCACGGCACCCGGGCGTACCGCGCCCTCGCCCGCCCCCGCACCGCCCGGCCGCGGCGCGAGCCCGCGGACCGCGGCGCGGCTTCCGCAGGCGTCGTCCTACCGGCTCCGGCCCATGACCGCGTACGTGCCCACCGGCCTGCGGCGCGCGGCACCGCCGGTGCGTTCGAGACCCTTTCTCCGGGTGCCCGCGAAGGACCGCACGATGGTGCTCACCTTCGACGACGGGCCCGACCCGCGGTACACCCCCGCCATCCTGGCGACTTTGCGCGAACACGGCGTGCAGGCGATGTTCTTCGTCTGCGGGGAGATGGCCACGCAGCACCCGGATCTGCTGCGCAAGATGGCCGACGACGGCCATGTGATCGGCAACCACACATGGTCCCACCCCCTCGTCCCGGGCCTCGCGCCCTCGCGGATCCGGGACGAACTCGGCAGCACCAGCGAGGTCGTCGAGCAGGCCGTGGGCGCCGCACCGCTGTGGTACCGGGCACCCTACGGAGCCTGGAACCGGCACTCCTTCGAGATCGGCGCCGAACTCGGCATGGAACCGCTCGCCTGGACCCTCGACACCCTGGACTGGACGGAGCCGGGCACCCGCACCATCATCCGGAGGGTGCTGGAGGGCGCGGCCCCGGGTGTCGTCGTGCTTTCCCACGACGCGGGCGGCAACCGCTCCCAGAGCGTCGCGGCCCTGCGCAGGTACCTGCCCGAGCTGCTGGACGACGGGTACCGCATGACCGTCCCGCGCCGCTGAGCGGGAAGCCGGCCGCGCACGTGCGGACGGCCGCCCCCGGGCCGGGTCGCGGGGGCGGTAACGGGCGGCGGCTCAGTAGGTCTTGACCATCCGGGCGAAGACGACGACATTGCCGTCGTAGCCGTGCACCTTGGAGTAGCCGCCCCCGCAGGTGATGACGCGCAGTTCGGGCGAACCGGTGTCGCCGTAGACGCGGACCCCGGGGAAGTCCGTCTTGGAGAACACCTCCACGCCGTACACCTCGAAGACCGCCGTCCGCCCGTCCAGCCGCGGCACCTCCACCAAGTGACCCGGCTTCACCGTGCCGAGACCGTAGAAGACCGCCGGGCCGGCCTGGTTGTCGACGTGCCCGACGATCACGGCCGTGCCACGCTGGCCGGGGGCCACGCCGTTCTGGTACCAGCCGCCGAGATTGGGGTCCTGCGGCGGGGGCGCCGCGATCCACCCCTTCTCGTCCAGGCCCACGTCCATGATGGGCGCGTCCACCTTGATCGAGGGGATGCGCACCCGGGCCGGCGGCGCGTACGGCAGCGGTTCGAGCGGCACGGGCAGGAACGTCTCGCCCGCGCGGCCCGCGAGCGACGCCGCGGCCGCGGGCTGCGGCGGCCCGATCCCCACGTCGGCGCCGTTCCTCATCAGCGCGATCCCGCTGAGCATGACAAGGGCCAGCACGCCCCAGGGTGAGCGTCGCCTCGGCTCCGAGCCGTAGCTGTCCTGGCCCATGGTTCTCCCCTTTGTGCGCATGCGGTCACGCTAAGTGCGGTCCGCGGAGGCTGCGAGAAGGGAAAGGCGAACGGGTGGCGACGGCCACTCGGGGTGGCCCATCCGGGTAATCGGCAGATAAAAATTTCTGACGGTCTGTGACCTGCGGCTCCATCAGGCGGCAGGCGGCATGCACGGCGTGTCGCCTCACCGGGGTGGACCAAGGCCGAAATGCGGCAGATGTCCCTCGCAGTGAGGGTTCGTCATGGGAGGCGTACTCGTCGAATATCCCGGAGCGCCGCTCCGGAGCGTCTTCCGCTGGAGGTTCAACGATGCGTGCTACACGCGCCTTCGCGGTGACCGCGACCGCCTTCGCGGCCGTCGGGCTCTGCGCTCCGCTGGCCGCCGCCGGCGGTGGCGACGGCCCGAGGAACGTCCACGTCAGCCCGTCCCGTGTGTTTCCAGGGGGGACCCTGACGATCACCGTCGACGGCTGCCACCGCGGTGGCGTCGTCAGCTCGAACGCCTTCCCCGACGCCGTGCTCTCCCGCAGCGACCGCGGGGACCGCGGGGACCGCGGCGGCCGCGCCGACCGCAACGATCGCGACGACCGCGACGACCGCGACGACCGCGGTGATGACGGCGGCGGTGGCCGCGGTGGTGACGGAGATGGTGGTCGCGGTGGTGACGGCGATGGCGGCCGCGGTGGTGACGGAGATGGTGGTCGCGGTGGTGATGGCGGCGGTGGTCGCGGTGGTGACGGAGATGGTGGTCGCGGTGGTGACGGTGATGGCGGCCGCGGTGGTGACGGAGATGGTGGCCGCGGTGGTGATGGCGGCGGTGGTCGCGGTGGTGACGGTGATGGCGGCCGTGGTGGTAATGGAGATGGTGGCCGTGGTGGTAATGGCGATGGTGGCCGTGGTGGTAATGGCGATGGCGGCCGCGGTGGTGATGGCGGCGGTAACCGCGACCAGTTCGCGGGCACGGGCACGGCCACGGCCATCGCCCGCGTCCGCAACAACGCCGCGCCGGGCAGCTACCACCTGACAGTCCGGTGCAACGACAGTCCGCGGACCGCCAGCGCCTCGTTCACCGTGATCCCCGGACGCGGTGCGGCGGGCGGTCTCGGCGGATCGATCGGGCCCACCACCGCCGAGATGGCGGTCGGTGCCGGCCTGGTCGCCACGGCGGCCGTCGGCGGCTGCATCTTCATCGCCCGCCGCCGCCGCACGGTCAGCGGTCAGGCCTGACCGGCCGAACCTCCCGGTCGGACCCAACCGCCCGTCGCCCCGAGTCCCGCGCAGGACTCGGGGCGACGGGCGGTTGGGTCCGACCGGGAAGCCGGTACGGCGCGGGTGCGGCAGGGCGGGTGCCGCCCATCAGTGACGGCGATCCGCCGAGCGCCTGCGGACGACGAAGACGGTCGCCGTGGCGGCGGCCGCGACCAGCGCACCGCCCGCCGCGATCTCGGCGGTGTTCATGTCCTTGAAGCTGCCGCCGATGCCGCCGCGTACACCCGAGGGGGCGACGGTCGTGGTGGAGCCCGCGGTCGGCGTGGCCGTGCCACCGGAGATCCGCAGGTCGAGGGTGCCGATCCGTCCGATGCAATTGAACTGGACCGAGTACACGGCGCCCGGCTTGGCGTCCCAGTCGACCACGGCCGTGGCCGCGCCGTTCTGGGGGATGGTGACGGTGTCGAAGACACCGGACGTCACGGTGGTCGTGCTCGGGCAGCCGCCCGCGGTGAGGGTGACGCGGCCCCCCGGGGCGACGGACGAGGGCGTCACGCGGAAGTCGTACGGCGTGTTGTTGACGGCGAACGCTGCGGTGGGAGCGGTCAGGGCGAGTGCGGCCGCTCCGAGCAGAGCGGCGGACGCGGCACGTATCGCGCGCATGGTCGGACCTCCGGGTCCCCGAGGAGCAGTAGCGGAACCGTTCCGCACAGGTCGGGGAGTGCTCCTCGATCACCGAAACGCTAAGAGCGGCGTGGGACGTACGCGATCGGTGTAGGGCAAATGGGGCATGACGCTGCGCCGACCGGGGGAAGCGCCCGCGTGTCGCGGTGCCTGTCACGGCCGCGGATGAGAAAGGGGTCGCGGCCGTGATCCGGACCGGAGCGGCTTCCCGACGGCGACCCGCTCGAAGAGGGGCGATCCTGCGGGACGCGCACCGGCTGAACGGCATTCCGGGCGCAAGGGCAGTGCCGACGGAGCACACGGTGCGGCCGTACTCGACCGCCTCCGCTGATGTGCGCGGCACCGGAGTGATAGATGGGCTGCATGGTTCAGTTGAGTTCAAGCCAATTCCCATGCGGCCGTCCTGGGGTGAATTCGCCTGGTGCCCATAGGATTTCCACCATTCGTGTCCACCGCTTCGAAGATTTTTTCCCGGGCATTGAACACGGGTCGCTCTCCCGTCCGTACCTAGGGCCATGAACGGCGCCCCCAGGCGCCGGAACCGGCTGGAAGAACTACGGGAGTGGACATGAACACCTGGCGGAACGCCTCGCTCGCGGTGACTGCGGCGGCCGTACTCGCGCTGACGACGGCGTGCGGTCAGGACCAGGGCACCGAAACCCCCAACGGCCAGGCGGTGGGCGCCGCGAATCCCGCGCAGCCCGGCAGCGGAGGCTACGGAGCGGACGCCGGGTACGGCTCCGACGCCGGGGGAGAGGCGGCCGCGGCGAAGCCCGCGGGCCAGCTCGCCGTCTGGGAGAGCAAGGACCTCGGCAAGGTCGTCACGGACAGCGCGGGCTTCACGCTCTACCGGTTCGACAAGGACACCGCCAAGCCGCCGAAGTCCAACTGCGAGGGCGACTGCGCGAAGGCATGGCCCGTCGTGGCCGCCGGCGGCGCGACCGCGGCGCCGGGCGTCGACCCGTCCCTCATCGGCGAGGTGACCAGGGCGGACGGCACCAAGCAGCTCACCATCGGCGGCTGGCCCATGTACCGCTACGCCAAGGACACCAAGGCCGGTGACGTCAACGGCCAGGGCGTCGGCGGCACCTGGTACGCGTCCGCCCCCGACGGCAAGAAGGCGGCGCCCGGCGGCGGTGCCGAGGACGGCGGTGCGGAGGGCGGCGGTGCGGAGGGAGGCGAGGCGGCGGATCTCGCGGGCCTGTCCGTACGCAACGACCCCAAGCTCGGCGAGATCGTCGTCGACAAGAACGGCATGACCGTCTACCGCTTCATGAAGGACTCCGCCTGGCCCATGAAGACGGCCTGCACCGGCGACTGCCTCGAGAAGTGGCCCGTCGTCGAGCCCGTCGACAAGAACGACACTGTGGGAATCCTCAAGAAGGGCTTCGTCACCTTCGACCGGCCCGACGGAATCAAGCAGCAGACCATCGACTGCTGGCCCATCTACACCTTCTCCGGCGACGCAAAGCCCGGTGACACCAACGGCCAGGGCGTCGGCGGCACCTGGTACGCCGTGTCGCCGGAGGGCAAGCCGGTCGGAGCGCCCAAGTAGTCCCCACAACGCGCCCGGCCACGGGGGCATTCCTCGGGAAAGGCCCCCGCCGGCCCGCCTCACACCCTCCGGGGTGAGGCGGGCCGGTCGCATGTGCGGGGCGACCGTGCCCCGGGCCCGTGACGAACGGTCATGACCCGTGTACATGACGAAGACGTGTGACCAAGAACGGACCGCTAATTTCCGTTTGGGCTCGCCCTCTTGGCGGGCGATCAGTAGCCTCGGCTCGAACGCTGGCCATGGACATGGCCGATCCGCCGTGGCGACTTGTTGGAGACATCGATGGAGCGTCCCGCCTGGGCCCCGCAGAGCATCGACATATCGGTGCCGAGCGTGTCCCGCATTTACGACTTCTACCTGGGCGGCTCGCACAATTTCGAGGCCGACCGGGAAGCGGCACGCAAGGCGATGCGCTTCATGCCGGGCCTCCCCAAGATCATGCAGGCGAACCGTGCGTTCATGCGCAGAGCGGTGAATTACGCCGCCGCCGAGGGCATCGGCCAGTTCCTCGACATCGGCTCCGGCATTCCCACGTTCGGCAATGTGCACGAAGTGGCCCGCGCGGCGGACCCCGAGGCCCGGGTCGTCTATGTCGACCACGACGCCGTGGCCGTCGCCCACAGCCAGAGCCTCCTCGCCGAGGACGAGCGGGCGGGCGTGCTCTGCGCCGACCTGCGCAAGCCACGGCAGATCCTCGACAGCCCCGAGGTCACCGACCTGCTCGACCTGGAGCGGCCGGTGGCCCTGCTGCTCGTGGCCGTACTCCACTTCCTCGAGGACGCGGACGATCCGTACGCGGCGGTGGCGGAACTGCGCGAGGCGCTCGCGCCGGGCAGTCTGCTGATCCTCACCCACGCCTCGTACGAGGGGGTACCGGTCCCCGAGGACACGGCCGGCGGCGCGGTCGCCGTCTACGAGGAGATCCGCAACCCCCTGGTCATGCGCACCCGCGAGGAGATCGCGGCCTTCTTCGAAGGATACGAAATGGTCGAGCCCGGACTGGTCGCCATGCCCCACTGGCGGCCCGACAGCCCCGTCGACCAGGAGGACCCATATGCCTTCTCGGGCTTCTCCGGGGTGGGGCGCAAGGCGTGAAGCCGTCGTCGCAGGCGCCCGGTGCCGATGCGGAGCCGGACGCTCTTGAGGACAGACTCAGGCGGTTCGCGACGATCTGGAGCCGGGCCGTCTTCCCGGTGACGGCCACGTCGCTGACCCGGCCCGAGTTCGAACAGCATCTGCTGCCGCTCGCACGTGACCTGAGCCGCGTGCTGCGCGAGCGCACGTTCGACGCGCAGGGCGCGCAGCGGATCGGCAGGGCGCTCGTCGACGCCCACTGCACGGACCCCGACGCGCTGAGCCGCACGCTCGGCGTCGTCGACTCCTACCTCGTGCTGTACTGCGGCGACCAGGAGCAGACCGCCGAGGAGAACAGGGCGCGCTGCGCCCGGCTCCAGCACGCCGTCGCCGCCGGGTTCGCGGCGGCGCTGCGCGAACGCACCCTGGCCGAGCAGGAGTCCATCGCCCGCTCCTCGCTCCTCGCGCGCAACGACGCCCTGGAGGCGATGCACGCCACCGAGGTCCGCTTCCGGGCGGTGTTCGACGGGGCCGCGATCGGCATCGGGATCGCCGACCTCGACGGCAATCTGCTGGAGGTCAACGACACCCTCATGCAGATGTTCGGCGGTCTCGAACACCATGTGCGCAGCCGCAGGGTCACCGAGTGGGTGCACCCCGAGGACCGGCCCCAGGTGTGGGAGCTCTACGGGGAACTGGTGCGCGGCGAGCGCGAGCACTACCGGATAGAGAAGCCGTTCTACCGCAACGACGGAACGGTTCTGTGGACCAACCTCACCGTCTCGCTGCTGCGCGACGCCGAAGGAGCCCCGCAGTACCAGCTGGCACTCCTGGAGGACACCACGGAGCGCCGGCTGCTCAACCTCCGGCTGCGCTACGAGGCCACGCACGACGCGCTGACGGGTCTGCCCAACCGCACCCTGTTCGTCGAGCGGCTCGAGAAGGCCCTGTCGGCCGGCGAGGGCGCCCGCTTCGGGCTGTGCTACCTCGACCTCGACGGCTTCAAGGCCATCAACGACAGCCTCGGACACGCGACCGGAGACCGGCTGCTCGTGGAGGTCGCCGACCGGCTGCAGAGCTGCGCCACCGCACCGGGCGAGATGGTCGCCCGGCTCGGCGGGGACGAGTTCGTCGCGCTGACCACGGGCCCCGACACCGAGCGCGAGGTCGACGAGCTCGCCGCCCGCATCCTCGGCTCGCTCGCCTCGCCGGTCACCATCGACGGACGCGAGTTCACCGTGCGCGGCAGCATCGGCATCGTCGAGGGCCCGGCGGGCGAGCGGACCAGCGCCGAGGTGCTGCGCAGCGCCGACATCACCATGTACCGGGCCAAGTCGGCGGGCGGCAACCGCTTCGAGCTGGCCGACCCGGAGGCCGACGCCCGCGCCATCACCCGGCACGGGCTGACCAATGCGCTGCCCGCCGCGCTGGAGCGCGGCGAGTTCTTCATCGAGTACCAGCCGCTCGTCCATCTCGGCGACGGCAGTGTGCACGGCGCCGAGGCACTCGTGCGCTGGTGCCACCCGCAGTACGGCGTGCTCGGCCCCGACCGCTTCATCCCGCTCGCCGAGCGCACCGGGCTGATCGTGCCGCTCGGGCGCTGGGTGCTCCAGGAGGCTGTACGGCAGGCACGGTACTGGAGCAGACGGCACACCGACGGCGGCCCGCTGCGCATCAACGTCAATCTCTCCCCGGCCCAGCTCCAGCATCCCGGGCTCGTCGCGGACACGGTCGACGTGCTGGAGCGCTCGGGGCTGGAGCCGGGCGCGCTGTGCCTGGAGGTCACCGAGTCCGCGCTCATCGGAGCCGACGAGGACCTGCTCAAGCCGCTGCGCCAACTCGCCGAGATGGGCGTGGACATAGCGCTCGACGATTTCGGCACCGGCTACTCGAACCTGGCCAATCTGCGCCGGCTGCCGGTGAGTGTGCTGAAGCTGGATCGTTCCTTCACGCAGGGGATGCAGCAGCACCCCGCCGACCCCGTCGACCTGAAGATCGTCGAGGGCATCGTGTCGCTGGCGCACAGTCTCGAACTCGCCGTGACCGTGGAGGGCGTGGAGACCGGCGCCCAGGCGGAGCAACTGCGCGAGCTGGGCTGCGACACGGCCCAGGGCTGGTACTACGCCCGCCCCGGGGCGCCGGACCGCATCCACGCCCTGGTCCTCGCCGACGCGATCTGAACCAACGGGGCCCGGGGCCACGCAAGTTCGGCAGGGGCGGGGCCGCGCAGCCCGGTCCGGCCGAGGCCGGGCGGAGGCCGGGGCCCGGGCCGGGGCTGCCGCCTGGCAGGGGCGGGAGCCGCAGAGTTGGGGCGCGGGCCGCCGCCCGGTGGGGCCGCACCCGCGGAGGCCCGGGCCGCCACCCGGGCTCGGAGCACCGCGCCGCCGGGGGCTTGCCCGGCGGGTTCCAGCCGGGCAGGTCAAGCCGGCCGGGCCAGGACCCGCCGAACTCCGGCCCCAGGCCGCGGCCCGGAGGGTCGCACCAGGCGGCCCAGGCCGCCTGCCGGCCCAGCCGGGGACGCTCAGGATCGACCGGGGCCCAGCGGTCCGTCGGTGGGGGCCCGGGAGTTCAGCAGGACTCGCTGGAGCTCACGCGCCGCCCGTGGCGGCGCCACGTCGCTGCGGTGGGCGAGCGCGATCGTGCGGCGCAGGCCGGGGTGGGCGAGCGGGGTGACCCGCAGGTCCCCTCCGGCGCCCTCGGCGACCATGCTGGGCACGACGGCGACGCCCAGTCCCGCCCGGACGAACCCCAGCACGGCGTCCATCTCGCCGCCCTCCACCGTGAACGACGGCTCGAAGCCCTCGGCGCGGCACGCGGCCACGGTCAGCTCCCGCAGGTCGTACCCGTGCCGGAACATCACCAGCGGCTCGCCCGCGAGGTCCGCGATCCGTACCGGCGCGGGCGGCGCCGCGGCCGCCGGCGGGGAGATCACCACCAGATCCTCCCGCAGCAGTTCGACCGTGCTGAGCGCCGGCGACGGCGACGGCAGGGGCAGCACCACGAGCGCCAGATCGAGCGCACCGCGTGCCAGCTCCCGTACGAGATCGTGCGACCCGGACTCCTCGATCAGGATCTCGATGCCCGGATGGAGATCGTGGAAGGTCCGCAGCACCTGCGGCAGCAGACCGGTGCACAGGCTCGGGGTGGCGCCGAGGCGCACCCGGCCCCGGCGCAGCTGCGCCAGTTCCTGCACCTCGCGGCGGGCCGTCTCGGTGTCGGCGAGGATGCGGCGCGCCAGCGGCAGCAGCGCCTCACCGGCGTCGGTGAGGGCGATGTTGCCCCGGGCCCGGCCGAACAGGTCGGCACCGAGCTCCTGCTCCAGGGCCCGGATCTGCTGGGAGAGGGACGGCTGGGAGACATGGACGCGCTCGGCGGCGCGTGTGAAGTGACGGGTTTCCGCGACGGCGACGAAGTAGCGGAGCTGCTGGAGCTGCATGGCACCACTCTAAGGGCTCCATAGGCCATGCCTATGGTCCCCAGCAGCATCATGTCTTGGACCTCTTGTGGGGTCCGGCCCTAGCGTCGGTGCCATGGCTCTGGCAACGCGGACGGAACGACAACCGTCCAGGACGCGCACCTTCTGGGCATCGACCATCGGCAAGAAGACGGTCATGGCCGTCAGCGGCCTGATCATGCTCGGCTATCTGGTCGCGCATGTGATGGGCAACCTGAAGGTCTTCTTCGGCCCCGGTGAGTTCAACGCGTACGGGCACTGGCTGCGCACCATGGGGGAGCCCGTCCTGCACTACGAGTGGGGCCTGTGGATCGCCCGCGTGGTGCTGCTCACCGCCGTGATCGCCCACGGCGTCTCCGCGTACCAGCTCAGCAGGCGCGACATCAAGGCCCGCCCCACCGCATATGTGCACAAGCGGCGCCGCTCGAGCTACGCGACCCGCACCATGCGCTGGGGCGGCGTGATCGTGGCGCTGTTCATCGTCTGGCACATCCTCGACCTGACGACGCTGACCGTGAACCCGAACGCCCAGCCGGGCCATCCGTACGAGAACGTCGTCGCGACCTTCTCCACCTGGTACGGCAACGCCATCTACATCGTCGCGATGCTCGCCGTCGGCCTGCACATCCGGCACGGCTTCTGGTCCGCCGCGCAGACCCTCGGCGTGGGCAACGCGAGGCGCGACCGCGCGCTCAAGGCCGTCGGCGACGTCCTCGCGCTCGTGCTGACCGCGGGCTTCGTCTCCGTACCCGTCGCCGTCATGACCGGAGTGGTGAGCTGACATGAGTTACCTGGACTACGAGACCGGCGCGCCGCTCGCCGACACCAAGGCGCCCACGGGCCCCATCGCCGGGCGCTGGGACACGCGCCGCTTCGAGGCGAAGCTGGTCAACCCGGCCAACCGCCGCAAGCACACGATCATCGTCGTCGGCACCGGTCTCGCCGGCGGCTCCGCCGGCGCGACGCTGGCCGAGCAGGGCTACCACGTCGTCCAGTTCTGCTACCAGGACTCGCCGCGCCGGGCCCATTCCATAGCCGCCCAGGGCGGCATCAACGCGGCCAAGAACTACCGCAACGACGGCGACTCCGTCCACCGCCTCTTCTACGACACCGTCAAGGGCGGCGACTTCCGGGCCCGCGAGTCCAACGTCCACCGCCTCGCGCAGATCTCGGTGGAGATCATCGACCAGTGCGTCGCCCAGGGCGTGCCCTTCGCCCGCGAGTACGGCGGCCTGCTCGACACCCGTTCCTTCGGCGGCGTCCAGGTGTCGAGGACCTTCTACGCCCGCGGCCAGACGGGCCAGCAGCTCCTCCTCGGCGCCTACCAGGCGCTGTCCCGGCAGATCGCGGCGGGCAACGTCGAGATGCATGCCCGCACCGAGATGCTCGACCTGATCGTGGTCGGCGGGCGGGCGCGCGGCATCGTCGCCCGCAACCTCGTCACCGGCGAGATCACCACCCACTTCGCGGACGCGGTCGTCCTGGCCACCGGCGGCTACGGCAACGTCTTCTACCTGTCGACGAACGCCATGAACTCCAACGCCACCGCCGTCTGGCGCGCCCACCGGCGCGGCGCGTACTTCGCCAACCCCTGCTTCACCCAGATCCACCCCACCTGCATCCCGCGCACCGGCGACCATCAGTCCAAGCTGACCCTGATGAGCGAGTCGCTGCGCAACGACGGACGCATCTGGGTGCCCAAGGCGCGCGGCGACCAGCGGCCGCCCCACGAGATCCCCGAGATCGAGCGCGACTACTACCTGGAGCGGATCTACCCCTCCTTCGGCAACCTGGTGCCCCGCGACATCGCCTCCCGGGCCGCCAAGAACGTCTGCGACGAGGGCCGCGGCGTCGGCCCCGGCGGCCAGGGGGTGTACTTGGACTTCGCCGACGCCATCCGGCGCATGGGCCGGGCGAAGGTGGAGGAGAAGTACGGCAACCTCTTCGACATGTACGAGCGGATCACCGCGGAGAACCCCTACGAGGTCCCGATGCGGATCTACCCCGCCGTGCACTACACGATGGGCGGCCTGTGGGTCGACTACGACCTCCAGACCACTGTCCCCGGCCTGTTCGCCATCGGCGAGGCGAACTTCTCCGACCACGGAGCCAACCGGCTCGGCGCCTCCGCCCTGATGCAGGGCCTCGCCGACGGCTACTTCGTGCTCCCGTCCACCGTCAACGACTACCTCGCCCGCCATCCGCAGGAGGACGAGGTCACCGCGGACCACCCCGTCGTCCGCGAGGTGGTGGCCGAGACCGAGGACCGCCTGAACCTGCTCCTCGCTGTCGACGGCGACCGCACCCCCGATTCCTTCCACCGCGAAGTGGGCGAGCTGATGTGGGAGTTCTGCGGCATGGCCCGTACCGCGGACGGACTGCGCAAGGCACTCGACCGGATCCCGCAGATCAGGGAGGAGTTCTGGCGGCGGATCAAGGTACCGGGCACCGGAGCGGAGTTCAACCAGTCGCTGGAGAAGGCCAACCGGGTCGTCGACTACCTGGAGCTCGCCGAGCTGATGTGCCTCGACGCCCTTCACCGCTCCGAGTCCTGCGGCGGTCACTTCCGCGAGGAGTCCCAGACCCCGGACGGCGAGGCCGCCCGCAAGGACGAGGAGTTCTCGTACGCCGCCGCCTGGGAGTTCACGGGCGCCGCACCGGTCCTGCACAAGGAAGACCTCGTCTTCGAGTACGTCCACCCCACCCAGCGGAGCTACGCATGAAGCTCACCCTGCGCGTCTGGCGCCAGAAGAACGCCGACGCCGAAGGCGCCATGGCCACCTACGAGGTGGACGGCATCTCCCCGGACATGTCATTCCTGGAGATGCTCGACACCCTGAACGAGGACCTCATCGTGCGCGGCGAGGACCCGGTCGCCTTCGACCACGACTGCCGCGAGGGCATCTGCGGCGCCTGCTCGCTCGTCATCAACGGCGACGCCCACGGCCCCGAGCGCACCACCACCTGCCAGCTCCACATGCGCTCCTTCCGGGACGGCGACACCGTCGACGTCGAGCCGTGGCGGGCGGCCGCCTTCCCGGTCGTCAGGGACCTGGTCGTCGACCGCACCGCCTTCGACCGGATCATCCAGGCCGGCGGCTACATCAGCGCACCCACCGGGTCCGCGCCCGAGGCCCACGCGACGCCGGTGCCCAAGCCGGACGCCGACGCCGCGTTCGAGCACGCCGAGTGCATCGGCTGCGGTGCCTGCGTGGCGGCCTGTCCCAACGGCTCGGCGATGCTCTTCACGTCGGCGAAGGTCAATCACCTCAATGTGCTGCCGCAGGGCGCGCCCGAGCGCGAGACCCGCGTGCTCGACATGGTCGCGGCCATGGACGACGAGGGCTTCGGCGGCTGCACCCTGACCGGCGAGTGCGCGACCGCCTGCCCCAAGGGCATCCCGCTGCCCTCCATCGCGGCAATGAACAAGGAGTGGCTGCGGGCGACCCGCAAGGTCAAGCGGTAGGCCGCAGGTCCGCCCCGAAGACCGTCGTGTAGTCGGGGACGACCACACGCGAGGCGGGGCTGCACCTGTGGACCTCGGCGACGAAACCGTCGAGGTCCATCACCGGATCACGCAGCGGCGGCCCGCTCAGCGGCCTCTCGAAGTGGTCCCAGTGCACCGGGACGACGGTCGCCGGTGCGCCGAGCGCACCCAGCAGCCGCGGCACATAGCGGTGCGTCGCCCGGCTGGAGGGCACCGCCGCCATCAGGACGTCCGGCCGCAGCCCGGCCACCGCGCGCTCGTCCACGTCGCTCGCCCCCATGAGGAACATCGAGGGACCGCCCGCCACCGACAGCTGGAACGCGAGCGTGTCGCCCTCCGGCAGGTCCGAGATGGTGCGCGGGGCGCGCGGCGGCGGCGCGTTGAGGGTGCCCGGGGCGAAGTACGACCACTTCGCGTTGCGGCTGTGCCGGCTGGAGACGACCTCGACCGTGTAGCCGTCGAAGTCCAGCACCTCGCCGCCCTTGACCACACTGATCTGGGCGGCGTCGACCCCGAGGGACCGCAGCACGTGGTACGTCGTCTCGGTGCCGAAGACGCGTGCGCCCGTGGACTTCGCGATGTACGGGACGTCGCTGATGTGGTCCCAGTGGGTGTGGCTGACCAGGACGGTCTCCGGCCTGCCCGCGTGCCGGGCGACCGTCTCCTCGTCGCACGTCAGCTCGGTCGCCGGATCGAAGCTGCCCTTCGGGCCGAACAGGCCCGTCTCGAAACGGGTGATGTACGGGTCGAAGAGGATCCCGCGACCGCCGACGTCGATGCGCCAGCCCGAGGTGCCGAGCCACCGCAGCGTCGCGCTGTCCGCCCGTACACCCGTGGCAGCGGCGCCGCTCCGTTCCGCCGCTGCCGCCCCCGCCGCCCCCGTCGCCGCGGGCAGCAGGGGCACCGCGGCTCCCAGCGCGGCGCCGCGCAGCAGCGTCCTGCGGACCAGCGACCGCCGGCCGCCTTCTTCCGTGCGGTTCGTGTGTTCGCTCATGGACGGCAGGAGATCAGCCCCCGGCCCTCCGCGTCCAAGACCGCCGTCGCCCACGACCCATACCGCCGGGTGCATGCGACCTGGTCACAGGCTCGGGACGCGGGCTGTCCCGCGCAGAAGATCCACCGCAGTGCGGGCCGCCGTGCCGATGGCCACGTCCGTCCGCGTCCGGTTCGCCACCGGTTCCGGTGTGCGGGCGAAGACCGCGACCGCGTACCGGCCGCCGTCGGGGTACTCGGCCACACCGGCCTCGTTGTGCAGCCCCGGCAGGGTGCCGGTCTTCGCCGCGATCCGCACGCCGTCACCGAACCCCGCCGCGAGACGGTGCCGGAACACCTGACGTGCCATCAGAGTCCGTACCTCGGCGCATGCCTGTGCCGGACCGGCCTCGTCGCGCCAGATCATCCGCAGCAGCCGCGTCGTCTCCCGCGGTGTGCTCGCGTTCGTACGCGCCGGGTCGAAGACGCCGAGCGCGCCGATCTCGGCCGGGGACAGCGCCGGGAACAGGGCGGCGAACTCCTGCTCGTCACGCGCCCCCACCTCCGCGAGCATCGACTCCAGCAGCTGCCGGGGACCGCCCACGATCCGGGTGTTCACCAGCCCCAGCTCCCCGGCCAGCAGGTTCACGGTGTCCACGCCCACCCGCTCCAGCAGCAGATCCGCGGCCGTGTTGTCGCTGACGGACATCGCGAAGTGCGCGAGGTCCCGCAGGGACAGCTCCACGTCGTCCAGGCACCCGCCCGTGCCCCAGCCCCCGAGCCGGTGCCCGGCCGTGACCAGCACCCGCTCCCGCGGATCGAGCTGACCGGCCGCCGTCTGCCGGGCGAACTCCAGCACCAGCAGCACCTTGAACACCGAGGCGAGGACGACCGGTTCGTCGGCCCCGTACCCCAGGTCCCGCCCGGAGTCGATGTCCACCGCGTGCAGACGGCCCTCGGCTCCCGCCGCCGCGAACACCGTGCGCAGCCTCTCCTCGCCCGTCATCCCGAGAACCCCTGCCCATCGCCTACTGTCGTTCCGTGGATCTCTTGCGCCACCTGCGTATCTTCGTCGCCGTCGCCGACGAGATGAACTTCGGGCGGGCAGCCGAACGGCTCGGCATGGCCCAGCCCCCGCTCAGCCGCGCCGTCCGCAGACTGGAGGACGACCTCGGCGCCGAACTCTTCGACCGCTCACGGCGCCAGATCCGGCTCACGCCGGCCGGCACGGTCCTCCTCGACGAGGCGCGGGACCTGCTGGCGCGAGAGGAACGCACCCGGGTCCTCGTACGGCGCGCCCGCGACGGCGACCTCGGCACCCTGCGGGCCGGAGTGCCGCCGGACACCTCGGCCGCGGTCCTCGGCGCCCTGCTCGCCGAGTGCGCGGACCGGGCGCCCGCGCTGCGGATCGACCTCCAGGAGGTGACGACGGACGAACAGCTGCGGCTGCTCGCGTCCGGCGGGCTGGACGTCGGCCTGGTGCACGCCCCCGTCGACGCCACAGACGTCGCGCTCGGACCCGAGGTCGGCATCGACCTCGGGGTCGTCCTGCCCCGGACCTCGCCCCTCGCCCGGCTGCCCGAGGTCGCGCTCGCCGACCTCGCCGGCCATGACCTGGTGCTCTTCCCGCGCTCCGCCGCACCCGGCTGGTACGACCGGACGCTCGACATCTGCCGGACGGAGGGCTTCGTGCCCGGCCGCGTACGCCACGCCCGCAACCCCGAATTCCTCATCGGGCTCGTGACCGCGGGCCGCGGAGTCGCCTTCGACCAGGGGCCGGTGGCCCGCAAGGAGCCCAGGGTGGCGTGGCGGCCCCTGGCCGGGCGGCCACTGACCCAGCGGATCCGCGCCGCGTGGCCGCGCCAGTCGCCGCACCCGGGGGCGCGGGAGTTCGCCGCGGTCGCGGCGGACGTCCTTGCACGCGACCGCACGACGGCGGCGCCGCGGTCCGATGAGGGGGAGACACCGCGCCCGTGGTCCGTGGTGTTCGGCTGACCACGGGCCCGCCGTACCCTCAGCCGAGGGCCTTCGCCAGATACGGCGCCGTACGACTGGACGGCGCGGCCGCCACCTGTGCCGGCGGGCCGGACGCGACGATCCGCCCGCCCTCGTCGCCGCCGCCCGGGCCCAGGTCCACCACCCAGTCCGCGGCGGCGACCACATCCATGTCGTGCTCGACCACCACCACCGTGTGGCCCGCGTCCACGAGCCCGTTCAACTGGCGCATCAGCACCTCCACATCGGCCGGATGCAGACCGGTCGTCGGTTCGTCGAGGACGTACAGTGTGTGCCCGCGGCGCATCCGCTGCAGCTCGCTCGCCAGCTTGATGCGCTGCGCCTCGCCGCCCGACAGCTCCGTCGCCGGCTGGCCGAGCCGCAGATAGCCGAGTCCCACGTCCGTGAGCGCGCGCAGGCTGCGGGCCGCGGCCGGCACCTCCGCGAAGAAGTCGGACGCCGACTCCACCGTGAGGTCCAGCACCTCGGCGATGTTCCGGCCCCGATAGGCCGGCTCCAGCGTCTGCGGGTTGTAGCGCGCGCCGCCGCAGTCCGGGCACGGGGCGTACGTACTGGGCAGGAACAGCAGCTCGACGGAGACGAACCCCTCGCCCTGGCAGGTCTCGCACCGCCCGCCCGCGACGTTGAACGAGAACCGGCCGGCCCGGTACCCGCGCGCACGCGCCACATCGGTGGCGGCGAACAGCTTGCGCACCACGTCGAAGAGACCCGTGTACGTGGCCAGGTTGGACCGCGGAGTGCGGCCGATCGGCTTCTGGTCCACCGTCACCACACGCCCGGCACCCGGCAGTTCCTCGGTGATCGAACCGACGAGGGTCGACTTCCCCGAGCCCGACACGCCCGTGACCACTGTCAGGACGCCGAGCGGGATGCGCGTCGTCAGCCCGCGCAGGTTGTGGCGGGTCAGCGGGCCGAGCGTCAGGTGCCCCGACGGCTCCCTCGGCGTCCGCGCGGGCGCCGGGCCGGTGTCGAAGAGGAAACGGCGGGTGGCGGACCCGGCCACCTTGGCGAGCTCGTGCGGCGGACCGCTGTGCAGCACCCGCCCGCCGTGCTCACCCGCGCGCGGCCCGACGTCCACCAGCCAGTCGGCGCGGCGCACCACGTCCAGATGGTGTTCCACGACGAAGACCGTGTTGCCGCTCGCCTTCAACCGGTCCAGGACCACCAGCAGGGCCTCCGTGTCGGCAGGATGCAGTCCGGCCGACGGCTCGTCCAGTACGTAGACGACGCCGAACAGCCCGGACCGCAGCTGTGTCGCCAGCCGCAGCCGCTGCAGCTCCCCGCTGGACAGCGTCGGCGTCGCCCGGTCCAGGCTCAGGTAGCCGAGGCCCAGCTCGGTCACCGTGCCGACCCTGGCCAGCAGATCCGCGGTGAGCACGCGGGCCGTCTCGCCGCCTTCCCCGTCCCGCAGGACGGCTGCCAGCTCGGTCAGCGGCAGCGCCGCCAGCTCGGCGATCGTGCGCCCCGCGAAGGTCACGGCCAGCGCCTCCGGGCGCAGCCGGCTGCCCCGGCACACCGGGCAGGGCTCACTGGTGAGGAACCGTTCGGCCCTGGCGCGCAGCGTCTGGCTCCTGGAGTCGGAGAAGGTGTGCATCACATAGCGCCGGGCGCTCATGTACGTGCCCTGGTAAGGGCGTTGGATGCGCCCCGCCTCCCGTACCGGATGCACCGTGACGACCGGCTGCTCGTCGGTGAACAGGATCCACTGCCGCTCCTCGGGCGCGAGCTCGCGCCACGGCCGGTCCACGTCGTAGCCGAGCGTGTCCAGCACGTCGCGCAGGTTCTTGCCCTGCCAGGCGCCCGGCCAGGCCGCGATCGCGCCCTCGCGGATCGACAGCGAGGGATCGGGGACCAGCAGCTCCTCCGTCGTGCCGTGGACCCGGCCGAGGCCGTGGCACTCGGGGCAGGCGCCGGCGGCCGTGTTCGGAGAGAAGGCGTCCGAATCGAGCCGCGCGGCCCCCGGCGGATAGTCGCCCGCCCGGGAGAAGAGCATCCGCAGCGAGTTGGACAGGGTGGTGACGGTGCCCACGGAGGAGCGCGAGGTGGGGGCCGAGCGGCGCTGCTCCAGCGAGACGGCGGGCGGCAGCCCGGTGATCTCGCCGACCTTCGGGGCTCCTACCTGGTGGATCAGCCGGCGGGCGTAGGGCGCGACGGACTCGAAGTAGCGCCGCTGCGCCTCGGCGTAGATCGTGCCGAACGCCAGCGAGGACTTGCCGGATCCGGAGACACCGGTGAAGACGACGAGCGCGTCACGCGGGATGTCGACGTCGACACCGCGCAGATTGTGCTCCCGCGCGCCGCGGACACGTACGAACGGATCGTGCGGGCTGCTGTGCATGAGGGACGATTCTAGGCGTCCGCGCTGGTCAGGCCACCGGCGGCAGGCCCGGCCACGGCCCCGGGCAGCTCCGCGACGCGCGCCAGGCGCCGGAAGGAGCCGAGCAGCGCGTCGCGGTCGTACGTGCTCGTGGTCACCAGCACCTCGTCCGCGCCGCTGTCCTTGATCACCGCCTCCAGGGCGTCCGCGACCTGCTCCTCCGTGCCGGCGACATGGCCCTCTACGCCCGCCCGGTGGAAGCCGCGCTCCTTGTCGGTCATCGCCAGCGCCTCGATCCGCTCCGGCGGCAGCAGCGGCGGGAAGACGCCGTGCGTCCGCGAGTACGCCAGCGACCACGCCTCGGGCACGAGCAGCCTGCGGGCCTCCTCCTCGGTCCCGGCGACCGCGACCGTCCCGGCGACGATCACGTACGGCCGCTCGGACCATGCGGACGCCTCGAAGCCCCGGCGGTAGTCCTCGATCGCGGCCAGCATCTTGTCCCGGCCGCGCAGATCACCGATGACCAGCGGAAGCCCGGCCCGAGCGGCGATCCCCGCCCCCTCGCCCGTGGCGAGGACGTACGGCGGGACCCGCAGGCCCTCGGCAGGGCGGGCATGGACCTGCGGATGCGCCCGCTGCCCGCCCGTGAACCAGCCCAGCAGCTCGTCCAGCTGCGCCGCGAAGTCGTCCGCGTCCTTCTTGTCCCGGCCGAGCGCCCTGCGGATACCGTCCGTGAAGCCGACGGAACGTCCGAGACCCATGTCGATCCGGCCCGGGAACAGCGACTCCAGCACCCCGAACTGCTCGGCCACCACAAGCGGTTGGTGGTTGGGCAGCATCACGCCGCCCGTGCCCACCCGGATGGTCGACGTGGCCGCCGCGACGGCCGCCGCGAGCACGGTGGGCGCCGAACCGGCGACACCCGGCACGCTGTGGTGCTCGGACACCCAGAACCGGTGGTAGCCCAGCGCCTCCAGCTCCTGGGCGAGGCGCACGGTGTCACGCAGCGCGGCCGGCCCGTCCTGCCCCTCACGGGTGCGGGAACGGTCCAGAACGGACAGGCGGGTGGAAGCGATCACTGAGCTCACCTCCTGTTCAACGCCCGTGCGCCGTGCAGATTCCCGCACCGGCCGCACCTCCGCGCCCGGACAGCCCCTACTCTTCTGCCGTGACGCGAAACACCAGGCCGCTGGCCGTCTTCGACCTCGACGGGACGCTCTCGGACGCCGGGCACCGCCAGTACCTGCTACAGCGCACGCCCCGCGCGTGGGACGCGTTCTTCGCCGCGGCCCCGCAGGACCCACCGCTGCCCGAGGGGGTCCGGCTGTGCCTGGAGGCGGCAGAGGAGTGCGAGGTCCTGTACCTCACGGGCCGGCCCGAGCGGTGCCGTGCGGACACCGTGGACTGGATCGCCGCCCAGGGACTGCCCGAGGGGCGTGTCTTCATGCGGCGCAACGACGACCGCCGGCCCGCGCGCAGGACCAAGCTGGAGATCCTGCGGCGACTCGGCCGCGATCGGGAGGTCCGGATGTTCGTCGACGACGACGAGCTGGTGTGCGAGGACGCCGAGCGCGCCGGTTTCCGGGTCGTACGGGCGCGGTGGGGCGAGCGGAGCACGAGTGAGGCCATGAAGGACGCGCAGGAGCGCGAGGGACGTACCTGACGCCTGCCGCTCCGGCCCCGCCGGCGCCTCAGGCACCGTCCTCCAGGCGGAAGCCGACCTTCAGACCGACCTGGTAGTGCTCGATCTGCCCCTCGACGATATGGCCCCTGACCTGCGTCACCTCGAACCAGTCGAGGCCGCGCAGCGTCTGGTTCGCGCGCGTGATGCCGTTGCGGATGGCCTGGTCGACGCCGTCCGGGGAGGTGCCCACGATCTCGGTGACACGGTAGGTGTGGTTCGACATGTGCGTCGCACTCCTCTCGATGCGTTCCCTCCACGGTGCCCCACGCGGACCGGTCCCGCGAGGCGTCGCACCCGGCCGGGCCGGCCCCGGCGGCAGGCCCGGCCCGCGAGGACCGACGCCGGGCTCTCCCGGGCCGCCGGTTCCGCACCGGACGCCGGCGCGGCCGGTGTACGCGTCAAGGGCGGCCGTCATGGTCACATCGGCCGGCTGACGCGGACTCACCGCCGCTGGAACGGGGCTCCGGGATGGCGGTGCGGCTCCTCGTGCGGGTGGTGCTCCGCGGACGGTTCCACGAACGAGCGGGTCAGGTGCGCCGTGCCCAGCAGGGCCCGGCGTTCCACCGCCAGCGCCAGCAGTGCCTCACGCGAGACGCGGGCCGCGGCCGGGTCCCGCTCGTGGGCGTACGCCACGGCCGGATCGGCCAACTGCACGGCGTGCACCAGCGCGTCACCGGTGATCATCACGTCCCGGTCGCCCGGCCGCTGCCCGGTCACCAGCACCGACTGGTGCCCGGGAGTGTGCCCCGGGGTGGGCAGCAGCTCCACACCGCCACCGAGCCGCAGCGCCCCGTCCGCCGCCTGCAACTGTCCTGCATCGCACAGCGGTTGCACCACCCAGTCCCACACCGGGTCCTGCCGGTCCAGCGCCTCGGTCTCGGCGCGCTGCACGACATATCGGGCACCGGGGAACATCGGCTCGCCCTTCGCCGCCATCGACCAGCCCACATGGTCCTCATGAAGATGTGTCAGGACCACCGTCTCGACGTCCGCCGGATCGATTCCGGCGTCGGCGAGCACCCAGGGCAGCCGCCCCGGCACCGGGCACCACTCGGCACCCGGTCCCTCCGCCGGGCCCACTCCCGCGTCCACCAGCAGCCACCGCCCGCCCGGGCGCGGGACCGCGAAGCAGCGGAAGTCCAGCAGCCAGGCGCCGTGCGGCCCCGCCGCGCCGGGGTCGACGGCCGCGGCCTTCGCCCAGGCGCCGGCGTCCGCGCCCGGAAAGGCGAGCGCGGCGGGCTTGAAGAACGTTCCCGTGGCGTCGAGGAGCGCCAGGACCTGTCCCTGCGCCATCACCGGATCCATCTCCCCACCCTGGCACACGTCAAGGCCCGCCACCCCCTGCGGCGCCGGACTCCGGTCCGGTGGAGTCTCAGGGGGCGGTCGGTGGCAGGGCCGCGCCGGCACACCGGCGCGCCGGTCGTCACGCCGCCATCAGCTCGGCCCGGAACGCGGCGGCGGTCCGGCGGGCCTCACGCAGGCCGATGCGCCCGAATTCGCCCTCCAGGTCCGAGAGTTCGGACAACACCTCGTCCCGTGGGCGGCCGCAGCGGAACCGGGACCGGGCGAGGCCGAGCCGGGCCAGCGCCGCGCCCCGTGCCTCGTCCATGTCCCGGAACTCGCGGAGCGCCACCGCGTAGACCGCGCGCGCCTCCTCGTAACGCCCGGCCCGGAACAGGACGTTGCCGCGCATCTTGTGGTTGTACGCGAGCGCTCCCGCCAGCTCCATCTCGCGGCAGACGGCCTCGGCCCGCGTCAGCAGCGCGAGGGCACGGTCCGTCGCGCCCCGCAGCGACAGCACATCGGCCATGCCGCGCAGCGACCACGCGCGCCCGCGGGCGTCGTCGGCCTCGGTCGCGATCCGTACGCACTCCGTGAACAGCTCCAGCGCCGTGGCGTGGTCGCCGGTGTTCCGGTGCATCTGGGCGATGCCGGACATCGCCCACACCATATGCCGGGACTCGCCGTGCGCCCGTGCCTGCCGCAGCAGTTGCTCGTGCAGCTCGGCCACGGCCGCGTAGTCGCCCTGTATCCGGCCCGTCTCTGCGAGACCGGCGAGGGCGTAGCCGTGGGCGAGACGGTCGTCCGCCGCCTCCGCGCACGCGACGGCGGCGGACAGCAGCCGGCGCGCGAGCCGCAGTGCGCCGCACTGGCGCGCGAGCGTCCCGCCGCTCCACAGCGCCCACGCCATCCCCGCCGGGTCACCGGCCTCGCGGGCGCAGCGGTAGCTGTCGTGCCAGGCCGCCCGGGCGTCGGCAGAGCGCCCGAGCCGCCGGTTGGCCTCCGCGACCGCCAGCGCGGCCCTGGCCCGGTCGAGAGCCGATCCCGCCTCGCGCCGGGCACGCCGCGCGGTGGCGAGGACCTCGTCGTACGAGGAGTTCACACTGAGCGCCGAGCCCAGATCGCCCTGGTACTCCGGTGCGAATGCCTTGCCGTACATGTCGAAGGGGCCTCCTGACCGTGGGGGGTTCGCTCACGAAGCTATGAGCGGCGGTCCGTAGCCCGGATCAGCCTGCCTATGTGTTCGCGGGGTCGGCCGCGAGTGCTACCCGACGTCGCCGCGTCATCATCACGACGGACCGGCAAACCGTCGATGCGCGCCCGGACGGGGAGCCGACAGGGCTTGACCGACCCTTTGGTCCATACCAAAATCCAGCCACACCCGTGCGAGCGCGCGCGCTTCCCCCCATGTCGGGTCCGTCCTCCATGCCCTCACGCTGAAGGTGACCCCCGTGAAGAACCGCCCGCTCACCCTGTCCACCGTCCTCGTGTGCGCCGTCACGCTCGGCGGCTGCGGGCTCGTACCGGGCAGCTCCGGCACCCGGACCGTGCACATCTGGCTGATGAAGAACAGCGTCTCCCAGGACTTCCTGGACCGCTTCACGGAAGCCTTCGAGAACGAGCACCCCGGCATCGAGCTCGACGTCGCCTTCCAGGAGTGGACCGGCATCGGGAAGAAGGTCACCGAGGCCCTGGCGAGCGACGACGCCCCCGAGATCATCGAGGTCGGCAACACCCAGGTCGCCCAGTACGCCGAGAGCGGCGCACTGCGCGACCTCACCCTCGAGTCCGTCCGCGACCTCGGCAACGAGGACTGGCTGCCCGGCCTCGCCGAACCGGGCAGCATCAACGGCTCCCAGTACGGCATCCCCTGGTACGCGGCCAATCGCGTCGTCATCTACCACAAGGACCTCTTCGCGCAGGCCGGCATCAAGGCGCCCCCGAAGACCCGCGCCGAGTGGCTGGAGATCTCCGAGCGGCTCAACACCGCGGGCACCGACGGCATCTACCTCTCCGGCCAGGACTGGTACACGCTCGCCGGCTTCATCTGGGACGAGGGCGGCGAACTCGCCGTGGAGAGAGCCGGCGAATGGGAGGGTGCCCTGCACACCCCCGCCGCACTGCGCGGCATGGACTTCTACGAGCGGCTCCAGTCGTACGGCTCCGGCCCCAAGGACGGCGACGAGGAGACCCCGCCGCAGGCCCAGGTCTTCGCCCGGGGCAGGGTCGCCCAGATGATCGCGGTCCCCAGCGCGGCCACCGTCATCGAACAGGCCAATCCCGCGCTCAAGGGCAAGCTCGGCTTCTTCCCGGTCCCCGGCAGGACCGCCGCCGAGCCGGGCGCCGTCTTCATCGGCGGCTCCGACCTCATCGTGCCCGAGAACTCCGCCGAGCGGGCCGCGGCCGTCGAGGTGGTCTCCGCGCTGGCGAGCGACACATGGCAGCTCGACCTCGCCCGGACGATGAACTACGTGCCGAACAAGACCACGCTCGCCGCCGAGCTGGAGGGCGAGGAGAGCACCGCCGCCATGGCGGCCGGCGCCGCACAGGGCCGAGCCACCCCGAACTCCCCGCAGTGGGCGAACGTCGAGGCGGACAACCCGATCAAGCCGTACATGACGGCCGTCCTGACGGGCCAGGACCCGCGGCGCGCCGCTCGGACCGCCTCCGACCGGATCACCGCCGCCCTGCTTCCCTGACCCCCGACACACGGACGGTGAACGGATCCGTACGCCGAATGCCCGGCATTCAGCGTCCGCACATCCACTCTCCGCCGGGCTGTCATGTCGAATCCAGCCGGCCACGGAAGAAGTAAGGAGCCGGGCCGCCGCACCCGCGGTCCGCCCCCTTCGTCCGGCACAGGAGACCGCCATGCCAGCATCGCCCGTCGTCGCCGCCCCGGCGCCCGCACTGATCCCGGCCCCCGCCCCGGTGCCGGACCAGACCCCCGAGGCCGACGAGCCGCGCTACATCGTCTCTCTCGCCCGGGACCAGGAGGACGTGCGCGCCGCCCAGCGACTGCGGCACCAGGTGTTCGCCGGAGAGATGGGCGCCCGTCTCGACGGCCCTGAGCCGGGGCTCGACACCGACGCCTTCGACGCGTACTGCGACCACCTCCTCGTCCGTGAGGCGGTGACCGGCGACGTCGTCGGCACCTACCGGCTGCTGCCCCCCGAGCGCGCCCGCATCGCCGGCCGCCTCTACTCCGAGGGCGAGTTCGACCTCGCCCGCCTCGCGCCCATCCGGGACGACCTCGTCGAGGTCGGCCGCTCCTGCGTCCACCCCCTGCACCGCAACGGCGCCGTCATCGCGCTGATCTGGGCCGGCCTCGCCCGCTACATGACCCGCACCGGGCACAACTGGCTGGCCGGCTGCTGCTCCCTCCCGCTCGCCGACGGGGGCACGCTCGCCGCCGCGACCTGGGACACCGTGCGCGCCAAGAACCTCGCCCCCGAGGAGTACTGGGTCACCCCGCACAAGCTCTGGAACGCGGACGCCGTCGCCCGCCCCGCAAGCCGCGTTGAGCTCCCGCCCCTGCTGCGCGGCTACCTGCGCCTCGGCGCCTGGGTGTGCGGCGCGCCCGCCCACGACCCCGACTTCAACGTCGCCGACCTGTACGTCCTGCTGTCGCTGCGCCGCACCAACCCCCGCTACCTGCGCCACTTCCTCTCGCTCGCCCCGGTGCGATGAGCGTCTGGCTGCCCACCGCGCCGTGCACGCCCCGGACGTGCGCCACCCACACGGGACGCACGGTCGCCGCACCGCTCGCCGTGCTCCGCCTGCTCGCCGGCGTGTCGGTCGTCCTCGCCGGGGTGCTGCTGTCCCCGCTCGCGGCGCTGCTCGGCCTGCTGTGCGGTGCGCGGGTACGCCACGCCCTGACCCGGTACTGGGCGCGCGCGGTCCTGTGGGCCTTCGGCGTACGCATGCGCGTCACCGGCGTCCCGCACGGCGAACGTGCCTCGCTCGTCGTCGCCAACCACATCTCCTGGCTGGACATCCCGCTGCTCGCCGCCGTGATGCCGGGCCGGATGCTCGCCAAGAGCGAGGTGCGCCGGTGGCCGGTCCTCGGCCCGCTGGCGGCCCGCGGCGGCACGCTGTTCCTGGAACGCGACCGGCTGCGCGCCCTGCCCGCCACCGTCGCCGCGATGGCGGACGCCCTCCGCGGCGGCGCCCGGGTGATCGTCTTCCCCGAGGGCTCCACCTGGTGCGGCCGGGGCCAGGGCAGGTTCCGGCCCGCCGCGTTCCAGGCCGCGCTGGACGCGGGCGCCGCCGTCCAGCCCGTGCACATCGGCTACGGGCCCATCGGAGCGGCCGCGTTCGTGGGCGACGACCCGCTGCCCGCGTCCCTGTGGCGGGTCGCGACGGCCGGTGCCCTCACCGCGGAGATACGGCTGCTTCCGCCGATACTCCCCGGCAGCCGCACCGACCGCCGCTCACTCGCCCTCGCGGCTCAGGCCACGGTCGCCAGACTCAGCGCGAACCGGCCCGCCCCGTCGGTCCACCAGTGCGTCAACTCCATACCGGCACCCGCCAGTTCGCTGCGCACACCGTCCTGACGGAACTTCGCCGACACCTCGGTGCGCAGCTCCTCACCGGCCTCGAACGGCACCACCAGATCCAGCGCACGGATCTTCACGCTGAGCGCGGAACGTGCCCGCAGCCGCATCTCGATCCACTCCTGCTCCCGGTCCCAGACCGCCACGTGGTCGAAATCGGCCGGGTCCACGTCCGCGCCCAGCTCCCGGGCGATGACGGCGAGCACGTTCTTGTTGAACTGCGCCGTCACCCCGGCCGCGTCGTCGTACGCGCGCACCAGCACGTCCTCGTCCTTCACCAGGTCGGTGCCCAGCAGCAGCGAGTCGCCCGGCGACAGCAGGGCACGCACCGACTTCAGGAACACCGCGCGCTCGGCGGGCAGCAGATTGCCGATCGTGCCGCCGAGGAAGGCGACCAGCCTCGGCCCCGGCGTGCCGGGCAGCGCCAGGCCCCGGGTGAAGTCGGCGATCAGCGCGTGCACGGAGAGTTCCGGCCGCTCCGCGAGCAGCGCCTGCGCGGCTCCCGTCAGCGCGCTCTCGCTCACGTCCACGGGCACGTACGTGTGCAGATCCGTCAGCGCGTCCAGCAGGAAACGCGTCTTCTCCGACGACCCGGAACCCAGCTCCACCAGAGTGCGGGCCCCGGTCGCGGCCGCGATCTCCCCGGCTCGCGCGGCCAGGATCTCCCGCTCGGCACGGGTGGGGTAGTACTCCGGCAGCCGGGTGATCTCCTCGAACAGCTCGCTGCCGCGGGCATCGTAGAACCACTTGGGCGGCAGCACCTTCGGCGTACGGGACAGGCCGTGCA
Organism: Streptomyces sp. NPDC015127; assembly: GCF_043080095.1. Taxonomy (NCBI): domain Bacteria; kingdom Bacillati; phylum Actinomycetota; class Actinomycetes; order Kitasatosporales; family Streptomycetaceae; genus Streptomyces; species Streptomyces sp. NPDC015127. The sequence goes on from NZ_JBIBVE010000002.1 coordinate 68,304, forward strand.
GGACGTCGGCACGCAGATCGGCCTCCGTCGCGTCCTCGGGCAGGGTGCGGGTCAACAGGAACGGGCTCACTGGGTGGGCTCCTTGAGCTCGGTCAGCAGGAGATCGGCGCGCGTCGCGGTCAGCAGGGTCCGGTCCGGCACCTCCTGCCAGCGGGGATCGTCGTCGTACGGCTCCGAGGCCACGACCAGGCGGCCGCCGGAGCCGGCGAGGTACCAGAGGGTGTCGCCCCACGCGGTCGCCGCGATCGCGTGGCCGTCGGTGAGGAGGAGGTTCAGCCGGCAGTCGCCGGCCGCCGCCGCCGTGTCGCGCACGGTGTCGGCAAGGGCCTGACCGAGGTTGTCGCCCGCACGCAGGCGGTGGAGCACCAGGGCCCAGATCAGTGCGGAGTCGTTGCGTGCCTCCAGCGACAGCAGCTCGGTCGCCGGCAGCGACGCGGCCAGGCCCGCCAGGGAAGCCGGCCAGCCCCGCACCGCGCCGTTGTGGCTGAACAGCCAGCGTCCCGAGGCGAACGGTGCGGCCGCCGCCTCGTTGTCCGCCCCCGGCTCGGTGGCATCGCGCACGGCCGCGAGCAGCGCCTCACTGCGCACGACCCGGGCCAGATCGGTGAAGGACAGGTCCGCCCAGATCGGCCCGGCGCGGCGGTAGCGGGCGGGCAGCGGATCGCCGTCCGCGTACCAGCCGACACCGAAGCCGTCCGCGTTCACCGTGCCGTAGCGCTGCCGGCGCGGTGCCCAGGACTGGCGCATCAGGGCGTGCTCCGGCTCGGTGAGCAGCGCGCCGAGCGGCTCCGGGGGTCCGAGATAGGCGAGGTGGCGGCACATCAGGCGGCACCTCCCGTGCGCACCTCGGCGTCCCGTGCGGTGCGGAAACCGGAGAAGATCTGCCGGCGCACCGGCAGGTCCCAGTTGCGGAAGGTGCCCCGGCAGGCCACCGGGTCCACGGCGAACGAGCCGCCCCGCAGCACCTTGTGCGCGCTGCCGAAGAACACCTCGGAGTACTCGCGGTACGGGAAGGCGGCGAAGCCGGGATACGGCAGGAAGTCGCTCGACGTCCACTCCCACACGTCACCGATCAGCTGACGCACCCCGAGCGGCGACGCGCCCTCCGGGTAGCCGCCGGCCCGGGCGGGCCGCAGATGGCGCTGCCCCAGATTGGCGTGCACCGGCTCCGGATCGGCGTCGCCCCATGGATAGCGCCGGGAGCGTCCCGACGTGGGATCGTGCCGGGCCGCCTTCTCCCACTCGGCCTCGGTCGGCAGCCGGCGGCCCGCCCAGCGGGCGTACGCGTCGGCCTCGTACCAGCTCACGTGCAGCACCGGCTCGTCGGCCGGCACCTCCTCGGTGACACCGAAGCGGCGCCGCAGCCACACCCCGCCCTCGCGCCGCCAGAAGAGCGGTGCGCCGATGCCGTGCGCCCGGATCTGGTCCCAGCCCTCCTCGGCCCACCAGCGCCGCTCCGTGTAGCCGCCGTCGTCGATGAACGCCTGATAGGCGCCGCACGTCACCGGCACCGTGTCGATCCAGAAGGCGGGTACGTCTCGCCGGTGCGCGGGCCGCTCGTTGTCCAGCGCCCACGGCTCCGTCGAGGTGCCCATGGTGAACGGGCCGCCGGGCACCAGGACCTCGGCCGGCAGCGCCTCCACGGGATGGGCGGGCGGCTCCGGCGCGGTGAGCGCCGCGGGCCCCTTGCGCAGCTGATGGGTGATCAGCATCGTCTCGTCGTGCTGCTGCTCGTGCTGGGCGATCATGCCGAACGCGAAGGCGGCGTCGATCAGCGGCCCGCCCTCCAGCGGCGTGCGCTCCAGGATGTCCAGCACCCGGCCGCGTACGTCGGCGGCGTACACCCGGGCCTCGGCCGGAGCCAGCAGCGGCAGCGACGGCCGGGAGGCCCGGGGATGCTCGAAGGCGTCGTAGAGGGAGTCGATGTCCGGCCGCAGGGCCTCACGGCCGCCGACCGTGCGCAGCAGCCACTGCTCCTCCTGATTGCCGATGTGCGCCAGGTCCCACACGAGGGGGGACATCAACGGCGAGTGCTGCGCGGTCAGTTCGCCGTCGTCGACGCACGACGTGAGGACGGCGGTACGGGCACGGGCACGGGTCAGCGCGTCGAGTGCGTCGCGCCGCAGTTCGTCGGTCATGTGACAGGCTCCCAGGCCACGGAGGGATCGCGCTGGTCGTCGGCGGGGCAGCGGCCCGGCAGGACGTGGCGCTCGTTGAATGCGGCGACGCTCGCGCGCACGGCCTCGGACGCGCCGATGCGCTCCAGGGCCCCCAGCGCGGCGGCGAAGCAGGTGACGGCCGCGGAATGCAGTTCGGGGTCGGCCAGTCCGCGCCGGGCGGCGGCCACCCACAGGGGATTGCGCGGCGCCGGCAGTGAACCGGCGTACTCCGCGAGCGGTTTGACCGCCCGGTACACCGTCTCGGCCGCCTCGGGATCGTCGAACAGCGCGGTGGCGACGGCGAGCGGCACCATCCAGCCGTCCTCGCCCGGCTGGGCGTCGATCATGCGCAATTCGAGGTGGCCGCGCGGCCGGACGGGCGGGAAGAGAGTGGTCAGGTGGTAGTCGAGGTCTTCCTTCGTGGGCGGTCGCGGACTTCCCGAGCGCAGCCACTGCCGGAAGGTGAGCCCGTCGGGGGAGTCCCAGGCGCCCTCCGCCCGGCGCAGGCACATCACCGGTGCGTCCAGGGCGTGCGCCGCCCATGCGGCGCGCGGCTCCCGCGACAGGTCCGGGGCGAGGGGCCGCACCGGGTCGAGGGCCTCCCACACGGCCTGCCTCGTCGAGCGCCAGCCGGTGCGGTGCCCGGCGCGGACGGGGGAGTTGGCGAAGGCGGCCAGGAGGACCGCGCCCAGCAGATGGGCGAGCAGCCAGCGTCTGGCGTGTCCGAGGGGTCCCGGTTCCTCCTCGCCCGCGTCCAGGCAGACCTGGACGGATGCCGAACTGCACATCATCGTGCGTCCGGCGGGACCGGAACGGTCCAGATGCCGTTCCATCGCGTCGTAGCGCGGATCGTGCAGGAATCGGCGGGGCGGGTGCCAGGGATCGAGACCGAATCCGCTCGTGGCCAGACCCGCGGAGCGCAGTACGGCGCGTACGGCACGCAGGTCGGCGGCGGTGGAGTCGATGCACTCCATCAGGGTCGCGGCGGGACGGGAGCTGAGCTCCAGCTGGCCGCCCGGCTCGAAGGTCAGGGCCGAGTCCAGCGTCAGGGTGCGTACCTCGTCGAACGCCGCCGCGAGGCGTCCGGACGGCACCGGTGCACGGGGACGGTCGAGGTCATGGACCAGCCACTCGACCTCCACGCCCACCCTGCGGGGCGGGCCCGTCTTGAAGCAGATACATCGGAGCAGGTCCTCGGCTTCGTCCTCGGATATCGGGTGCCCGAAGTCGCCGGTATCTGGTGGATGCATGAATCCACTCCTCCTGTCGGGGGCCCTCGGCAGGGCCTGATGTCAACCTAAAGCCACCGCCGCCGGTTCGCACAAGAGTGCCCCTGAGGAGCGGAAATGCGGTTGCCGGTGTCCTCGCCGGTCACGGAGCATGCCGTCATGAGCGCACGACTGCGGGGGATCGCGAAAGAGAACGAGGAGATCGTCGCGGCGGGGGCCTACCGGCTGCCGGACGGCCGTGAGATCCGGCTGGCGGACGACATCGCCGCCGCCGTCGCCGGAACGCGGCTGTACGGCCCCGAACCCGTCCCGGTCACGCCCGACACTGACCGGCCGACCGTCCTCGACGTCACCGGCGAGAGCAGCACCCAGGCGGCCAGGAGGCTGACCGCCGCCGCCCCCGGAGCTGTCGCCGTACTCAACTTCGCCTCCGCGCGCAACCCCGGCGGCGGCTATGTGAACGGCGCCCAGGCGCAGGAGGAAGCCCTGTGCCGCGCCTCCGCGCTGTACACCACGCTGCTGCGCGCGCCCGCGTACTACGCGCACCACCGCGCGGACCGCAGCCCGTTCTACTCCCACCGTGTCATCATCTCGCCCGGCGTGCCCGTCTTCCGCGACGACCGGGGACGGCTCCTCGAAATCCCGTACCAGGCCGGATTCCTCACCTCTCCCGCCCCCAACGCCGGAGTGATCACCCGCCGTACGCCGGAGGAGGCGCACAGGATCCCCGCGGCACTCGCCACCCGCGCGGAACGCGTCCTGGAGGTCGCCGCCGCGGGGGGCTACCGGCGCCTCGTGCTCGGCGCCTGGGGCTGCGGCGTCTTCCGCAACGACCCCGCCGAGGTCGCGGGCGCCTTCCGGACACTGCTGGGCCCGGGCGGCCGGTTCGGGGGCCACTTCGACGAGGCCGTCTTCGCCGTCCTCGACCGAACTGCGGGGGAGAGGACCCTGGGGGCCTTCCGCCGGGTCTTCACGGGCGCGTCCGCATAGCGCCGCCGCCCCCGGCACCCCGGCGTGAGATCCGGCCATCGGGCGCCGCGGGGCGATGACCGCGGCCATGCCGGGACGGGTGCCGCGACCGGGCCGCGAGCAGGCCCGCGGCGCCCCCGGAAGTGGATAGCCCGCGCAACTGCCGCCCCCAGAAGGCGAGTTCGGTGCGGGAGTGTTTCCGGCCATCCTCCGGATCCGGTGATGCGCCGGTCTGGAAGGATGGCGCGGGCGATGAGCCAGACACCCGAACTGCCCGTGCAACGCTCCGTCCCGACCAGTGCCGACGTCGCCCGGCTGGCCGGAGTCTCCCGGGCCACCGTCTCGTACGTCCTCAACAACACCGCGCGGGTCCGCATCAGCGAAGCCACCCGGCTCCGGGTGCGCGCCGCCGCCGAGGAACTGGGGTATGTGCCCCACGCCGCGGCCCGCAGCCTGCGCGCCGGACGCACCCGCACCGTGCTGCTCCCCACGGCCCACCTGCCCCTCGGACCGCTGCCCGGTCCCTTCTCCGACGAGTTCCAGCGGGCCCTGCGCCGCCTCGACTACACCGTCGTGCAGTACGGCAGCCTCGGCCTCGAAGGGGACGAAGCCGCCCGCGCCTGGGCCGAGTTGCGACCGGTCGCCGTAGTGTGTCTCGGCGACGCCGAACCCACGGCGCACGGCGTGGAGGTGCTCAAACGGTCCGGTGCGCGGGCCGTCGTCACCCTCGGGCCGCACCCGGTGCGGGGCGCGCACGCGCTCGTCATGGACCAGCGCGCGGTCGGCGGCTGCGCGGCCGGGCATCTGATCCGGCGGGGCCGGCGGACCGTGGGGGTGGTCGTGCCCGAGGAGGCGGCACTGCGTCCGATCGCCGCGCCGCGTCTGGAGGGGGCGCGCGCCGCCGCCGACGGCACGGGCACGCGGATAGTGCCGCTGGCCATGGCGTACGCGGAGGAGTCGGCGGCGGCGCTCGCCGCCCGCTGGCGCACACTCGGCCTGGACGGCGTCTACGCGTACGACGACGAGTACGCGATGCTGCTGATGCGGGCCCTTCAGGACGAGGGCGTCGACATCCCCGACGAGACCGCCGTGATCGGCGCCGGGGACCTGCTGCTCGGCAGGCTGCTGCGGCCCCGGCTGAGCACCGTGAGCATCGATCTCGTCAGCGGGCGCCGGCTCGCCGAGCTCGTGGACCGCGTGGTCCGCGAGCCGGGGACGCGGCCCGAGCGGCACGAGCTGATGGCGGTCGGACCGGTGCACCGCGAGTCCAGCTGACACCGCCCGCGCCGCGGCCGCATGCGCCGACAACGTGCGAGCACGGCCGGGGATGTCTAGCGTCGCCTGCATGAGCACTCAACCGCAGCGCTTCGGGATCCTGATCCTGCCCGAGCACGTCGAGGGCGACGACCCGGTCACCGCGGCCGACAGCGCGATCCGCTCGGCCGTCGTCGACGCCACGGGCGAGCTCGGTGCCTCCGGCTATCCGCGCTACGTCGGGGACGGGGTCGAGGCGGACATCGATCCGGAGACCCGCGCGGTGGAGGCGCTGCTCGTCGACGGGGCGGAGCTGGACTACGGGCTGACGGTACGGGTGGTGGACGCCACGGAGGCCAGGGACGCCACGGAGACCTAGGGCCTCTCGTTTGGATCATGCCGGGCTCGCGGGCCCTGGCACGCTCCCCCGCAGCCTCCGGCGCGGGAGGTACCCCCACCCCCGTAGCCCTTCGGGCACGGGAGGTGCCCCCACGCCGCGTTGTCGTCGGTCGCCATGGCTCCGCCATTGTCTCCTCCCCCTACGCCTTCGGCGTGGGAGGTACCCCCACCTCCGCCTTGCGATCGCACGCACCAGACCCTCCCCCTACGCCCTGCGGGCCTGGGGAGACCCCATGCACCGGACGCCGCCTCCTGTCCGGCCCGGAACCACCGGACAGCCCTACGGACCGGTGTCCTCGCGACCGCGCCCCCCAGCGGCATCCGCCGGGGGCGTGGTCACGGCAGGCTGCCGTTGACATGCTGCCGTTGACATGGGGAGGGGACCGGCACAGACTCGGGCGACTCGATTGTGGACCATGGTTCATCAGGGGAACCTCGGTCCTGGCCCGGGAGAGATTCGATGAGCATCCGCGACGTCTACATCGTCGACGCCGTCCGTACGCCGATCGGAAAGTTCGGGGGCGCCCTCTCCTCCGTACGGCCCGACGACCTCGCCGCGCATGTCGTCAGGGCGCTCGTCGACCGTACTCCCGAGCTCGACCCGGCCCGTATCGACGACGTCGTCTTCGGCGACGCCAACGGCGCTGGAGAGGACAACCGTGATGTCGCCCGGATGGCGGTACTGCTGGCGGGCCTGCCCGTCTCCGTGCCCGGTGTGACCGTCAACCGCCTCTGCGGCTCCGGGCTCGAGGCCGTCGTCCAGGCCGCCCGGGCCATCGCCCTCGGCGACGCCTCGATCGCGGTCGCGGGAGGCGTCGAATCCATGTCCCGGGCCCCCTGGGTGCTGCAGAAGCCGGAGCGCGCCTTCCTCGCCGGCCACCAGCAGCTCCACTCGACCACCCTGGGCTGGCGCATGACCAACCCGCGCATGCCCACCGAGTGGACCGTGCAGCTCGGTGAGGGCGCGGAACTCGTCGCCGACAAGCACGGCATCGGCCGCGAGCAGCAGGACGCGTTCGCCCTGGCCAGCCACCGCAAGGCGGCCGAGGCGTGGGAGAAGGGGCGCTACGACGGCGAGGTCGTCGCGTACGAGGGCGTGGACCTGTCGCGCGACGAATGCATCCGCGACAACACGTCCATGGAGGCGCTCGCCAAGCTGAAGCCCTCCTTCCGCCCCGACGGCACGGTGACCGCGGGCAACGCGTCACCGCTCAACGACGGCGCCGCCGCGCTGCTCCTCGTCGACGACGAGGGCCTGCGGGCGACCGGCCGGGAGCCGCTCGCCCGCATCCGCGCGTCGGCGGTGACGGGCATCGAGCCGCAGTTGTTCGGACTCGGGCCGGTCGAGGCTGTGCAGCGGGCGCTGGCCAAGGCGGACCGGTCGTTCGGCGACCTGACGACCTTCGAGCTCAACGAGGCCTTCGCCGCCCAGGCGCTCGGCTGTCTCGCCGAATGGCCGGAGCTGGACCCGGCCGTGGTCAACCCGCGCGGTGGCGCCATCGCCATCGGCCATCCGCTCGGCGCGTCCGGGGCGCGGCTGGCCGGTGCGGTGGCCCACCAGCTCGCGGAGGCCGGCTCGGGCACGGGCGTCGCGGCGCTGTGCATCGGGGTGGGGCAGGGACTCGCCCTGGTCCTCGAACGCTGACCGGGGCCGGCCCGGGGCAGCGAGACGCGTATGACAAGCGGACGGCCGGGGTGCCGCGAGAGGCGAGCCCTCGCGGCACCCCGGCCGTATTCACCGGCCGTACTCCGCCGTGCGCAGCGCCACCGGCCGGATCAGGCCCCCGCGGGTCCGCCCGCCTCCGGCGAGCCGTTCTTCTGCGCTTCCTCGATCGACTTGCGCACCTGGTCCATGTCCAGCGCGCGTGCCTGGCCGATCACATCCTCCAGTGCGGACTCCGGCAGCGCACCGGGCTGCGCGAAAACGGCCACGTTGTCGCGGACGATCATCAGCGTCGGGATGGAACGGATCTCGAAGGCCGCGGCCAGCTCCTGCTGCGCCTCCGTGTCGACCTTGGCGAAAACCAGATCGGGGTGCCGCTCTGATGCGCCCTCGAAGACGGGGGCGAATTGACGGCAGGGTCCACACCAGGAAGCCCAGAAGTCGATCAGGATGAAGTCGTTGTCGGTCACGACCTGATCGAAATTGTCCTTGGTGAGCTCAAGTGTGCTCATCGCCTGTGTACCTCTTCCTGATGTCCGGTGGACTCGCCCCGCACAACGACGCCCGGGGCCGTGCTATTCCTGCCCCTGCCCATGTGGCCAGGACGCACACCCGGCAGCAGACTGACGCTATGACCCAAGCTGTGGAGTACGACGTCGTAGTGCTCGGTGCGGGCCCCGTGGGGGAGAACGTCGCCGACCGGACCAGAGCGGCAGGCCTGAGCACCGCGGTGGTGGAGAGCGAACTCCTGGGGGGCGACTGCTCGTACTGGGCCTGCATCCCGAGCAAGGCACTGCTCCGGCCCGTGATCGCCCGCGCGGACTCCCGCCGGGTCCCCGGACTCAGCGGCGCGGTCCAGGGCCCCCTCGACACCCCCGCCATCCTGGCCCGCCGCGACGAGCAGGTCTCCCACTGGAAGGACGACGGCCAGGCCGGCTGGCTCGACTCGATCGGTGCCCGCGTCTACCGCGGTCACGGCACGCTGCACGGTCCGCGAACGGTCGTCGTCGACGGCCCCGAGGGCGAGCACCACCTGCTGACCGCCCGCCACGCGGTCGCCGTCTGCACCGGCAGCCGCGCCGTCCTGCCCGAACTGCCGGGCCTCAAGGGCGCGCACGCGTGGACGAGCCGTGAGGCCACCAGCGCCCGCGAGGCGCCCGGGCGGCTCGCGATCGTGGGCGGGGGAGTCGTCGGCGTCGAGATGGCCACGGCCTGGCAGGCGCTGGGCTCTCAAGTGACGCTGCTGGCACGTGGCGACGGGCTGCTGCCCCGCATGGAGCCGTTCGTCGGCGAACACGTCGCGGCGGCGCTCAAGGAGGCGGGCGCGGACGTGCGGCTCGGTACGTCCGTCGCGGCCGTCGACCGTCCCGGCGGCAGCACCGGGCCCGTGACCCTGGTCCTGGAGGACGGCAGCAGTACCGAGGCGGACGAGGTCCTGTTCGCCACCGGACGGGCGCCGCGCACCGACGGCATCGGACTGGAGTCGGTCGGCCTGGAGGACGGCTCCTGGCTGTCCGTCGACGACAGCTGCCGGGTCGAGGGAACGGACTGGCTCTACGCGGTCGGAGACGTCAACCGCCGTGCCCTGCTGACCCATCAGGGCAAGTACCAGGCCCGGATCGCCGGAGCGGCCATCGCGGCCAGGGCCCAGCACGTTCCGCTGCTGGGGAGCGACCGCTGGGGTGCGCACACCGCGTCGGCCGACCGCTTCGCCGTGCCCCAGGTCGTCTTCAGCGACCCGGAGGCGGCGGCCGTCGGCCTCTCGCTCGCCGAGGCCGAGAAGGCCGGCCACCGCGTGCGCGCCGTCGACTACGACATCGGCTCGGTGTCGGGAGCGGCGCTGTACGCCGAGGGCTACCGCGGCCAGGCCCGTATGGTCGTCGACCTGGACCGCGAGGTGCTGCTCGGGGTCACGTTCGTCGGCCCCGGCGTGGGCGAGCTGCTGCACTCGGCGACCGTCGCGGTCGCGGGCGAGGTGCCGATCGACCGCCTGTGGCACGCCGTTCCGGCGTTCCCGACGATCAGCGAGATCTGGCTGCGGCTGCTGGAGACCTACCGGGGCTGACGCCGCGGAACGCTGCCCGGTCCGGCGCGTCCGGACCGGGCAACGTCGCGTCCGGGTACGGAAATCCTTGCCGGAGACCTTGACGGGGAGCTTGCCGCCCCCGACGCTGAGAGCGCTCTCAGGGGCGCCCTGTCCGGGCCCGGGCGTCCTCCCCCCACATCGACTGCCCAGGAGGTGGGACATGCGTGTTCCACGGAAAATGCTCGCGTCGGCGGCCGCCGCCCTGTTGTGCGCCGCGGGCTTCACGGCCACCGGGTCCACGGAGGCCGCCGACGCCGCCGTCCCGGCGACCGTACCGCTGACCTTCACGAACAACTCGGGCCGCAGCGAGCCGATTTACCTCTACAACCTCGGAACCGAACTCAGCAGCGGCCGCCAGGGCTGGGCCGACGCCGCCGGGACGTTCCACCCCTGGCCGGCCGGCGGCAACCCGCCCACCCCCGCCCCCGACGCCTCGATCGCGGGCCCCGCCAACGGCCGTTCCGTCACGATCCAGGTCCCCAAGTTCTCCGGCCGGATCTACTTCTCCTACGGCCGGAAACTGGTCTTCAAGCTCACCACCGGCGGACTGGTGCAGCCCGCCGTGCAGAACCCGTCCGACCCGAACCGCGACATCCTCTTCAACTGGTCCGAGTACACGCTCAACGACGCCGGCATCTGGCTCAACAGCACCCAGGTCGACATGTTCTCGGCCCCGTACGCGGTCGGTGTGAAGGCGGGCGACGGCACCGTGCGGAACACCGGCCGGCTGAAGCCCGGCGGCTACAAGGGCTTCTACAACGCGCTGCGCGCCCAGTCCGGAGGCTGGGCGAACCTCGTCCAGACCCGCTCCGACGGCACCGTCCTGCGCGCCCTCGCCCCCGGCCACGGCATCGCGGCCGGAGCCCTCCCCGCGGGTGTCATGGACGACTACATCAACCGCGTCTGGAGCAGGTACGCCACCTCGACGCTCACCGTCACACCCTTCGCCGACCGACCGGACACCAAGTACTACGGCCGGGTCTCCGGCGGGGTCATGAACTTCACCAACACCTCCGGTGCCGTCGTCACCTCGTTCCAGAAGCCCGACGCGGACAGCGTCTTCGGCTGCTACAAGAAGCTGGACGCGCCCAACGACCAGGTGCGCGGCCCCATTTCCCGCACCCTGTGCGCCGGGTTCAACCGCTCCACGCTGCTGACCAACCCCAACCAGCCCGACACCGGCAGCGCCGGCTTCTACCAGGACCCGGTCACCAACCACTACGCCCGCGCGATTCATGCGCAGATGGCGGACGGAAAGGCGTACGCCTTCGCCTTCGACGATGTCGGCGCCCATGAATCACTGGTGCACGACGGCAACCCGCAGCACGCGTACATCACGCTCGACCCGTTCGACTGACAGGCCGGCCGGCGCCCCGCCGTCCACCTGAGCGGCCGCCCCGGACCGTCGGTCCCGGGGCGGCCGCGGCACCTTGATCGCCCTCGGGCATGCTGGGTCGGTGACCGTCCTCTCCGGCTTCCTGCCCATCTGGGCCGTCACCGCGGTCGGCTGGGCAGCCGGCCGCTTCGACGTGCTCGGCAAGCAGGCACAGTCGGTGCTCGGCCGCTTCGCCTTCGCGTTCGCCATGCCCGCGCTGCTGTTCCTCACGCTCGCACGGGCCGACGTCTCGCGGCTGGCCACCCCGGGGGTCGCGGTGTTCGCGGCGAGCGTGCTCATCGTGTTCGCGCTGGGACTGCTGCTCGGCCGCCGGGTGTTCCGCCGCAGCCCTGCCGACCGGGCCATCGGCGCGATGGCGGGGTCCTACGTCAACTCGGCGAACCTCGGCATCCCGGTGGCCGTCCACGTCCTCGACGACGCGTCGTTCATGATCGCGGCCGCCCTGTTCCAGACGCTGTTCGTCACGCCGCTGATCCTGGTCCTCATCGACCTCGACGCGGGCGGCAGCGCACCGCGCGACCGCTGGAGGCGCGTGCTGCGGCTGCCGCTGCGCAACCCGATCATCGCGGCGTCGGCCGCCGGGATCACCATGGCACTGCTCGACGTGCGGCTGCCGCCCGAGGTGAGCGAACCCCTGGGGATGCTCGGCGGCGCGGCGGTCCCGGCCGCCCTGTTCGCGCTCGGCATGTCGCTGGACGTACGGACGACACGGACCGTCGGCAAGGAGGGGCGGCGGCCGCCGGGGCAGCGCGCCGACCGGCGGGTGCCGGTGGCGCTGAAGACCGTCGTCCAGCCGCTGCTCGCCTATGTCCTCGCCCGCTGGGGCTTCGGCCTCCACGGAGACGACCTGTTCGCCGTGGTGCTGTGCGCGGGCCTGCCGACGGCGCAGAACGCGTTCGTCTTCGCGTCCGAGTACCGGCTCGACACCGACCTGGCCAGGGACACCGTCCTGCTGTCGACGTTCGTGTCGATGGGGTCGCTGTCCCTGATCACCTGGCTGCTGGCGTAAGCCTCCCGTGGCCGGGTCAGGGGGCCTGCTCGCCCGCCATTGCCGCGGCCATCCGCAGATGCGGCGCCGCGTCCTTGGGCCTGCCCTGCCGTTCCAGCGTGCGGCCGAGCATCAGCCGCGCGTAGTGCTCGACAGGGTCGCGCTCCAGGACGGCCCGCAGCTCGGCCTCGGCCCTGCGCAGCTGGGCCGAGTGGTAGTAGGCACGGGCCAGCAGCAGCCGGGGCGCCACCTGCTCGGGCACCTCCTCGACCAGACCGCGCAGAATGCGGACCGCCGTCATGTACTCCTTGGCGTCGAAGAACAGCTGTGCCCGGTCCCACCGCTCGGCGGCCGTCCCGAACTCGTAGTAGCTCTCGCTCACGTGCTCTCCTTCCCTGGTCACGCGCTTGCCGCCCCGGTCAACAGCACATTGGTCCCTTCCATTCCGCTCCCCGCTCCACTTCGGGAAGTCGGGGCCACGACCGGACCGGGACGCCGTACAGGAACTAGGTTGTGTCCATGAGCAATCTCGATCGTCAGGCCGCCCTGTCCGTGTGCGGCGGCCGGGGCTTCGTCGTTGCCGAGCCCGTCCGCGAGCTCCTGAGCCCCCGCCGCGTCCAGCTCGGCGAATCCACCGAGGTCCGCCGGCTGCTGCCCAATCTCGGCCGCCGCATGGTGGGCGCGTGGGCCTTCGTCGACCACTACGGCCCCGATGACATCGCCGACGAACCCGGCATGCAGGTCCCGCCGCATCCGCACATGGGCCTGCAGACCGTGAGCTGGCTGCACGAGGGCGAGGTGCTGCACCGCGACAGCACGGGCTCGCTGGCCACCATCCGCCCGAAGGAACTGGGGCTGATGACCTCGGGTCGGGCGATCAGCCACTCGGAGGAGAGCCCCAAGCAGCACGCCCGGTTCCTGCACGGCGCCCAGCTGTGGGTGGCGCTGCCGGACGCCCACCGGACGGTCGAGCCGCACTTCCAGCACCACACCGCCCTTCCGCAGGTCACCGCCCCCGGCGTGACCGCGACGGTCGTGCTCGGCACCCTCGACGGCGCGACGTCGCCGGGCGCGACGTACACCCCGATCGTCGGCGCGGACCTGGCGCTGGCCGGCGGCGCGGAGGCGATGCTTCCGCTCGACCCGGACTTCGAGTACGCGGTGCTGGCCATGTCGGGCGAGGCCCACGTGGACGGAGTCCCGGTGCTCCCCGGCTCGATGCTCTACCTCGGCTGCGGCCGCTCCGAACTGCCGCTGCGCGCGGAGTCCGACGCGGGCCTGATGCTGCTGGGCGGGGAGCCGTTCGAGGAGGAGATCGTGATGTGGTGGAACTTCATCGGGCGCTCCCACGAGGAGATCGAGGCGGCCCGCACGGACTGGATGGAGAGCTCCCGCTTCGGCGAGGTCCACGGCTACGCCGGCGGCCGCCTGCCCGCTCCTGAACTCCCGCCTGTAGCGCTGAAGCCACGAGGCAGAGTGCGCTGACCTGTGATGATGTGACCGAGACGAGTCGCCCAACCAGGTAGACGGCTCGATCCCGGACTCGTCGCGCCCCCGCCCGTGATCAACATGTGAGCCGGGCAAGCGTCGACCTCCGTGCCGGGGGCGCGAAACTGGCACGCAGGTAGCGGCTGTCGAGAACGGGGGGATCGGCGAGGCCCAGAGCGGCGCATCGCGTCCGGTCATAGGTCCGGTGCAGGAATCCGTACGCCGCGATCCCTCCGCTCATCCGGTTCAGCAGCTTCTCCAGCACGCCGTGGGACGCGCCGCCCGCCGCTCCGATGTGGATCCGCAGCCACGGGGCGTGATGGGTGAGGGCATCCACGAGTGAGCGGATCGGCGTCTGCCGCGGATGGACCACGTGATAGGTCGTCACTCCCGGTACTGCGGGCTGCTCGGCGGCACGGATCATGGCGTCCGCCGCATACTGCACAGGCAGCACGTTCATGTGTGCGTCCGGGTCGCCGGGCATCGTGGCCACCACCACGCCGCCGGGCGGCATGCTGAACCGGTGGGCCAGCGGACCGGTGAGCATGTCCCCCAGGCGCGCGATCCCCGCCGCAGCGACCGTGTGCGGGCTGCTCGGGGAGCCGGGCGCGGGCACGCGGTCGTCGACGAGAACGCCTGGGCGGAACACCGTGACGGGGGTCTCGCGCTGCTCCGCGAAGGCACGAACGATCTTCTCGGCGCGGAATTTCGAGCCCTCGTACTCCGTGAGAAAGCCGGCCGAGTCGTCGAGCTCGTCCTCCGCCACGTGGCCATGGCTGTGCCGTCCCGCCACGTATGCCGTGCTGGTGTGAAAGAAGGGCACGGGGCGGCGGGTGGCGCCGACCAGGCCGAGGACGTGCCGCGTGCCCTGGACGTTGGTGCGGTCCAGCACCTCCGGTCGTGCGGTGAGCCGAATGTCTCCGGCCATGTGCCATACCGCCTGCGCCTTTTCGGCGAGTTCGTGATAGGTCCCTTCGTCCAGACCCAGGCGCGCGTGACCGAGATCCGCACGGACCAGCCGTACTCGTGCGTCGAGGTCTTCGGGCACCGGGACGCCTGTGGCGTGCAGCGCGGTACGCAGGCGGACGGAAGCCGCACGGGAGTCGTCGCGTACGAGTACCACGACGTCGGTGTCGCGCTGCTCCCGTAGCAGGCGGATCAGCACGTGGGAGCCCAGGAATCCGGTGGCCCCGGTCATGACGACAAGTCGTGGTGTTCGCCTGCCCGTATCAGAGCGAGTCATTTCGGATTACCCTTCGGGACGCTGTTGTGAGCGCGGCGGGAACCTTCGCCGTGCAAGTGCCCGGCGCCGGCCGCCGATCTGCGGTCCAGAACAATGCCTCCGGGTCGGCCGGGACGGCCCCGGCGGAGCGGTGGTCACGCTCCGGTCCGTACGGGCACGGCCATGAAGTGCCGGGAGACGTTGCCTCGGCAGCGCAGTTCACGGGCGTCGCCCGCCAGGGCGAGACGGGGGAAACGGCGGAACAGCTCCGTGAGCGCGATGCGCGTCTGGAGCCGGCCCAGACCCGCGCCGGGGCAGTAGTGGGGCCCGTGGCCGAACGAGAGGTGCGCCGCGGGCCGGGGCCGGTCGGCGCAGACGTTCCACGGGTCCGGCCAGGTGCCGGGGTCGGTGTTGGCCGCGGCGAGGCAGAGCACCACGGGGTCTCCGGCGGCGATCGGCTGCCCGCCCATGGCGACATCCGTGGAGGCGAAGCGCCAGATGCCGTGGACGAACGGCGCGGCCAGACGCAGCGCGTTCTCGATGAGCGCGTCCACCGCGCCGGATTCCCGGTGCAGCCGGTCGGCGGCGCCGGGCGTGCGCATGATGTGGAGGGCCGCGGCCGGGATCGCCGCCACGGTGGAGTCGATCCCGGCGAAGAGGAGGAATCCGAGATTGCCCAGGAGTTCCTCGGCAGTGAGATCGCCCGTTTCGCGGGCGGACAGCAGGGCGGAGCCGAGGCCCGTCTGCGGTCCGCCGCGGAGTTGGGCGATCACGCGGGTCAGGAGCTGCGGCATGCGCTGCGCCGCAGCGGTCATCCGCGGCGTCAGCGGGTGTTCGGCGTCACTGAGCCGCAGGCTGGTCTCGACGGCGGGGCGCAACGGGGTGGCGGGGACTCCCAGCAGAGCGCAGACGGAGGCGGTGGCCACGGGCAGCGCGAGATCGACGACCAGGTCTCCGCCACCACGCTCGGCCATGCGGTCCAGCGCGTCGTGAGCGGCGCGGCGCACCACGGGTTCCGCCGAGGTCACCGAGTGCGGAGTGAAGTAGGGGCGCATCAGGGCCCGCTGCCTCGTGTGGTCCGCGGCGTCGCTGCTGAGCACGTGACGGGTGCGGGACAGCCAGTCCAGTGGGTAACGGATGCGAGGAATGCCGTGCGGCGCCACGTCGGCGATCCTGCGCGGGTCGTGGACCAGCCGAGGGTCGCGCACGGCGGCCTGGATCTCCCGGTGGCCCGTGACCAGCCATGCGGACAGTCCCCCTGGGAGCATCACCCGTTGCACCGGCCCCTTGTCCCGCAGCAGCCGGTAGGAGTGGGCGGCTGTGCTGTGGGCCGGGCCGGGCAGCGTGACCGGGCACAGCTCAGTTGCGGCACGCATCACGTGTCGGTCCTTTCCTTCCGCGGCCTGCCCGATGAGGGAGACGGTGCGACGGGCAGCCGCCGCGGGTCATGCGGCGGTGAACACCAGGACCGCGTTCTGGCCTCCGAACCCGAACGAGTTGCTGATGGCGGCTCGCAGTCGTCCCCGGCGGGGCACCTTGGCGACGACATCCAGATCGATATCGGGATCGAGACGCTCCAGGTTCGCCGTGGGCGGGATCTCCTGGTGCTGGAGGGTCATGACGGTCAGGGCCGCTTCGATCGCGCCGACGCCCTCGATGGCGTGGCCCAGTACTCCCTTGGGGGCCGTTACGGGAGGAGGCGTACGGAAGACCGAGCGCAGGGCGTGCGCCTCGGCCAGGTCGTTGAGGCGGGTGGCGGAGCCGTGGGCGTTGACATGGTCGATGTCCTCGGGGCCGAGGCCCGCTGAGGCAAGGGCGGCTCGGATGGTCCGGGCGGCACCGGAGCCGTCAGGGGTCGGGGCCGTGGAGTGATGCGCTTCCGAGGTGAGGGCGGTCCCGGCCAGGTAGGCACGCACCGCCGCACCCCGGGCGCGTGCGTGACGGGCGTTCTCGAGTACGAGGATGCCTGCCCCCTCGCCCAGGACGAATCCGTCACGGTCGGCGTCGAAGGGGCGGCTGGCGGCCTGGGGCGCGCTGTTGCGGCGGGACAGGGCCGCCAGTTTGTGGAAGCACGCCGCCGCCATCCTTCCGGTGGCCACTCCGCTGCCGCCGGCCAGAACGATGTCGCAGACGCCCGAACGCAGCAGATCGCGGGCGACGCTGATCGCCGTCGCGCCGGAGGAGCAGGCGGTGTGGACGGCCAGACCCGGGCCCTGGATGCCGAGGTCGAGACTGATCTCGCCAGCGGCCATGTTCGCGGCGCCACGGGGAATGGTGGTCGGTGAGATTCCTTTGTGGCGCCCGCTGAGCAGCTTCTGCCACGCCCCGCCGATCGTGCTGTCGTCCTGTCCGCTGGCGCCCACGACCACGCCGACACGGGTGGCGTCCCAGGCGGCGTGGCCGAGGCCGGCGTCCCCGACGGCGTCCCGGGCGGCGGCGAGGGCCAGGTGGACGAACCGGTCCACCCGCCAGGTGAGCTGCCGGCCGAGCACCTTTTGCGCCTCGAAGGAATCCGCCCGGCAGGAGAACGTGACGGGCAGTCCTTCGAGGAGAGGGTCCGTCGTCGCGGTCGACACCCCACGACACATGCCGTCCCACGTGGACGAGGCATCGATGCCCGCGGGAGTGACCAGGCCGATGCCTGTCACCGCGACGGCGTCGGGCGTCATACCGCGGTCCCACTGCCCGCCGCGGTGACCTGCCGGTCACCCTCCGCGGACACGGACGCCGCCTGCAGATCGATCAGCGCCGCGACGTCGCCGAGTGTCGAGCTGCCCTTCAGCGATCCGTTGTCCTCGGGCATCGGGATGTCGTGTTCGTCCTCCAGGATGGTCAGGAGCTCAAGCACCGCAAGGGAGTCGAGCCCCAGGTCCTCCAGCCGACTGTCGGCCGTGACGATCTGCGGATCACGCCCGAAGTGCTCAACGAGATAAGTCGTCAGCAAGGGCAGCACGGACATGATGGGTCCTCTCTACGGCAGTGATGCACAGGAGTCCGCCGGTTGGGGTCCAGATCCATCCCGGCGGGACTGCAGAACGATCTCGTGATAAGTCGTGCAATGCAACGACTTTTCCCCTCAAATGGCACGAAATGGCCTGTTGTGAAGTCGAATGGCGCCATCCCGCGATTATCGGAATGCGGGATGGCCCCTTCGGTCCGGCGGGCCGTGCCCGCGGACGCGGTCCGCTCGGCCACGCCGCAGCAGCCGCAACACCCGGTACTTCCCTACGTGCCACGGAGGTCGCGCTTCACCACGGCGCCTCGGGCCGGCACCGGGCCATGGGCGGCAGTGCCGAACTGGAAGCGCCAGTCGCCCGGGAGCCGCAGCGGAACAGGCTCGGCGTGCCCGTCACCGATGCCGGTAGCCGGCACCGGCGGCCCGCGTCACCGGCTCAGGAAGGAGACGGTGCCCGACGCCTTCGTCCCGGTCACCGGCGTGGAGGCGGTGCACGTCGACGACGGAACGAATTCCATCGTGCCCTGGACGCCCAGCGCGGCGCCGGCCAGCACCTGGCTGTCCGCGGTCACGGCCGGGAGGGTGCCGTCGCTGCGCAGCTCCATGACCGAGGTGCCCAGGGTCGTCCCCGTCCGGCCGGGACCGGAGAACCACGTGACGGTGAGCCTCCCGGTGCCCGCCATGCCTTCGAAGCAGGATGCGACGCCTTCCTCCTTGAGGACGATCGCGGCGGAGCGAAGCCGGCTGTTGGAACCGTCCGGCGACGTGCAGTCGTCGAGCGCGCCGACACCCTCGGCGGTGTAGGGGCGGTCGGCCTCCCCTACGGCGGGGCTGACCTTCGTCTCCAGGGAGGCGCTACAGGTGAGATGGACAGCGGATGCCGCCACCTTGTTCGCCTCGGGCGCGGCGGTGTCGGCGTGGGCCTGGGCGACGGTTGTTGTGGCAGCCAGCGCGGCGATGCCCGCCATGGCGGCCAGGATGCCCTTAGGGACGGGAAGCATGCTCTCTCCTCAGAGGATGGATGGGTTGGATTCCGGATGAATGGGACCCGGTGTGATCATCTCCGTCCCGGCCGGGTCGTGAACGCTCTGCACGGAACCTCACCCGCCCGGACAGATCCAACGGGTGACCAGGAGCCCAACGAAGGGCCTGGTATCCCCCGTGCGGGTGGGGGAGCGGAACGACCTCCACGACTCCACGCGTCCCGGACGGTTTGATCTGTCAGTCGGCCCCCATCCCGGCGGCCGGCCCACCCAGTCCACCGGACGGAGTCTCCATGCCCGCTTCCGCCACAACAGCCTCCTCTGCGCCGGCCACCAGGGAGCCCGCGATCCGGCAGCAGGAACGACCGGGATCCGGCGGGGCGCACATCGCGGTGTTCGGCGTGCCGATGCCGGGCCACATCAATCCCACCCTGGCCGTCGTCGAAGAGCTCGTCGCACGTGGCCACCGGGTCAGCTACGCGATGACCGACGAGTTCGCCCCGCTGGTCAAGAGCGTCGGTGCCGAGCCCGTGGTGTACCCCGATGCCGTTCCCGGTGAGCACCAGACGGCGGAGAACGTGAACCGCCACCTGTCCCTGTCGCTGGTGCAGACCGCCCACGCCCTGGGCCCGTTGGCGGCCGCCTACGCCGACGACCGCCCGGATCTCGTACTGCACGACGTTCTTGCCTGGTCCGGCCTGATGCTGGCCCGCCAGTGGAAGGTGCCCTCGGTTCTGTCGTCGCCGACCCACCTGCCGTACGAGGGCGTCATCCCCGAAATGTTCGGCGTCGCAGACATCTACGACATCGAGGGCATCCCCGAGGTCGAGCCGGCCCTCGCGCACTACGGCATCACGGCCACCGCAAGGGAGGTGGCGTTCTCCCACGAGCGGGCCGTGGCGTACTTCCCGTCCGTCTTCCAGCGCCGGCTGGAGACCGTCGCCGTCAAGAGCGCCGCCTTCGTCGGGCCGGTCATCGGTGACCGGTCCTTCCAGGGGAGCTGGCAGCCGCCCGCTGACGGCCGGCCCGTCCTGTTCGTGTCCCTCGGCACGGTGTGCGTGTGGCCCCCCGAGTTCTTCCGTGCATGCGTGGACGCCTTCGCGGACCTGCCCTGGCACACCGTCGTATCAGTCGGCAGGAGCCTGGACCCACTGTCGCTGGGGCCGCTGCCCGACAACATGGAGGTTCATGCCAGCGTCCCCCAGCTGCGTGTCCTGGCCCACGCGCGAGCGTTCGTCACGCACGCCGGCATGGGCGGCACCATGGAGGCCGCGCACCATGGCGTGCCGATGGTCGCCATCCCCCAGACCGCCGAGCAGCAGGTCAACGCCGACCAGATCGAGAAGCTCAACCTGGGAGTCCACCTGCCCCCCGGCAGGCTCAGCCCCCGGGCCCTGCGCGAAGCCGTCCTGCATGTCGCGTCCAGCCCGGTCATCGCGCGCGGCATCACCGCCATGCGCCGGCACCTCGACGAAACGGGCGGCGCCACAGCCGCCGCCGACGCACTCGAAAGCCACCTCCCGTAACCGGCGAAGCGGCTTCAACCCCCGCCGTGGGCCGGGCGGTGGCACCGGCTGTGCCGGTGACCGCCGTGTCCCGGCCCGGAGCGACACTCGCGAGCAGCCGTGTGGACAGAGAGCTGTAGCACGTTGGGCATGGGAACCTTGCAGTGCAGCCTGCGAGCGCGACTCGCGAGGGGATGGACAGCTCCCGCTTCGGCGAGGTCCACGACTACGCCGGCGGCCGCCTTCCGGCGCCGGCGCTGCCGCCGGTGGCGCTGAAGCCGTAGGGGAGGGTGCGCTGACCTGTGGACGACATCGCCGGCGACGGTGTGGACTTCACCGCCTTCATCAACGGTCAGGAATGGCGCGTCGCGTGGTTCCCGCCCCCTGACGCGCCTCCGGGGACGCCGCACGGTGCGGAGGCGGTGTGTGTCGCGGGCGACCGGATTGTCGTGATCAGCGGTGACGGACAGCGATGGGGCCTGCCCGCGGGCCGCCCCGAGGGCCAGGAGCAGTGGGTCGACACGATGCGCCGCGAGGTCCGTGAGGAAGCGTGCGCGGAGGTGTCGGAGTGCCGGCTCCTCGGGTTCAGCCGGGGCCTGTGCATCGGGGGTCCCCAGGAAGGGCTCGTACTGGTCCGGTCGATGTGGCGGGCGGAGGTGCGTACGGCGGCGTGGGCCCCGCGCTTCGAGATGGCCCACCGCCGTCTCCTGCCACCGGACCAGGCGTTCCGGTCCCTGACCGTCCCCCACGGTCTCGGTCCCTTCTACCGGCGGCTGTTTACCGAAGCCGCCGTACCCCTGCCGGCTTCCGCGACCTCTGACGAGTGTCGCCGGGATGTCGAGTAGGACTCATCTGCCCTGGTGCAGCGGCGCGTCCGCCCAACCCAGTGGAGACGCACCGGTGTGTCCCACGGTCACGCCGGGCTCGCCGCCTGCCTCGGTGAAGGCGGTCAAGGCGTCTATGAGAGCCGAGCGCCGATCGGGAGACAGGCGCTCCACGATCGTCGCGATCTCCTGTCGGCGCTTCGCCGTGACGTCCTCGACGAGTGCACGGCCTTCGTCGGTGAGCCGCAGGACGGTTTCGCGACGGTTCTCGGGGTTGGTCCTGCGGTCCGCGAGACCGGCCGTGATGAGCCGGTCGATCATGCGCATGGCCGTCGAGGGATTGACGCCGAGCCGGTCCGCGAGCACGACGAGCTTGGCCGGGCCGTGGGTGGACAGCACGACGAGCAGCCGGAACTGCGCCAACGTCACTCTGTCCTCGACCGCCGCAAGGGAGCGCGCGGAGACGGCGACCAGCAGGCGCGACGCGGTGAGCACCGCACGGGTCACCGCGTCGACATCGTCGACGTCCTGCGGGCACTGCACTTCGTCGGCCATGCCGTCCTTTCTACCGTGCCGTGTCGACCCGTCGGGCCGCCGCCCCGGCAGGGGCCACCGCGTCAGCGCCCCTGGTAGCGCAGCAGCAGCATGGCCGCGTCGTCGTGGAGGGGGCCCTCGGCGTGCTGAACCAGGTCCTCGCGCAGGGCCTGGAGGGCCGATTCGGGGTCCGGGTCCTCGAGGAGGCCGGCCCGCTCGTCGAGGGGGTAGAAGCGGTTCGCACGGTCGCGGGCCTCCGAGACGCCGTCGGTGTACAGCAGGAGTTGATCGCCAGGGGCGAAGTCCGCCCGGTACGGCTCCGGTCCTTCCGCGGCGTGTATGCCGAGGCCGAGCGGCAGAGCATGACGAGGTGGCTCGGCGAAGTGCACCTTCCCGTCGGCGCGCACGATCAAGGGCGCCGGATGACCGTAGTTCAGCAGGGTGACACTCCTGTCGTCCGCCACCTCGGCCAGCACTGCGGTGACGAACTTCTCGCCCTGGAGCTCCCGGTCGGCGACCCGTTCGAGCCGTGCGCCGACGCTCCGCAGGTCGGGCTCGTCATGTGCGGCCTCGCGGAAGGCGCCCAGCACGACGGCCGCCGTTTCCACCGCCTCCAGCCCCTTGCCCTGCACGTCTCCGACGACGACCCGTACGCCGCCGGGCGATGCCACGACCTCGTACAGGTCCCCGCCGATCCGTGCCTCGGCGACCGCCGAGGTGTACGAGACACCGACGCGCAGGTGCCCGGCGCTGCGTGGCACCGGTCGCAGCAGCACCCGCTGGGCGACCTCCGCGATGGAACGGACGCTGGCGAGTTCGGCCTCTCGCCGCTGTCTCGTCACCGCGGCCACGAGTCCGGCCGCGGTCACTCCCGCGACCGAAGCGAGCGCGGTGTAGCCGCGGCGGCCGGCGAACAGGCCGTCGTACATCCCGAGTCCGAGGCAGAGCAGGAGGGCGAGGGCGCCGATGAACGCCGTACGCCGCCATCCGCCGGACAGGCCGGCGAACGCCGGTCCGAGGGACACCAGCGGCAGAAAACCCACCGAGGGCCCCGCGGTGATGTCGACCACGGTGACAACTGCCATGACGGCGTACGGCAGAACGGAAAGCAGCGCAAAGCGCTGTGGTGACTCCTCGGCCACGTCGCACCCTCGCGGTCTCACGGGCGGTGCGGCCGGCCTCGTCTTCCGGTCCCTGGCACCGCGCTGCAGAGTGACCGAAAGCTTTAGACTATGCAAAGATTTCACAGGCGAAGCATTTTGACCGGCCTGTTACCGAACCGCAGCCCAACTGGACGGTCTGGATGGGGCGGTGAGCACGTACGTGAGGTGCTCACTGGCTTCCGCTCGGGGAGTCCTGAACTGGCTCGTGAGGGAGAACCCAGGCCCGACTTCGCGCCAGGCGGCCCGGTTGAGCCCAAGTACGCCGCCAAGGCCCGTGAGCTCGGCGTCCACGTTCGTACGGTCAAAGGAGTGGGTCGCGGTTCCGGCGACACGGCGAGGCGGGGCTGGCCGCGAAGAAGAAGCCTGTCCGGCGTCGGTGCGGCCCTGCTGCCGGTCCGAGTGAGATCGTCGTGGTCGCCGCCGTACAGGTCGGCCACTGTCTGGGTACTTGGCCATGCGGCTGAGACAGCAGGTGTCCCGTCGCAATCACGCTGGCGGATTCTCACTCAATCTCATTCGTGCTGACAGATTCTGATCCGAGGCGGTGGCGGGCCAGGGCGCTGCCCTTCGGTGTTCAAGCGCGCATCAGGTTTCTCGGTCCCGCGCCTCGACCTCCCGCCAGAAGGCGTCGACCCGGGTGTTGAACATGGCGGGGACCTCCTGGAACGGCTGATGCGCCTCGCCGGGCAGCACCTCGAACTTGGCACCCGGGATCCTCTCGGCAACCGCGCGGCCAAGGCGCGGCGGTGCGGCGATGTCCAGTTCACCGGCCAGCACCAGGGTCGGCGCGGTGATCTCGGCCAGGCGGGCGAGCGTGTCATGGGTTCTGAACGGGGCGAGCTGGCGCTGGAAGGCCTCGACGGACTGCGGATACGGGAAGGCGAGCGTCTCCTCGATGATCCGGTCCACCGTGCCGTCGGCGTGCGCCCGCGGGGTGTACATCCACAGGTGGAACGCCTCCAGCATGGCGCGCTCGCTGGGGGCACGCTCGGCCATCCAGTGCCAGAAGTCCGCCATCGACCGGAAGTAGGCATCGGGGCGGCCCCATGTGCTCACGAGGACGAGGCTGCGGACGAGCCGGGGATGGCTGAGCGCCAGCTCCTGTGCGATGCGGCTCCCTCCCGAGAAGCCCATGACATGGGCGGCCGGGATGCCAAGCGCGTGCAGCACCGCGGCGGCGTCCTCGGCCATCCCGGGTACCGACAAAGGCCCCTCGGGCAGCGGCGTACGTCCAGTGCCGCGATTGTCGTAGGCGGTGAGCCGGTAGCGGTCGGCGAGCCCATCGAGCTGTGCCTGCCAGGCTTCGGCGGGATCACTGAGCCCCGCGATGAGCAGGACGTCCGGGCCCTTACCTCGGCGCTCAACCCAGATCTCGCCACCGTCGGCTTTGATCAGTTCGCCCATGCCCGGCCTCCTGGAGCGGATCTTCGTGGAGAGCTCACGCCAGTGCACCCGTATTCACACCGTCCCACAAGTCCCGGAGGTCTGCCTGAGTTGCAGCGCCGCGGAGGCCGTGCCGCTGTCCCGATGGCGGCCTCCTCCATCCGGGACGATGCTGAAAGCGGGAGGCGACCACCATGAGCGAGACGCACAACCGTGGAAATGCTCCCGACCGTGGAGAACGGACCAGCACGGATACCGGTCTTCCCGGCCCCGTCCTGGATCGCTTCGCCTCACGGCTGCGCGGGCGCCTCGTCCGCCCCCGGGACCCGGATTACGCGTCGGCGAGAGCACTGTGGAACGGCATGATCGACCGGCGGCCGGCGCTTGTGGCCCGATGCCGCGGTGAGGACGATGTGGTCGCCTCCGTGGACTTCGCCCGGGACAACCTGCTGCCACTCGCAGTGCGCGGGGGTGGGCACGGAGTGGCTGGCCAGGCCCTCTGCGACGGCGGACTGGTCGTCGACCTGTCGGAGATGACGGACATCGACGTCCACCCCGAGGGGCTCACCGCCCGTGCGCAGGGCGGCTGCACCCTGGGAGACCTCGACCGCGCAACCCAGCGGCACGGGCTCGCCGCACCCCTGGGGGTGGTGTCGGCGACCGGGATCGCCGGGCTCACCCTGTCGGGCGGAATGGGCTGGCTCCGGCGCAAGCACGCTCTGAGCTGCGACAACCTCGTATCGGCGAGATTGGTCACGGCCGACGGGAAGCTGCTCACCGCGAGCGGGAGCGAGGAGCAGGACCTCTTCTGGGCCATCCGCGGGGGCGGCGGCAACTTCGGCGTCGTGACGTCTTTCGAGTATCGCCTGCATCCCGTGGGCCCCCGCGTCTTCCTCTGCAACGTGTACTTCCCCATGGAACGCGCCGGGGAAGTGCTCAGGGCCTGCGAGCGGTACGTCGCGGAGGTGCCCGACGAGGCGGCACCGCTCGCCGTCCTCGGCCGGATACCGCAGGTCGAGGAGTTCCCGGCAGCGGTGCACGGAGAACCCTTCGTGGCACTCCTCGCCGTGTGCCCCGGCGCCGGTGAGGCCGCGGCCGAAGAGGGTCAGCGCGCGCTGCGGCCGCTCCGGGAGATCGCCGAGCCCCTCTGCGACCTCAGTGAGGTCACCACGTACACCGAGGCGCAGAAGTTCCTGGACGACGACTACCCGGACGGCGGGCTCTACTACTGGAAGTCCGTGAACGCGCCCGAGCTCAGCGACAAGCTGATCGAGCGCCTCACTGAAGACGCCGCCGCGGCACCCTCGCCCGACTCGACCATCGACGTTTGGTACCAGGGCGGCGCTATGGCGCGGGTGGCCGAGGAGGCAACCGCCTTCGCCAACCGCGGCGCGCCCTACCTGGTCGGCATCGAGGGGAACTGGGACCACACAGCCGACTCGGAGCGGAACGTGGCCTGGGTCCGTGACACCTTCGCTGACATGCGTCATTTCTCCACCGGGGGCGTCTACCTCAATTTCCCCGGCTTCCTGGAAGAGGGGGAGCAACTCCTGCGGGAGGGCTACGGCAGTAACTACGAGCGGCTGTCCGAGGTCAAGGCGAAGTACGACCCTGGCAACCTTTTCCGCTTCAACGCGAACATTGCTCCGAAGGGCTGAGCGCCGCACCGCCCCCGCGAACGGCTCCCTCTGCCATCTCCAAGCCCTCGTCCGGCACTTGGGAGGGGCTGCGCCGCCGGGGCCTTCGGACTCGCTCCCCGCTTCGCCGATTCCCGCCGCCGGGCAGTGCACACGCGAACAGGTGACCTCGCCGTAGGAAACGAGCGGCGAGAACCACACGATCGCTGAACGCCCCGGCGCCCCCATCCGTACCTGTGGCTGTGCGCCGTGCCAGCCGCCACACCAGCTCCCGACGACATGTACGACCAGCTCTCCATGCCGAACCGGGAGGCATCATGCGTCCGAATCGACGCGCAGCAACGCCCAGGATCTCGATGCGGGTCGTCGCGGTGATCGCCGCGATATGCGCCGCCGTCGCGACCGTTCTCGTCGCCGTACAGAGCAGTGGCGGCGAGGCCGCGGCCACGCAGCAGAACGGCTATGACCACTTCTCCGGCGCAGGTGCCGGACACTCCTCCGGGGCGGGACCGGCCACGACGACCGGTGCGGGCCCGCAGGCGGTGACCGAGATCGACAAGACCTTTCTCGTGAAGGTGCGGCAGGCGGGCCTGTGGGAGATCCCCGCGGGCCGGCTGGCCCAGACGCATGCTTCCAGCGAGGCCGTCAAGCGCGCCGGCCTGCATCTGATCGACGGTCACAGCAAGCTCGACCAACTCGTCCGGGAGGACGCCCGGATTCTCGGCGTCCAGCTCCCCGATCTGGCGACCGCCGAGCAGCAGGACTTCGTCAGGCAGCTGGAGAACGCCCACGGGGCCGAGTTCGACCGCCTCTTCGCCAACCTCCTGCGCTCCTCGCACGGGAAGATCTTCGCCACGATCGGTGAGGTCAGGGCGGCCACCCAGAACGACCTCATCCGCCGTCATGCCCGTCAGGCCAACCAGACCGTCCTGGACCACCTCGAAGTCCTGGAGGACACCGGCCTCGTGGACGGCGCGACCTTCGAGGAGGTCGAGAAGGCGGTGACTCCGCGGTAGCCGGGAAGGAGGCGGCGAACCCTGGAACTCTCCTTTGCACTGTGCAATGCTGCGGGGCGAGGAGGGCTCGGCGGATGGTCGGTCCTTGCCCGGGAGCTGGGCGCTGGCACGGTGAACAGCTGTACACGGCACGCCGGCCCCATCGCCGAAGCCCTCCTCACCAGCATGCGTACCGGTGCCGCCCTCGTCAGACGGTCTCGGCCCTGCGCCGCCCTCCCTCGGGAACGACGAGGGGCGTACCGGCCACCGGGCAGTCGATGACCGCCGCGCGCAGCCCGAACACCTCATGGACCAGGTCCGGTGTGACGATCTCGGACGGTGAACCGGCAGCCATGACGCGGCCGTCGCGCATGGCGATCAGGTGGTCGGCGTAGCGGCAGGCCAGGTTCAGCTCGTGCAGCACCATCACCACCGTGCGGCCCTCGGAGCGGTTGAGCTCCGCGACCAGTTCCAGCACGTCGACCTGATGGGCGAGGTCCAGGTACGTCGTCGGCTCGTCCAGCAGTAGCACGGGGGTGTCCTGGGCGAGGGCCATCGCGATCCACACCCGCTGGCGCTGGCCGCCCGAGAGTTCGTCGATGGAGCGGTGGGCCAGGTCGGCCGAGCCGGTCGCCGCGAGGGCGGCGTCCACGGCCGCCTCGTCGGACGAGGACCACTGGCGCCACCAGCGCTGGTGCGGGGTGCGGCCGCGGGCGACCAGGTCGCGGACGGTGATGCCGTCCGGGGCGCTCGGTGTCTGCGGCAGGAGGGCCAGGCGCAGGGCGAAGTCGCGGGACGACATGCCCGCGATGTCCTCGCCGTCCAGGTGGACGGTGCCGTCGGCCGGCTTGAGGAGCCGGGCCAGGGCGCGCAGCGCGGTGGACTTGCCGCAGGCGTTGGGGCCGACCAGGGCGGTGACCCGGCCCGGCGGGATGGCGAGGTCGAGGTCCTCGGCGACGATCCGGTCGCCGTAACCCAGGCGCAGGCCGGTGCCGTTCAGAGCGGTGGTCATGTCAGCCTCCCTTTCCGGCCCGGTTGGCCCGGGCGAGGAGCAGCAGCAGGTAGGGGGCGCCGACGGCGCCGGTGAGCACTCCGACGGGCAGTTCGGTCGGGGCCAGGACGAGCCGTGCGGCGAGGTCCGCGAGGATGAGCAGCACCGCACCGGTGAGCGCACTGGTGACCAGCGGAATCCCCGCGGTTCCGGCGAGGCGGCGGGCGATCTGCGGAGCGCCCAGTGCGACAAAGGCGATCGGGCCCGCGGCCGACGTGGCCAGGGCGGTGAGGCAGGTGGCGAGGACGAGCAGTGCGATCCGGGCATGCCGAAGCGGGATGCCGAGGCTGCACGCCGTGTCGTCGTCGTACTGGAGGAGTTGGTAGGGACGTGCCAGCGCGAGTGTCAGCGGCAGCAGCAGGGCCAGGGCGAGTCCGGACCACTGCACGTGCTCGTAGCCGCGGCCGTTGAGGCTGCCGGTGAGCCACACCATGGCGCGGGACGCCTGGTCGATGTCGGCGCGCGCCAGCATCCAGCGGGTGAGGGCGATGAGGGCGCCGTTCGCGGCGAGACCGACGAGCACGAAGCGGTAGCCGGTGATGGTGCCGTCCCGGTAGGCCAGCGAATAGATGACGGCGGAGGTGAGCAGTGCGCCCACGAGCGCGCCGAGCGGCACCGCTCCGAAGGTGCCTGCTCCGGCGGCCGTGACGCCGCCGATCAGGATGGCGCCGACCGCGCCCGCCCCCGACCCGGCCGCGATGCCGATGAGGTCGGGGCTGGCCAGCGGGTTGCGGGTGACGGCCTGGTAGACCGCGCCCGCGAGCCCGAACGCGGCGCCGACCAGCAGTGCGGTCAGCGCGCGGGGCAGGCGCAGCTGATGGACGATCAGATCGGCCGCGCCGTCACCGGTGCCCAGCACCGCGCCGAGCACATCGCCGACCGGGATGGCGTACGTGCCGAGCGAGACGGAGGCGATGAGGGCCGCGAAGCCCGTCAGGGTCAGCAGGACGACGGTGGCGGCGACCCGGGGCCGCACGGCGGCGCCGAGCGGGCCGGCCTCGAACGTCAGGGCGCTCATCGGGTGTGCTCCTTGAGCTTGCCGCGCTTGACCAGCGCGGCGAGGAACGGGGCGCCGAGCATGGCGGTGACCACTCCTGCCTCCAGTTCGCCGGGGCGGGCGACCATCCGACCGACGACGTCGGCGGTGAGCATCAGAGCCGCACCGCCGAGCGCCGAACAGGGCACCAGCCAGCGGGCGTCCGGCCCGGTGAAGGCCCGTACGACGTGCGGGACCACCAGGCCGATGAAGGAGACGGGCCCGGCCGCGGCCACCGCGGCACCGGTGAGGAGGATGACCGCGAGTGCGCCCAGGGCGCGGGTGGTCCTGACCCGGGTGCCCAGTGAGGTGGCGAGGTCGTCGCCGAGGGCCAGGGCGTTCAGCCGGCCGCTGAGTGCCACCGCCAGCAGCAGCCCGACGGCGATGAACGGCACGAGTTCCATGGCGAGTCCCGCGTCGCGGCCGGCGAGGGAGCCGACCGCCCAGAAGCGGTACTGGTCCAGGGTGCGGACGTCGAGCAGGACGAGGGTGTTGGTGCCCGCGTCGAGCAGGACGGTGACGGCCGCTCCGGCGAGGGCCAGCTTGGCGGGCGTGGCGCCGCCGTAGCCGGTGCCGCCGACCGCGTACGCGAGCAGGCCCGCCAGCGCGCCACCGAGGAAGGCGAACCAGACGTACTGGTACGAACTGGTCAGCCCCAGCGCTCCGATGCTCGCCGCGACCGCGAAGGCGCCTCCCGCGCTGATGCCGATGAGACCGGGGTCGCCGAGCGGATTGCGGGTGATGTCCTGGGCGACGGCCCCGGCGGCGCCGAGCGCGAGGCCCACCAGCAGGCCCAGGAACGTGCGCGGCATGCGCAGTTCCCGGACGACCACCGCGTCGCCGTCCGTGCTGCCGCCGATCGCGGCCAGCACGTCGGACAGGGGGACGGCTTTGGTGCCGATCGCGAGCGACGCGCAGGCCGCCGCGACAACGGCGGCGAGCAGGACAACCGCCACCGAGACGCGCCTCCCAACGTGCGGGGAGGGCAGGGGTGGTGGGGCGGGGCGGGGCAGGGCGGCCGCCCCTGTGGTGACGGGGTTCGCAGACACGTTGCTCAAGGTAAGGCACGCCTTACCGGTGTTGTCAGCCACCCCCTGTATGTATTCGGCCACTGCCAGGCGTTATCCTCACAGAACCTTTATGGAGGTAAGGCTTACCTAAGCACCCTTTCGTCCCTGGAGACCCGATGAACACCCTCGCTCAGCGTCGCCGGCCCGGCCGGATCGTCGCTGCCGTACTCACCGCGGCCCTGGCCTTCTCGGTGACCGCCTGCGGCAGCGGCGGCGACAGCAAGCCGTCCGCCGACAAGCCGTCCGCTGCTTCCGACGCGGGCTTCCCGCGCACCGTCACCCACGACAAGGGCAAGACCGAGATCAAGGCCAAGCCCAAGCGCGTCGTGGCGCTGGACAACAGCCTCGTCGAGGCCGTGATCGCGCTGGACGTCCCGCTGGTCGGTGGCATCGGCTCCTACCGGGACCAGAAGGGCTTCCCCCCGTACCTCGGTGCGGCGGTCGAGAAGACCAAGGACGTCGGCCCGATCGACAGCCCGAACCTCGAGGCGATCGCCGCTCTCAAGCCCGATCTGATCGTCTCGGCGACGGTCCGGCACGAAGACCTCTACGAGCAGCTGACCCAGATCGCGCCGACCGTCTTCGTGGCGACGACCGGCCCCATCTGGAAGGAGAACATCACCTTCCTGGGCAAGGCGCTCGGTGAGGAGAAGAAGGCCGCGGCCGAACTCACGGCCTACGAGACGCGCGCCAAGAAGATCGGTGCCGCGATCAATGCCAAGAACCCCGGGCAGACGTACTCCCTCGTCCGCTTCCTCGACGGTCCGACGCGCATCTACCTGCCGAAGACCTTCAGCGGCATCATCCTGGCCGACATGGGTCTCGCGCGGCCGGCCAACCAGCAGGACCCCGAGGAATTCAACATCGAGATCAGTGAGGAGCAGATCGGGCAGGCCGATGCCGATCACATCTTCGTCACCACCTTCTCGGGCGGTGAGGAGCGCAGGGAGAAGTTCCTCGCCAACCCGCTGTGGAAGCGCCTGAACGCCGTTCAGAAGGGCAACGTCCACGAGGTCGAGGACGCGGTCTGGATGACCTCCGTCTCGCTCCAGGGCGCGGACCTGGTCCTCGACGACATGGCGAAGACCTTCAAGGTCGACCCGGCGAAGTAACTCCGGACACCTGCTGCCGGCCGGTACAGGCGGCGTACGCATCCGTACGCCTCCGGTACCGGCCGGAGCCGTTTCGGGCGCTGTCAGTGCTCGCCCTGCAGCCTCTGCAGGCGCTCCGCGTCGCACGTCCGCGGGCATGTCAGGCATGCCTGGTCGGGATCGAGCGCGTAGTAGAGGCAGCAGCCGAGCCGGGTGCGCGTCGGGTGCCGCTGCCCTTCGCGTCCGGTCAGCCGGCGGAAGGCGGCGCCGCCGGGGAACGGTGGGATGCCGGTCGGGAGCAGCTCGGTCGCGGCCCGAACGGCTCGTTCCTCCTGGTCGAGCACGCGGCCGAGGTACCAGATGCCGGACACGAGGTCGTCGGCGACCATGCCCCACAGGGCGCGCGGGCCCCGGCGGGCGACCGGGCCGATGGCGGTCAGCAGGGGCCGTACGTGGTCGGCGACGGCGGACCGCAACTCCGCGCGCAGCGCCTCCTCGTGGCCGACGACCCGGGCGCCGGGCAGGAGTGCCGCCGGGTCGTCCGGCAGGCAGGCGAAACCGGACGTGGGGGAGACCTCCACGGCACCCGTCGCGAGGTCCAGCCGGATCTCGCCCGGGCGGATGCGCGGCACCCGCCGCTCCAGGTACCAGGGGCCGCTCATCAGCAGGCCGACGGGCCAGAGGTAGCCGTGCAGCGCGCGGGAGGCGGCGACGTCCCTGCGGGCGGTGAGCCCGTGGCGTTCCCGGATGCGGGCGGCCTCGGCGTCGACGAAGGCGTGCAGGGCCTCCTTGCTCTCCGCCGCCTCCGCGCCGCCGAGGTGCCCGCCGGCCGCCGGGCCCGGGGACGCGATCCGCACGTTCAGCGCTTCGCAGCAGGCCCTCAGGCGCAGATACGTGCCGGTGAGGGGAGAGGCGGCGGTCAGGTCAGGGCCGGCCGCGGCAGTCCCCGGAGCCATGGTCATCGACGCTCCAGCGTGAGGGAGGAAGGTAAGGCTTACCTTACGCATATCTCGGCTGACGCTGATCGAGGGGGTGTCACTTCCCGCGTGGCGGACGGAAGTTGATCCCTTAGGGTTACCTAACCTAAGCTGCCGCCGCCGAAGCCGGGAAACCGTCGGCACCGAGCCGGCCGCGGAGTACCCCATGCCGCTCATCACACGACCTCCTCGACTCGGAAGGGGCCGCCGCCCATGCGGCTGTACCTGCTTGCCCTCAACCCCACCGACTCGGTGACCGAAGGCTTCCTCCCCGCAGCAGCACGGCTCGGCCTCGGCGTCACGGTTCTCACGGACCAGCCCGACGCGCACCTCCGTTGCTCCCCGGACATCGAGGTCCTCCCGTGCGACGTACGCGACTTCCGCGCCGTCATCACCCGGATCTCGACACACCGCACGCCGGACGCGGTCTTCACCAACAGCGACCACCTCCAGACCCAGGCCGCCCTGGCCGCCCAGTACTTCGGGCTGCCGGCGAAGAACTGGCAGGCCGCGCTCCGCGCCAAGGACAAGGCGCACATGCGCCGTCACCTCGCCGCGACCGGTGCCGACACGGTGTGGTCCGCCGAACTCCCTGCCCAGGAGGACCCGGCAGTGCTGTCCCGCCTCGACGTGCCCTACCCCTGCGTGCTCAAGCCGCGTGAGGGCGTGGCCAGTGAGGACGTGGTGCTGGTCGACGGCGCCGAGGCCCTCGTACTGCGCTGCGAGGAGATCCGGGCCCGGCG
Organism: Streptomyces sp. NPDC015127; assembly: GCF_043080095.1. Taxonomy (NCBI): domain Bacteria; kingdom Bacillati; phylum Actinomycetota; class Actinomycetes; order Kitasatosporales; family Streptomycetaceae; genus Streptomyces; species Streptomyces sp. NPDC015127. The sequence goes on from NZ_JBIBVE010000002.1 coordinate 101,105, forward strand.
GCCGCAGGCGGCACTGGTCGTGGAGGAGTACCTCGCCGGCGACCTGTACACCCTGGAGACGCTCGGCGACGGCCGCGTCCGGCACGTCCTGGGCGGCTTCCGCACGGACGTGTCCCCGCCGCCGTACTTCGTCGAGGAACGGATGACGCTGGTCCCGGCCCACCCCGAGCCGGTCGTCGCGCAGGTCCTCGCCCAACTCGACGCCCTCGGCGTCGGCTTCGGCGCCTGCCACACCGAATTCGTCGTCCTTGACGGCCGGGCCCGCCTCATCGAGGTCAACTACCGTGCCGCAGGCGACCACTGCGACCTGCTCCTGGCCCAGCTGCTCGACATCCCGCTCTTCGAGCACATCCTGCGTACGCACCTCGGAGAGCCGCTCCCGGACGACCTCGGCGCGCGCACCGGCGGCGCGGCCCGGATCGAATACCCCTGCGCCCGCACCGCGGGAACGCTGACGGCCGCCCCGGCCGCGGCGGACCTCCAGGTCGACGGCGTGACACTGTCGTACCGGCCACTGCGCGAGGTGGGCGAACGGCACGAGCTGTACCACACCAACCGCGACTACGTCGGCGTGCTCCGCGCCACCGGCACCGACCAGGAGACGGTCGACCGCGTCGCCACCGGCTTCCTCGCCGCGCAGGTCTGGGAGATCACCCCTTGACGGCAACGATCCCGGCCGCGACGAGCACCGCTGCCCCCGACACCGCCGAGAGCGACCTGCTGGTACGGGTCCTCGGCGCGCTGCTGCGGGAGGACGTCGTCGGCCTGCGCACCCGCTCCACGCTCGTCGACCGGCAGGACGGCCCCTGGCTGCGGCTCACGCCCCCCGGACGCGGCGACGATGCCCTGCTGCTCCCTGTGGTGGAGGACGGGTTCCAGAGTGTGTACGCCGCCAGGCTGCCCCTGCTCGTACGGGAGTCGGACGGCGCCGAACTGACCGGCTGCGGCCCGGTGCTGGACGCCCTGAGGGCGCTCGCCGACCCCGCCGACCGAGGCGGCTTCGACGCCCTCGCCGACGAGTGCCGACAGTCCCTCGCGACGACGCGGCTGCACACCCGCACCCGCGACGACGTCGTCGGCGGCCTGACGGCCCGCTACGGACCCGACCCCGCCGACTGGACCGGCCTGCGCGGCGGCCTCGCCCACGACACCCTCGCAGCCCGCCACGAGCACCCCGTCTACCCGACCGCGCGGGGGCGCTCCGGGCTCGACGACGGACAACTGCGCGCCTACGCACCCGAGTTCCACCCCCGCTTCGCGCTGCGCTGGCTCGCCGTGCCGCGGCATGCCCTCACCGTGCGGGGCACGCTCCCGCGTCACTGGCCCACACCCGCGACCCTGGGCCTGCCGGAGCTGTCCGCCGGCCATCTCGCCCTTCCCGTGCACCCGCTCACGCCCGGCGCCCGGCTGCGCGAGGCGCTGCGGGCAACGGGACTGGAGGGCGACGCGGTCCTCGCCGAGCTCCCGTACCTCGACGCCGTACCGACCTTGTCGATGCGCACGGTCGCGCTCGCCGCCCACCCCACCGTCCACCTCAAGCTGCCGCTCGCCACTGCCACCCTGGGGTGGCTCAACCGGCGGACCATCAAGCCCGGCACTCTGGTGGACGGCATGGCGGGTCAGCGTCTGCTGGAGAGCGTGATCGCCCGCGAGCCGCGTTTCCGCGACACCGTTCTGCACGCCGACGAGACGGTGTACGCCCACGCCGGGCACGAACTCCTCGCCGTGCTCTGCCGCCGCTACCCGGCCGGCCTCGACGACGCCGTGGTCGTGCCCATGGCGGGGCTGCTGAGCGAGGGTCCCGGTGGCCGACTGGTGATCGACCACCTCGCCGACCGCTTCTACGGGGGCGAACCGGTCGCCCTGCTCGACGCATGCCTCACTTTGCTCTTCGACTGGCAGACCACGCTCTTCGGCTACGGCATCGCCCTGGAGTCGCACCAGCAGAACATCTCGCTGGTCCTGGACGGCCGGCCGGGGCGCACCCGCCTGCGGCTGCTGCTCAAGGACAATGACGGCCCGCGCGTCAACACCCGCCGCCTGCGCGAGGCCCTCGGTGCCGACGCCCTCGCCGCGGCCGGGTTCGACGACGCCCGGATCCTCGTCGACGACGACCGGGCCGTCACCGACCTGTTCACCACGATCACCGTCCACCTGTGCGCGGGCGCGTACGCCTTCGGGCTGGCCCGGCACGGCCGCGCCCCGCTGGAGACGCTGCTCGGGCTGGTACGCGACCGGCTGGCCGAGGCCGTCGAGCGGCTCGGCACCGCGCCGGGGCAGCCGGGTGCCGTGCTCCGCGCCCATGTCCTGCGCGCCCCCGAACTGCCGGTCAAGGCGATGGTCACGGCCGGGACCCTGCTCACCAAGGAGCGCTCGGGCGCCGCCGACATCAACAAGCACTACACGACGGGCCCGAACTACCTGCGCCGGGTGAACCCGCTCGGTACCGCCCCCACCGGCCTCCCCACCGCCGACCACGTGGTGGCCCACACCCTGCTCAACTGCTTCCTGCGCGAGGTCTCGGGTCCCGAGCACCAGATCGCCGTCGACGACGGCCATCTGCTGTTCCGCCTGCCCCGCCGAGATGTCCTGCTGCGCATCGCTGTGCGCCGTACGTCCCTGCTGGGCGCCCACCGGTTCAGGGGGCCGGTGCTGGAGCAGCGGGACGGCGGCTGGGCGGACGTCGACTGGCGGCGCCTCGCCGCGTACGTCCAGGAGGAGCTGTCGCTCCGCACGGGTGTCCGGAACGAGGAGTTCTCGGACCAGCTCGTCTCCAGCCACCGGGCCGTCTCCGCCGCGCTCGCCGCACGATCCGGGCAGGCAGCGGCCGGCGGCGACGGGCTCGCCACCTACCTCGCCTCCGAGCAGTCCCTGCTGTTCGGCCACCGCTTCCACCCGACGCCCAAGGCCCGCTCGGGCGACGCCGCCTCCTGGCTGTCGTACGCGCCCGAGGCCGGTGCCTCCTTCCCGCTGCGCCATCTCGCCGTCCGTGAGCACCTGATCGCCGAGGAGGCCGCAGGGGACGGCGCCACCGCCCCGCTCGACGGGCTGTGCCCCCATGTCCCGGCCGGCTACCGGCTGCTGCCCGCGCACCCGTGGCAGTACGAGATGCTGCGCGACCGTCCCCCGTTCCGGGAGGCCCTCGACCGGGGCGACATCCTCGACCTGGGCCCGGGCGGCCGGCCCTTCGCCGCCACCGCCTCCGTGCGCACCCTCTACGACGGCGAGACGTTCCTGAAGTTCAGCCTGAACGTCCGCATCACCAACTGCCTGCGCAAGAACGCCAGTTACGAGCTGTCCGGGGCGGTCGCCCTGACGCGGGTGCTGGAGCCGGTCCTCACCGATCTGGCCGACCGCTTCCCCGGCAGCGCCGTGCTCCGCGAGCCCGCCTACCGCAGTCTCGCCCTGCCCGGCCCCGACGGCACACCGGACCGCGCCCTGCTCGAAGGCTTCGGTGTGATCGTCCGCGAGGGACTGTCCGCCCGGCTCATGCCCGGCACCACCCCGCTGCTCGCGGCCGCCGTCGCCGATGAGTACCCGACGGGCCCCGGCCACCTCTCCCGCCTCCTGGACGGCGCGGGCCCGCGGGCCGCACTCGACTGGTGGGCGGCGTACCTCCAGCTGCTCGTACCGCCCGTCCTGGCCGCCTACTTCGACCACGGACTGGTGCTGGAACCGCACCTGCAGAACGTGCTCGTCTGCGTGGACGACGACGGCATGCCCGCCCAGGTCCTGTTCCGTGACCTGGAGGGGACCAAGCTCGTCCCCGAACACCACGCCGACACCCTCGCCGGGCTCCCGGCCGACGTCGCCCGCCCCCTGACGTACGACGCCCGGCGGGGCTGGGACCGCGTCGTGTACTGCCTGCTGGTCAACCACGTCGCCGAGATGCTCGGTGCCGTCGCGGACCTGCACCCGCGGACAGAGCCCGCGCTGTGGGCCGAGGTCCGCGCCACCCTTCAGACGTATGCCGACCGGCACGGCTGCCCGCCGCGGCTCGCGGCCCTGCTCGCCGGGGTGCCCCTGCCGGCCAAGGCCAACCTGCTCACCCGCTGGGAACGCCGGGCCGACCGCGAGGCCGGTTACCTGTATCTGCCCTCACCGCTCGCGGAGGACGTGGTGTCCACCGCCGACCCCGTCCGGAGCGATGCCCGATGACCGCCCCCACCGCCGCCGTGCGCGACCGCGTCCTGGCCCTGTCCTCGGCGGAGCTGCCCGCCTACGTCTACGACCTCGCGGCCCTGCGCGAGCACGCGGCGGCCGTGCGGACGGCCCTGCCCGAGCGCGCCGAGCTGTACTACGCCGCCAAGGCCAACCCGGAGCCGGAGATCCTCGCCGCCCTCGGTCCGCTGGTGGACGGCTACGAGGTCTCCTCGGGCGGCGAACTCACCCACGTCGGCAAGGCGGTGCCGGGTCACCCCCTGGCCTTCGGCGGCCCCGGCAAGACCCCGGCCGAGATCACGACTGCGCTGGAACAGGGCGTGGGCCGCTTCCACATCGAGAGCCTGCACGAACTCGCCGTGCTGGCCGAACTCGCCCGCCGCGTGGTGCCGGACACGCGCGTGGCCGTCCTGATCCGCGTCAACCTGCCTTTGGCTCGGGCACCGGAGGGCTGCTCCCTGGTGATGGGAGGGCGCCCGACCCCGTTCGGCCTCGACCCGTCCGACGCGGACACGGTCGTCCGCCTGCTCACCGACGGCACCCACCCGCACCTCGAACTCCACGGCGTCCACGCCCACCTGGCCAGCGGCCTCGACGCACCCGAGCAACTGGCGGTGGCCGAGTCCGTCGTGACCTGGGCCGCCGGCCTGGCACGACGCCACCGGATCCGCCTCACGGAGGTCAACGTGGGCGGCGGCATGACCGTCGACTACGCAGACCCGCGGCGTCGCTTCGACTGGACCGCCTACGGCACGGGCCTCGCCCGCCTCGCCGGCGCCCACCCGGACCTGACCCTGCGCATCGAGCCGGGCCGCGCCCTGACCGCGTACTGCGGCTGGTACGCCACCGAGGTCCTGGACGTGAAGAACAGCCACGGCGAGGAGTTCGCCGTCGTCCGCGGCGGCACCCACCATCTGCGGACCCCGGCGACCAAGGGCCACGACCAGCCCTGCTCCGTCCTGCCGGTGGACGCCTGGGCCCACCCCTGGCCGCGTCCCTCTGCCCGGCACGGCCGGATCACCCTCACCGGCCAGCTCTGCACCCCCAAGGACGTTCTCGCCCGGAATGTTCCGGCGCCCGGGCTCCGAGCCGGTGACCGGGTGGTGTTCGGCCTCGCGGGAGCCTACGCGTGGAACATCTCGCACCACGACTTCCTCATGCACCCCCGGCCTGGCTTCCACTTCCTCGACCACTGACGCGAAAGCGCCGCCGCCGCGTGGACCGGCTGATCCACGCGGCGGTGCCGGCCGGACGGTGCAGCCCGTCGTCAGGGACGACTGGTGAGATATCCGCCCATCGCGGTGAAGTAGTCGGTCGCGGGCATCTCCTCACCGTCCTCCGTGCGTATCCGGGTGATGGCGAGGCCGTGGTTGCGGCCGGTGCGGGCGTCGGCTCCGGCCACGATCACCACGCCGTCGCCCTCGCGGTAGAAGATGCGGCCGGGAGTACCGCCGTAACGGCCCTCGGACACGACCGCCGCCAGGATCTCCAGGCGCTTGCCCTTGTGGAAGGTGAAGGCGCTCGGGTACGGGGCGGACTGGGCGCGGACGAGGCGGTCGAGGTCTTCGGCGGGCCAGTTCCAGTCGATACGGATGTCTTCGGCGGACCGCTTGTGGAAGAAGCTCGCCTGGGACCGGTCCTGCTTGGTGAAGTCGGTGCGTCCGGACGCGATGAGGTCGAGCGCGCCCGTGGTGACCGGGGCGATGAGGTCCACGGTCTTGTGGAACAGGTCGGTGGTCGTGTCCCTCGGCCCGACGGCCACCGCCTGCTGGAGCACGATGTCACCGGCGTCGAGCTCGTCGTCCATCATGTGCGCGGTCACGCCGACTTCGCTCTCGCCATTGATGAGCGCCCAGATCAGCGGGGAGAAGCCCGCGTACTTCGGCAGCAGCGAGTCGTGGACGTTGAGGGTGCCGTGCCGGGGCAGGCCGAAGATGCGCGGGGGAATCCACGTCCGCCAGTTGTTGGCCACGATGATGTCCGGGTCCGCCTCCTTGAGCCGCGCGAACAGCTCCTCGTCGTCGGGGCGGTTGCGGATCAGTACGGGGACGCCGTGCTCCTCGGCGAGGTCGGCTACCGAGTCGCTCCAGATCTTCTCGTACGCGTGGTCGCTCTTGGGGTGCGTCACGACCATCACCACGTCGTGTTCGGAGTCCAGGAGCGCTTGCAGGGTGCGATGCCCCCAGGTCTGATAACCGAACATGACGACCCGCATGGGTTCCTCCTCAGAGCGATGATGAATCAGCGCCAAGTAAAGCAAGCCTTACCTAACAGTGCAACGACGCCTGATTTGGGCGATGTTCGGGCCCATGCTCCACCGCTTGTCCGTTTTGTCCGGTCGACACGGCTCCCCAGATCAGGTTAGCTTTACCTAAGTTCCGCTGGGCCGCCGCTTCGCCGGTGTGCCCTGCTGCCGTTCCCCAACGCCTGACAAGCGGCTGCCCCGCACGATGGGAGTGACATGTCACAGGCTCTTCCTGACGACGCACCTCTGATCCACGACCTCATAGGAATCGGCTTCGGGCCGTCCAATGTGGCCATGGCGATTGCGCTCAGCGAGCACAACGCAAGCGTCGGAAGGCAGGAGGCGGTCACTGCTCACTTCTTCGAGCGGCAACCGCGCTTCGGCTGGCACCGCGGCATGCTGATCGACGACGCCACCATGCAGGTCTCCTTCCTCAAGGACCTGGTGACCCTGCGCAATCCGGCGAGCGAGTACAGCTTCCTCTGCTACCTGAAGAGCAAGGGACGGCTGATCGACTTCATCAACCACAAGAACCTGTTCCCGCTGCGGGTCGAGTTCCACGACTACTTCGAGTGGGCCGCGGCCAAGGTGGACGACATGGTGTCCTACGGACACGAGGTCGTCTCCGTGCAGCCCGTCGTACACGACGGAGTGGTGCAGTACGTGGACGTGACGGCCCGTTCGGGGTCGGAGCTGGTCGTCCACCGGGCGCGCAACCTCGTGATCGGCACGGGTCTGCGGCCGCAGATGCCCGAGGGCATCGAGCGTACGGACCGGATCTGGCACAACTCCGACCTGCTGGCACGGGTGGAAGGGCTGAAGGACGCCGACCCGTCCCGCTTCATCGTCGTCGGCGCCGGCCAGAGTGCCGCGGAGAACGTGGCGTACCTGCACCGGCACTTCCCCCGGGCCGAGGTCTGCGCGGTCTTCTCCCGCTACGGCTACAGCCCCGCGGACGACAGCAGCTTCGCCAACCGGATCTTCGACCCGGAAGCGGTCGACGAGTTCTTCACGGCGCCCGAGGACATCAAGCGCAAGCTGATCGGCTACCACGGCAACACGAACTACTCTGTCGTGGACATCGACCTGATCGACGACCTCTACCGCCAGGAGTACCAGGAGAAGGTCCTCGGCACCCGGCGTCTGCGCTTCCTCAAGGTGTCCCGGGTCACCGATGTGGTCGAGACCCCGGACAAGGTCCGTACCACGGTCGAGTCGCTGGTCACCGGAGAGAAGACTCCGCTGGACGCGGATGTGCTGGTCTATGCCACCGGATACCGGTCGGCCGACGCCTTCGGACTCCTCGGAGACGTCGAGGCGTACTGCCACCGCGACGACGAGGGCCGCGTCCGCGTCGAGCGTGACTACCGCATCGCGACGAACCCCGAACTCCGCTGCGGGATCTACCTGCAGGGCGGCACCGAGCACACGCACGGCATCACGTCGTCCCTGCTGTCGAACACCGCTGTCCGGGTCGGCGACATCCTTCAGTCGATCGTCGAACGAGGGCAGGAGCCGGCCGGCGTTCCCCGGCACGCCGACGACGAGATCCCCTCCTCCCTCTGATCAAGCCTCCCCCACAGTCGCGCCCGCTCGGTGGCTTCGCCGCCGGGCGGATGTGACGCGCTCCGTGAAACCCCCGTGAAAGGAAACATCCGTGTCCATTGGTTCACGCCCCGCGCTGACGAGGATCGTCAGACACCTCCCCCGCGTGGCTGTCGCCGCTGTCGCGGCGTTGGCGCTGACCGCCTGTGGCGGTGGCGCCGACAAGACCGAGTCCAAGCCGTCCGGGGAGTCGAGCGCGAAGTCGGCGGCGTTCCCGGTGACGGTCGAGCACAAGTACGGCAGCACGACGATCGAGGCGGAGCCGAAGAAGGTCGTCACGCTGGGCCTGTCGGACCAGGACGCGGTGCTGGCGCTGGGTGTCAAGCCGGTCGGTTCGGTGGACTGGTTCAAGGAGCAGCCGTACGGCAAGTGGCCGTGGACCAAGGAGCTGTGGGGTTCGACGCCGCCGCAGATCGTGGGCGAGCGTGACGAGTACAACATGGAGAAGATCGCGGCTCTCAAGCCGGATCTGATCATTGCTCAGTACTCGGGCATGAAGAAGGAGCAGTACGACACGCTCTCCAAGATCTCCAAGGTGGTCGCCCAGCCCAAGGGCGCCGAGGACTACCAGGCGTCCTGGCAGGTGATGACCCGGCAGATCGGCAAGGCGTTGGGCAAGACGGCCGAGACCGAGAAGCTGATCAGCGGCATCGACGAGCGCTTCAAGGCCGTCCGCGACAAGCACCCCGAGTGGAAGGGCAAGACCGTCGCCGTCGGCGAGCCCTTCGGCGGCAAGTACTCCGCCTTCTCGCCCAAGGACCCCAAGGTCGTCTTCCTGACCGAGATGGGCTTCACCACCTCCAAGGCCTATCAGGACGCGCTGGGCAAGCAGAACATCGCCGAGCTCAGCTCCGAGCGCCTCGACGTGATGGAGGCCGACCGGACCGTGTGGCTGGGTACGCCCGAGTCGGAGAAGGCCGTGAAGGCGGACCCGCTCTACAAGAAGCTGAAGGTCCACCAGGAGAAGCGTGACCTGTTCCTCCCGTACAGCGACCCGGACATCGGCGCGGCGCTCTCCTTCAACACCGTGCTGAGCATTCCCTACGCCATCGACGAGGTCGTGGCAAAGCTTGAAGCCATCAAGTAGCCGGCACGCCTCCCCGCGATACGTCCGGCTCCCACAGTCGCGCCTGCCCGGTGGCCGTCTCCCACCGGGCAGGCGTGACAGGCACCGTGGAACCACCTGAAGGGAAAGTCCTGTGTCCTTTGGCTCACGCCCCGCGCCGCTGACGTGGACCGTCAGACGCATCCGACGTGTGGCTGTCGCCGCTGTCGCGGCGTTGGCGCTGACCGCCTGTGGCGGTGGCGCCGACAAGACCGAGTCCAAGCCGTCCGGGGAGTCGAGCGCGAAGTCGGTGGCGTTCCCGGTGACGGTCGAGCACAAGTACGGCAGCACGACGATCGAGGCGGAGCCGAAGAAGGTCGTCACGCTGGGCCTGTCGGACCAGGACGCGGTGCTGGCGCTGGGTGTCAAGCCGGTCGGTTCGGTGGACTGGTTCAAGGAGCAGCCGTACGGCAAGTGGCCGTGGACCAAGGAGCTGTGGGGTTCGGCGCCGCCGCAGATCGTGGGCGAGCGTGACGAGTACAACATGGAGAAGATCGCGGCTCTCAAGCCGGATCTGATCATTGCTCAGTACTCGGGCATGAAGAAGGAGCAGTACGACACGCTCTCCAAGATCTCCAAGGCGGTCGCCCAGCCCAAGGGCCACGAGGACTATGCCGCCCCCTGGCAGGTGATGACCCGCCAGATCGGCAAGGCGCTGGGCAAGACGGCCGAGACCGAGAAGCTGATCAGCGGCATCGACGAGCGCTTCAAGGCCGTCCGCGACAAGCACCCCGCGTTCGCCCGGCAGAGCCTGACCGTGGCCGACAGCTTCCAAGCGGGCACGTACTCGGCGTTCACCAGCACCGATCCCAAAGCGATCTTCTTCTCCCAGTTGGGCTTCCGACTGAACCCCGAGATCGACAAGCTCGCCAAGCCCGGCTGGAACGTCGCCGAACTCAGTGCCGAACGGCTGGACGTGCTCGACGCCGACCGGCTCGTCTGGGTCACCTCCAGCACCGGCGCCAACGACCGGATCAAGGCGGAGCCCCTCTACAAGAAGCTGAAGGTCGCCCAGGAGAAGCGCGACCTGTTCGTGCCGTACCAGGACCCCGACATCGGCGCGGCGTTCTCCTTCAACACGGTGCTGTCGATCCCGTACGCCATCGACGAGATCGTGCCGCTGCTTGCCGGCGACGCCAACTGACGACTCACCACAGAAGCACAACCAGGGAAAGGCCACACGAACGATGTTTGACGCCGAGTCGGACCGGACATCCGCTGCCGGGACACCCGTCACCGGCGGGCAATCCGGTATCTGGCTTGCCCAGCAGATCGAGCCCGACAGCTCGGCCTACAACATCGCGTTCTTCCTGGAACTGGGGGGCGACGACCTCCACCTCGAGCGCCTGGCCGCCTCCGTACGGCAGGCCGTCGAGGAGGCGGAGTGCGTGCACGTGCGCGTCGACGCCGAGAACGGCGAACCGCGCCAGACTCCCGCGCGCTTGCCCGTCGACGTCCCCGTCCTCGATCTGCGGGACGAACCGGATCCCGCAGGCGCCGCCGCCGACTGGGCGGAAGCCGAGCGCGATCGGCCCGCCGACATGGCACGCGGCCCGCTGTTCGCACAAGCGCTGCTCCGGCTCGCTGACGACCGCGTCCTGTGGTACCAGCGCTACCACCACATCGTCATCGACGGCATGGGCGTCGCACTGATCACCCGCCGGGCCGGTGAGATCTACACGGCCGGTGAGCCGGCCGGCGAGCCCGCCGGGGACGTCGACTGGGCGCTGTCCCCGCTGGTCGCCTCCGACCGGTCCTACCGCGAGTCCGAGCAGTACCAGGAGGACCGCGCGTACTGGCTGAACCGACTGGCCGACCGGCCGGAGCCCGTGCGCCTCGTCGAGCGCGCGCAGGCACCGATGACGCGCCGGGTCCGGCGCACGGCGGAGCTGTCGCCGGAGGACACCGCCCGGCTGCGCGTCGCCGCGACCGGCGCGGGCGTGCGCCTCTCCCGGCTGCTCGTGGCGGCCGTGGCCGCCTACCTGCACCGCGTCACCGGCGAGCAGGACCTCGTCCTCGGCCTGCCGGTCACCGCCCGGCAGGACGCCGCGTCGACGGACGTGCCGGGCATGGTGTCCAACGTCCTCCCGCTGCGCGTCTCCGTTCGCGGGGGCATGACCGGGTCCGAGCTCGTGGACGCGGTGCGGAGCGAGGTCGCCGGGGCGGTCGAGCACGGCCGTTACCGTGCCGAGGACCTGGCGAGGGACCTCGGCCTGGTCGACGGCATACCGGAACTGGTCGGCCCCACGGTCAACATCCTCCCTGGCGGGGAGGGGATACGTTTCGGCGACCACGAGGCCGACCTCCACCCCGTATGGCTCGGCCCCGTCAGCGACCTGGCCGTCACCGTCGTCGAGGCCCGGGCGGGCAGGACCCTGCGTGTCCACTTCGACGCGGACGCGGAAGCATGCGACGAGCGGACGCTGCACGACCACGCGCGCCGATTCCTCATGCTCCTCGACACCTTCGTCGAGGGCATGGACCGCCCCATCGGCCACATCGAGCTGACTTCCGGCGCGGAGCGGGCCCAGCTCCTCGACGAGTTCGGTATCGCGCCGTGCGAGGTGCCCGAACTGTCCTGGCCCGCCGCCTTCGAGCGGCAGGTGCGCCGCTCGCCCGACGCCGTCGCGCTCGTCTGCGAGGAGCGGGAGCTGTCGTACGCCGGGCTCAACGCCGCCGCCAACCGGCTGGCCCGCCTGCTGATCGCGCGCGGCGTGGGCGCCGAGGACGTCGTCGCCGTGGCCGTCCCGCGCTCGCCCGAGCTGGTGGTCTCCCTGCTGGCGGTGATGAAGGCGGGGGCGGCGTATCTGCCGCTGGACGCCGACCACCCCCAGGACCGGATCGCCTACATGCTGTCCGACGCCGGCGCGCGGACCGTCGTCACCACGCGCGAGCTCGCCGGTGAACTGCCGGCGGCACCCGGCGTCGCACAGGTCCTGCTCGACGACCCGTCCGTGGCTGCCGAGTGCGCCGCGCTGGACGACGCGGACCCCGGCCTGCCGATCGCCCTGGACCAGGCCGCGTACGTCATCTACACCTCCGGCTCCACCGGCCGCCCCAAGGGCGTGGTGGTCTCGCACGACGGCGTCGGCAGCCTGATCGCCACAGCGACCGAGCGGATCGGCATCGACGCGGACAGCCGGGTCGTGCAGTTCGCCTCGGTCGGCTTCGACGTGACGGTCTGGGACCTGATCATGTCGCTGTGCGTCGGCGGCCGGATCATCGTCGTTCCCACCGAGCGCCGGGTCGCCGGGCCCGCCCTCACGGACTACATCGAGGAGCACCGGGCCACCCACATGATCCTGCCGCCGTCGCTCGTGTCGGCGCTGCCGCAGGACTGTGAACTGCCCGAGGGGGCAGTGCTCGTCGTCGGCACCGAGGCGGTGCCCAGCGAGCTGATCGCCCGCTGGTCCGGTCGGCTGCAGATCGTCGTCGCCTACGGCCTGACCGAGGCGACCGTCAACTCCACCCTCTGGCTCGCCGAGCCCGACTGGCAGGGCCCCGCGCCTATCGGCCGCCCCGACCCGAACACCTGCGCGTACGTGCTCGACGCGGCACTCCGTCCGGTCCCGGTGGGTGTCGAGGGTGAGCTGTACGTCGGCGGGCGCGGCCTGGCCCGCGGCTACCTCGGCCGGGCGGGGCTGACCTCGGAGCGGTTCGTCGCCGACCCGTTCGGACCGTCGGGCGCGCGGATGTACCGCACCGGCGACCGGGTGCGCTGGAGCGCCGACGGCAACCTGGAGTTCCTCGGCCGCGCGGACGGACAGGTCAAGATCCGCGGCCACCGGATCGAACCGGGCGAGATCGAGAGCGCGTTCATGGCGTGCCCGGGCATCTCCCAGGCCGCCGTCCTCCTGCGCGAGGACCACCGGGGAGTCAAGCGCCTCGTCGCCTACCTGGTCGCCGACGACGGCGCGGACGCCGACGCGTCCGTGGCGGCGGCGCGCGCCCAGGTGTCGGAGGCGGTGCCCGAGTACATGGTGCCGTCGGCGCTCGTGCTGCTGGACGGCCCGCTGCCGCTGACGCCCAACGGCAAGCTCAACGCCCGCGCCCTGCCCGAGCCGCAGTGGACGGCGATGACCGGTGACGCCGCCCCGACGACGCCCGCCGAAACCACCCTCGCCGAGCTGTTCGCCGAGGTCCTCGGCCTGCCTTCGGTGGGCGTCCACGACAGCTTCTTCGAGCTCGGCGGTGACAGCATCGTCGCGATCCAGCTCGTGAACCGGGCCCGTGCGGCCGGGCTGGCGATCACGCCGCGCGATGTCTTCCGACGCCGTACGGTGGCGGCACTCGCGGCACTGGCCGATGCCGCCGGCACGGTCGCCGACGCGGCCCCGGTGGAGCTCGACGAGACGGCGCTGCCGGTGTCCCCCCTCCAGGAGGGCTTCTTCTTCCACGCGCAGTTCGACGAGGACGCCGCCGACCTGTACGTGGTCCAGGAGCTGTTCGACCTCGCCGGACCCGTCGACCCGGAGCGGCTGCGGCGTGCCCTGCAGCAGCTGCTCGACCGGCATGCACTGCTGCGCGCGTCGTTCCGCCAGCTCCCCGGCGGAGAGGTCGTCCAGCAGCTCGCGGAGAACGTGACGCTGCCGTGGCGGGAGACCGACGTACCCCGAGAAGGGGTCGACGAACTGCTGCGGGCGGACCGGGCCGAGGAGTTCGACCTCGCACAGCCGCCGCTGATGCGCGCCACCCTGCTCCGGGACGGGCAGCGCCACCGGCTCCTGCTCACGCTGCACCACATCATCGCCGACGGCTGGTCGGTCTCCGTCCTGCTGCGCGAGCTGCTCGCGGCCTACCGGGGCGAGGAACTGCCCCCGGCGCCCGCCCCGCACGCGTACCTGTCCTGGCTCGCCGGCCGCGACCGCGAGGCGGCACGCGACGCCTGGCGGCTCGCCCTCGCGGACGTGGCCGGTCCGACCCGGCTGACCGCACCCGACACCGCCGCGGCCTCGGACGAGCACGGGTCGCCGGCCCGGCCCGAACACGTCGACGTCCGCCTGCCCGAGCGGCTCACCACGGACCTGACGGCCTACGCCCGGGCGCACGGTCTCACGATGAGCACCGTCGTCCACGGGGCCTGGGCCCTGCTGCTGGGCGGGCTCACCGGCAACGCGGACGTCGTCTTCGGCAGCACCGTCTCCGGGCGGACCACCGAGGTCGACGGCCTGGACTCCGCCGTGGGCCTGTTCATCAACACCCTTCCCGCGCGGGTGCGCATGCGCCCGGACGACTCGCTCACCGAGCTGCTGCGGCGCGCACAGGACGAGCAGGCCGGGCTGCTGGACCACCAGCACCTGGGACTCGCCGAGATCCAGCGGATCACCGGCAGCGGCGAACTCTTCGACACCCTGGTCGTGTTCGAGAACTATCCGGCCCAGCGCCTGCCCGCCGACCCGGACGCGCTCGCCATCACCGGCGCCGAGGTGTTCGACGCGGTGCACTACCCGCTCGCCCTCGTCGTGCAGCCGGGCGAGTCCCTGGAGCTGCGCTTCAAGCACGACGCGGCCCGCTTCGGCCACACCGCGGTCGCGGTGCTCGCCGCCCGGTTCGTGGCGCTGCTGGAGGCCGTGGTGACGAACCCGGACCAGCGGGTCGCCCAGCTCGAACTGCTCTCCGCCCGGGAGCAGGAGCACCTCGGCGAGCTCAACGCCACCGCCCACCCGGTGCCCGACCACACGCTCGTGTCCGCCTTCGCCGCGCAGGTGGCACGGACCCCGCACGCCACGGCCGTCGTCTTCGAGGACACCGCGCTGTCGTACGCGGAGCTCGACCGGCGCGCCGAAGCGCTCGCGCGACGCCTGCGGGCGGCCGGCGCCGGACCGGAGCGGTTCGTCGCGGTCGCCGTCCCGCGCTCGGCCGAGCTGATGGTGGCGCTGCTGGGCGTCCTCAAGTCGGGCGCCGCCTACCTGCCCGTCGACCTGGACTACCCCGCCGACCGGGTGGCGTTCATGCTCGCCGACTCGGGCGCGCGTACCGTCGTGACCACCGCCGAGGCGGCCGAGCGGCTGCCGGAGGGCACCGGACTGGAGTGCCTGGTCGTCGACGGCGCCGAGGACGCTGCGAACGTTCCCGATGTTTCGGGTGAGCAGGCCGGTCCCGACCACCCCGCCTACCTCATCTACACCTCCGGCTCCACCGGGCGCCCCAAGGGCGTCGCGGTCACCCACCGCGCCATCGTCAACCGGCTCGCCTGGATGCAGGGCCAGTACGGACTCGACGCGGACGACCGGGTGTTGCAGAAGACCCCGTCGAGCTTCGACGTGTCGGTGTGGGAGTTCTTCTGGGCGCTCCTCGAAGGGGCGACGGTCGTCCTCGCCCGCCCCGACGGGCACCGCGACCCGGCCTACCTCGCCGAGCTGATCCGCGCCGAGCGCATCACGACGCTGCACTTCGTGCCCTCCATGCTGGCCGCGTTCGTGCAGGCCATGGAGGAAGGCATGGGCGCCCGCGACTGGGCGGCGAGCCTGCGGCGCGTGTTCTCCAGCGGTGAGGCGCTCACCGGTGACGTCGCCCGGCGCTGGTGGGACGTGACGTCCCGCTCCGGGCGCGGCCCCGTGCCGCTGCACAACCTCTACGGCCCCACCGAGGCGGCCGTCGACGTGACCTGGTTCCCGTACGACGGCGGCTCGGAGCTGTCCGTCCCCATCGGCCGCCCGGTGTGGAACACCCGGCTGTACGTGCTGGACGCGTTCCTGCGCCAGCTCCCGGACGGCGTGCCCGGCGAGCTCTACCTGGCCGGAGTCCAGCTGGCCCGTGGCTACCACGACCGGCCCGGCCTGACCTCCGACCGGTTCGTCGCCGACCCGTTCGGCGCGCCGGGGGAGCGGATGTACCGGACCGGAGACCTGGTCCTGCGGCGTGCGGACGGGGCCATCGAGTACCTGGGCCGCACCGACCGGCAGGTCAAGATCCGCGGCAACCGCATCGAACTCGGCGAGATCGAGGCGGCGCTCGCCGCGCAGGCGGGCGTCGCCCGCGCGGCCGTCGTCGTCCGCGACGGGGCACTCGTCGGCTACGCAGTGCCCGCACCCGGTGCCGGTGCTCTGGACGCCGACGCCCTGCTTGCGGCGGTCGCCGACGCGCTGCCCGCGACGATGGTGCCGGCCGCCGTCGTCGTCCTCGACGAGCTGCCCCTGACGCCCAGCGGCAAGCTCGACCAGAACGCGCTGCCCGCGCCCGCCGTCACCACGGGGGCCGCCGGACGCGCGCCGCGCGACGAGCGCGAGCGCGCACTGTCCGAGATCTTCGCCGCCGTTCTCGGGATCGACGAGGTCGGCCCCGACCAGGACTTCTTCACGCTGGGCGGGGACAGCATCCTGTCCATCCTCGTGTCCAGTCGCGCCCGAAAGGCCGGTATGCCCATCAGTCCCCGGGAAGTGTTCGAGCACCGCACGCCCGCCGCGCTGGCCGCGGCGGTCGGGGAGACCGAGGAGACCGCGCCCCTGGCGGCGGTGACCGACTCCGACGGCGTGGGTGACGTCCCGCTGCTGCCGATCGTCCACTGGCTCCGCGAGCACGGCGGAACGATCAACCGCTTCAACCTGTCGATGCTGCTCCAGACGCCCGCCGCAGCGGACACCGACTCGCTGACGCGGGTCCTGCAAGAGGTGCTGGACCACCACGACGGCCTGCGGCTCACCCTGTCCCGCATGGACCTCGGGCCCGCCATTCCCCAGCTCTGGTCGGCCCAGACCCGCGCCCAGGGCGCGGTCGACGCGGCAGCGCTGCTGCACCGCGTCGACGTGCGCGGACTCGACGACGACGGCCTGCGCACGGTCATCGCCGACGAGTCCGACGCCGCCGCCTCACGGCTCGCCCCCGACGACGGCGTCATGGTCCAGGCGGTGTGGTTCGACGCCGGCGACGGCCGGCCCGGACGGCTGCTCCTCGTCGTCCACCACCTGGCGGTCGACGGCGTGTCCTGGCGCGTTCTGCTCGGCGACCTCGCCACCGCGTGGGAGGCCGTCTCCCGCGGGAAGCGCCCGCACCTGGAGCCGGTGCCGACCTCGCTGCGGCGGTTCGCCCGCGCGGTCGCCGAACAGGCCACCTCACCGCAGCGCCAGGCCGAGCTGCCGTACTGGGCCAAGACCCTGGCACCCGGCGCCGAGCTGATCGCCGGAGCCGCACGGAACGGAACCGCAGGCGCGGCCCGCGACCACATGGTGTCCCTCGCCACGGACGAGACCCAGGCCGTGCTGACCTCGGTGCCCGCCGCCGTGGGAGCCGATGTCACCGAGGTCATGCTCGCCGCCCTGCGCGTCGCCGTGTCGCGGTGGCGCGGTGAGGCGGGCGACACCGCGGGCGACCTGCTGGTCGACCTCGAACGCCACGGACGTGGCGGCGTCGACATGGACCTGTCGCGCACCGTCGGCTGGTTCACCAGCCTGCACCCGGTCCGGCTCCCCGCCGCCCACGACGCCCTCGACGTGCTCAAGCGCGTCAAGGAGTCCGTACGCTCCGCGCCCGACTCGGGCGCCGGGTACGGCATGCTGCGCTACCTCAACCCGCAGCTCGCCCCCGTCTTCGCCCAGCTGTCCAGCGCGCAGGTGCTGTTCAACTACTTCGGCCGGCTGCCCGCCGAGCAGCACCAGGACTGGGCCCCCGTGGCCGAGTCCGAGGCGCTGCGCACCGGACCCGACGCCGACCAGGCCATGCCGTACCCGCTCCAGGTCAACGCCGTGTGCGCGGACACCCCGGGCGGCCCCGAGCTGCGCGCGACCTGGAGCTGGACCGACGGCGGCGCGCTGACGGCGCAGGACGTGCAGGACCTCGCCCGCGCCTGGGCGGACGCCCTGCGTGAACTCGTCGCGCAGACGGCCCAGTCGGGGTCGGCGGCGCGTGCGCTCACCCCGTCGGACGTCCCGCTCGTCCGGCTCACGCAGGCCGACATCGACCTGGTCGAGAGCGTCAGCCCGGCCCCGGTCACCGACATCTGGCCGCTGTCGCCGCTCCAGGAAGGCATCCACTTCCACGCCAGCTACGACACCTCCGCGCTGGACGTCTACACCGCACAGGAGAGCTACGACTTCGGCCACCGCCTCGACATCGAGCGGGTCCGCGCGGCCTGCGCGACGATGCTGCGCCGGCACCCGAGCCTGCGCGCCGGCATCACCAGTGACGGCCTGCCGCGACCCGTGCAGTTCGTCTGTCCGGCGGACGAGATCCAGGTGCCGCTGACCGAGGTGGACCTCACGGGCCTGACCGAGCAGCAGCGGCAGGCACGGCTCACCGAGATCGCCGACGCCGACCGGCGGCAGCGTTTCGACCTGGCCGCGCCCCCGCTGTTCCGGCTCAAGCTGATCCGGCTCACCGACACCACCGACCGCCTGATGCTCAGCCACCACCTGGTGGCCTGGGACGGCTGGTCGCAGTCGCTGGTGTTCGACGAACTGCTGGAGCTGTACGCGGCGTCCGGCGACGACACGGCGCTGTCCGAGCCCGGCAGCTACCGCGACTACCTGACCTGGCTCGCCGGGCAGGACTTCGACGCGGCCCGCGAGACGTGGCGGCAGGCGCTGGCGGGCCTCGACGAGCCGACGCTCGTGGCGCGCGAGCGGGGCGACGAGCCGACGATCCCCCGACGCCGCACCTTCGAGCTGACCCCCGAACTCAGTGACCGCCTGCGGGCGTCCGCCCGTGAGCACGGGCTGACCATCAACGCGGTGCTCTCCGCCGCCTGGGCACTCGTCCTGTCCGCGACTGTCGGCAGCGACGACGTCGTGTTCGGCGCCACCGTCTCCGGACGTCCGGCGGACGTGGCCGGAGTGGATACGACGATCGGCATGTTCCTCAACACGGTGCCCCAGCGGATCGCCCTCGACCCCGACGAGCCCGTCGCGGACCTGCTGCGCCGCATGCAGTCCGAGCGGGTCGCGCTGATGGACCACGAGTACCTGGGTCTGGCCGAGCTCCAGCGGGTCGGCGGCCACAGCGTCCTCTTCGACACCCTGTACGTGCTGCAGAACTTCGCCGACGAGACCGCGTTCCGCCGGCTCACCGAGCGGCACGGCATCACCGGCGTGGCCAGTGTGGACGCCACCCACTACCCGATGACCCTCATCGTCAACCCGGCCGAGGTCGTCCGGGTGAA
This sequence comes from Streptomyces sp. NPDC015127, assembly GCF_043080095.1. NCBI lineage: Bacteria > Bacillati > Actinomycetota > Actinomycetes > Kitasatosporales > Streptomycetaceae > Streptomyces > Streptomyces sp. NPDC015127. Next base: position 120,314 of record NZ_JBIBVE010000002.1, read on the forward strand.
GCTGGAGTACCGCCCGGACCTGATCGACGACGACCGGGCCACGGCCACCCTGGAGCGCTTCGGCACCCTCGTGGAGCGGCTGATCGGCGACCTCTCCGCCCGCGTCGGCACCCTGGACCTGCTGCTGCCCGGCGAGCGTGCCGCGCTGCTCTCCGAGTGGAAGTCCAGCAACAACCCCGTGCCGAACGAGACCGTCGCAGACATGCTCGCCGCGCAGGTCGCCCGCACCCCCCAAGCGGTGGCCCTGGTGTTCGGCGAGCGCGCCCTCACCTATGCGGAGCTGGACGGGCAGATCAACCGGCTCGCCCGGCTGCTGCTCGCCCGTGGCGCCGGACCGGAGAAGGTCGTCGCCCTCGCGCTGCCGCGCTCCATCGAGATGGTCGTCGCACTGTTCGCGGTGCTGCGCACCGGCGCCGCCTACCTGCCGCTCGACCTGGACCACCCCGCCGACCGGCTGCGCCTGATGGTCGAGGACACCGGGCCGCTGTGCCTGCTGTCCACGACCGCCGTCGCCCCGACGCTGCGGGGCCCCTCCGGCCCGCTCGCCCAGGAAGTCCTGCTGGACGACCCGGCCGTCACCGGGGAACTCGCCGCCCTCCCGGACGGTGAGATCACCGACGCAGAGCGGCCCGCGTTCGCGCACGACGTGCCGGACCGGCTGGAGCACCCGGCGTACGTCATCTACACCTCCGGCTCGACCGGCAAGCCCAAGGGCGTCGTCACCCCGTACCGGGGCCTGACGAACATGCAGCTCAACCACCAGAAGGAGATCTTCGACCCGGCGATCGCGTCGGCGGGCGGGCGGCGCCTGCGCATCGCGCACACCGTCTCCTTCGCCTTCGACATGTCCTGGGAGGAGCTGCTCTGGCTCGTCGAGGGACACGAGGTCCACGTCTGCGACGAGGAGCTGCGCCGCGACGCCGAAGCGCTGGTGGCCTACTGCGACCGGCATCAGGTCGACGTGGTCAACGTGACGCCCACGTACGCCCAGTTGCTGATCGAGGAGGGCCTGCTCGACCAGGACGAGAGCGCCGGCAAGCACCGGCCCTGCCTGGTCCTGCTCGGCGGCGAGGCCGTGTCCGACGCGGTGTGGACGCGCCTGCGCCGCACCGAGGGCACCTACGGCTACAACCTGTACGGGCCGACCGAGTACACGATCAACACGCTCGGCGGCTCCACCGCCGACAGCGCGACCCCCACGGTCGGCATGCCCATCCGCAACACCCGGGCCTACGTCCTCGACGCGATGCTGCGCCCGGTCCCGCCGGGCTGCCCCGGTGAGCTGTACATCGCCGGCACCGGCCTCGCCCGGGGCTACCACGACCGGCCCGGCCTCACGGCCGAGCGGTTCGTCGCCGACCCGTTCGGCGCCCCCGGTGAGCGGATGTACCGCACCGGCGACCTCGTACGGCAGCGCCCGGACGGTCTGATCGACTTCCTCGGCCGTACCGACGACCAGGTCAAGATCCGCGGCTACCGGATCGAACTGGGCGAGATCTCCACGGCCCTGGCCGCCCACCCCGAGGTCGCGCACGCCGCGGTCGTCGTGGCGGAGACCGCCGGTACCAAGCGCCTCGTCGGCTACGTCGTACCCGAGGAAGGCACCGAGCGGGGCGAGACGCTGGTCCAGAGCCTGCGCGAGCACCTGAAGGCCGGCCTGCCGGACTACATGGTCCCGGCCGCGCTGGTGGCGGTGGACACCCTGCCGCTGACCGTCAACGGCAAGCTCGACGTCAAGGCCCTGCCCGCGCCGGCCTTCGCCGGGCCGAGCAGCAGCCGCCCGCCCCGGTCGCCGCAGGAGGAGACGCTCTGCGCGCTCTTCGCCGAGGTGCTCGGCCTCGCCGAGGGCAGCGTCGGAATCGACAGCAACTTCTTCGAGCTGGGCGGCCACTCCCTGCTGGCCACCCGGCTGATCAGCCGCGCCCGCACCGCGCTGAAGGCCGAGCTGGCGATCCGGGACCTCTTCGAGGCGCCGACCGTCGCCGAACTGGTGGAGCGCGCGGGCAGCACGCACGCCGCCGACCGGCCGGCGCTCACCGCCGGCGAGCGGCCCGACGAGCTGCCGCTCTCCCACGCCCAGCAGCGGCTGTGGGTCATCCAGCAGATCGAGTGCACCTCGGCCGCCTACAACTTCCCGCTCGTGATGCGGCTGCGCGGCGCGCTCGACGTGGACGCGTGGCGGGCGGCCCTGGCCGATGTGGCGGCACGCCACGAGGCGCTGCGCACGGTCTTCACCGAGCGCGAGGGCCAGGCGTTCCAGCGGGTGCTCCCCGCCGAGCAGGCGCAGCCCGAGGTGGAGTGCGTCCGCGCCGGTGAGGACGAGCTGGACGGCATCGTCGACGCCGCCGTCAACCGGCCGTTCGACCTCGCCACCGAACTGCCGCTCCGCGCGACGATCGTGGAGGTGGGGCCGGAGGACCACGTCGTCGTCCTGCTGCTGCACCACATCACCACCGACGAGTGGTCGGACCGGCCGTTCCTCCGCGATCTGGCCACCGCCTACGCCGCCCGCAAGTCCGGCTCGGCGCCCGAGTGGGAGCCGCTGCCCGTCCAGTACGCCGACTACGCACTGTGGCAGCAGCGCCTGCTCGGCGACCCGGCGGACGCGCAGAGCCTCGCCGCCCGTCAGCTGGAGTACTGGCGCACGACGCTTCAGGGCGCGCCCGAGGAGATCGAGCTGCCGACCGACCGGCCCCGGCCCGCACGGCCGGCGTTCACCGGAGCCGAGCTCGACATCGAGTTCGACGCCACGTCCTACCAGGGCCTGAAGCGACTGGCCCGGGAGAGCGGCGCCAGCATGTTCATGGTGGCGCACGCGGCCGTCGCCGCACTGCTCCACCGCATGGGCGCCGGCACGGACATCCCGCTCGGTTCGCCCATCGCCGGGCGCAGCGACGAGGCGCTCGACGAGCTGGTCGGCTTCTTCGTCAACACGCTCGTCCTGCGTACCGACCTCACCGGCGACCCGAGCTTCACCGAGCTGCTGGGCCGGGTCCGCGACACCGACCTGGCCGCGTTCTCCCACGCGGACGTGCCGTTCGAGTCCGTCGTCGAGAAGCTGAACCCGACGCGGTCGCTGGCCCGTAACCCGCTGTTCCAGGTGATGGTCGGCTACCACAACCGCACCGGCGACGCGATGGAGCTGCCCGGCCTCGGCGTGGAGCATGTGCCGTTCCGCATCCGCTCGGCCAAGTTCGACCTCGTGTTCAGCTTCACCGAGCACGTGAACGCTGCCGACAGCGACGAGGGCACTCTGGGCTGCCGGCTGGAGTTCGCCACCGAGCTGTTCGACCAGGAGACCGCCGAGCGCCTCGGCGACCGCCTGCGGCAGTTGGTCGCCGCGGTGGCCGCCGAGCCGGAGCGGCCGGTGTCCCGCGTGGACGTCCTCGCCGCCGACGAGCGGCAGTTGGTTCTGGAAGGCTTCAACGCCACTGCCCGGGAGGTGGACGAGGCCACGCTGCCCGCCCTGTTCGCCCGGCGGGTCGCCGAGCGGCCCGACGCGGTGGCCGTCGTGGAACGGTCCAGGTCGGTGACGTACGCCCAGCTCGACGCCAGGGCCCAGCGGATCGCCCGGCTGCTGGCCGCGCGCGGGGTGGGCGCCGAGAGCGTGGTCGGCGTGGCCGTGCCCCGGTCGGTCGACATGGTCGCCACGGTGCTCGCCGCCCACAAGCTGGGCGCCGCGTTCCTGCCGCTCGACCTGGTCCACCCCGCCGACCGGCTCACGTACATGATCGAGGACTCCGGGGCCGCGCTCGTCGTCGGCACCGAGCCGGTGGCCGGGAAGATCCCGGACGTCGCGGGCGTACCCGTGGTCCTGCTCGACGCTCCGGAGACCACGGCCGAACTGGACCGGCTGCCCGAGTCCGAGGTGGACGAAGCGCCGGTGAGCCTGGACCAGGCCGCCTACGTGATCTACACCTCCGGTTCGACCGGCCGCCCCAAGGGCGTGGTCGTCCCGCACGAGGGCATCTCCAGCCTGGTCGCCACAGCGGTCGACCGCATGGGCCTGGAACGCGACAGCAGAGTGCTCCAGTTCGCCTCGATCGGCTTCGACGTCTTCGCCTTCGAACTGTCGATGGCGCTGTGCCACGGCGGCCGGCTCGTGCTCATACCCGACGAGGCGCGCGTCGCCGGACCGGCGCTCACCGACTTCCTGGCGGACCAGCGGGTCACCCACATGATCCTGCCGCCCTCCCTGGTGTCGGCGCTGCCGGCGGGCTGCGAGCTGCCCGAGGGCTCCACCGTCCTGGTCGGTACGGAGACGGTGCCGCCGGACCTGTTCGAGCGCTTCGGCGCCACGGCCAACCTGATCTGCGCGTATGGCCTCACCGAGGCGACGGTCAACTCCACGCTGTGGCCGGCCTGGGAGCACGGCGGACGGCCCGCCGGACGGGTCCCGATCGGCAGGCCCGACCCCAACACGGTCTGCTACGTGCTGGACGAGCGCCTCTGCCCCGTCCCGCCCGGTGTGGTCGGCGAGCTGTACGTCTCCGGACGCGGACTCGCCCGCGGCTACCTCGGCAAGTCCGCGCTGACCTCCGAGCGGTTCGTCGCCGACCCGTTCGGTCCGGCCGGCAGCCGTATGTACCGCACCGGTGACCGTGCCCGCTGGCGTCGGGACGGCAACCTCGACTTCCTCGGCCGGGTCGACACCCAGGTGAAGATCCGCGGCTTCCGTATCGAGCTGGGCGAGATCGAGGCGGCCCTCGCCGGTCACCCCGGGGTCGCCCAGGCCGCCGTGGTGCCGGACCGGGACGGCGACATCGTCCGGCTGGTCGGCTACGCCGTTCCCGAAGCCGGGGAGCTCGACCCGCAGGCGCTGCGCACGCACGTCGCCGGGCTGCTGCCCGAGTACATGGTGCCCGCCCTGGTGGTGCCGCTGGACGGCCCGCTGCCGCTGACCCCCAACGGAAAGCTGGACCGCAAGGCGCTGCCCGTACCGGACTGGTCCGGGATGACCGGTGACGCCCGCCCGGCCACCGCGACGCAGGCCCGCCTGGCGGAGCTGTTCGGCGAGATCCTGAAGCTGGAAGAGGTCGGCATCCACGACAACTTCTTCGCCCTGGGCGGCCATTCGATGGCCTCGATGCGGCTCCTCGGCCGCATCCGCTCCGAGTTCGGCGTCGAGCTGACCATCCGGGACGTCTTCGACGCCCAGACGGTCGCCGGTATCGCGGCCAAGCTGGACGGAGCGTCGGCCGCCCGGCCCGCGCTGCGCCCGGTCGAGCACCGCGCGGACGGTGCCGCGCTGCCGGTCGCCCCCGTACAGCGCCGGCAGTGGTCCTCGTACCGCAGGCACGCGGCCTTCGACCACGCACTCGTGCTGCGCGCGCCCGGCGGGCTCGACGCCGACGCGCTGTCGGCCGCGCTGGGTGACGTGGTGGCACGGCACGAGCCGCTGCGCACGCTCTTCGCCGAGCGGGACGGCCAGGTGTGCCGGCAGGCCGCCGGGTTCCCGGCCCTGGAGGTGGAGCGGTGCGCCGACCTGGACGCCCGGCTCGCCGAACTCGCGGCCGAGGCCCCGGACCTGTCCGAGGAGCCGCCCCTGCGGGCCCGGCTGCTCACCGGGGCGGACGGCACCCAGGCGGTGCTGCTGACCATGCACTACCTCGCGGTGGACGAATGGTCCGTGGTACCCCTGTTCCGCGACCTCACCACGGCGTACGCGGCCCGTACGGAAGGCCGGGCCCCCGAGTGGGAGCCCCTGCCGGTGACGTACGCCGACTACACGCACTGGGCGCACGAGGTCCTCGGCGACCCCGCCGACCCCGACAGCCTGGGCGGGCGACAGCTCGCGTACTGGCAGCAGACGCTGAAGGACATCCCACGTGTGCTGGCGCTGCCGACGGACCGGCCGCGTCCCACCGCGTCCGGCCTGCCCGGCCACAGCGGTGACTACGTCGGATTCTTCCTCGACGAGCGGCTCCACGCCGACGTGGACAAGCTCGCGCAGGCGACCGGTACCAGCATGTTCATGGTGCTGCACTCGGCCCTGTCCGCCCTGCTCACCGCCCACGGCGCCGGCACCGACCTGCCGATCGGCACCATGGTCGCCGGCCGCGGCGACGACCAACTCGCCGATCTCGTCGGCTGCTTCGCCAACACCGTGGTGCTGCGCACCGACACCGCTGGCGACCCGACCTTCGCCGAGCTGCTGACCCGGGTACGGGAGACGACGCTCAGCGCGCTGGACCGGCAGGACGTCCCGTTCGACGAGGTCGTCCGCGCGACCGGCCTGCCCGCGGAGGGGCCGCAGGTCATGGTGATCCACCATGAGCAGGCGGACTTCCATGAGCTGGAGGGCGGCATGGGCTCCTTCCACGCCGTACCGACCGGCTCGACGCGGGCGGAGCTGACCTTGAGCTTCTACGAGCCGCGCGGCGACGGACCGGTCCACTGCGAGCTGATCCACGCGACCGAACTGCTCGGCGAGGCCAAGGCGCGCCGACTCGCCGACGAACTTCAGGTGCTGCTGCGGACCGTGGCAGCCGACCCGGAACAGCCGCTCTCGGAGCTGTTCACCGTTATGTCCATGAGGAGTGACAACATATGACGACCAACCCGTTCGAGGACCCGCAGGGCCGCTTCCTGGTTCTGACCAACGACGAGAACCAGCACTCGCTGTGGCCCTCCTTCGCCGAGGTGCCGGCGGGGTGGCGGACCGTCTTCGGTGAGGACACCAGGGAGGCGTGCCTCGCCTACGTGGAGGCCAACTGGACCGACCTGCGGCCCGCGAGCCTGATCGCGCAGCAGGCCTGACGCCTCTGAGAACCAGTCGCCGCCCGCGGTGAGCCGTCCGCTCACCGCGGGCGGCGTTGTGCGTTCACCGCCGCGCGGCACGTTTCTCTGCGGGACCGGGCGGCCGCGCAGGGCGCTGTACTTCGCCGACGGGCGGCTCGTCCGCGCCTGCGGGACCGGGCGGCCCGCGCCCCGGGTGGAACCCCGCGACCCTGGCGGCCCGCGTCTCCCCTGCGGACTGGTCGCCCTGGTGGCTGTGACCGTGGCGGTGTCATGCCCCCGGTGGGGCCGCGCCCCGTGCGGTCGTGACCCTGGTGTGGCCGTGACCCTGGTGGGGAGTCATGTCCCTGCCGGGGCCGCGCCCGGTGCGGTCGTGAACCCTGCGGACCGTGGCCTTGTGTGGCCGTGACCCTCGTGGGGCCGCCCGGTGGGCCATGACCCCGGTGGGGCCGCGCGCCCGTGCGGCTGTGAACCGGTGCGGACCGTGGCCCTGGTGGGCCGTGACCCCCTGCGGCCGGGAACCCAGGCCGGACGCGTCCCCGGCCGGACCGCGTCCCCGGCCGGACCGCGTCCCCGGCCGGACCGCGTCCCCGGCCGGACCGCGTCCCCGGCCGGACCGCGTCCCCGGCCGGACCGCGTCTCCGGGCGGACCGCGTCCCCCGGCCGCATGGGGGCGCCCGGTCGGGGCGGCCAGGGGCGTGTCGCAGCGGGTATGCCGGCGCACGGCCAGGACCGGCGGCCCGGCCCAGGAAGCGTTCGCTGCGGCGGTTGTTCGCGTCGTGTCGGGCACGCGAGCCCGACACCAACGCGTAGGCCCCTGGGGGAATCCCCCAGGGGCCTACGCATCGGTGCCGACTTCAGGACGCGGCGCTGCCCGGCTCCCGCCGGCTGTCGGACCACGCGGCCCACAGCGCCGCGTAGCGACCGCCCGCGGCCACCAATTCGTCGTGCGTGCCCGTCTCGACGACCCGGCCCTGGTCGAGGACGACGACCCGGTCCGCGGTGGCGGCTTGGGGAAGCCGGTGGGCGACCATCAGGCCCGTACGTCCCTCGAGTGCCCGCAGGGCGGCCGTCTCCAGTGTGCGGGCGCCCGCGCTGCCGGCGTCCGCGGTGGCCTCGTCGAGGATCGCGACCGGGGGATCGGCGAGGACGAGGCGGGCCAGGGCCAGTTGCTGGGCCTGGGTCACCGTGAGCCGGTGCCCGCCCTCGCCGACCACCGTGTCGAGCCCCTCGGGAAGTGCTTTCGCCCAGCCCAGGGCGTCGACGCGGGCGAGCGCGGCGCGCAGCTCCTCGTCGGTGGCGTCCGGCCGGGCCAGCCGCAGGTCCTCGGCCAACGGCCCCGCGAACACGTGGACTTCCTGGCTGATCAGCGTCACGGCCCGCCGGATCCCGTCGGGGCCGAGCTCCCGGCTGTCGACGCCGCCCAGGGAGATCGAGCCGCCGGTCGGCTGGTGGACGCCCGCGATGAGTTTCGCCAGGGTCGTCTTCCCGGCCCCGCTGGCGCCGACCAGGGCGACCCGCTCCCCGGAGCGCACCTCCAGGTCCACCTCACGCAGCACCTGGTGCCCGGAGACGTACGCGTGTCCGAGCGCGGACACCTTCACCGAACCGTCCACCGGCGCGGCCGACCCGTCGGACTCCGGCTCCGCAGTCAGGCTCGACACACCGACGAGTCGGGCGAGGCTCGCGCCGGCCGACTGTGCCTCGTCGATCAGGAAGAGCGCGGCGTTGACGGGGTTGAACAGGCTGTGGAAGTACAGCGCTGCCGCGGTCGCCGTGCCGATGCTCACGGAACCGTTGTCGACCAGGACGAATCCGGTGACCAGGACCCCCGTCAGTCCGATGAACTCGGCGAGGTTGAGCCGCGAGAAGAACCCGGAATAGAGGCGGATGCCGCGCAGCGCGAGCCCGACGGCTTCCTGCGACCGCTGCTCCAGCAGCTCCGCGTGCCTGCCGTTCAGCCGGAACGCGCGCACGGTCCGCACGCCGCCGACGCTGTCGAGTAGCTGGTGCTGCAGGGCGCCCGTCGCCACCCGGTGGGCGGCGTACACGGGCGTGGACCGGGGGATGTACCACCTGACGGTGAGGATGTGGACGGGCACGGCCAGCAGGACGGCGAGCAGGAACCGCCAGTCCAGGACGGCGAGCCCGGCCAGCGTCAGACCGATGGTCAGCAGGGCGCTGCTGAACTCGGGCAGCGCCTGGCGTACGGCCTTGGTGATCAGCGTCACATCGCCGGTCACGCGGGAGGTCAGGTCGCCCGAACCGGCCTTCTCGACGCGTTCGAGGGGCAGTCGCAGCGCCCGCTCGATGAACCGCTCGCGCAGGCTCGCGAGGATGCTCTCGCCGAGACGGGCGACGAGGGAGCTGCCGATCGCGGTGCCCGCACCCCGGCCGATGGCCACGGCGATGAGCAGGACCATGGGCAGGGTGAGCGAGCCGGGACCGCGCTGTTCGATCACCAGGTCGACGATGCGGCCGAGCAGCGGGGCGGTCAGCATGCCGATGCCGGTGCCGACGAGCAGGACGGTCACCGCGGAGACGGCCAGGAGCCGGTGCGGGCGCAGCAACGCGCCGACGACGGCGAGCGTCTGGGCGCCCGTGGCGATCGGCAGGAGCTCGCGCTCCGGGCCGGCGGCCCGCGTGCTGGTTCCGCTCATCGTCCGTCCTTTGTCGTTCGCGCCGTTGTCGTTCACTGCTTCGTCCGTCGGGGCCGTCATGCCAGGACCACCGAGCGGTACGCCTCGTCGGTCGCGACGAGGTCCGGATGGCGGCCGTCCGCGGTCACGGCACCGTCGTCGAGCACCACCACCCGATCGGTCACGGCGAGGAGAGCGGGACTGGTCGTCACGAGGACGGTGGTGCGGTCGCGGCGGAGCTCCTTCAGACGGGCGGCGATCCGCGACTCGGTGACCGTGTCTACGGCGGTGGTCGGATCGTGGACGACCAGAACCGGGGGATCGGCGGCAAGAGCCCGGGCCAGCGCGACCCGTTGACGCTGTCCGCCGGACAGGGAGCGCCCGCGCTCGGTGAGCATCGTGTCCACGCCCTCGGGCAGGGCCCGTGCGACGTCATCGGCGGCCGACGCCTTCAGCGCCGGTTCGATGTCCGCCGTGTCGCTGTCCGTTCCGGCCCGTACGTTGTCCAGCAGGGTGCTCTCGAACAGGTCCGCGTCGTGGTGGGCGACCAGGATCGCGCCGCGCACCGCGTCGGGGTCGAGCGAGGCAAGTGATACGCCGTCGAGCTCGACGGCCCCTTCGTCGGGGTCGCGTTCGCGGCCCAGGCAGAGCAGCAGGTCGGTCGCCGCGGCCGGGTCCTTGGCGACCACGCCGACGAAGTCTCCTCGTGCGATGTCGAGGTCGACGCCGCGCAGCGCGCCGTGCGTGACGCCACGCAGCCGGAGCCGCCCGGCAACCGGATGGGCAGGTGTGTCCGATCCCTCCGGCACGGCCGGGGGTGAGGCGAGAACTTCCGCGATCCGGCCGGCCGAGGCACGTCCCTGGGCGAACTCGGCACTCACATAGGTGAGGAGCTGGAACGGTCCGAGGAGGAACTGGGCGAGTCCCACAGCCGCCACCAGGTCCCCGACGCTGATGGAACCGCGTATCGCCAGATGCGCGCCGACCAGCCCGATGACCGCGATGAAGATGCCGGTCAGACAGAGCACCGCGCCGGCGTGCCAGGCCCGGCTCCGGGCGGCACGCAGCGCTGCCGACAGCGAGTCCTGACTGGTCCGCCGGTACCGGGACACCGCGGCCGGTTCGGCGCCGATGCCCTTGAGGACCCGCAGGCCCGCGACGAGGTCGGCGGCGACGCCGGACGCGTGTGCGGCGTGCTCCTGTTCGGCCTCGCTGCGCCGTTCGAGCGGTCGGCTGATCCGGTGGCCGAGCCACAGCAGGGGCGGGACGCCGAGGAGGATGAGCAGGCCGAGCGGCACCGAGATCCGAAGGAGCGTCACCGCGCTGATCGCGAGTCCGGCAACCGCCGACATCGCGTACGGGAGTGCGGACGCCACCGCGCCGACCCGTTTGGCGTCGCCGGTGGCGATGGCGGTCAGCGCGCCGGGGAGCCGGCCCGCGTCCGCTCCGCCGCGCGGGTGGAGCACCCGGGCGCCGAGTTCGAGCCGTATTCGGTGCGCGGCGTGTTCGCTCGCCCCGTCGGTGATCCTCGCGGCGGTCCGGTAGCACGTGGACAGGACGAAGAAGAGTACGGCGAGCACTACCAGCCAGCGCAGCAGGGCGCCGGAGGAACCCGTCGCCACCGCTTCGTCGATGATGACGCCGATGACGACGGGAACCATCGCCTCGCAGGCCTGGTGCGTCATGCCGAGCAGTGACGCCCCGGCCAGGCGGCGACGCTGGCTCCCGATCGCCCTTCGGAGGACGTGGCCCCCCGTCGGTCCTCCGTCGAGCATGCGGGTACCTCCGCGAAGATGGTGGGATAGTTAGGTAAGGCTACTCTAATCAAATGTGGCGCCGAGCTCCCCGTCCGGCCAGGTCCGGGTCGTGTACTGGCGGGAAATGCGCGGGCGTTGACCCTGAATTACGGTTCGGTTAGGCTCACCTAAGTACGTCATTTCTTGCGCGTCCGCCCTGTTTCCGGCGCGACGCGCAATCTGCCGCCGGGGGGTATTTCTTGTTGTCGGTCGAGGCCCGGGCGGTGTCCGAGAGCGGTGCCGACGATCCAGCCACGCCGTCGACGCGCCGGGTCGCGGCGGCAGCACTGCGCAGCGTGGGGCTCCTGGTGGGCCTCGGCGCGCTGATCGTGGTCGCGCTGCTCAGCGTGTGGGTGGGCACCAGGGACATCTCGTTCACCTCGACGTGGAGTGTCCTGTGGCAGCCCGACGGGTCGAACGCGGCGGTCATCATCCACGAGTACCGGATCCCCCGTACCCTGCTCGGCCTCATGGTGGGCCTGGGACTGGGGCTTTCGGGCGCCCTCATGCAGGCGTTGACCCGCAATCCGCTCGCCGATCCCGGTCTGCTCGGCGTGAGCCTGGGCGCCTCGACCGGTGTGGTGGTCGCCATCGCGTTCCTCGGTGTGGGGACGGCCCTCGGCTATGTGTGGTTCGCCTTCGTCGGTGCGGCGATCGCGTCCGTCGTGGTCTTTCTGCTCGGCTCCTCCGGACGCACGCTGGCGACCCCCGACCGCCTGGTCGTCGCGGGAGCGGCGGTCACGGCGGTGCTGTACGCCTTCAACTCGGCCGTGATGCTGCTCGATCCGCGGGCGTTCGACCACTTCCGGTTCTGGACCGTGGGCGCGCTCGCGGGCCGCAACTACGACGTCCTGTACGTGATCCTGCCCTTCGTCGCCGTGGGCGTGGTGATCGCCCTGGCCCTGGCCCCGTCGCTGAACGCGCTGGCCATGGGCGACCAGATGGGACGCGCTCTCGGCGTCGACGTGGGCCGCACCCGGGTGCTCGGCGCCGTCGCGGTGATGCTGCTGTGCGGCGCCGCCACCGCCGCGGCGGGACCGATCGGATTCGTCGGTCTCGTGGTGCCGCACATGGCGCGATTCGTGGTCGGCCCCGACCAACGATGGGTGCTGGCGTACTCGATGCTGATCGCGCCGATCCTGCTGATCGGCGCGGACACCCTGGGGCGGGTGATCGGCGCGCCCGGCGAGGTCCAGGTCGGCATCGTCACCGCGTTCATCGGGGCACCGCTGTTCATCGCGCTGTGCCGCCGCCGAAAGCTGGCGATGCTGTGAGCGCCGTACGGGAGGCCGGCACCTCCACGACCCAGGCAACCGACAAGGTGAGCGATTCCGTGGTCCCGAAGCCCCGCGTGGTGAGCGGTGTCATCATCCGTACCCGGACGGGACGGCTCTCCCTGCGGGTCCAGAGCCGTACCGTCGCCGTGACGGCGGCCCTGCTGGTCGCGCTCGTCGTGGTCATGGGCATCACCCTGACGACGGGGGACTTCCCGTTGTCGCTCACGGAGGTGCTTCAGGCGCTGGCCGGAAACGGGTCGGGCGGCGCGGACTTCATCGTCAACACCCTGCGCATGCCACGACTGGTGACCGCACTGTGCGTCGGGGCGGCGCTGGCGGTCAGCGGGGCCATCCTCCAGAGCCTGACCCGCAATTCGCTCGGCAGCCCGGACATCATCGGCTTCACGAACGGGTCGGCGACCGGAGCGCTGCTCGTCATCGTCGTGCTCAACGGCAGCATGACCCAAATCGCGCTCGGAGCACTCGTCGGCGGGCTGGCCACGGCCGCCGTGGTCTACCTGCTGGTGTTCAGCGCCGGTATGCACGGCTTCCGGCTCGTCGTCATGGGCATCGGTGTGAGCGCCCTGCTGCTCGCCGTCAACTCGTACCTGATCACCCGGGCGAGCTGGCAGGAGGCGCTGGAGGCCCAGGCGTGGCTGATCGGCAGCCTCGGCAACCGGGGCTGGGACCACGCCGGCGCGGTGGGCATCGCGGTGGCGGTCCTCCTCCCGCTCGCCTTCGGCCTCGCCCGCAGACTGTCCATGGTGGAGATGGGCGACGACACGGCGACGGCACTCGGCGTCAACGTGTCGCGCGACCGGCTGGCCCTGCTCTTCATCAGCGTCGCCCTGGCGGCGTTCGCCACCGCGGTGACCGGTCCCATCTGGTTCATCGCGCTGGCGGCGCCCCAGCTCGCCCGGCGGCTCATCAGTTCGTCCGGCGGCGCCGGACTGGTCCCTGCCGCCCTCATGGGCGCCGTACTGCTGGCCGGGAGCGATCTCGCGGTGCAGCGCATCTTCTCACCCGCTCTCCTTCCGGTGGGCACGGCGACCGGCACCATCGGTGGGTTGTATCTCATCTGGCTGCTGGTCACAGAATCGCGAAAGAGCCGCGCATGACAGCGACGATCCCCCCGACAGCCCGGCTGCGTGCCGAGGACCTGACACTCTCCTACGAGCAGCGGACCGTGGCCACCTCCCTCGGGGTCGTCATTCCCGACCACTCCTTCACGGTGATCATCGGTCCGAACGCCTGCGGAAAGTCCACCCTGCTCAAGGCGTTGGCCCGCATGCTGCGGCCCAAGGCCGGAGAGGTGTATCTCGACGGGGCGGCCATCTCGTCGTACCGGACCCGGGAAGTCGCGCGCCGGCTCGGCCTGCTCCCGCAGTCGTCGACCGCGCCCGGCGGCATCACGGTGGGGGACCTGGTGGCCCGCGGCCGCTACCCGCACCAGCGGATGCTCAAGCAGTGGTCCGCCGACGACGAGTCCGCCGTGATCGAGGCGATGAGCCAGACCGGCGTACTGGAACTCGCCGACCGGCCCGTCGACGACCTCTCCGGCGGCCAGCGCCAACGCGTATGGCTGTCGATGGTGCTGGCGCAGGAGACGTCCATCCTGCTGCTCGACGAACCGACGACCTACCTCGACATCGCGCACCAGGTCGAGGTGCTGAATCTGTGCGCCGATCTGCACGAGCGGAAGGGCCACACGATCGTCGCGGTCCTGCACGACCTCAACCAGGCCTGCCGCTACGCCAGTCACCTGGTGGTGATGCGGCCCGGCGGCACCATCGCCGCCGAAGGGGATCCGGCGACGGTCATGACCGCAGAGCTGGTCGAGGACGTGTTCGGCCTGCCCTGCAGGATCATCGACGACCCGGAGACCGGCACACCGCTGATGGTGCCCACCGCTCGCAAACCTCACGCCATGGCCGGCGACGCCGCGGCAGCGGACACACGCTAGGGACGGACTGCCCATGCTCTGCACCAGGCTGACGAACGCGAACATCGTCACCATGGCCCCGGACCACCCCGTCGCCCACGACCTGGGCATCTGGCGCGGCCGGATCGTGGGTCTGGACGACGCGGTGACCTCGCTGCCCGCACGCGAGGTGATCGACCTCCAAGGCGCCACCGTGCTGCCCGGATTCATCGACAGCCATGTGCACATGGCCTGGACGGGTCTCAAGGCGAGCACACCGAGCGTGGCGCCGTGCACGCGGGTCGAGGACGTACTCGCGGTCGTGGCCGAGGCGGTCGCCCGCAAGCCGTACGGTGCCTGGGTGGACGTCGCGGGGTACGACCAGCGGGCGCTGGGGCGCCACCTGACCGCGGCCGAACTGGACAAGGTCGGCGACGGGCGCAAGGTTTTCATGATGCACGACTCGGGACACGCCTGCGTCGTCAACAGCGGTGTCCTGGAGCTGCTGCCCGCCGACGTCCCGCACCAGGACGGTTTCCTGGCCGAGAGCGCCATGACCGCCGCGCGGCGGCTGCGGCTGCCGTACTCCCAGGAGGAGATCGCCGACGCGATCGAGCGCGCGGGCCGGGTCTGCCTGGCGGAAGGCATCACCGCCTGCGCCGAGGCGGGCATCGGAGGCGGCCTGCTCGGCCACAGCCCGGTCGAGCTCGGCGCCTACCAACTCCTGCGGGACCAGGGGCGCCTGCCCCTGCGCGTACAGCTCATGGCCGCCGGTGACACGCTGCGCCCCGTCGCCGCGCACGACTCCGACGGCATTCCCCGGGCCCTCGACCTCGGGCTGCGCACCGGCTTCGGTGACGACTGGCTCTCCATGGGCGCGCTGAAGATCTACACCGACGGCGGCATGATGGCCCGCACGGCCGCACTCACCAGGCCGTACCAGGGGATGGAACACACCGGCCAGTTCCAGGACGAGCCGGAGCGCATCGCGGACACCATCGTGGCCGGGCACCTCGCCGGCTGGCAGCTCGCCGTCCACGCCATCGGCGACCGCGCCGCCGACCTCGCCCTGGACGCCCTGGAACGGGCACAGAGCATCCGGCCGCGTCCGGGCGCCCGGCACCGCATCGAACACGCCGGCCTGATCCGGCCCGACCAGCTCCCGCGCTTCGCACGGCTGGGCGTGGCGGCGGTGATCCAGCCCAACTTCCTGCGCTACTTCGGCGACGACTACGCCGCGATCATGGGTGAGGACCGGGCACCGTGGCTGTACCGGGGGAGAGGGTTCCTGGACCACGGCATCACCCTGGTGGGCAGCTCCGATCGTCCCGTCACGGACGGATCGCCGCTGCGGGCCGTCCAGTTCATGGTCGAGCGTGCCTCCGAGTCGGGTCAGGTCATCGGCCCGGACGAGGGCATCACCGTCGAGGAGGCCCTGCGTGCGTACACCGTCGGCGGGGCCTACGCCTGCCACTGGGACGACAGCGCGGGCACTCTCGCTCCGGGGAAGCGCGCCGACCTGGTCGTGCTGGGCGACGACCCATGGCGCGTCAGCACCTCACGCATCGGTGACATCGCCGTGGTGTCGACATTCGTCGACGGGCGCCGGGTTTAGGTTAGGCTAACCTTAGTTCATGTCCCAAGTGTCGGCGCCGGCCGGCCCTCTTCGTCGGGGTGGGACCGAAGGAAGGAATGCCTTGACCACGGCCACCCCGCGCCTCGGCGCACTGCTGCCACGCACATCCCCGCCCGCCTCGCTCACCGTACGGTCCGCGTCCGCCGGGGATGCCCGCGCCCTCGAAGCCCTTTCGCGGCCGTTCGTCCGCACGGGCGCGTTGCGGGCGCGTCCTCGTTCCCTCTACGCCGCCGACGCGGCCGACTTCCTGGTCGTGGACGCCCCCGACGGCACGCTGGACGGCTGCCTGGGCCTGCGTGTTCACGCCGCCGACACGGTGGCCGGCCGCGGGCCCATGGGGATCCTGTACAACTTCTGCGTCGCGCCGCACCGGCAGGGCCACGGGGTCGGCGGGCTGCTCCTGCGCGCGGCGCTGGCCAGGGCGACCGCTCAGTCGCTGGACGCCCTGTTCACCGCGACGACCGGCGGTGGTGAACTCTTCCGCCGGCACGGCTTCGCACTCGCCAGTGCGCGTCTCGCTCCCGCGGCCTGGGCGAACTCCCTCGACCCCCGCCGCAATTCGCAGGTCCTCGCCCACGTGCTCTGAACCGCTTCTCGCCCACGTGCTCCGAACCGCGGGGCGGTTCGCACGCAGCAGGGGCTGGTCCGGAACGCCTCCGGACCAGCCCCTCCTGCGTGACGCCCTTGTCAGGCGTCGAGAACGCCCGGCAACGCCGCGAGCAGAGCGTCCACCTGCGCCTCGCCGACCGTCAGCGCCGGAGCCAGCCGCAGCGTCGTGGGGCCCGTGGCGTTGACCAGGAAACCCGCGTCCTGCGCGGCCTTCTGCACGCGCGGCGCGACCGGTTCGGCGAGGACGACGCCGAGCAGCAGGCCCACGCCCCGCACATGGCTCACGCGGGGATGCCCCAGTTCCTCGACACCGCGCCGCAACCGCTCGCCCACACACGTGACATGAGCGAGCAGCCCCTGCGCCTCGATGGTGTCGAGTACGGCGATGCCGGCCGCACACGCCACCGGATTGCCGCCGAAGGTGGAACCGTGCTGCCCCGGTGTCAGCAGGTCCGCCGCGGTACCGAACGCCACCGTGGCGCCGATCGGCAGACCGCCTCCCAGCCCCTTGGCCAGGACCACCACATCGGGGTCGGCGCCGTCCACCGCCTGATGCGCGAACCACCGTCCGGTGCGACCGATTCCCGTCTGCACCTCGTCCAGCACCAGGAGCGTGCCGGTGGCCCGGGTGATCTCACGGGCCGCCCGCAGGTACCCCTCGGGTGCCGGAATCACCCCGGCCTCGCCCTGCACCGGCTCGATGAATACGGCCGCCGTCTCCTCCGTGACCGCTGCCCGCAGCGCCGCCACATCACCGAAGGGCACATGGGTCACCTCGCCGGGCAGCGGCAGAAAGGGTGCGCGTTTCGCGGGCTGCCCGGTGAGGGCGAGCGCTCCCATCGTCCGGCCGTGGAAACCGCCCTGGGCCGCGGCCACATGGGGACGCCCGGTCCGACGGGCGATCTTGAAGGCCGCCTCGATCGCCTCCGTCCCGGAGTTGGAGAAGAACACACGACCTTGTCTTCCCAGCAGCCGCAGCAGGCGCTCCGCCAGTGCGACCGGAGGCTCGGAGACGTACAGGTTGGAGACGTGACCGAGCCCGGCGATCTGGGCGCTCACCGCCGACACCACGGCGGGATGGGCGTGCCCGAGTGTGTTCACGGCGATCCCGCCGGTGAAGTCGAGGTACGCGCGCCCGGACTCGTCCCATACGGTGCTCCCCTCGCCCCTGACCAGAGCCAGTGGGGGAGTGCCGTAGGTGTCCATCATCACGGCGCGCCAGCGGTCGGTGAGCAGCGGGCGGTCCTCCTCGGCAGCGGCCAGGAGCGCCTCGTCATGGCCGACGGTCATGCGTGCTCCTCCTGCGGGTCCGGAACCACGGTGGTCCCGGAGCTGTCGTGGGTGAAGACGCCCCGCACCACGGAGTGGGGCACCCGGCCGTCCAGGACGTGCGCCATGCGCACGCCCGACTGGACGGCCCGCAGGCAGCCCTCCATCTTGGGGAGCATCCCGCTCGCCAATTCCGGCAGCAGCTTCTCCAGCTCACCGGCCGTCAGATGGGCGATCACCTCGGGGCTGTGGGGCCAGTTCGCGTACAGGCCCTCGACGTCGGTCAGCATGACCAGCTTCTCCGCGTCGAGAGCCACCGCCAGCGCTGACGCCGCCAGATCGGCGTTGATGTTGTAGACCTGCCCGTCCGCGCCCCGCGCCACGGGGGAGACCACGGGGATGCGGCCCTGGTCCAGCAGAGCGCGCACGGTTTGCGGATTCACCTCGGTGATGTCGCCGACCTGCCCGATGTCCACCGGTTCGCCGTCCACCCATGCCACCCGCCGCACGGCCGTCATGGTGTGCGCGTCCTCGCCGGTCATCCCCACGGCGAACGGCCCGTGGTGGTTGATGAGGCCCACCAGCTCCCGCTGGACCCGGCCCGTCAGCACCATCCGGACCACGTCCATGATCTCCGGAGTGGTGACCCGCAGTCCCGCCTCGAAGCGGACCTCCAGATCGAGCCGTTCGAGCAACGCGCTGATCTGCGGTCCGCCGCCGTGCACGACCACCGGGCGCAGCCCCGCGCGCCACAGCTCCACGACATCCTGGGCGAACGTCCGCTTCAGGTCCTCGTCCACCATGGCGTTGCCACCGAACTTGATCACGACCGTCCGGCCCCGGAACGCCTCCAGGTGCGATTCCTCCGCGCTCATGAGCTGTACGCGCTGTTCTCGTGGACGTACTCGGCGGTCAGGTCATTGGTCCAGATCACCGCCGACGCGTCACCGGAGCGCAGATCGACCGTGACCCTGATCCGGCGCCCCGACAGGTCGACCTTGTCGCGCGACTCACCCGCCGCGCCGTCCCGGCACACCCACACATCGTTGATGGCCACGTCCAGGCGGTCCGGGTCGAACACGGCATCCGTCGTACCGATCGCCGACAGCACCCTGCCCCAATTCGGGTCCTCCCCGTGCAGAGCGCACTTGAGCAGGTTGTTCCTGGCCACCGAGCGGCCCACCGTCACGGCGTCCCCCTCCGACGCCGCGCCGACGACCTCCACCTCGATCTCCTTCGAGGCGCCCTCCGCGTCCGCGACCAACTGCCGTGCCAGGTCCAGGCACACCGTGTGCACCGCCGCGGCGAAGGCGGCCGGATCCGGTGTCACCCCCGAGGCGCCCGACGCGAGCAGCAGCACGGTGTCGTTCGTGGACATGCAGCCGTCCGAGTCCACCCGGTCGAAGGTCGTACGGACCGCCTCCCGCAGCGCGGAGTCGAGGTCCGGCGCGCTCACCTCCGCGTCCGTCGTGAGCACCACGAGCATGGTGGCCAGGCCGGGCGCGAGCATGCCCGCGCCCTTCGCCATACCGCCCACCGTCCAGCCGCCCGGGCCGGACGCCACCGCCGTCTTGTGCACCGAGTCCGTCGTCTTGATGGCGACGGCCGCGTCCTCGCCCCCTTCGGGCGACAGCCGTGCGGCGGCGGCGTCGATGCCCGCCGTGACCCGGTCCATCGGCAGCCGCACGCCGATGAGGCCGGTGGAGCACACCGCGACCTCGTCCGCGGCTGTTCCCACGGCCCGCGCCGTCCGCTCGGCCGTCACCCGCGTGTCGTCGGCGCCCGCGGGCCCCGTACAGGCGTTGGCGCCACCGGAGTTGAGGACGACGGCGGAGATCCGGCCGTCTGCCAGCACCCGCCGGGACCAGCGGACGGGGGCGGCCTGGACCCGGTTGGAGGTGAACACCCCGGCCGCCGCGCGCGACGGGCCACTGTTCACCACCAGGGCAAGGTCGGGATCACCGGACTCCTTTATCCCGGCGGCCACACCGCTCGCGAGGAATCCCTGTGCAGCGGTCACGGTCACGGGGCCACTCCATTCGTGGGAAGGCCCAGCCCTTCCGGCAGGCCCAGGGCGACATTCATGCTCTGCACCGCGCCACCCGCGGTGCCCTTCGTCAGGTTGTCGATGGCGCTCACGGCGATCAGGCGACCGGCCTGCTCGTCCACCGTCACCTGCACCTGCGCGGTGTTCGACCCGAGGACGGCGGCGGTGGACGGCCATTGGCCGTCCGGCAGGAGCCGGACGAACGGCTCGTCGGCGTAGGCGGCTTCGTACGCGGCCCGCACCTCGCGCGGGCCGGTGCCGGCCGGACGTACACGCGCCGAGCAGGTGGCGAGGATGCCCCGGGCCATCGGCGCCAGAGTGGGCGTGAAGGACACGGTCACGTGCTCGCCCGCCACCCGCGACAGGTTCTGCGTCAGTTCGGGCGTGTGCCGGTGGCCACCGCCGACTCCGTACGGGCTCATCGCGCCCATCACCTCGGAGCCGAGCAGGTGGGCCTTGGCCGCACGGCCCGCTCCCGAGGCGCCGCTCGCGGCCACGATCACGGCATCCGGCTCCACGAGGCCCGCGGCGAACGCCGGGAACAGCGCCAGGGTCACCGCGGTCGGATAGCAGCCGGGCACGGCGACGCGGGCCGCTCCCTTCAACTCGGCGCGTGCGCCCGGTAGTTCGGGCAGACCGTAGGGCCAGGTGCCGGCATGGGCCGAGCCGTAGAACCGCTCCCAGTCCGCCGCGTCACGCAGCCGGAAGTCGGCGCCGCAGTCCACGATCAGGGTCTCGGGAGGCAACTGCTCGACCAACGCGGCGGACTGCCCGTGCGGCAGTGCCAGGAACACCACGTCGTGTCCGCGCAACGACGCGGCCGAGGTCTCCACGAGCACCCGGTCCGCGAGCGCGGCCAGGTGCGGCTGCACCTCCCCGAGCGTGCGGCCCGCGCTGCTGTGTGCGGCGACCACGCCGATCTCCACCTCGGGGTGTGTCACCAGCAGGCGCAGGATCTCCCCGCCGGCGTAGCCGCTCGCTCCGGCCACCGCGACCCGTACCGTCATGTTCCTTCGTCTCTCCTCGTGCCTGCTCGGTGCCGGCCGCTTCCCGGCCGGATGTGTGATGTGCCGTCATGCGCCGCGTGTGGACCTGCCGATCAGGAGGTCGCGCAGCAGTGCGTCGGTGGTGCACACCACGCCGCTGCGTGCGGCCCACCGCAGCGCCATGGAGTGTTCCTCGGCGGAGAAGTCGGCCACGGCGTCGGCGACGACGAAGGGCTGTATGTCGTGCATGAAGGCGTCCGCCGCGGTCAGCAGGACACCGAGATGCGCGTACACACCACAGAGGATCAGCTGGTCCCGGCCCGTGGAGTGGAGCAGTCGGCCGAGATGGCTGCGGAGGAAGGCGTTGTGGCGCACGTTGGCCAGCAGGTGCTCTCCGGGCCGTGGAGCGAGCGGCGCGACGATCGCGGCGGCGTCGGGCTCGCGGCCGATTCCCGGGCCCCATACGTCGGCCAGCAGTCCGCGCTGCTCGGGCCGTTGAGCGGCCGGCTCGGCGCTGAAGACGACCGGCATGCCGAGTGTGGCCGCGAGTTCGCGCAGGGCGGCGATGTTGTCGACGAGCTCCACGACGGGGGAACGCCCCGCCGGGAACGCCTGGACGAAGTGGTTCTGCATGTCGTGGACCAACAGCGCGGCCCGTGCCGGGTCGATGGTCCAGGGGACGCAGGAGGGAGGGATCGCGGAGCGGTCGGGCATGGGGTAGGAGCCGATGGCCGGCAGGCCCATGGGTGATCTCCTCCCCTGATGACATGTCCACCGAGTCCGGACCCCATGCGCGCGCCCTGAACCGGCGGCCGGAGGACCGATGGGCGCCGGCATGCTGCCGACGGCGCGGCGGCTCCGGATCCACTTAGCTTAGCCTAACCTAATCGCCCCGGGTGATGTTCTTCTCGCCGTGAACGACGGCGCGGGTCCGCCCTGTCCGTCCGGACAGGGCGGTGCGTCCGGCGGGACCGGCGTTCAGAAGTACTGACAGTGGTCGGCCGGGATCGCCTTCTCCTCCAGGAACCACGTGGCGTCGACGGGCGTTCCGCCGCCGCTTCACCGCGCATGCCCGCCGCCGCGTACGCGTCGGTCGCGCTCTCCCGCTCGGTGACCGCGCGCGGCCGGTCACCCAGCAGCCCGGCGGCGTTGGCCGGTCTGCGATGCGCCGACGCGGCAGGCGCGATCTCGCCCCGGGAGCGGCGAAGCCGGGCGACGTCGGTCCACACCGCCACGGCCGACTCGAGCTTCCCGCACAACTCGGCACAGTCCGCCATGCGCTCCAGCGTGGTGATCCGGGCGTCCGGGTCGGCATCCTCCGGCCAGACGGCGAGTGCCCGCCGCGCCGGCGCGGCGGCGTCCCGGTAGGCGTGCACGGTGCAGTGCCGCTCGGCCGCGGCGAGCAGCAACGGCCGCGCACGCCCCGGTCGGTCCTCTCGTGGCCGCCGCTCGCGCAACCGGGTCAGGCCAGGTCGACGCGATCCAACAGCCCTGCCGCGCCGAAGGCGTTCACCAGCTCGTCGCGGCCCTCGGTGAAGTGGGCCCAGCTGTCGAAGTGGACGGGGACGATCTGGCGCGCGCCGAGGATCTGGGCGGCTTCGGCGGCCTGCGCACTGTCCAGGGTGAGCAGCGCGTGGTCGAGGATGGCGGTGCGGACCGCGCCGGCGAAGAGGACGGCGGTGTCGACCGGGCCGAAGCGTCCGGCGATCTCCTTGACCAGGCCGAGCTGGGCGTTGTCCCCGCTGACGTAGACCGTGGGCAGGCCGTCCCCGGTCAGGACGAATCCGACGACCTGGCCGACGATCGGTTCGAGCTCCGCGCGGTCCCCGGGGCCGTGCAGGGCGGGCACGCCCGTCACCGTGATCGTTCCGCCGTCGGGGCGGTCCAGTTCGACCGCCTCCCAGTCCGCAAGGCCCCGGGCGTTGCCGCCCAGGCGGGCCGCGCCGCCGGGGGTGGTGAGGGTGAGCGGGACGTCGGCGAGCAGGGCCCGGCCGGAGGCGTCGAGGTTGTCGTCGTGCTCGTCGTGGGAGAGCAGGACCACGTCGATGCGGCCGAGGTCGGCGGGAGAGGCGGCGGACGGGGCCGTCTTGGTGAGGCCCGAGTCGTAGGCGCGGGGGGCATCGAAGGTCGGGTCGGTGAGGAACCGCAGGCCGCCGTACTCGATGAGGGCGGTCGGGCCGCCGAAGACGCGGACGGGGACCTGCGCGGAGGGCGTCTGGGTACCGGTCATCAAAACACCTCACGGTTGAGATAGCGGTTATCCGTGAAGTGACCGTAGCTGGTTCTCACGGATGGCGGCAAGTCTTAACGTGAGGTGGGGGAAGTGTTGAGGCCCCTCCGCGGGTGCGGAGGGGCCTCAGTGGGTGGTCGGGCGGGGTGTTTCGCGTCCGTGCTCAGTCGGCCGCGGACTGGGTGCGGCGGGCGTAGGCGCGGGCCGCGCGGGCACGGTCGCCGCACCGGACCGAGCACCAGTGGCGGCGCCCCGTGCGCAGCAGGTAGCGGTTGCAGGGAGTGGAGTCGCAGGCGGCGAGGCGGTCCGCGTCGGGGCCGGTGAGCAGGTCGGCCGCGTTCGCGGCGAGGACGCCCAGGGCGTGGTCGACGATCTGGTCGACGGGATGCGCGGCGGTCCGGTGCAGGCCCCGGGCCGCGTCCCAGTGGAGGAGGGAGGCCGTGGGGACGCGGCTGAGCGCGTCGTTGACGGCTGCCAGCGCCGCGGGAGGGGCCGGCTGGCCGACGACCCGGGAGGCGAGCAGGGCGCGCACCTGTTCGCGCAGGGACCGCACCCGCGCCGCGCAGATCTCCTGCAGTCCGGCGCTCTGCGGGGCGAGGCCGCGCTCGGCCAGCCACCGTGACGCGGTGGCCGGCGTGCCGAGCAGGTCGAGGGACTGGCCGCCGGGCAGGGTGACGGCGCTGTTGGCCAGATCGAGCGCGGGGTACTGATCGGCGCCCGGTGCGGGCGGCAGGGCGGGGTCGACCTGCTCGGCGGGCGCGGTCTCGGCGGGCGCGGTCTCGCTCATGAGGCTCACGGTACAGCTTGCTTCAATCCGTGACAAAAGCATCTCGGACCCCACGGGCGGCCCGCTCCGGCCCGGGCGCCCGGCCGCTCCCGCCATTCCGGCGCGCGTGACGGCGGGTCAGGTCGCTCCGGTCGCTCGGGTCGCCGGCTCAGAAGGGAGGGTCCCCGCTGCCCTCGATCATCAGCAGGCCACGGTCGAAGCTGCGGCGGCCCACGACGAAATCGCCGATGCGACCGTCCGGCATCCGCAGCTGACAGGTCTGCGCATGGAAGACGGTGTCGGCGACCTCCTCGCTCTCCACCTCGAGCGATCCGTTCCAGTCGGACAGCCCCTCGATCCTGCCCTCGGCCCCACCGGCTTCCGGGTCCTGTTCGCCCCAGGAGCGCAGGTCGGCCGTTGCTGCGATCTCGACGCCATCGGCGATCACCGTGACGTCGTCGTGGAAAGCGCCCATGGTCCCAGTGTGCGCCTGCCTCGGCCGTCACGGGCAACGGCCTGGTCGGCGGGCAGCGGTCGAGGAGTCGCCGCGGGTCAGGGGCCGCCCCGCGCCCGGCCGGCGAACCCGTGGTCACCGGCCGGGCGGAGCCCCGTCGTGGCTCACGTCGAGGACGCGGCCGCCGTGGGCGTCGGCGGTGCCGGGGCCGACGAGGACGCGACCGCCGTCGCCGGGGCCGCGGTCGGGGCCGGTGTCGGAGGCTTCGGGGGCTGGAAGCGGCTGACGGCCGGGGACGTCGCCGCCGTGGTGATCAGCGCCATCAGGACCAGCATCGTGAACAGCTCCGGCCCGATCACCCCCAGTTCCAGGCCGATGTTCAGCACCACCAGCTCCGTCAGGCCCCGGCAGTTCATCAGGGCGCCGACCGACAGGGCCTCACGCCAGGTGCGGCCGCAGGCGCGGGCCGCCCCTGCCGCACCGCCCCACTTGCCGAGCACCGCGACCGCCAGCACCGCCCCCGCCCACAGCCACTGCACCGGGTCGGCGGCCAGGGCCCCGATCTCCGTGCGCAGGCCGGTGTGCACGAAGAAGAGCGGCAGCAGCACCGGGACCGCCACGGCGCGCAGCCGGGCCGCCGACGCCTCGATGCGGCGATGCCCGCGGGGCGTGACGACGCCGAACAGGAAGGCCCCGAACAGTGTGTGCACCCCCACGAGGTCCGTCATGAGCGCCGACAGGCTCAGGCCGCTGAACAACAGGACCAGCACCACCCCGTCGTTCGTCCGGTCCGCCCGTGCCGCCGCCCACCGCGCGAGCAGCGGACGGACCACCAGCACCATGGCGGCGGCGAAGCCCACCGCGAGTCCGGCCGTCGTGAGCGCGTCGAGCGGGGAGCCCGCCGAGGCCAGGGCCACCACCAGGGCCAGCAGGCACCAGGCGGCGACGTCGTCGAACGCCGCGCAGGCCATCGCGAGCGTGCCGAGCGGTGTCCCGTACAGGCCGCGGTCCACCAGGATCCGGGCCAGCACCGGGAAGGCCGTGACACTCATGGCCACCGCCACGAACAGGGTGAAGGGCATCAACCCGACCCCGTCCGGGGCGAGTTGCCCGTACATGCCGAGGGCCAGCAGCGCGCCGAGGCCCAACGGAAGCAGCATGCCCGCAGTGCTGACGGCCACCGCGATCCGGGAGTGGCCGCGCAGCGCGCCCAGGTCCAGTTCCAGGCCGACGAGAAACATGAACGCCAGCAGCCCCAGCTGCCCCAGGACCGAGGTGTACGGGAGGACCGCCTCCGGAAACAGCCAGTGGTGCGCCTCGGGCCACAGCCAGCCGATGAGCGAGGGGCCGAGCACGATGCCCATGGCGATCTCGCCGATCACGGGCGGCTGGCCGAGGCGTCTGAGCAGAGTCGCGCCCGTCTGGCAGGCCAGGATCACCGCGGGCACGGCGACGAGCAGCGCGGGCAGCGGGTCAGCGGCGGACACCGGCGGCTCCTTCGGACGGCAGCACGGGAGGTGCGGGCGCCGCCGCCGGCTGCGGCACGGAGGCAGCGTCGGACCATCCCGCGTAACGGCGCAGTCCGTACAGCAGCGGGTGCGCGGCGGGGCGCACCGTCACCCGGCTCGCCTGCGCGAAGACGGCCGTGTGGTCGCCGAACGCGAGCGTCTTCACGACGGTGCAGTCGGCGATGGCGTGGGCGGCCGCGATCAGGTGCGGGCCGCTCGCGCCCAGCGGCAGCCGCCACTCCGTGCGCTCGAAGCGGTCGGGCGCCCCGGAGGCGAACAGGTCGGAGGTCGCGCGGGCCCGCTCGTGCAGCAGGTTGAGCGCGAACTGCCCCTGTTCGAGCAGGGCCTGGAGCGTCGGACTCGCGGTCCGTATGCACACCACCAGCGTGGGCGGGGCCAGCGCGACGCTCGCCAGTGAACTGCACGTCAGGCCGCGCGGCCGGTCGTCGGCGCCGAGCGTGGTGACCACCGACACCCCGGACGGGAAGGCGGCCATGAAGGGTCGGAGGTCGGTCTGCCGGAGGACGGCGGAGCCCTCGGCCCCGGGCGTCCCTTCGTTGTCGTCGCTTCCCGGTACGTCCCGGTGCGGCGCGGAGTTGGGCATGTCTGACTCCCTGTGGGTGACGAAGCAGTGCGGCCCGGCACCCGGCGGGTTGCGCCGGGTGCCGGGCCGTGGGAGCGGCGACAGGGCCGGGGCCCGGGGGAGGCACCGGATCTGCGCCGGGGAGGGGAGGCGCCTGAACGGGGCCGTGGCTTGCCCGGGCAGGGGCCGTTGACGGTTGCTTTCCGGTGGGTGGTTTCCACGGGGTGCGGCGCCGGGACCGGGGGAGGCGACGCGCGG
This sequence comes from Streptomyces sp. NPDC015127, assembly GCF_043080095.1. Taxonomy (NCBI): domain Bacteria; kingdom Bacillati; phylum Actinomycetota; class Actinomycetes; order Kitasatosporales; family Streptomycetaceae; genus Streptomyces; species Streptomyces sp. NPDC015127. Next base: position 147,031 of record NZ_JBIBVE010000002.1, read on the forward strand.
TCCGGTCCCGGCCACTGCCTACGCGTGCAGGTGCTTCAGGTACTCGTAGGCGCTGGGCAGCGTCTCCAGCAGGTTCTGCTGCTGGCGCTTGACCGTCTCGAACAGCGGCTCCGCGCCCGCCACGGACTCGGGCTTGTACGCCAGTGCCGGAAGCGGCGCGTCCGGCTCCAGGCCCAGGCCGGCGAAGATGCAGTAGTAGCTGCCGTTGGTCCAGAAGTTGCGGAACTCGGCCTCGAAGTTGCCGTAGTACGTCGACTCGTCGGTGATCGGCGAGTTGATGGGCAGCCCCGCCCGGTACGCGGAGATCTTCTGCTGGATGTTGTCGGGGAGGGTCAGCTTCTTGTTGGCCTGCCAGAACGGCGTGTCGTTGCGCGGCGCGTAGAAGAAGTGCGCCTGGATGAAGTCACGGGTGTCGTCGAACATCACCTCGATCTCGTGGTTGAAGCTGTCGATCAGACCCTGGTTGAAGGTCTTGTCGGGGAAGTGCTTGGCCAGCTGGTAGATCGCCGCGGTGATGAAGTAGATCCCGGTCGACTCCAGCGGCTCCAGGAAGCAGGACGACAGGCCGATGCCGACCACGTTCTTCACCCACGCCCGGCGGTTGCGGCCGACCCGGAAGCGGATGTGGTTGAACTTCGTCTTCTCCGGGTCCAGGCCCCACATCGCCGCGAACTCGGCCGTGGCCTCGTCCTGTTCGGTGAACTTGCTGGAGTAGACGTAACCGGTGCCGAAGCGGCCCAGCATCGGGATCTTCCACGCCCAGCCCGACGACATCGCGATAGCGGAGGTGTACGGCTCCACACCGCCCGCCTCGTCGTCGTGCGGCACGGCGGTGGCGACCGCGCTGTCGCACAGCAGGTGGTCGCTCATGTCGATGAACGGCTCCGCCATCGCCTGGTTGATCAGCAGTCCGCGGAAACCGGAGCAGTCCACGAAGAGGTCGGCGTCCAGCACCCTGCCGCCCTTGGTGTGCAGCTCCGTGACGAAGCCGCGCTCGTCCTGCCGCACCTCCGTCATCTCGTCCTGGACATGGTGGATGCCCTGCTTCTCGATGGCGAAGCGGCGCAGGAAGTCCGCGACGAGCTGGGCGTCGAAGTGCCAGGCGTAGCGGGTGGCGGACCGGCCGTCGAGCCAGCGCGGCGACTTCATCGCGTCCATCACCGGGGGCTCGCGGAAGCAGGCGTAGTCGAACGGCTCCGTGGTGCGGCCCTCGTGCTTGCGCTTGAACCAGTAGTGGGACAGCGGCGTCTGGTCGTAGTCGGGCAGCAGGCCGAACGGGTGGTAGAAGTGGTCGGGCCGGCCGTCGGGCAGCTCGCGTGCCGTCGCCTCGCCCTGGCCCTCCGTGCGCCAGTTCACGAACCGCACCGCCATCTTGAAGCTGGCATTGCACTCACGCATCCACTCGTCCTCGGCGATGCCGAGGTAGTCGAAGAACGCGCGCTGCAGATTGGGCACGGTCGCCTCGCCGACGCCGATCCGCGGGATCGTCGGGGCCTCCAGGACCGTGATGTCGACCGTGCCCTGGAGAGCCTTGCCGAGATACGCGGCGGTCATCCAGCCGGCCGTGCCGCCGCCCAGGACGACGACCTTCTTCAGTCGGGAGTCGGTGCTGGTCATGGAGCAGCCCTCATTTCGGAGTCGGGATTCGCGGCCGGAAGCCGAGGAGCTGGAGAAGAGGCGAGCCGGTGGGTGCCCGGGCCGGCCGCGTCCGGGCGGTCGCGGCCGGACACGTCCTGCGGCGTCGGTCCCGGGACCGATGGGCCTCAGTCTGCGCAGCCGCCCTATGACGGACCTACAGAGGCGAGATCCGGCCGGTATAGGGCGTTTGTAGAGCGCGGGAACACACTCGCCGCAGGCAGAACGGCGATACGACGGACCCCGGGAGGAAGCGATGACCACCGCGGTGACCGGTTTTGCGCGGCAGGCGGTACGCATCCGCTTCCTGGGCGACTTCGAACTGACCGTGAACGGGGCCCCGGTGCGGCACTGGCGGGCCGGCAAGGCCCGCGGGCTCTTCCAGTACCTCGTGATCCACCGTGGCCAGACGCTCACGCGCGACCGGCTGTACGAGGCGCTGTGGCCCGGCTCCGACCCGTCGGCGGGCGGCAGTTCGCTGAAGGTGGCCGCGCACGGGCTGCGCCGGGTCCTCGACGCGCACCCCGACAGCCCGCGCGAGTCGGGCATCCGGCTGCACTACCGTGACTTCGGCTACGCCCTGGACATCGCGGAACTCTGGTCCGACGTGGACCGCTTCCAGGAGCTGGTCCACACCGGCCTGCGGGCGGCCGCGGCCGGTGACCGCACCGGCGCCCGCGAGCAGCTGCGGTCGGCGGTGGAGCTGTACGCGGGGGAGTTCCTGCGCGGGGAGAGCGCCGACTGGGTCGTCGAACAGCGCGAGTACCTGCGGTCGCTTGCGCTCCGCGCCCTGGACGTCCTGCGCGCCGACGCCGTCGGGCGCGACGACTTCCCGGACCTGATCGAGATCTGCCGGCGCACGCTCGGCATCGACCGGCACCACGAGGAGACCTACCGCGCGCTGATGACGGCGCACGGCCGGCGCGGCGAGCACGCGTGTGTGCGGAACTGGTACGAGCTGTGCGCGCGCCGGTTGCGCGACGACCTCGATGTGGCGCCCTCCCGGGAGACGGACGAACTGCTCGCCGCGATACTTCCGGCGCCGGTGGCTCCCGCCGGGGGGCCGCCGCGCAGGGTGCGGACCATGACGCCCGCCCCGTCCCGCCGCACCCGCCCGGACCCCCGGGCGGCGGCCCGCGCAACGCCCCGGGGTTCCGTGCCGGTTGGGTGGCCCAGGACCCGGGCTGCCACCGCGTCCGATGCGTGGCCCGTGTCCCGGGCCGACGCGCGGCCCGGGCCCCGGTCCCGGGTCCGTCCGGAGGCGCGGCCCGCGTCCGGGGCAGGACCTCGGCCTGTCGGCCAGACCGGAACCCGGTCCGCTTTCCCGGCTGATGCCAGGTCCGGCGGCCGGCCCGTCTCCCAGACGCAAGTCCCGCCAGGGGTGCGGGCCGACTCCGGGCCCGACGCCCGGCAGGACGCCCTGCTCGCATCCCGGTCCCGAGTCCCGCTGCGCGGGCGGGGCGACGGCAGGCCCGAAGCCCGGCCCGGCGGCCGGACCGCGTCCCGGGCCGACCAGGGTGCTGCGCCCGGAACCGGTCGCCGAGTACCGCCCGGTGGACGGGTAGATGCCCGGCCCGGCGGCCGGACCGCGTCCCTGGGCGAGGCCACGCCGGGCGCCTCGCCCGACGCGTCGGGCGTCTTCCGGGCTGACGCCCGGTCCGCCGGCCCGGCAGGAAAGCCGGGCGATGCCGCGACAGCCGCCCCGGGCGCCGGGGCGCGCGGGCGAATTCAGTGATCGAGCGACTCAGTGAGGAACCCACCGTGACCGTGCTGACCGCACCGACGGCCCACCCGTCCGCGGCCTTCTTGCCGCCCCGCTACGACGACCAGTGGATCGGCGGCCGCTGGACGCCGTCCGACGCCGACAGCCGGCTCGTCGTCACCGACCCCAGCACCGAGGCGCCCCTGGCCACCGTGCCCGCCGGTACCGCCCGCGACGCCGACCTCGCCGTGCGTGCCGCCGCCGCGGCCTTCCCCGGGTGGTCCGCCACACCCGTACGGGAGCGGGCCGCCATGCTGCGCCGCGTCGTCGAGGGCCTGGAGCGCACCGCCGAGCGGTTCGCCGACGTCATCACCGCCGAGGTGGGCGCTCCCTCCCGGGTGTCCCTGCACACCCACGTCGGGCTGTCCGTCGGCATGGCGGCGCACTGCGTGGAGACCGCCGCCTCCTACGCGTACGAGGAGCGCGTGGGCCACTCCCTGGTCGTGCGGGAGGCCGCCGGTGTCGCCGCCTGCATCACCCCCTGGAACACCCCGCTGCTGCTCACGGTGCAGAAGCTGCTGCCCGCGCTCGCGGCCGGCTGCACCGTCGTCCACAAGCCGAGCGAGCTGACGCCGCTGCACGCCCGCCTCCTCGCCGAGGTGTTCGCCGAGGCCGATCTGCCGCCCGGCGTCGTCAACATGGCCGTCGGCACCGGCGACACCCTCGGCACGGCCCTGGTCACCCACCCCCTCGTCGACGTGGTGTCCCTGACCGGATCCACCCGTGCCGGGCGTCAGGTCTCGGCCCTCGGCGCCGACGGCATCAAGCGGATCCATCTGGAGCTCGGCGGCAAGAACGCCAGCCTCGTCCTGGACGACGCCGACCTCGCCGCCGCCGTCGGCGCCACCGTCGACCAGGTGCTCTTCAACACCGGGCAGACATGCCTGCAGTGGAGCCGGCTGCTCGTGCCCCGCGACCGGCAGGACGAGGCGGTGGAGCTCGCCGGACAGGCCATGGACGGCTATGTCACCGGCGACCCCCGCGACCCGGCCACCGACCTCGGCCCGCTCGTGACCGGCGCCGCGCACGCCCGGGTGAACGACTACATCCGGCGCGGCACCTCGGAGGGCGCCCGCCTGGTACGCGGCGGACCCGGCCGTCCCGAGGGCCTGGACACCGGCTACTACGTCCGGCCCACGATCTTCGCCGACGTCGACCCGATGTCCACGCTCGGCCAGGAGGAGATCTTCGGGCCGGTGCTGTGCGTCATCCCGTACGACGACGAGGACCAGGCGGTACGGATCGTCAACGGCACCCGCTACGGGCTGCACGGCGCGGTCTGGTCCGGGGACGACGCCCGCGCCGAGCGCGTCGCACGGCGGTTCCGCACCGGCCTCGTCGACGTCAACGGCGGAGCCTTCAACCCCGCCGCCCCCTTCGGCGGCTTCAAGCAGTCCGGGATCGGCCGCGAGTGCGGCACCGCCGGAGTCGAGTCGTTCCTGGAGACGAAGTCGATGCAGCTGCCCCAGGGACCCGAGGGCCGGCTCGTCGGCCCCCGCCTGCGCGCCACCGCGCCGGCGACCGCCCAGACCCCGGAGAGGAACGACGGATGACCGCCCAGCACGCCGGCCGACCGCCCAGAGACACGCTGCCGCCGCTGTTCGCCGCCCTGGAGCGCTGGACCCGCGAGCGGCCCGGCGAACGCGCCGTCAGCGCCGAGGACGGCACTCTCACCTACGCGGCGCTCACCGCACGTACCGCCGCCACAGCGGCCGCGCTCGCCTCCGCCGGCGTGGGGCCCGAGACCGCCGTCGGGCTGCTCCTCGGCCGCTCCCGGGAGAGCGTGCCGGCACTCCTCGCCGTCTGGAGCCTCGGCGCCACCGCCGTACCGCTCGACGCCGCGCACCCGGTCGAAAGGCTCGGTTCCGTCCTCCGCGACGCCGAGGTCTCCGTCCTGGTCGCCGCGGACGTCCCCGAGGGGCTCGACGTCACCGGCGTCCGCACGATCGACCCGGCGCAGCTGCCCGGCACCCCGCCCGGCCCGCTCGGCGTGGCCCGCCCCGGACAGGACGCCTGCGCCTACGTCGTCTACACCTCAGGAACCACCGGCCGGCCCAAGGGAGTCGAGGTCACCTACCGCGGCCTGGACACCTTCGTCGACGCCCTCGCCACCCTGGGCCTGCCGCCCGGCGGCCTCGGCCTCAACGCCGTCTCGCCCGCCTTCGACGGCTGGCTCTGGTGCACGCTGCTCTACCTCGTCCACGGCCAGGGCGTGGCCCTCGTGGACCTGTCCCTCGACGGGCTGCGCCGCGCCGGCGCCGAGGGCCGCGAACCGCTGCCCGCCGGACTGCGCACCGCGTCCCTCACGCCCTCCCTGCTGGCCGCCCACGGCGGCGGGCTGGACGCGGCCGAGGTCGTCGTCGTCGCCGGCGAGGCGTGCCCGGCGGCGCTCGCCGAACGCTTCGTCCGGGGACGGCGGCTGCTGAACGTGTACGGACCGACGGAGACCACCATCGCGGCGACCTGGGCCGACAGTGAGCGGGGTGACGACGTGACCACCATCGGACGACCGCTGCCCGGATACCGGGCGTACGTCCTGGACGACGACCTGATCCCGGTCGCCGCAGGCATCGAGGGGGAGCTCTACCTCGGCGGACCCGCCGTGGCCCGCGGCTACCGCAACCGGCCCGGCCTCACCGCCGCCCGGTTCCTGCCCGACCCGTTCCAGGGCGGCGGTGCCCGGATGTACCGCACCGGCGACCTGGTGGTCCGCCGGGCCGGCGGCGAACTGGAGTACCGGGGCCGCCGCGACGACCAGGTGAAGATCCGCGGCCACCGCATCGAACTGGGCGAGGTGGAGCGGATCGCCGCCGAACTCCCCGAGGTCGTCGCCGCCGCCTGCTGCACCCTCGCCGCAGGCCAGTCGCTGGGACTCGCGGTCGTCGCCGCCCCCGGCGCGCCCGAGGACCTGGCCGACGCGGTCGCCGCACACTGCGCCACGCTCCTCCCCGAGGCCGCGGTGCCCGCCACCGTCCGCGTCGTCGACCGCATCCCCACCCTCAGCACCGGCAAGGCCGACCGCGACGCGCTCGCCCGCCAACTCACCGCCCCGGCAGGGGCAGCGGAACCGGGGGCCGCCGCCACGGCACGCGAGCGCGAGGTGATGGCCGTCTGGGCCGACGTCCTCGAACGCGAGGTGCCGGGGCCGGACGCCGACTTCTTCGAACTGGGCGGGCACTCGCTCGCCGCGGCCCGGGTCGTCGCCGACCTGCGCCGGACCACCGGACTGCGCATCACACTGGGGAAGCTGCTCACCCGGCCCACCGTCGCGGACGTCGCCGCCGAACTCGACCGGCTCGCGGACGGCGCCGCGGCGGCACAGGCCCACGTCCTCACCGCCGAGGGGGCCTGACGCGATGGGCACCTGGATCTCCACCTGGCCGACCGGACCCGGCGACGCGGACCTTCCGGCCCTGCTCTGCCTGCCGCCGGCCGGCGCGGGCTGCCAGCAGTTCCGCGCCTGGACACCGGCGCTCGCCGGAGTCGCCCAGATCTACGGCGTGCAGCTGCCGGGCCGCGAGAACCGCTGGCGCGAGCCCATGCCGGAGACGTTCGACGAGGCCGTCGAGGCGATCGCCGCCGAGCTGCGGCCGATCGTCGGCGCCGGCCGCCGGCTTGTCGTCTTCGGGCACAGCTTCGGCGGGCTGCTCGGCTACGAGGTCGCCCGACGGGTCACGCCCGCCGCCCTGGTCGTCAGCGCCTGCCGGGCACCCGGTCACTGGGACGGCGCCGGCCGGGGCATCGTCGACGCCTCCGCCGATGACGACGAACTCGACAAGCTCTTCGACACCGCCGGGATGGACCCCGCCTACCTGGACGAGGACACGCGGGCGCTGATGGTCGAGATGCTCCGCAAGGACGCGCAGCTGTCGCTGAGTTACACCCATGCCCCAGGCGGCCGGATCCCCCTCCCCGTGCACGCCTGGGGAGCCGACGGCGACGAGACCGTCACCGCGCAGGACCTGGCCGGCTGGGCCGCGGTCACCACGGCCGGCTTCCACGTCCACCGCGTCACGGGCGGCCACCACGCCGTGCTGCGCCGCCCCGAGCCCGTACTCGAGCACCTGGCCGGACTGCTGCGGGAGGACGTGGCCGGACCGGCCCGCACCGCCTGACCGAGCCCGGCGGCCGTCCGGCCGGAATGCGCCGGACAGCCGCCCAGCCCGCCCACCCGATTCCGGAGGACGTCGTGCCCACCACCTACCAAGTCCTCGTCAACCACGAGGACCAGTACGCGCTGTACCCCGCGGCGCGCCGGCTGCCCGACGGCTGGACGCCGGCCGGGTTCAGCGGCACCGAGGACGAGTGCGCCGCCCACGTGGACGCGCGCTGGACCGACATGCGTCCCCGCAGCGTGCGCACGGCGGCAGCCCACCCCGCGACGCCGGGCGAAGGAGTCTGAGATGCACATCGACCTGCTCGACCCGGCGCCCTTCGCCCGCAACGACTTCTGGTCCGCCTTCACCTGGCTGCGCGCCAACTCGCCCGTCCACTGGCACCCCGAACCCGGCGGCGACGACGGCTTCTGGGTGCTCAGCAAGCATCGCGACATCATGAGCGTCTACGCGGACAGCGACACCTTCAGCTCCGCGCAGGGCATGCGGCTCGGCAGCGACCCCGCCGCCGTCGCCGCCGTCACCCAGCGGATGCTGATCGTCTCCGACGCGCCCCACCACACGCGTCTCAAGCGGGCCCTGTACCAGGCGTTCGGGCCCCAGCAGATGCCGAAAATGGAGGCCCTCGTCGAGACGGTCGTCGCCGAGCTGGTCGCCGAGGCCGCCGAGCAGGACGAACTGGACTTCATCGACCTCGCCAAGCAGCTCCCCAACCGGGTGGTCTGCGCGATGATGGGCATTCCGCGGGCCGACTGGTCCTGGATCGGGGCGCTCACCACCGACGCGTTCGACTCCCCGGACGAGAGCGTGCGCAGCAGCGCGCACTCCGAGATCTTCCTCTACTTCATCGAACTCCTCGGCGAGCGCAGGGCCCGCCCCGGCGACGACCTGGTCAGCCAGATCGCCCACGACACCCTCGTCGACGAGGGCGACGGCACCGAACGGCCGCTCACCGACGAGGAGATCGTCTTCAACTGCAACGGTGTGCTGTCCGGCGCCAACGAGACCACCCGCTACTCCGCCGCCGGCGCGGTGCACATGTTCGCCCGGCTCCCCGACCAGTGGGACCTGCTGCGCGGCCTCGGCCCCGCCGGCATCGCCCCGGCCGTCGAGGAGATCCTGCGCTGGACCACGCCCGGCGTGCACGCCCTGCGCACCGCCGTCCGCGACACCGAGATCAACGGGACGCCCATCGCCGCCGGCGACCGGGTCACGCTGTGGAACGTCTCCGCCAACCGCGACGAGGACGTCTTCACCGACCCGCACAGCTTCCGCGTCGACCGGCACCCCAACCGGCACGTCGCCTTCGGCCACGGCCGCCACCTCTGCCTCGGCGCCCGGCTGGCCCGCTTCGAACTCGGCGCCCTGCTCACCGAGATGCTCGACCGGTTCGACGGCTTCGAACCGACCGGTCCCGCCCTGTTCAACTCGTCCAACTTCACCTGGGGGATCCGGAGTCTCCCGGTACGGCTGCTGCGCAGCCGAGCCTTCGCACAGGCAGAAAGGGCCGCGCTGTGACCACCGCACTGATCGACTTCAACCGGACCGACACGGATTTCCCCGTCACCGGCTACCCCGAACTGCTCGCCGAGCAGACCGCCCGCACCCCGAGCGCTCCCGCCCTCGTCCAGGGCGACCGCTCCTGGACCTACGCGGAACTGGAGGCCGCCACCAACCGGCTGGCCCACGCGCTGATCGCGCACGGCGCCGCGCCCGGCGAGCGGATCGGCCTGTGCTACCCGCGCAGCGCCGACTACGTCATCGGCTCCCTCGCGATCATCAAGACGGGCGCCGCGATCGTCGCGCTCGACCCGGTCAACCCGGACGACCGGCTCGCCGCGATGATCGCCGACGCGGCCCCGCTGCTGGTCCTCACCCCGGCCGAGGTCGCCCCCCGGATGCCCGAGGGCGTGGCCCTGGCCGAGGTCGCCACCGAAGGCCGCGGCCGGCCGGAGACGCCGACCGGCGTCGTCACCGGCCCCGACACGGTCAGCCACCTCATCTACACCTCGGGCTCCACCGGCACCCCGAAGGCCGTCCTCGAACGGCACGGCGCCCTGACCAACCTGGTCCACTGGACCGCCCGTGCCTACGGGGTGCGCCCCGGCGACCGGGCGTCCTGGATGTCCACGCCCGGCTTCGCGGTACAGATCATGGAGTGGCTGCCGTATCTGCCCATGGGCGCGGCGATCCACATCCCCGAGGCCGGTCAGGCGCAGACGCCCGAGCAGATCCGCGACTGGCTCGCCGCCGAGCGGATCACCCACACCATGCTCGTCGCCGCGCTCGCCGAGCCCGTATGGGGACTCGACTGGCCCGCGGACACCGCGCTGCGCATCCTGGTGACCACCGCCGAGCGGGTGCACAGCTGGCCGCCCGTCGACACCCCCTTCCGGGTCGTCATGACGTACGGCACCACCGAGACCACCAACGTCCTCACCTGCCTCGACCTCGGCGCCGGCGTCGACTTCACCAGCCAGGCCACCCCGGAGGAGATCCGCGCCACCCGCCAGGTGCCCGTCGGTGTGCCCATCGCGAACATGCGCGTGCACCTGCTGGACGAGGAGGACCGCCCGGTCGCCGACGGCGAGGTCGGACGGCTCCACGTGTCGGGCGCCGGAGTGGCCGCCGGATACCACGGCCGCCCCGAGCTGACCGGTGCCAGGTTCCGTACCGGCGTCGTCCCCGGAGACCCGCACCCGGTGCTCTACGACACCGGTGACCTCGCCCGCCGCCGCGAGGACGGGGCCGTCGAACTCCTCGGCCGCTCCGACGCCCAGGTCAAGATCCGCGGCTTCCGCGTCGAACTCGGCGAGGTCGAGACCCATGTCGCCCGCCTCGACGGCGTCGCCGAGGCCGTCGTCGTCACCCACGAGCGCGGGACCAACGACAAACGGCTCGTCGCCTACGTCTCCGCCGACGGCGACGCGGCCCCGGACCCGGCCGGGATCCGGGCCGCCGTGGCCCGCACCCTGCCCTACTACATGGTCCCCGCCACCGTCGTCGTCCTGCCCGCGCTGCCCCGCCTGGCCAACGGCAAGGTCGACCGGCGCAGCCTGCCCGAACCGCCCGAGTCCCGCGACGCCGTCAGCGCCGGATACGAACCCCCGCGCAACGAGATCGAGGACGGCCTGGTGCGCCTGTGGGCCGAGGCGTTCCGCACCGACGGCGTCGGCATCCACGACAACTTCTTCGAACTCGGCGGCCACTCGCTGCTGGCGTTCCAGCTGATCGACGAGATCCGCCGCCGCTACGGCACCGAACTCAGCCTCTCCGACCTGTCGTCCTGCCCGACCGTCGCCGAACTGGGCACCCTCATCGTCACCGAACGCACCGCCGGGCGCGGCGAGTTCGGCGGCCTGGCCGCGATCGTCCCCGACCCGGACAACCGCTTCGAGCCCTTCCCGCTCACCGAGAGCCAGCAGGCCCTGTGGATCGGCCGGGGCGGACTGGTCGAGCTCGGCAACGTCGGCTGCCACGGCTACTTCGAGTGGGACAGCGAGCACCTCGACGTCGCCCGCTTCGAGGACGCCTGGCGCCGGCTCGTCGAACGCCACGACGCGCTGCGCACCCGCATCCTGCCCAACGGCACCCAGCAGGTGTACGAGGAGATCCCCGACTACTCCATCCCCGTCACCGACCTCGGCTCCCTGGACGACGCCGCCCGCGAGGCGGAACTCGCCGACCTGCGGGAGCAGTTGTCGCACCAGGTGCTCGACGCCGACGGCTGGCCCCTGTTCGACGTGCGGATCAGCCTGCTCGGCGGCGGACGCGCCCGCATCCACCTGTGCCTCGACTTCCTCGTCGCCGACGCCTGGAGCTACTTCCAGGTCCTGATCCCGGACCTGGTCGCCTACTACACCGAGCCCGGCACCGACCCCGTGGAAACCACCCACCGGACAGCAACCGTCAACGGCCCCCGACCGGGCAAGCCACGGCCCCGGTCAAGCGAGCTCGCGCCGCTGGAGCTGACGTTCCGCGACTACGTGCTGGCCGTGGGCAGCTCGCTGCGCGACAGCGAGCTCTACCGCCGCTCCGAGTGGTACTGGCGCGACCGCCTCGCCACCCTGCCGCCCGCCCCGCAGCTGCCCGAACGGCCGGCGGACGCCCCCGAGCTGCCCGTCCGTTTCGAACGCCTCAGCCACGTCGTGCCCGCCGAGCTGTGGAACCGTATCCAGGAGCGGGCGAGCGACCGCAAGGTCACCGCGTCCGGTGTGCTCGCCGCCGCCTACGCCGAAGTCCTCGGCAACGCCAGTGGGCAGGCCCGCTTCACCATCAACTTCCCCCTCTTCAACCGGCTTCCGCTGCACCCGCAGGTCAACTCCCTGCTGGCGGACACCACGACCACCCTGCTGCTCGCCGTCGAACAGCAGGAGACCACCTTCGCGGGCCGCGCCCAGGCCGTGCAGCGCCGCCTGTGGGCCGACCTGGAGCACCGCTACTTCAGCGGCGTCCAGGTGCTGCGCGAGCTGACCAAGCTGCGCGGCTCCCTCGCGCCCGCCATGCCCGTGGTGATGACGAGCCTCGCCGGCCACCCGCCGCAGTACGAGGAGACCGAACTGGGCGTGCCGGTGTACGGGATCTCCCAGACCCCGCAGGTCTCGCTGGACTTCCAGGTCTTCGAGAAGGCCGGCGGTCTCACGTTCAACTGGGACCACCTGCCCGCCGTCTACCCCGACGGGCTGATCGAGTCGATGTTCCGGGAGTTCGTCGAACTGCTCGAAGCCCTCGGCGACGAGGAGATCTGGGAGCGCTTCTCGCCGCCGCCCGGCGACGAGAGCGCGACCGCCGAACCCGTCGAGGAACGCGACACCGGCGACGCCTGGGAGCGCTACTGGGCCGGGATCGAGCGCACCGGCCGCGGCGGCGACGTCATCTGGGACGCCGACAGCGGCGAGGAGTTCCAATGGCTGCTCGGACAGGCGCGCACGCACTTCGGGACCGACCTGCCGGTCATCGACCTCGGCTGCGGCAACGGCCGCTACAGCCGCGAACTCGCGCCGCACTACCCGCGCGTGGTGGGTGTCGACGTCTCCGCCAGCGCGATCGAGCACGCCGCGCGCGAGGCGCGGGCGGCGGGCGTGACGAACGTCGAGTACCTCGCCGTCGACATGACCGACGCCGAACAGGCCGCCGCCCTGGGCGAGGGGCCGTACAACATCTTCGTCCGCGGCGTCTTCCACGTCCTCGACAGCGCTGCCCGGGCACGTCTCGCAACGGTCGCCGGCCGGCTGCTCGGCCCCGACGGAGTGCTGATCGTCCACGAGCCCGACTACTCCAGCAACTCCTTCGGGTACCTCGGCTTCGTCGGCGGCAAGCGCGGCCGCGCCGAGGACCTGGTCGGGCCGCTGGAGGCGGCGGGCGTACGCCACTCCAACCGCTTCACCCGTCCCGAACTCACCGCCGCCTTCCCGGCGGACGACTGGGAGATCCTGGACGACGAGGCGATCCAGCTCCACGCCATCGATCCGCAGTCGGACGCGGACGCGCTCCTGCTGCCGGGCTACTACGCGGTGCTGCGCCGCAGGCGCTGACGACTGCCGGCCCGCTGTTGTCCCGCCGTGGCGGGACCGGACGGCTTCGTCGCCGTTTCAGACTGCCGAGGGCTCCGCGCCACCCGCCTGCTCCGGCGGCCGGCGCGGAGCCCGACGGTCGTGCGAGAGCCGCGGGCGGTGCTTTGTGCCTCACGGCGGCCCGGGCCGCCGTGAGGACGGGGCGCCTACCCCTGCGCGTGGGCCGAGGCGGCCCGGACCGGAGCACGCGAGGAGTGGCCGACTGTGCGGCTGCCTGTGTACAGGAGCCGCCGTGTGCGGTGTCCGACGATGAAAGACTGGGGACCGTGGAACGACGAACTGCCGACCGGCTGCTCCGGGCACGCGCACAGGCGATCGGGGGCCGGGTCCGCGAGGCGACGGTCGCCGCCGCCCTGGACCGGGTCCTCGCCGTCCAGGCGCAGGACCTCGCGGCCGCCGGCCTCGGCCTGCGCGCCCGCGTACAGGGCCTGACCGCCGACGACGTCCGGCACGCCACCGACACCGAACGCAGCGCCGTCCGCGGCTGGTTCATGCGCGGCACGCTGCAGCTCGTGCCGGCGGCCGACGCCCGCTGGCTGCTCGGCCTCTTCGGCCCCGTCTACCTGGCACTCGCCGCCCGCCGGCTGCGCGAACTCGGCCTTGACGAGGCCCTGTGCGAACGGGCGGCGAAGCTGATCGTCAGCGCGGTCGACAGCGAGGGCCCGCTCACCCGGGCCCAACTCACCGACCGGCTGGGCACCTTGGGCGTGGAGTCCAAGGGCCAGTCCGCCTTCCACCTGATCCGCCGCACCGCGCTGTCCGGGCTGATCTGCCACGGGCCCCAGCGCGGGGGAGAGGCCACGTTCGTCCTGCTCGACGACTGGCTGCCGGCCTCCGGCCCGCCGCCGCTCACGGGCCCCGCCGCCGTCACCGAACTCGCCCGGCGCTACCGCGCGGCACACGGCCCCAGCGACGTACAGGATTTCACCCAGTGGTCGGGCCTGCGGACGACCGTCTGCAAAGCCGCCTGGGCGGCCGCCGGCGAACCTCCGCCGGAAGACGCCGGGGACATCCCGCAGGGCGACGTGCGGCTGCTGCCGGCGTACGACAACTACCTCGTCGGATACCGCGACAGAGACCTGTCCGTGCCCGCGGAGCACGAGCGCCGCGTCTGGCCCGGCGGCGGCGTCATCCGCGCCACGGTCGTGGTGGACGGCTGGGCGGTGGGCACCTGGTCGGGAGGCCGGCGCGGCGCCGAGCCGGTGGTGGAGCCCTTCACCGGGGACGAGCCGCTCGACGCCGCGGTCTCGGCGGGGATCGCCCGGGAGAGCGCCGACATCGCACGCTTCTACAACGCCTCTCATACGTAGTCCATCACCGGTCTTGCACCGGCCCGATCCGTAACCGGCCGCAAACCGGCTCTCCCTAGCGTCAGTGCCGTCCGACAATTCCGTCCCCAACCAGAAAAGGGCGTCGACATGGCACTCGGTCGGCATTCCGATTTCAATCGTCTGTGGTTCGGGCAGACCGTCAGCAACTTCGGCGACAAGATCTCACTGCTCGCGCTACCGACCCTCGCGGTCGTCTTTCTCGACGGAGGAGCGTTCGAGGTCGGCGTCCTCGGCGCACTGCGCTTCCTCCCCTTCCTGCTGCTGGCCCCGGTCGCCGGACTGGTCGCGGACAGGGTCTCGCGCCGCACGGTCATGATCGTGGCCGACCTGGGCCGCTTCGCGGCACTGGGCTCGATCCCGCTGGCCTTCGCGTTCGACTCGGTCACCATGACGCACGTCTACATCGCGGCCGGCGTCACCGGTGTCCTGACCACCTTCTTCGAGGTCTCCTACCAGTCGTGGCTGCCGCAGCTGATCGGCACGGAGAACCTCGTCGAGGGCAACACCAAGCTCCAGATCAGCCGCAGTGTCGCGGAGGCCGTGGGCGCCGGCGCCGGTGGCGCGCTGATCCAGCTGCTCGGCGCGGCCCGTGCCGTCACCGCGGACGCGTTCACCTTCCTCGTCTCCCTGGTCGCCCTGCTGGTCATCCGGCACCGTGACACCCGGGCCCGGGTGGAGGAGACGAAGGCGTCCGCCAAGGCCGAGATGAAGGAGGGACTGAAGACCCTCTTCGGCAACCCCGTCCTGCGCGGACTGTTCACGGCCAACGTCGTGGTCAACCTCGGTGCCGCCATGGGCGACGCCCTGCTGATCGTGTACGCGTACAAGGTCCTCGACCTGAGCCCCGGCCAGGTCGGCGCGGCCTTCGCCGTGATGTCGGTCTTCGTCATCGTCGGCGCGGTGCTGTCCGAGCAGGTCACCAAGGTGCTCACGGTCGGCCGCACGCTGGTCCTGACCGCGGTCGTGCTGGGCGCCGGGTACATCCTGGTGCCGACGGGCGGCGCGGTCGCAGGATTCGTCGGGCTGATCGTGGTCCAGGCCGTCATCGGCTTCGTGTCCCCGATGTTCGACATCCACGTCCTCAGCCTGGTCCAGGGCATCACGCCGAACGAGCAGATGGGCCGCGTCAGCGGCGCCGCGCTGTCGGCCGTCTACGGCGCCCTGTCCCTCGGCTACTTCGCGGGCGGCGCGCTCGGCGAGGCCTTCGGCCTCACGGCGGCGCTGGCCGTCGCCGGCGCGATCACCATCGTCGGCGGCCTGACGCTGCTGGGCGGCCCCGTGGCCGCGATCAAGGAGATGCCGGGCGCCGACGCCGCCGAGGGCGCGGCCGCCGCCGAGTCCGAGGCGGACGACGCCAAGGTCGGGGCGTAGCCCGACCGGACCACGCCGGAGCGGGTGCCGCCCCACACGGCACCCGCTCCGCAGCCGCCCCCCGGCCTGCCCCTTCCGCGGCCGGCGGCCCGCAGGCCCCACCACGGCGGTGCCGGGGCACACGCCCCACCACCCCGGCCGGTGGCCCGGAGGCCGCACCACCGCGGCTGCCGGCCAGCACGCCGCACACACCGCGGTGCTCGGGGCACCTGCCGCCAGACCGGGGCCGGCGGCCCGGAGACCGCACCACCCCGGCCGGCGGCCCGCACGCCGCACCACGTCGGTGCCGGGGCATACGCCGCACCACTGCGGTGCCGGCGCGAACGCCGCGCCTGACCGGAGCCGCCGCCTCGGCGGCCCCAGCCGGCAGCCCCCACCGGCCATCGGGGCGCTCCGCGCCCCACTCGCCGTATTCCTCTTCCTTCAGACCGCACGGAGGCACAAGGTGAGCGAGTCCCTCGCCGAACGCATAGCCGCACTGCCGACGCACCGCAGGGCACTGTTCCAGGCCCTCGCGGGCCGGGACGGAGGGCGCGGCGCCGTACGGGAGGACCCCGAACCGGCGCCGCGAGATCCCTCCGAGGCGCCCGTGCTCTCCTTCGCCCAGCGCCGCCTGTGGTTCATCGACCAGCTCCAGCCCGGCAGCCCCGCCTACAACGTGCCGGTCGCCACCCGTATCCGCGGACCTCTCGACGTGCCGGCCCTGCACGGCGCCCTCCAGGACGTGGTGGACCGGCACGAGGTGCTGCGCACCGTCTACCGGGACGTTCCCGGTGCCGCCGAGGCCGAGCCCCATGTGCTGCACGGTTTCCGGCTGCCGCTGCCGGTGACCGATCTGCCGGACGAGGCCGCCGTCCGCGCGTTCTACGACGCGGACGCCTCGGCGCCGTTCGACCTCGCCGGCGCCGTACCGCTGCGCGCCTCGCTCGCGCGCGTCGGCGCCGACGACCATGTCCTCGTCCTCAATCTGCACCACATCGTCACCGACGGCTGGTCCATGCGCCTGCTCTACACCGAGCTCGAGCGCGCGTACGCGGCACGCGTCGGAGCGGCCGCCGAGCCGCTCACCCATCTCGCCCTCCAGTACGCGGACTTCGCCGCCTGGCAGCGCCGCCGCATCAGCGGCGAACGACTGGAGAAGCTCACCGGCTTCTGGCGCGAGGAGCTGGACGGAGCCACCCCCGTCGACCTCCCCACCGACCGGCCCCGGCCGCCCGTCTTCGGCCACGCCGGAGCCTCCCGCTACATCGACCTGCCGCCACGGCTCATCGCGCGGCTGCGGGAGTTCGGCAAGTCGGAGGGCGCCACGCTCTACATGACGATGCTGGCCGGCTTCGCCGCCACCCTGCGCCGCTGGACCGGCCAGGAGGACATCGTCGTCGGCACCTCCGTCTCCGGCCGCGACCACCCCGCCTTCAGCGACCTCGTCGGCTTCTTCGTCAACACCCTGCCGCTGCGCATCAGGACGGGCGGTGACCCGGGCTTCGCCGAGCTCGTCCGCGCCACCCGCCGCACCACGCTCCAGGCGTACGCGCACCAGGAGCTGCCCTTCGACCTGATCGTCGACGCGCTCGCGCTGCCGCGCGACCCCAGCCGCCCGCCGCTCACCTCCGTGATGTTCCTGCTGGACGAGACCCCGGACACCGCACCGGGCCTCGCCGGACTCGCCACCGAGCCCATCGACTTCTCCTCCCGCGCCACCAAGTACGACCTGATGATCAGCGTCCACGACACCGGCAGCGCCGTCCGCGCCCTCGTGGAGTACCCCACCGCACTCTTCGACGCCTCGACCGTCGACCGGCTGCTCGGCCACTTCCTCACCACCCTGGAAGCCGCCGTCGCCGTGCCCGACGTGCCGATCTCCGCCCTGCCGCTGCTTACCGGCACCGAGCGCCGCACGGCCCTCGACGACTGGAACGCCACCCGCGCACCCTTCCCGCAGGACGCCTGCCTCCACCACCTGTTCGAGGAGCACGCGGACCGGCGCCCCGACTCCGCCGCCGTCGTCTGCGGCGGACTCGGCGGCTGGACCGTCACCTACCGGGAGCTGGAGGAGCGGGCCAACCGCCTCGCCCACCACCTGGCCGAGGCGGGCGCGGGACCGGACCGGACCGTCGCCCTGTGCCTGCGCCGCGGCCCGGGGCTCGTCACCGCGATCCTCGCCGTCCTCAAGGCCGGCGCCGCCTACGTCCCCCTCGACCCCGAGTACCCCGCCGAACGCCTGGGCCTCCTGCTGCGCGACGCCGCCCCGCCGATCGTCGTCTCCGACGCGGAGCTGATCGGCCGGCTCCCGCTGGGCCCCGACACCGTCCGGGTCCTGCTCGACACCGACCGGCCGGTGCTGGAGAGCCTGCCGGCGACCCGTCCGGCGGTCCCCGTCACCTCCCGGGACCTCGCCTACGTCATCTTCACCTCCGGCTCCACCGGCACCCCCAAGGGCATCGCGCTGGAGCACCGCGGGGTCGTCAACAACCTGCTCGACCTCAACCGCTCCTACGGCATCGGCCCCGGCGACGCGGTCCTCGCGCTGTCCTCGCCGAGCTTCGACATGAGCGTGTACGAGACGCTCGGCATACTGGCCGCGGGCGGCACCCTCGTCCTGCCCGACCCCGCCGCCGCCAAGGACCCTGCCCATTGGGCCGACCTGATCGAGCGTCACGGCGTCACCGTGTGGAACTCGGCGCCCGCCCTGCTGGGGCTTCTCCTCGACCAGCTCGAACACGCGGGCGGCCCCGCCCTGCCGAGGCTGCGCACCGCCTTCCTCGGCGGTGACTGGATCCCCGTCACCCAGCCGGACCGGCTCCGCGCCTTCGCCCCGGGGCTGGCGTTCGCCGCTCTCGGCGGCGCGACCGAGGCATCGATCCACTCCGTGGAGTACCGGGTCGGGCGGGTGGACCCCGGCTGGACGAAGCTCCCGTACGGCCGGCCCATGGCCAACCAGCATGCCTACATCCTCGACCCCGCCGACCGGCTGGTCCCCGTGGGCGTACCCGGCGAACTGCACCTCGGGGGAGTCGGACTGGCACGCGGCTACCTGAACCGGCCCGAGCTGACCGCCGAGAAGTTCGTCCACGTCGAGCTCGAACCCGGCCGCACCGAACGGCTCTACCGCACCGGTGACCTCGCCCGCTACCGGCCCGACGGCACCATCGAACTCCTCGGGCGCACCGACTTCCGCATCAAGCTCAACGGGCTGCGCATCGAGCCCGGTGAGGTGGAGAGCGCCCTGCGCGAGCAGCCCGGGGTCCGCGAGGCCGTCGTCGTCGCCCGCCAGGGCGCCGGCTCGGCCCGCCTGATCGGTTACGTCGTCCCCGAGGACGGCGCCGCCCCGGACCCGGCCGCCCTGCGAGGCGCGCTGGGAACCGTGCTCCCGCCGCACTGCGTGCCCGCCGAACTCGTCGTCCTGGACCGGCTGCCGCTCAGCCCCAACGGCAAGGTCGACCGCAAGGCCCTGCCGGAGCCACGGACCGCACGGCCCGCCGCCGGCGCCGTCACCGCGCCCACCGACACCGCAACGCCCGACACGGCCGCGCCCGCGGCGCCCACCGACGGCGACCCGGTCGCCATGCGCGTCGCCGCCGTCTGGGCCGAGGTCCTGGGCCTGGAGGCCGTCGGGCCCGACGACGACTTCTTCGCCATCGGCGGCGACTCCTTCGCCGCCGTCCGCGCGGTGCGAGCCGTCGCCGAGGCGCTGCCGCAGGCCCGCGGCCTGCGCGTGGTGGACCTGTTCAGCAACCCCACCCCCGCGGGCCTCGCCGCCCGCGTCACGGAACTCGGCGGGAGCAGCGCCGACGGCCCGGCCCCGCACCGGCTGCTGCACCGGCTGTCCCCGCGGCCCGCCGAAGGGCCCGCCGCCCTCACCCTCGTCTGCTTCCCGCACGGCGGCGGCGACGCCATCGCCTACCAGCCGCTGGCCGCCCACCTGCCGCCGCACATCGAGCTGCTGGCCGTGTCCCCGCCGGGACACGACCCGCTCAACCCGGGGCCGATGCTCCCGGTCGCAGAGTTCGCCGAACTCGCCGCCCGCGAGATCGCCCGCACCGTCACCGGACCGTTCGCCGTCTACGGCCACTGCGCCGGCGTCGTCTCCGCCCTGGAGACCACCCGCGTCCTGGAGCGCGACGGCCTGCGGCCGGTCGCCCTCCACCTCGCCGCCGCCCTCCCGGAGGAGGACCCCGCGTACGCGCTGGAGATGGAACGCGTCTCCAGCGACGACGACCTCGTCGGCTACCTCACCGCCATGGACGGCTTCGACGGCGTCCTCGACGACAGCGACCTGACCGCCGTGCTCCGGATGGTCCGGCACGACATGACCGAGGCCGCCCGCTTCTTCGCCCGTACGCCCGAGGGCTACGCATCCCCTCTCGTCACCCCGCTCACCTGCATCGTCGGTGACGCCGACGACGCGACCGAGGGCTACGAGCAGGGCCACCGCGCCTGGGGCCGCTACGCCCGCGACCTGCGGCTCGCCGTCGTCCCCGGCGGCCGCCACTACTTCGCCAAGCACCTGCCCGACCGGCTCGCCGCGCTGCTGGCCGACCTGCACCGCAACGGAGGAACCCATGTCTGACCTCGCCGAACGGCTCGGCCGGCTGCCCCAGGGACAGCGCTCCCGGTTGCTGGGCCGCATGCGCAACCAGATGACCGCCGCCGTCGGTCCGCGCAACGAACTGAGGCGCATCGACCACGGACCCCGTTCCCGCGCCTCCTTCCAGCAGGAACAGATGTGGTTCGTCGACCGGCTGGGGGCGGGCAAGGCCCGCAACAACATCGCCCTCGCGATACGCCTGGACGGCCCGCTCGACCGCGCCGCCCTCCACGAGGCGCTCAACGCGGTCGTCGCCCGCCACCAGGTGCTCCACAGCAAGCTCGTCGAGGTCGACGGCGTTCCCTGGCAGGAGCCCGTGCCCGGCTTCGTCCTCGGCGTGCAGACCAGCGACTTCGGCGACAGCGACGACCCCGACCGGGACCTCGCCGAACTCACCGCCTCCTGCGCGTCGGCGCCCTTCGACCTCGCCGCCGCACCGCCCGTACGGGCCCACCTCGCCCGCCTCGCCGACGACCGGCACATCCTGCTCTGGGTGGTGCACCACGTCGTCTGGGACCCCGGCTCCACCCGCATCTTCACCGAGGAACTCACCTCCTGCTACGCCGACGCCGCCCAGGGCAGGCGCCCCGAGGCCGGTGAACTCGCCGTCCAGTACGCCGACTTCGCCGCCTGGCAGCGTGCCAAGCTGGAACACCCCGAACACCGGCGGGCACTGGCCGACAAATGGCGGCAACTGCTCGCCGGCGCCGAGGCCACCGAGGTCATGCCCGACCACCCGCGCACCCCCGAGACGCGCGGCGACGGCCGCGGCCTGTCACTCACCCTCGAACAGGAACTGCTCGACCGGCTGAACGCGGTGGCCGAGAGCTCCGACACCACCGTCTTCACCACGCTCCTGGCCGCCTTCAACGCGCTGCTGCGGCACTGGACACACACCGAGGACGTCGTCGTCGGCACGGCGAGCGCCTCCCGCCCGCACCCCGACCTGGAACGGGTCATTGGCTGCTTCGTCCAGATGATCACCCTGCGCACCGAGGTCGGTGACACCCTCACCTTCCGCGAGCTGGTCGCCCGCACGGCGGGCACCGTGATGGACGCCTTCACCAACAGCGAGCTGCCGTTCGAGCAGGTCGTCGACGCCGTCCGCCCGGTCCGCGACCCGCTGCGCCACCCGCTGTTCCAGATCGAGTTCACCTCGCTCGGGCGCTGGGGCACGCAGACCGCCGAGGCGGCCGGGGTCGGGCTCGCCGTCGAGCAACTGCACGACGGGGCCGCCAAGTTCGACATGAGCTTCCTCGTCGGCGAGAACGACGGCCTGGAACTGTCCCTGGAGTACAACACCTCCCTCTACCGGCACGGCACCGCCTCCGCGCTCCTGACCGCCTTCCGGCGGGTCATCGAGCAGGTGGCCGAGAATCCCGACATGCGGATCGGCGACCTCACCCTCGTCGAGGAGCCCGCCGCCTCCCGCCACGCCCGCGAACTGTCCCGCGGCGGCCCGCTCGACGAGACCGCCTGGACCACCACCCTCGACCGCGCCTTCCGCGAGCGCGCCACCATCCGGCCCGACGCCGTCGCCGTCCGCCACGGCGCCACCACGCTCGACTACGCGGCCCTGGACCGCTGGTCGGAAGCCATCGCCCACCGCCTGCGCGACCGCGGCGTACGGCACGGCGACCCGGTCGCCGTCCGCCTCGGCCGGGGCCCCGCCGCCGTCGCCGGTCTGCTCGGCATCCTCAAGGCCGGCGCCCACTACGTGCCGGTCGACCCCACGGCCCCCGCCGACCGGACCAGGACCGTGCTCGCCGACGCCAAGGTCCGGCACGCCCTCGTCGACGACGACGCCGCCGACCTGCCCGTACCCCTCGAACGCGTCACGGCCGGCGCCACCGCCCCCGTGCGCGACGTGCCGTCCCTGCCCCCGGCGTCGACCCCCGCCGACCTCGCCTACGTCCTCTACACCTCGGGCAGCAGCGGCACCCCCAAGGGCGTGATGATCGAGCACCGTTCGGTCACCCACTTCTCCCGCACCATCGCCAGGGCGTACGAGATCGGCACCGGCGACCGCGTCCTCCACTTCGCCCCCCTCACCTTCGACGTCTCCGTCTTCGAGGTCTTCACGACCCTGCTCGCCGGCGCGGAACTGGTCATCGCCACCGACGACGAACGCCGCGACCCGGCCCTCCTCCAGGCCCGGATGCGCGAGGACGCCGTGACCGTCGCGGAGCTGCCGCCCGCGCTGCTGCCCCTCCTCGACCAGGCCGGGCTGCCCGCCCTGCGGCTGGTCTCTGTCGGCGGCGAGGCGTTCCCCGGCAGGCTGGTCGCCGAATGGACCGCGGGGGACCGCCGGTTCGTCAACGGCTACGGCCCCACCGAGGCCACCGTCGCCGTCACCCTCATGGACTGCACCGGCAGCTACGACCGCAACCCGCCCATCGGCCGCCCCATGCCCGGTCACCAGGCGTTCGTCCTCGACGACCGGCTGCGCCCGGTACCGCCCGGCGTGCCCGCCGAACTGTGCGTGGCCGGGCCCGGCGTCGCCCGCGGCTACCTGAACCGGCCCGAGCTGACCGCCGACCGGTTCGTCACCAACCCGTACGCCGACGGCCCGGAGACCGAGCGCCTCTACCGCACCGGCGACCTGGTGCGCTGGCTGCCCGGCGGCAACCTGGAGTTCCTCGGCCGCACCGACCGCCAGGTGAAGCTGCGCGGACACCGCATCGAACCGGGCGAGGTCGAGGCCGTGCTCATCGGCCACCCGCGCGTCCAGCAGGCCGTCGCCCTCGCCCAGCCGGCCGCGGGCGGCGACAAGATGCTCGCCGCATACGTCACCGTCGAGCAGGTCGGCGCGTACGCCTCCGAGGTCGTCGACGCCGAAGCGCTGCGCGCCTACGCCGCGTCCCGGCTCCCCGGCTACATGGTCCCGGTCGTCGTCGTGCTGGACGAGCTGCCGCTCACCCGGCACGGCAAGGTCGACGTCGCGGCACTGCCGCTGCCCACCGACCACGCCGCCGCCGGGGGCACCGCGCCCCGCGACGCGATCGAGGAGCAGATCTGCCGGGACATCCTCACGCCGATCCTCGAATGGTCCAGCCCCGACGTCGAAGGCGACTTCTTCGCCCTCGGCGGCAGCTCGCTCCAGGCCACCATCGTCGTCTCGCGGGTCCGCGCCGTCTTCGGCATCGACATCGCGCTCGCCGACTTCTTCGGCCGGCCCACCGTCGCGGGACTCGCCGACCTCGTCCGCACCGCGCAGGCCGAGGCGGCCGGCGAACAGGACCGGCTGCTGGCCGTCTTCGACCAGATCGAGAACATGTCCGACGACGAGGCGGCCGCCCTGCTCAAGTCCCTGCAGAACCCGGACGGCGCCTGATGACCGCTCCCTCGGACACGGGGGTCGACCAGGCCCTCGCCGCCCTGCCGGAGTCCAAGCGCGAACTGGCCCGGATGCTCCTGGCCGCGCGGCGCCCCGTCACCGCCCGGCCGGCCCCGCGCTCCGGCGCGGGGCCGGTCCCGGCCACCGCACTGCAGGCCCGGCTGCGGCGGCGCGAGCAGACCCGGCCGGGCACCGGCACGGGATCGCACGCCGTACGGCTCACCGGACGCCTCGACCACGGACGCCTGCGGGACGCGCTCACCGGTGTGCTCGCCCGCCACGAGGCCCTGCGCTGCCGGATCGCGGACGCCCCGGACGGCGGCCGCCCGCAGCTGACCGTGGACGACGAACCGGTCCTGCGGCTCATGTGCACGGACTTCACGGGCCGCGCGCCCGCCGAGCAGGACGAGGCCGTGAGGCGTGCGGTCACGGAGAGCGCCGAAACCGCCCTGTCCCTGGAGACCGGTGCGACCAGCCGATTCCGGCTTCTCACGCTCGCCCCCGACGAGCACGTGCTGATCCTCGCCTCGCACCTGGCGGTCTTCGACGGCTGGTCGTCGGGCGTCTTCCTCACCGACCTCGCGGCCGGGTACCGGGACGGTGCGGCCGGTCTCGCTCCGCCGGAACTCCAGTTCCCCGACTACGCCGACTGGCAGCGGCACTGGCTCACCT
This sequence comes from Streptomyces sp. NPDC015127, assembly GCF_043080095.1. Taxonomy (NCBI): domain Bacteria; kingdom Bacillati; phylum Actinomycetota; class Actinomycetes; order Kitasatosporales; family Streptomycetaceae; genus Streptomyces; species Streptomyces sp. NPDC015127. The sequence continues at coordinate 171,415 of NZ_JBIBVE010000002.1, forward strand.
CCTCGGACGGCGCCGCCGAACTGGACCGCCGGAGGGCCGCGTTCGCAGGCGTCCCCCCGGCCCCGCGTGCCGCCGGCGGCTTCGAGCGCGGACACCTGCCGGTGCACCTGGACCGCGGGCCCGGAAGTGCCCTCGACGCCGGACTGGCCCTCGGCGCCGCCGAGGGAGCCACCCCCTTCATGACGCTGCTCGCGGCCCTCGCGGTGGTCCTCGCCCGCCGCGACGGGAGCACCGACGTCGTCGTCGGCACCCCGGCCGCCGGCCGCTTCTCCACCCAGCTCGAAGGAGCCGTGGGGCAGTTCACCACCGTGGTCCCGATCAGGATCGATCTGGCGGGCCGTCCGTCCTTCTCACAGCTGCTGCACCGCACCCGCGCCTCGGTCGCCGACGCGCTCGCCCACCAGCGGCTCCCGGTCGACGAGCTGTTCACCGACGGGACCCAGCCGTACAGCGTCCTGTTCGCCCTCCACAACTACCCGGCCGTGCCCTTCGGCCTCCCCGGAATAGAGGTGAACCAGCTGCCCGGCCCCCCCGCACGCCACCTGGAGCTCTACAGCCCCGACCCCGCCGCGACACTCGCCTGCCTCGGCCTCGTCGAACGCGACGGCGAGATCGGCGGAACAGCCGAGTTCAACCGCCAAGCCGCCGCTCCCGAGGACGTGACCGCGCTGCTCACCGGCATCGAGGACGTCCTGCGGCACGCCGCCGCGTCACCCGCCCCCCCCGGGATCACCACCCGATAGCCCCTGGGAGTATCCGTTGCTCACCACCGAGTTCTACCGGGCACCCGCCGACTGCGGGCTCGTCCGTTCCGGCGACGGCGTGCCCCGTACGCCCATGCGCGCCCTCCGTGAGGAGATCCACGATGTCCTGGTGTCCGCGCCGGTCGCCGCGGCGCGGCGCACCCGCGACCCCCGCCCCGTCCACCGGGCACTGGGGGAGGCCGGTCTGCTCGCCCCGCAGTGGCCCGAGGAGTACGGCGGCCGCGGAGTCAGCCAGGTCGCCGCCGCCGTCCTCGTCGAGGAACTGGCGATGCACGACGTGCCCGACCTGCTGCACACCCTGACCGTGCAGATCGTCGGCTCCACCCTGCTCAACGTCGCGAGCCCCGCGATGAAGGCCCGGCACCTGCCGGGCTTCGCGTCCGGGACCGCCTTCGGCTGCGTGCTCTTCAGCGAGCCGCAGGCCGGCTCCGACCTCAACATCCTCTCCACCCGCGCCGTTTCCGACGGCAACGGCGGCTACAAGCTGTACGGCACCAAGGTCCACTCGCTGTTCGCCGGACTCGCCGACTACGGGCTGTGCCTGGCCCGCGGCGAGGACGACGCCTTCAGCCTGTTCCTGGTCCCCCTCGCCCAGAAGGGCGTCACCATCCGAGCCGTCCCCGGCATCGGGGACGACGCCTTCCACGAGGTCACCCTCGACGGGGTGGCCGTCACCGCCGACGACGTCGTCGGCTCCATCGGGCAGGGCTGGGCCATCGTCGTCAAGACCCTCGCCTTCGAACGCACCGGACTCGACTACTACGTCAAGGCCCTGCGCTGGTACCGCGCCGCCGTCGAACGGCTGGAGGCGCACACCGACCGTCTCGAGGCCGGCCAGCACGACCACATCGGCCTGGCCAAGCTCAACGCCCGGCTGCTCGCCGCCGGCACGCTCGTACGCCGCGTCCTGACCCGGCTCGACCGGGGCGAGCTCAACGAGGACGAGGCGGCGGCGGCCAAGTGGTACACCACCGAGCTCGCGGCAGAGGTCGCCTGGTGGGCGGCCGAACTCGACGGCGACCGCAGCATGACCCTCGACGACCCGGAGGTCGACGGGGTGGCACACCCACTGGACTCGGCGATGCGTGAAGCCCCCGGGATGCGGATATCCGGCGGCACCGCCGAAATGATGCTGGAGACGCTGGCCCGGCTGCGTCTCGACTCAGGGGCGGAGGTACGGCCGTGACACAGAGCGCGACCACGGGACAGGAGGCCGGCGGCAGGGTGCCCGCCGAACGGTGGCGGGAGCGCGAGGAGGAGGACACCCTCTTCCGGCAGCTGCGCCTCACCGTCCGCCAGGGCCTGGAACTCGACTCCGGAGGCACCGCCGAATGCGCCTGGGTGGCACTGACCCAGGTCGGCGCCTGGGAGTTCGCGCTGCCCATCGACCGGGACGGGCTCGACCTCGGCCAGGCCGTCATCGCGATGGTCTGCGAGGAGGGCGGCAACGCGATGCAGCCGCTCCCGCTGACCGACACCCTCCTCGCCCTCGACCTGCTGTCCGGGCTCGGGCCCCTCGCCCCCGAAGGAACCGAGAGCCTGCTCGACCGGATCCGGGCCGGTGAGCACCCGGTGGCCGTGCCGGGGAGGCTGCCCGACCCGTGCGGTGCGGTGCGGTCCGGCATCACCTGGAAGCCGGACGGCGACAGCGGCGGCATCGTCCTGACCGGCACCGGCGGGCCCTTCGCCGCCGGCGTCGGCCCCGGCTCGCTGCTCGTCCTGGCCGACGGGCCCGACGGGCCGTGCGTCGCCCTGGTGGAACTGCCCGCCGACGGCGTCGCGTTGCGGCCGCTGCCCGACCACGGCGGCGGAGCGACCGCCGCCGCCGTCCTCGACGAGGCCCGCGTGCCCGCCGAGGCCGTCCTGCTGCGCGGGATCGCCGCCGAACGGGCACTGGCCCGGGTGGGGCTGCGGGCGGCCGTGCACCAGGCCGCGCTGCTCGCCGGCATCACCGCGGCCGCGCTGACCGCGGTGGTCTCGCGGATCAGGAGCCGGCAGCAGTTCGGCCAGGCGCTGGTCAAGCACCAGGGGCCGCGGCTGCGGGTGGCCGGGCTGCTGGCCCGTCTCGACGCGGTCCGCTGGGCGGTCGGGGACGCGGCCAAGGACCTCGACGAGGACCGGCTCACGCCCGGCGAGGCCGCGGGCCTCATCGCCCTGACGGCGGAAACGGCCCTGGACGTGACACGCGACGCGGTCCACCTGCACGGCGCGTCGGGACTGGTCCGGGACAGCCCGGTCGCCACCTGCTACCGCCGCACGGCCTGGGAGGCCCTGCGCTGCGGCCGCCCCACACAACTGTGGGACACGGCGGCGCACATGCCCTGAGGGGCGGGCAGGCGGCACCGACGCCGGGGAGTCTCGGGGCGCGTGCCGTGGCGGTTCCGGGCCCTGCCCGGGGCCGCCGCGCCGCCGCCACGGTGAGCGTTCGCGGTGGCGGCGAGGAGGCAGGAGGCAGGAGGCAGGCGGGGCCAAACAATGGTCGCGCTCATTGGCCAGGACCCGTCAGCGTTCTGCTCCCGCATCACCGTTGCTTGCCCAATCAGCGCAAAGGCGATCTCGATGGGTGCCGTCGGGCGGCGTCGCAGCGGATCCCGCGGCCAGCACGACCCAGGCTGCCTTGGTGCCGCATTCCGTGACGAGGAACCCCCACTGCCCCCGGGCCAACTCGTTCACGATGCGCAGACCTCGCCCGCGTTCAGCGAGTAACCCGCTCACACCCTCCACCGGTTCGGCGTTCGCCGAGGGCACGGCAGCGACGTACAGGTCCGCAGGGAGGAGGGGCTCCCCGTCGTGGATCTCGCAGACGTACCTCCCTCCGAACGAGCGAAGGTGCATCTCGTACGGTCCACAGGCGTGTTCGTGCGCGTTCGCCACAAGCTCGGAGACCGCGAGAGCTCCTTCGCTGATGGTGTTGCCGGACTCTAAGAACGGCCCGGGCTTCGCCGGTCGGGTTGATGGTGTGATCGTTCCAGCGGTACACGAGGCCGAGGGCGGTGGACGGCGCGCTGATCATTGGGCTGCGGACCTCCTGTGGGTGGCGTCGGTGGCCCTCCCGGGGGTCCGATGCGGTCGCGGAAGTGCGGCAGTACACCGCCGAGGGGCGTACTGCCGCAGGACGCACCTTGACGTCGGGTTGCGTGCGGCCCCGGGAAGATCGTGGCTCAAACCCCAGCCACGAGGCCGGACGTGAGTCACGCACTCAACGATCGCCGCCGGTGCCCCTGATGCTCATGGGCGTTTATGAGCACCGGACAGGCGCTCCGGCCGGTGCGTCGACCCGCCGTCGGCGTTCGCCTCCGCCGGTCTGGGCGCTGCGAGTATGGACGGGTGAGTGCTGACGTGCTGGGGCGCTGGGTGCCGGATCGTCCCGAGGATGTGGCCGCGGTGTTGGCCAAGGCGGACTTCCCGTGGTGGATCGCCGGCGGATACGCGATCGAGCTCGCGGCCGGCCGTGAACTGCGCCCGCACAGCGACCTCGACGTCCTCGTCCTCCGCCGCGACCAGGCCCTCGTACGTGATCTCCTGGCCGACTGGGACCTGCACGTGGCGGACCCGCCCGGCCAGGGGAAGCTGCGACCGTGGCGTCCCGGAGAGGTCCTTCAGCCGCCGCTCCACGACATCTGGTGCCGCCGCAGGCCGGAGGCCCCCTGGTCCATCCAGCTCATGCTGGACGAGGCCCAGGGCACCCAGTGGGTCTCGCGGCGCGACGCGGCGATCCGGCTACCGATCGACAGGCTCGGGCGAACGAGCGAGGCGGGTATCCCGTATCTCGCGCCCGAGGTGCAGCTCTTCTACAAGGCGAAGGCGACCCGAGAGAAGGACGAGACCGACTTCCGAGCGGTACTGCCGCTGCTGGACGCTCCGGCACGCGCCTGGCTGGCAGACGCGATCAAGGCGATTGCGCCGGACCACCCCTGGCTCCGCCGACTCCTTCCGATCAGCCGAACGTGAGCAGCGGAACGTCGTAGAGATCGGGGTTCCGGGGCCGGGTCATTGTGGGTGACGTGACCTCCACAATCAGCAGCTCGCTGAGGAACTGGACCTTGGCGCTGAGGAGGTGGCTCGTCCTGCCGTCGGCCGACTGGGCCTTCAGGCCGGCGGAGACGTGGATGTGCGGGAGTATCTCGCCGGAGACGGGATCGTGGGCGAGGGTGCCCGCCCCGAACGCCTCGACGTTGGTGACGTACGTCTTCGCCCAGACCGGCGCGTCCGGGTCCGCGAGTTTCTCGCAGGCGCCTACGATCTCGGCCTCCGCGAAGGCTCCGATGAACGAGGGGATGTAGCCCTGCCGCACGCCGTTGTCCCGGCAGAAGGAGGACAGCGCCTCGAAGAAGTCCTCCCCGTGATCGAAGGTGACGCCGAAGGTACGGCCTACGGTCAGCTCGTGAGCGCGCATGTGCGGGTGTCTCCTGAAGAGGTGGGATCAGCAGGCGGAGGCGGTGGTGAAGGTTTTGCGAACCGCCGCCCCATCGGCGCCCTGGGCGAGCAGGGCGTGCAGCAGAAGCCGCGCCTGATACGGGCTGAGGTCTCCGGCACCGATGAGCCCTCGGTCGAGGAGGTCCTTCTCGGAGCCGGGGAAGCCGTACGTGTCGGACAGGACGGGGCCGTTGCCGATACGGGAGGTGAGTACCACGGGAATGCGGGACGCGAGCTTGGTGAGCCCTTCGACGAGAGGCTCCGGGACGTGGCCGACGCCGAAGGCCGCGACCACGAGTCCGTCGCAATTGCCGCCCCACAGGTCGAGCAAGGCGCCGTCGTCGCCGAGGGTGACGGTGTACAGCCCGACGCGCGCCTGGCGGGTGGGGGCGCCGATCAGCGGTCCGCGGCGCGGCAGGCCGCCTGTCATCCGCACCCGGTTCTCCGCGATCCTGGCGATCGGGCCGCACGCCGGTGAGGTGAAGGCGGCGGGGCTGGTGGTGTGGGACTTGCGGACAGTCCGGGCCGCGTGGATCTCGTCGCCGAGTACGACGAGGCAGCCAGCGCCCCTGAGGCCGGGATCGGCGGCGGCCAGGACCGCGGCGTGGAGGTTGGCCGGGCCGTCGGCGCCGGGCATGGTGGGGTTGCGCATCGCGCCGGTGACGACGAGCGGCTGCTCGTGGCCGTGGTAGAGGTCGAGGAGGAAGGCGGTCTCCTCGATGGTGTCGGTGCCCTGGGTGATGACGACGCCCTCGACGTCTCCGGTCTCCAGCTCCGCCGTGATCGCGGCCGACAGTACGGTGAGGTCGTCGAAAGTCAGGGAGGCGCCGGGCAGACGTCGAAAGTCCCGTACCTTGAGGCCGATGCCGTTCGTGGATAGGGCGGGTACCGCAGCGAGGAGTTCGTGGGCTGAGAGCGCGGGTACGACGCCTCCGCTGGTGGGATCGGTGGTCATGGCGATCGTGCCGCCGAGGGAGAAGACCGCCACGTTCCTGACAGAATCCGTCATATCCCCTGCTCCCCTGTCCGGACGCCGCCGAGCTCGGCCTCACGAGTGGTTCAGGCAGGCTATCTGGTCGGCGCCGTCCGGGTACGCGGAATGATCACCAGCTGCTCGGCCACGAACCGGCAAGCGGCCTCCAGCCCTTCGAGGCCGAGCAACCGGCTGCGCGGCCGGGCGAGCCGCTCCGTGCCGACGGCCGACAACTGTGCGCACCGGCGACCGAGCCAGGAGGCGTCGAGCCCTAGGTACTCCGCCGTGGCCGCCAGTCGCATTCCGGGTTGTTCGGCTGCGGTGACGGAACGGTGGCTCGCGTGGCCGGTCACGTCGGCGAGGGTGCGCAGGGCTCCCGGCCGCGCGGTGATCGCGAGGTGGGAGGCCCCCTCGGTTCGTACCCAGGTGGCGATTAGGGCCCTGCGTCCTTGGGAGAGGGCGAAGCCGTCGGTGTGAGCGAAGCTTCCGTCGTCGGTCACCCAGGTACGGATACCGAAGGACTCCATGAGCGCGAGGGCGAGGAAGAGCAGGACGCGCTCGTACGCGGGTGAGGAGGCGACCGCTGTCTCGGGGACGCAGAACCCCCGGCCGCTGGCACCGCCCGGCTGTCGGGGTGCCGTGCGTTCGAGATACCGGTACTTGTGTCGGAAGAACAACCACGTGGCGGCCTCCTCCCCGCGCTGTTCCCTGGTCCAGAAGACCGGTTCGTCGGCCAGGTGGTCGCGGTGCCCCAGGATGTACCGGGCGCAGGTCTCCGAGCCGATCAGCATCCGGGAGACTTCGGTCAGGCCCTGATCGGAGGCGACGGGAGAGCCAGGTGCAGCGGGAAGCGACGCCAACGACGCGTGCAGTGCCTGATCATCACCCAGTAGTGCCGCCTCGAATCCCGACACAGCCCACAGAATGCCGTAGGTCAGGTCGTCCAGTTCATACGCAGCGGGAATGTCGACCGGGTCGGAGGCGGTGCCGCGTACGCCGCTCGGTCGGGCGTCGGTGACGAACTGCCGTACGGCCCCGTCCACCGTGCGGTTCGCGACGACGAGCGCGCGCATCGGCATGGTGCGCCAGGCGTCCAGCTCCGGGCGGGAGTCGAGTCTCAGGCTGTCCCCGAGGAAGGAGGCGGCCGGAAGGGTCAGCACAGGAAGCGCCGTCGTCGCGACGGACCGGCCGGCGGGTAACAGGAGCTGGCCCGGCCCTTCGGGCAGCGCCGCGTACCCACGGGCGCCGCTGTCCGCCGTCCCCCGTCGGCCCGCGGAGTCCGGAATGTGCGGATCGGCCGTGGGCAGGAGCCCGAGCAGCTCCTCCGGAACTCCCAGTGCATCGGTCCACTGGACGAACTGCCGGCGGTCGCGGATCCGTTTGAGGCCACGTTCCAGTCTGCTGACCTCGGCCTGGTCGATGCTGACCATCCGCGCCACGCCCGCCTGGGAGAGGCCCGTGTGCTTCCTGAACAGCTTGACGACGGTGCCGAGTTCCCATGCGGCCACGGCTCGCCGGACCGTCGGATCACGCCAGAAGGCCGGGTCGGCCCGTCGGGCGGCCGGCCCGTCCTGGCACGAGGCGCATCGTGTACCGGCGTTGAAGCGACTGAGTAGGACACCGCAGCGCGTACACCGCCGCTGTCCGCCGTCGACCATGGTCGGCATTCTCCCTCGCTCTGCGACCACCCGGACACGTTCCGCTGGTGGGGCTCATAAACACTCATAGGCGTGGGCCTTCGTGGCGGCCATCGTGGTGGAGCACCACCGACCGGAGCCGCGTGCCGCGACTCCCCGGACGTGAGGATCCACCTGTGACCTCCTTGACCCTGCCGCCAAGGCCCCCCGGTTCGCCGCCGCTGGCCCATGCATGGCAGACGCTGGCGGACGGGCTGCTGACCCAGCGGCTCCATCTCCATCTCGACGAATGGCGGGCTGCCGTCGCCGAGAAGAAGACGCTGCCCGACGTGCCGGGCGCCGATGTCTCCGTGCTGGCCCAGCGCCCGTCCCCGCTGGCGGCAGGCGACGAGTCCGCGACGGCGCTGCTGGAGGACGCCGGGCTCGGCTTCTGGTGGCAGCTGCCCCAGCAGCACGGAGCGGAGTCGCGGAACCAGCGCGGGGCACTTCACCGCGCCGCCGACACCGCTGCCCAGAGCATCCTCGCGGAGCAGTCCGGGGCGGCCTGGTCCGACGCCGTGACCGCCGCCAGCGCCGCCGCCGCGTGGTGGGTGGGCTTCTTCGCGGTGATCCGCCATGGCGGGGTGCACCACATCACGCTGGAACCGCACCCGGGCCCGCTGCATGAACAGGCCCTGGGTACCGCGGTGGGCGTCGTGGCCCACGGCATGGCCACGCGGGTGCTGGAGGCGGCGCTGCGCGACTCCGACGACGACCTGGACCTCCGCGCCGCGTCCTGCCGGGCCATCGAGGCCGGCATCTGCGCCGAGCCCGAGCTGCCCCGCCTCATCGACGAGGTGGCGGAGCTCCGGCTCGTGGACCTGGTGTCCACCACGGCCCGCTGGCGGGGCCGCTTCACCAAGTACGCCGGCGGCACGGGGGCGGGGCAGGTCGAATGAACCACCGCTATCCGTTCATCGTCATCGAGGGGCTCGACGGCACCGGCAAGACGACGCTGCGCAAGGGCCTGTTCCGGCTCTGGGAGGGGCTCTACGGCGTCACCCCGCTGTGCGTGCTCACCACCAACTTCCTCGCCGCCGACCAGGCCGCCGCCATCGTCACCGGCAAGTACCAGCCGAACGCCGGCAACCGTGACGCCTACCTGTCCGCGATCTCGGCGGACAAGCGGGCCACGCTGGATCGCCTCGTCCTCCTCCAGCGGCCGACCCGGCCCGTAATCGCGGATCGTTGGCTCCTCAGCGAGCTGGCCTTCTTCGCGGTGAAGCACGGCATGAGGGCATCGGAGACGTACGAGACGCTGGCCGCGCACCTCACCGTGGCCCCCGATCTCACGGTCGTCCTGGACCTGGAGACCGACGCCTCGATGAGCCGGGCGCAGGCCCGCCAGGGTGACGCCGTCCGGGCCGACTGGGACGTGCACGACGTCCAGAGCCGGGTTCGCGAGACCTACGAGGCCGTGGTCACGAAGCCCGACGCGTTCCCGCTCCTCGGCGATGTGGTCCGCCTGGACGCCCGCCGGCCCCGGTCCGAGGTGCTGCTCGCGACCTGGGACGTACTGCGCGAACGGCAGCTGGTGCCGTCGCTCGCTGCCCACGCGGAAGGAGGAGAGACTCATGGCTGACGACACGAAGGCGATGCATCTGCGTGAGGCCCTCGAAGACAGCGCGCGGAAGCACCCGCTCCTGGCAATCGGTGCGGTGAACGCACTCGCTGCGCACGTCGCGGCGGAGGCGGGCTTCGACGCCCTGTGGGTGAGCGGTCTGGAGGTGTCCGCGGCCTCCGGGCTGCCGGACGCCAACGTCCTGGGCCCCCGGGACCTGTCCGACGTCGTCGCCTCGCTCGGCCGCGTCACCGAGCTGCCCGTCATCGTGGACATCGACAACGCGGGCGGCTCGGGGCGCACGGCGGAGCGGTTCGCGTCCGACCTGATGCGCGCCGGAGCCGCGGCGGTGTGTGTCGAGGACAGCGCGTACCCGAAGTGCAACAGCTTCGCGGCCCACCGGGCCCAGACCCTGGCCGACCGGGACCTGCTGTGCGAGCAGGTAGGGCGCATACGGAAGGTCGCCGGTGACGGCCTCGTGGTCGTGGCCCGCACCGAGGCCCTGATCGCCGGCGAGGACATGGCCACGGCGATCGCCCGCGCCGAGGCGTACGGCGAGGCCGGAGCGGATGCGGTACTCATCCACTCCAAGGACGCGACCGGTGATCAGGCGCGGGCCATCGGAGGTGCGTGGAGGCACGGCGTACCGCTGGTCAGCGTGCCCACGGCGTTCCCCGACCTGAGCGCCGCCGAGCTCGGCGAGGCCGGCTTCCGCCTCTGCATCTACGCGAACCAGCTCAGCCGTGCCGCCCTCGCGGGTATGCGCACCGCCGCCCGTCAGTTCCGGCGCGGAGGGAGTTTCCGCTCCACCGTCGCGGGGTCCCTCGCCGAAGTCGGCGAGCTGATGCGCGTCGGCGAACCGGAGGCGCTGTCGTGCCTCTGACGCCCGAACTGCCTCGGATCAGTGTCTCCGTGAAGGCGGCGATCGTGCGCGACGGCGCCGTCCTGCTGCTGTCGTACGACGACGAGGCCGGGTTCCACTACAACCTCCCGGGCGGCAAGGCCCAGGTCGGCGAGGACCTGCGCCAGGCCATGAACCGCAAGGTCGCGCAGGAGACCGGTCTGCAGGTCGTGGCCCGGCGTCTGCTGTGCGTCGTCGAGTACGTGCCCGAGTCGTGGCAGGGCGAGTTCGGGGACGTGCAGAAGGTTCAGTTCAACTTCCTCGCGGAGCAGGTGGACGACGCCGAGCCGCGCATGCCGAAACCGCCGGACCCCATCCAGGTGGGCTTCGAGTGGGTTCCGCTGGAACGTCTGGGCGACGTGTACCTGCTGCCCCGGATCCACCGCCCGCTGTCGGCGGCGTTGCGCGGGGAACTCGCCGACCCCTTCGTGGACAGGTGGTGACCTTCATGTATCCGACGTTGAAGGATCTGCGGGAGTGGCTGCTGCGGGAACACTCCGGGACGGTCTGTGCCGACCGGCTCCGAGTGATCGCCGACGAGCTCGCCAACCTGACCATCCGCGGCGTGCCGGGCGCCGTGGTGGAACTCGGCTGCTACAGGGGCGCGATGGCCCTCTGGATCCGTAGCGTGCTCGACTCGCTGGGCGACAGCGACCGCGAGATCCACGTCTACGACTCCTTCCAGGGCATGCCCGCGCCCGGCGCCGAGGACTCGGACCATCTGGCAGCGGGCGAGCTCCGGTCATCCCCGGACGACGTGCGAGCCACGCACGCGGCCTGGGGCAGGCCAGCGCCGGTCATCCACCCGGGATGGTTCGACGAGACCCTTCCCAAAGAGTTGCCCGACGAGATCGCGTTCGCCTACCTGGACGGCGACTTCTACGACTCGACCCTCACGGGACTCACGCACTGCGTCACCCGCCTGATGCCGACGGGCGTGCTACTCGTCGACGACTACGCGGACACGGCGGTCAGTCCACGGGCCTGGGACGGGCTCCCGGGGGTGAAGCGCGCCTGCGACGCATACTTCGCGGAGCCGTCGCCCGTGACCGTCGTCGTCGGCGAGGGTGATCTCGCCTTCGGCCGGTACGAGAAGCCGGAGTTCCTCGGATGAGCGCTGTCCTGGTGCTACGCGGTGCGGCGGACGCAAGCGCGATCCGCCGCGCCCTGCCCGATGTCCTCGTACACGAATTGCCGGACCTGGACTCGCCTCCGCCCGCCGACACGGCCGTGCTCGTCCTGCGTTCCGGCGTCCGTCTCGGCGAGCGGGAGCTCGACGCGCTCCCTCGTCTGCGGCACGTCGTACGGACCGGCTCCGGCATCGACCACATCGACGTGAGCGCCCTCCGGCACCATGGCATCACACTGCACCGCAACCTCGAGGCCGGCGCAGGCGCCGTGGGCGAGTGGGTCCTCGCCGCTGCCCTCGCCCTGGCCCGGCGGATCCCCTTGGGGCAGCACGCGCTGCTACTCGGCCAACACGAGAAGCAGGCGTGCATGGGCGCGTCACTCGGCACCCTGGCCACAGGGATCTGGGGCGCGGGCCCGGTGGGACAGGCCGCCGACTGGGCCCTCGCCCCCTACGTGGGCCGCACGGCCTTCGCTGCGTGGCCATCGAACCCTCCCGGTCTGCGTGAGCTGTCGCAGACAGCACTCATGAAGCAGTCGCAGGTACACGTGATCGCTCTGCCGCTGCGCCCCACGACCGAACAGCTCATCGGTGAGGACTTTCTCGCGCGCGTCGCTCCGCAGCGGCCTCTGCTGATCTGCGCCGGGCGGCTGGAGACCCTGGACGTCGCGGCCTGCCTGCGGGCACTGGCGGACGGGAGGCTCTCGGGTCTCGCCCTCGACCCGGTCGAGCGGGAGCACCTGCCGCTCCTCACCGGCTCCACGACGCCGCTCAACCTCCTGGCCTCGCCCCACATCGGCGCCCAGCGCTCCGACGTGCGCGGCGCACTCGACCGATGGGCCGTCGGACTCCTCAGGGAGATCACCGCCGACGACAAGATCCTGATCGAAGGAGGCCACCGGTGAACCCATCGGCACGACGGCGCCGGGAGATCGCCGACAGGGTCGCCCAGGCGCTGCTCGCATCCGGTGAGGCCCGCGAGGTCTGGCTGGAGGGAGCCCTCGCCTGCGGCTTCGCCCACGCGGCGAGCGACATCGACCTGCGTGGCATCGTGGACGGCGCCCTTCCGGCGTGGGAGTCACGCATCGTGGACGGCGTCCGTGTCGACCTCCAGGCGACGGCGCCGCAACGAGCCGAGGAACTCCGTCATCTGCTCCGCTCCTTCGACGTCCACCGCGACGATCTCGGATCGTTCCGCCAGGTACGCGCCTCGATGCACGACCTCATGTGTCTGCGCACCGCTCTCTCGTACGGCTCCGGACGCTGGGATCCGGTGCTCGCCCCCGGGGAGCGCCAGGGCTACCGACGCTGGGCGGTCGCCGACCAGGCCGAGGTCGCGGCGAGTCTTGCCGAGGACCTGATCGGCCTCGTCGAGGACGGCCTCGCCGAACCCGTCGGCGTCGTGTGCCGGAAGCTGGAGAGCTGCCTCACCGCGCTCGAGTGCGCGACGGCCGGGCATCCGGTCCTGGGCGACAAGTGGCTGCCGCTGCTCGCCAGCGCTCCGTCCCGTCCGCCGATCGACCCGGCCGGCGCAGGAACGTGGGAGTGGTTCCGTCCGGTTCAGCGACGAGTGACCAGAGCGCTCCTGGGCTGCTGGCCCGTCAACGACCCGCTGCGGACGCCCCCCAACCTGGGTGCCCCTGACGCCAGCTGGCTGCCCCAGCGGTATGCCGACGGATGGTTCCTTCGCCGCGGCGACGTCCACATCCCCATCACCGGCGGACAGCTTCTCGGGTGGCTGTCCACGGTTTCCACCGGTGGCGCGTAGACCGCGCCTCTCCTCCTCGGGAGGTCTCTGATGCCCGTCACCCGCACCACCCCCATGGACCTGGAGAGTCTCTACGCCCCAATGTCGAGCACCGGGCCGGACACGGCGGTCTCCGTCATCCTCAAGCTGCGGGGAGAGACCTGCGATATCGACTGCCTGTACTGCTTCGAGAAGCGCAAGGAGTCACCGGGCGGCGCCCGTATCAGCACGGGACAGGTCCACCGCCTCGGTTCGATCTTCTCCGGGCGTCCACTCAGCGTCGAACTCCACGGCGGGGAGCCCCTGACCGCCGGCCGGGAACGGATCGCGGAGATCCTGGACGCGCTGGCCGCACAGCCGAACGTCATCCGCGTGAGCCTCCAGACCAACGGCCTCCAGCTCGACGACGCCTGGCTGGACCTGTTCGAGCGGCACTGCCCGGAGCTGGAGATCGGCATCTCCCTCGACGGGGACGCGCTCGGGAACTCGTGGCGCGTAGGTTACGACGGCCGCCCCACCTACGCCCGAGTGGTCGAAGCCCTGGAACTCCTCGGCCGTCGGGAACGCCGCGTCGGCGTCATCTGCGCGGTCACCCCGTACGTCCTCGGCCGGGCGTCCGAGGTCATGGAGCACCTCGCCTCCTTCCCCACCGTGACGACGGTCAGCCTTGTGCCGTGCTTCGACGCGGCGGTCAGCCGGCCGACCACGGTGGTCGGATCCCGTGCGCCGACCAGTCGGGCACTCCAGCGACGGGCCATCGGCCCCACCGGCCCGGCCTGGGCCGTCACGCCTCGTCAGTACGCCGACTTCGTGTTGGAGGCCGCCCACCACTGGGTCGCCAATGGCCTGTTCCGCCGCATCAAGCTGGAGCCCGTCGTCTCTGTCATCCGCCGTCTAAAGGGTTTGCGGACCCGTTCCTGTCACTTCTCCGACTTGAAGTGCGACCACGTCCTCACCCTCTATCCCGATGACCGCCTGGGAAGCTGCGACGAACTGCCCTGGCCGCAGGCCGGCCTCACCGCGCTCGGCGACGTACACACTGAGGCGGACGTAGCCGACGCCCAGGGCAGCTCTCCCCTGCTCCGGCAGGCACGCTCCCTGGTCACGAAGTGCACGACCTGCGACTACCGCGACACCTGCAGCGCGGGCTGCCCGGCAGTCCGCCTCCGCTTCGCCGCCGCGGGCGACGAAGACGCGTACTGCGACCACCGCATGCGCCTGATCGACGGCGTCGCCGCCATCCTCGCCCAGCCGGACCTCCAGCCCGGCGCGCCCTGCGCCCGACTGCGATGGCGCCCCATCCGCCCCAATGACATGCACCACGTCGCGGCGTTCCTGGCCCGGTGGGACGACCCCGCCGCGCCCCGCCCGACCGCGCGCCTCCAGGTCGGCGCCCACGGCAACATCAACACGGTCGGGCTCCCCGGCATGCACGAGGCAGACGATCTCGACCCGCAGCACCCCCAGTGGTACGAGGGCATCGAGCCCGGCGTCCGTCCGGTCGTCGACGCGCTCACCACGGGCTGGAACACCGTCACCTATGACAGCTGTCAGGGCCACACCTACGACGGCCTCCCCGGAGCCGAGCCCCGCTTCCTCTCGGTCGGTATCCTGCCGCGCGACCGCGCAGAGTACACGCAGACAGCGGCGCGCCTGTGCCGCGCCGCCGGCCGGGCCGAGTCCTCCCTGCCCAGGACGTGCTCGTTGGTTCTCGGCCGCAGCGAGCTCACGTGCCGCACCACCGGCCGGGGGTATCCAACGCTCGACCTCCATCTCGCTCCGGTTACCGAGGCGACGTCTACGGAGTACTTCCGGGACCTCGACCGAGCCGTGAAGGTCCTCACCGAGGCCCTGGCCGAGACGCCCCCCGCTCCGCCGTCCACTGGCTGCGGCTGCACGGCCGGCGCCGATCCTGCCGACGGAGGCCAGCAGTGATTCACATCGCCGAGACGCTGTCCATCCGTACCGTCGAGGGCTTCCTCGCGCCGACCGAGATCGAGCGCCTCAACCGCGTCATGGACGACACACTCGGCTCCCTCGGGCACGACCGGTACGGCACGACCCGCCGCACCACGATCCACGAGATCCCCGGCCACGCTCCCGCCCAGGCACAGGAGGTTTACGAACCGGCCGGCCGGGTCGAAATGACCGAGATCCCGTACGAGGCGACCACTCTCCTCGACCAGGCCCTGAAGCACCACATGGCCGCCGTCACCCGCACACTGCCGTCGGTCACCGGCCACCGACCGTGGATCTACCTCGAGTACGCCGCCGGCCAGTACATCACCCCGCACGCCGACGGCATCGCCCCCGATCCGCTCGCCCGGCCCCGCCAGATCGCCGCCGCCACGATCACGCTCACCGACACCCACAACACCGGCGGCGCGTTCTACGTCGAGACCTCGGGCAGCGACGCCCCCTGGGTCGCCGACGAGGCACCGGCCGAGTCGGGCTACGCCCCGGGAATGCGCTTCGTACATGACGGGACGGACATGTCCTCGCCTTGGTTTCTCGCCATGCCCCGCACCCGATGGAGCGTCTCACCCGCTCCCGGAACACTCGTGGTCTTCGGCAGCCAGCTCGTACACGGCACCGAGCCTGTCCGCATCGGCCGTGTACGCAAGTTCCTCACCCTCTTCGTCTCTGACTAGGGAGCCCGGCGCCATGACCGGACCCCGCGGCCCGCCCGCATCGCCCTCAACACAACCCACGGCCCCGATCACGAGGAGAGAGAGCGAGCAGTGGCAGACGACAAGACGTTCGACGAGTTCCTGGAGGCGGTTGCGTCCCTGCGCGACAGCGACACGGTGCGCACGACCGCGCACACCTCCAATGCGGCCACCGAGAGGTGGCTCGCCGCCACGGCCGAGCCCGGCGCCACCGCGCCCACCGCCACGTCCTGACCGCCACGGGGGCCGGACCAGCCGGGTCCGGCCCCCATTCCACCCCCTGGAGCTTGGATGAGCACCCTCTCCCCGGAAGCCCTGGTCACCCTCGACGGCATCGCCGGCCACCAGCAGCTCCGGACCAGCCGCATCGCCTCCGTACTCGGCAACCGCCTCGGCTCGTCCGCCCTCGACTACGCCGTGGCCCACCACCTACTCGAAGGCGCCGAAGAGGCCGCGCGCTCCCGGGACGCGGACCGCCTCGCCTGGTACCGCAATACGACGTCGCAAGACCTGACCCACCTGTCCGCCGGCTCGCACATCATCCTCAATCCGCGCCCCGCGGACCTTCTCCGCTCGGAGATCTCCGAAACCGCCTACTACCTCGTCCGCCCCGACACCATCCCCGCCCCGCACAAAGCCCAGGCCCTCGTCCATGCCGCCCTTGCCTCCGCCACCGAGCACGGCTTCGGCACGCTGCTCACCCAGCACGCCCCCGTAATCTGCCTGCTCAGCCCCCGCCGACTGGACGAGACCCTCCACAGCTGGGCCCTCACTCGCCTCCCGGGCACCGTCTTCACTGACTACACCGCCCACCCCGAGGTGCTGGCACGCGACCTGATCCACGAGGCCGCCCACAACTGGCTCAACGACGCCCTGGCCGCGCAAGACGTCAGCCTCCCCGCCGACGTGACCTTCTACTCCCCCTGGCGAGGTACCCCGCGTCCCGTCTTCGGCTTCCTTCACGCCTGCTGGGCATTCGCTCTGACCATGCTGTACGCACGGCAGGCCCGCCGCGACGCCACGGGTGCTGTGGTTCCCTTTCTGAACGCCCACCTGCACCAGCAGGAGGGCCAGTTCGCTTCCGCCGCCGAGTCCTTGGAGAAGGCACTCTCGTACGTCCCCGCGGACGAAGTCCGTGATCACGTCGGCCGCGTGGTCGGCGAGGTCATGGGAGCGGCATAGCTTCTGCCCGGGCCCCGGCTCAGGAAGGGAAGCACATCAGCGTTCCGTCCCCCGGGTGTGATGGGTAGGGCGGAAGCTCGGTGCGTATGCCCAGGTGCTGCGTCTACCTGGCCTGGGTGCCCACTCCTGGGCAAAGGTCTCGCGAGATACTCGAGATCGTCGAGCGCCTCAACACCGAAATCGATGACGCGATCGCGGCCCTTGAGGCCGCCTGCGCAGCAGCGCGATAGGCCGCATCCGGCTACAAGCAGCACTTCAGGAACGGGGCGGCCCGGGCGGGTCGGCCGTCGGTTGGCCGTTGCATACTTGGCCTTTCCATGAGAAGGCAGGGTGACGTCTGTGATGGCGCGTGACGAACTGATGAGCGCCCTGTCCGGACTGCGGCGGGCGCAGATAGGCGGCCGCCGAGCTCCGCACAAGCCGCTGCTCGTGCTGTGGCTGCTGGGGAGGTTCGCTGAATCGGGCAGCACGGCGGTCACGTACGACGAAGCTGAAGAGCCGGTCAGCCAGCTGATCAACGACTTCGGGCCGGTCGTGACGAGCCCGACGCGGGCGCGGGAACGGGCTGCGATGCCGTTCGTGCATCTGGAGCGCGAGCTGTGGGACTTGCGGGACCGAGACAGCAACGCTATCGGCCCGGATGTCTCCGAGCGGGGTAGTCCGCTGCGAGCCCGGGGGGCCCACGGCCGACTGCGTCCCGAGGTCGAGAAGCTGCTGGCCGAGCCCAGCACGCTGGCCGCGGTCGTACGGCTCCTGCTGGAGCAGCACTTCACCCCGGCGCTGGAGGCGCCCATCTGCGATGCGGTCGGCCTGGACCTGTCCGGGCTGGACGAGGCGGGATACGGGTCGGCGGAGCGGAAGCGGCGCAAGCGGCGCGCCGGGTTCGCCGAGGAGGTGCTGCACGCCTATGCATACGCGTGCGCATTCTGCGGGTTCGACGGTGCGCTGGGCCGGAATCCAGTGGGCCTGGAGGCGGCGCATGTGCGGTGGCACAGCCAGGACGGTCCGGATGAGGTGCACAACGGACTGGCCCTGTGCTCTCTCCACCACACCCTATTCGATGTCGGTGTGCTGGGTCTTCTGCCTGATCTGCGGATCCAGGTCTCGCAGTTGTACGTCGCACGCAGCCAGTCGGGGCAGGCCATTGACGCTCTTCATGGCCAGCCGGTTGGGCACCCCAGGCCCGGACGGCCCACCATCGACCCCACGTTCGTCCTCTGGCACGGCCAGCAGGTCTTCAAACGCCCTGGCGCGCAGGTCGCGTAGTCAGCGGTTCGGCGACGCAGCAGAGCTGCCGGGCAGGCCCGCGACAGCCATGTCGCCGCCACCGCGACGTCGCGCCGTCGGCGCGCGACCTCCGGCCCGACGCCGTCCGCGCCGCGGGGGCGACCGGCACAGTGAAGGGGCCCCGGCGCGGCCCCCTCACCACGTGCCACGCGACCCCGTCAGTCCAGGTCGCGCCGCATCACCCACCGGTACCGCTTGTCGCTCTTCGCCTCCGTCCGCTTCACGCGGCGGAAGCCCGCCCGTTCGAACATCTCCATCGTGCCGACGTACGCCAGCGTCGGGTTCACCTTGCCGCCCTCGGGGTCCACGGGGTAACCCTCCACCGCCGGAGCGCCGTTGGCCCGCGCGTGGGCCACCGCGCCCTCCAGCAGGCCCGACGCGACCCCCTTGCCGCGGAAGTCCTTGCGGACGACGAAACAGGTCACCGACCACACCGGGGTGTCGTCGACCGGCGTGATCGTCTTCGACGACGCGAGACGGTCCAGCTGCTTGCGCGGTGCGACGTTGCACCACCCGGCCACCTCCCCGTCGAGGTAGCCCAGCACCCCCGGCGGGGGATCGGCCGCCTCGACGAGGGAGCGCATGTGCTCGCCCCGCTCATCGGCGGTCATCCGCCCGTAGTCGCCGGTGGACAGCCGCCAGGCCATGCACCAGCACGTGTGTGCGCTCTTCCTGGGCTGCAGAACCGCCTGCAGGTCGTCCCAGCGCTCGGCGGTCGCCGGCAGAACTTCCAGACTCATACCGCTACTTCGCTCTCTTTCCCTTGCCGTGTGTGCTCCGCCGCCGTGGTCCTGCCCGGTCCCGGACGGCCTTCACCCATAACGGCCGTCAGGACCTCCACGGCACGACGGCACGCCTGTCGTCCCACATCCAGATGCGTGACCAGCCGGACCACTCCCGGACCCGGCGCGGTCACCAGCACTCCTTCCCGCGCCGCCCGTACCACGACATCCTCGGCGCCGGGCGTCTCGACGAGAACGATGTTGGTCTCCCGGGGCCGCACCGCGTACCCCGCCTCCCGCAGCCCGTCCGCGAGCAGCGCCGCGTTGGCGTGGTCCTCGGCGATGCGCTCCAGATGGTGGTCGAGGGCGTGCAGGCCGGCGGCCGCCAGGATCCCCGACT
Source organism: Streptomyces sp. NPDC015127 (assembly GCF_043080095.1). NCBI lineage: Bacteria > Bacillati > Actinomycetota > Actinomycetes > Kitasatosporales > Streptomycetaceae > Streptomyces > Streptomyces sp. NPDC015127. The sequence continues at coordinate 190,842 of NZ_JBIBVE010000002.1, forward strand.
GCCGCATGCCACCCCCCAGACCATGCCGCAGCGACCGTGCTCTCGCCAGGAGTTCGGCGGATGCCAGGAGTACGGACCCCACCGGCGCGCCCAGTCCCTTGGACAGGCAGACCGCGAGGGTGTCGGCGACCGGTGCCCCGTACGCGCCGAGGGGCGTGCCCGTCGCGGCGTGCGCGTTCCAGATCCGCGCGCCGTCGATGTGCACCGCGATGCCCGCCTCCGCGGTCAGCCCGCGCACCGCGCGCAGGGTCTCCAGCGGGTACACGCTCCCGCCCGCCCGGGTGTGGGTCTGTTCGAGCGCCACCGCCCGGGTGCCGACGGTGTACGCGTTGCCCGGCCGCAGGATGCCCGTGAGCGCCTCGACGCCCACCAGGCCCCGCTCGCCGGACACGGTCCGCGTCTGGATGCCGCCGTAGCGCGCGGGTGAGCCCTCCTCGTGGGCGAGGATGTGCGCCTCGGCGTCGCACACGACCTCCTGGCCGGGCGCGGCGAGCAGCCGCAGCGCGATCTGGTTGGCCATCACGCCCGACGGGACGAACAACGCGCCGGGGAAGCCGAACAGGCCGGCGACCCGTTCCTCCAGCGCACGGACGGTGGGGTCCTCCCCGAACAGGTCGTCCCCGACCTCCGCGGTCGCCATCGCCCTGCGCATGCCGGGCGTGGGCCGGGTGACGGTGTCGCTGCGCAGATCCACCATCTCGGCCGTCATGGCGATGTGTCAGCTCCCTCGGTCGCGGGGGTCCGGGGCCGCGGTGTCAGCCCGCGGGCCGCGACCCAGTCCAGCAGCGGGCGCACCAGCTGCCAGGTCTCCCGGACGAAGTCCGCGGCCCGGTCCGACCTCAGGTCGGGGCCCGGAGCGAGACGCCGCCCGGCGTCGATCCTGCGGTGCCGCAGCAGGTCCAGCCGGGGATGGTCGGCCGGTACGCCGCGCGGCCGGGACTTCAGCCGGTCGCCGCCGATCGTGAACCCCTCCTTCTCAAGACCGGCGGTGATCGCGGCCAGTTGCGTGCCGCCGTCCTCCTCGTCGACGGCGGCCCGGTAGCGGGCGACCTCCTCGCCCCCGTACGGGTAGTAGCGCCCGGAGGCGTACAGCCCGTCGCGGTCCAGATGGACCCAGAAGCCCAGACAGGGCAGCACGTCCAGGTAGCCGCCCTGGTAGGTCTTGTACGGGGACTTGTCGTGGGACATCCGGGTGTCGCGGACGGGGCCGAGCACCCGCACCCCGTCCGCACCGCCGTACTCCGCGAAGTCGGCGGACAGTTCGGCGGCCAGCTCGTCCATCGGCGCGCGCACGTCCCGCTCGTACACCGCGCGGTGGCGCAGCCGCCACGCCTCCTTGGAGTTGTCGTCCGCCAGGTCCTCGTACAGGCGCAGCGCCGACGGCGGAAATCCGTTGAACGTCACGACCGGTACCCCGGCAGCGGGTAGCGGGCGCAGAGCTCGGAGACCCGGGTGCGCGCCGCGGCGCGCACCGCCGCAGGGAGCACCCCGCCGCCGGCCCGCAGCGCGTCGAGCACGTCCGCGACCAGGTCCGCGCAGGCGGCGGCCGCGCCGCGGTCCATCCCGCGGGCCGCCAGCGTGTTGCTGCCCAGCCGCAGGCCGCCGGTGGTGCGCACGGGTGTCGTGTCGCCGGGGACGCGGTTGCGGTTGACGACGATCCCGCAGGACTCCAGGGCCTCTTCGGCGACGTCGCCGGTCAGTCCGGTGCCGCGCAGGTCGATGAGCACCATGTGGGTGTCCGTGCCGCCGGTGACCAGGCGCATTCCGCGCTCCAGGAGCCGTTCGGCGATGGCCTGGGCGCCGTCGGCGAGCCGCTTGGCCAGTTCGGCGAAGTCGGGTCCCGCCACGAAGTCCAGCGCCCGCGCCTTCGCCGCGACCGACGCCAGGTCGGGGGTGCCCTGGGTGAAGGGGAAAACGGCCCGGCGCATGGTCGCCGCGAGCGTGCCGCGCTCCGGTCCGGCCTTGCGGGCGTCGCGGCCCAGCAGGATCAGGCCGCCGCGCGGCCCGTACAGCTGCTTGTAGGTGCTCGTGGTGGTGATGTGGGCGTGGTCGACGGGGCTTTGGTGCAGTCCGGCCGCCACCAGGCCGGCGATGTGGGAGATGTCGGCGAGGAGGTAGGCGTTGGCCTCGTCCGCGATCTCCCGGAAGCGGGCGAAGTCGATGCTGCGCGGATACGCGCTGGCACCCGAGACGATCAGCTTGGGCCGGTGGGTGAGGGCCAGTTCGCGGATCTGGTCGTAGTCCAGCAGGCCGTCCGGCGTGACCCGGTAGCCCACCGCCCGGTAGTAGCGGCCGCTGACCGAGGCGGGGGAGCCGTGCGTGAGGTGACCTCCGCAGTCGAGGTCCAGGCCGAGCAGCGTGTCACCGGGGCCGAGCAGGGCGGTGAGGACGGCGAGGTTGGCGGACGACCCGGAGTGCGGCTGGACGATCGCGTCCCTGGCCCCGAACGCCGCGCGGGCCCGATCGATCGCCAGCTGCTCGATCTCGTCGGCGACACCGCATCCCGCGTGGTACCGGCCGCCGGGATAGCCCTCGGCCGTCAGGTTCCCGAGGGCGCTGCCGCCGCAGGCGAGCACCGACGGATCGGCGACGCTGGAGGCGGCGACCATCATCAGGGTGTCGTTCTGCCGGGCCGACTCCCGGTTCAGCAGGTCGTACAGTGCGGGATCGGTCTCCCGGAGCCGGGCGGCCGCGCGGCCGGCGAAGTCGCCGAGGTCGGTTCCGTGCGGTGCGGGTCCGGCGGCCGGCCGGGTGCGCTCCTCGGCCGGTACGCCGAGTGGTGCGGGCAGGGTGAAGGTCATGACTGTCCCCTCCTGGAGTTCCGGCTGTCGGTGGCGTCCGGGCCGCCCGTCCCGGCGGAGGCGGGCGCGTCGGCCGGGTCGTCGGTGTCGTCCGGGGACATGGCGGCCAGCGCCTCGGCGGCGGCCACCGCCCCGGCGCCGTACTCCTCGTCGGCGGCGATCTTCCCGGCGAGCTCGGCGACGACCGGCGTCTGGAACACGGTCTTGACCGGTACGGGCACGCCCAGCAGCTCCTGGAGCAGCCCGGCGAGCCGGGTGCCGCTGAGGGAGTCCCCGCCCAGTTTGAAGAAGTTGTCACCCGGGCCCACGTGGTCGAGGCCGAGGATGTCGCCGACCGCCGCGCAGAGCACCAGCGCCAGGGCGTCGTCCGGCTCGGCGCCGCCGTCCGCGGCGGCCGCGTCCGCAGCGGGCTGCTGCGCCCCCGCGGTCTGCGCCAGCAGCAGCCGGTCCACCTTGCCGTTGCGGGTGAGCGGCAGCTCGTCGAGGACGGTGATCGCCGACGGGACCATGTAGGAGGGCAGCTGCTCGGTGAGCCGGGCGAGGATCTGCTCCCCCGAGGTGCCGCTGCCGGCGACGACATAGGCGTGCAGGCGGCGTACGCCGTGGGAACTGGCCGGGGCGACGACCACGGCCGCGGTGACCCGCTCGTCCTGGCGGAGTGCGGCCTCGATCTCGCCGAGCTCGATCCGGTGGCCCTGGACCTTCACCTGGAAGTCGTCCCTGCCGAGGATCTCGATGCTGCCGTCGGGCAGGTAGCGGCCCAGGTCTCCGGTCAGATAGGCGCGTTCACCGGTCTCGGGGAGGCGGACGAAGCGGCTACGGGTGCGTTCCTCGTCGCCCCAGTAGCCGAGCGCAAGACCCACGTCGCTGGCCACGGCCATCTCGCCGACCACGCCGAGCGGGCGCTCGCGCGCGGTGCTGTCGACGATGTAGTAGCGCTGGTTGGTGATGGGCGTGCCGTACGGGATGCTCGTCCACGCCGGGTCGATCTCGCCGATCGGCTGGAACAGCGACCAGCAGATCGTCTCCGTCGGACCGCCCGAGCCCACGACCTGGATCCGCGGGCTCTGGGCGCGCAGCCGGTCCGGCAGGGTCAGCGGGATCCAGTCGCCGGACAGCACGGACAGCCGCAGGGACTCCAGCGGCCGGCCGCCGCCGCGCCGCTCGCGCACCTCCGCCTCGCCGACGAGGAGTTCCATCAGCACGGGCACCGAGTTCCACAGCGTGACCCGCTCCGCGGCCACCAGATCGGCCCACACGTCCGGCTGCGCGTGCTCGAAGGGCGGCGGGATCACGACCGTGCCGCCCTGCGTCAGCACGCCGAAGACGTCGTAGACGGAGGCGTCGAAGTGCAGCCCCGAGACGGCCAGCAGCCGGTCGGACGCGTCGACGCCGAACCGCTCGGCGACGTCACGGATCAGGTTGACCACACCGATGTGGTCGACCATGACGCCCTTGGGCTCGCCGGTCGAACCCGAGGTGAAGATGGTGTACGCCAGGTCCGCCGGGGTCTGCGCGATGTCGGGCCGGGTGGTGTCGCCGACCTCGAAGTCCTGGTCCACGCGGTAGCGCTGAACGTTCGGCGGCCAGGCGATCCGGGTCTCCAGCGAGGACTGGGTGAGGACCTTGTCGACGCCGGCGTCGGCGAGCAGCCGGCGCAGCCGCTCGGGCGGCACGGTCGCGTCGAGCGGAAGGTAGGCGGCGCCGGACGCGAGGACGCCGTAGACCGCCGCGTACTGTTCCCAGCCCTTCTCCATCACGACGGCGACCAGCTCGCCGGGCTTCGCGCCGTGCTGCCGCAGCCGGTGGCCGATGCGCCAGGCGTACGCGGCGAGTTCGGCGTACGTCAGCCGGCGCTTCGCGTCGACGACGGCCTCCGCGCCGGGGGTGCGCGCGGCCTGCTCGGCGAACAGCTCGTGCAGGGTGGTGTACGGGATCTGCCCCGCCGTGTCGTTGATCCGGCGGCGCAGCTCGCGCTCGGCCGCAGGGATCAGGTCGAACCGCTCGGTGCGCAGGGCGTCCGGGTCGTCGAGGATGCGCTGGAGCAGCGCGACGTACACGCCGAACGCGGCTTCGGTGAAGCCGGGCGCGAAGGCTCCGTCGACGTAGTCCCAGATGATCCGCAGCTCGCCGTCCAGTTCGCGCAACTGGACGTCGAGGGACACCTGCGGGGTCTGCGAGATCGAGTAGACCTCCCGCCCCAGGTCGGTGACCGGGCGGCGGACCGGGTAGTCGAGCAGGCTGGTGACGACCACCGGCATGCCGGCCTGGTCGCCCACGCCGTGCAGCCGGGTCAGCTCGCGCAGCACCCGCACCCCGTTGAAGGCACCGTGCTCCAGGTCGCGGTTCAGCTGGTCGCGCAGGGCGTGCGCGCGGTCCAGGAACGTCCGGCCCGAGCTGTCCGCGGCGAGCAGGACGGCGTTGGTGAAGTCGCCGAGGACCGCGCCGATGTCCTCGTGCACCCGGGGCCGCTGGAAGACCGGGTAGTTGAGGGTGAAGTCCGCCTCCTGCGCCCAGCACCGCACCACCTCGGCGAACGCGGCCGTGAGCAGCACGGACGGCGTCAGCTCCGCCTCGTCGGCCACGCTCCGCAGCCGCTGCCAGTCGCCGGGGGAGAGCCGGTGCTCGTGCCGCTCGAAGCGGACCGCGCCGTCGCGGGCGCCGCCGGCCGGCAGCGACGGCGCCGGCGGCAGCTGGGGCACCCGCTCCAGCCAGTACTCCCTGGCCGCGCGGAACGTCTCGGTGTGGGGCATGTCGTCGGCACGCCAGCGCGCGTACTCGGCGAACGTGATGCCGGGTTCCGGCAGCTCGGCCCGCGGGTTCTCGTACAGGTCGATCAGGTCCGGGAAGAGCACCTGGAAGGCGCTGGACGCGTCCAGCACCTGGAGATCGATGCCGAGATGGATACGGCTGAGGTTCTCCTCGCCGGGCAGCAGGATGATCCGCAGGTCGAACAGGGGCCAGCTGCCGACCGGGAACACCTGGTGGCTCATCTCCGCCCGCAGCTCCGCGAGCCGCCGCTCCGCGTCCGCCGCATCGAGACCGCGCAGGTCCAGGACCGGTATGTCGTACGGCGGCGGTTCCCTCAGCACCTGTTGGGTTCCGTCGGCGCGGCCGACCGCGCGGAGCATGTCGTGGCGGGCCACCACCCGCCGCCAGGCGGTCGCCAACCGCTCCGGGTCCAGATCGGCACGCTCCCACTCGAAGTAGCCGTAGCAGCCGATGCTGCCCAGCTCGACACCCTCGCCCCGCCCGATCATCAGCGCCTGCTGCGTCTCGGTCATGGGGAAGAAGGCGGCGCTGTCGGCGCGGCCGTGCAAGAGCTCGGTCATGGTCCAACTCCACTCGGTTCAACGGAATTCGGAAGGCCGGGGCCACAGGGGGTGCCGCGCTGCTGGCACGGCGAGGCTAGGGGCGGCTGGTTAGCCACCGGTTACGCGCCACCGGAACCTCCTCCCGGCCCGCACGGTCGCGTCCCTCCGGCAGGGACAGGGCGAAGAGCCGGACCAGCGGGTGGAACAGGTAGCAGGGCCGGCCCCACGCGTCGGCGCCGCTGACGTCCAGCAGCGCGGCGTCCGCCATCGCCTCCAGCAGCAGCTCGGCGTCCTGCTCCGGCAGGTCCAGCAGCACCGCCGCCTCCAGCGCGGCGAACGGTTCGGGGCCGAGACCCGCCAGCGCGGGAAGCGCCCGGCGCGCCCTGGGCTCCAGCGCCCGCCACGACGGCAGCAGCGCGCCGTGCACATCAAGGTCCCCCGAGTGCAGTTCGCGCAGCCGGGTGGCGGGATCGGCCAGCCGCCGGGCGAGCCGGTCCGGCGCGAAGTGCGGTCGGGCGGCGATCCGGGTGCCCGCGATCCGCAGCGCCAGCGGCAGCCCGGCGCAGTGCTCGACGATGACGGCCGCCGCACCGGGGGCCGCGGCGATCCGGTCGGGGCCCGCGGCGGCGGCGAGCATCTCCAGCGCCGGGCCGTCCTCCAGCGGGTCCAGGGCCACGGTGTGCGCCCCGGCCACGGTGGGCAGGGCGGTGCGGCCGGTCACGAGGACGGCCGGTTCGGGGGTGTTGGGCAGCAGCGGGCCGAGCTGGGCGGAACTCTCCGCGTTGTCCAGCAGGATGAGCAGGCGTCTGCCTGCGGTCCGCTCCCGGTAGAGACGGACCAGCTCGTCGAGATCGTCGGCCGCCGCGGTGTCCACGGGCCGGCCGAGGGAACGCAGCAGGTGCAGCAGCACCTGGCCGGCGGGCCGCGGCGTGCCGCCCGGGGCGCGCAGGTCGGCGTACAACTGGCCGTCCGGGAAGTGCGGTGTGCAGCGGTGCGCCGCGTGCACGGCGAGCGCCGTCTTGCCGACCCCGGCCATGCCGGTCACCAGGACGCGGCGCGGGCGGCCGGGCGCGGCGGAGTCCGGGGCGAGTGCCCGGTGGAGCACGTCGAGTTCGCGCTCGCGGCCGGTGAAGTCGACGGTGTCCGGGGGAAGGGTCGCGGGGGCGCCCTGGGTCTCCTGGACGGACGTCTCCGGCGGGCGCCGCACGGCGCGCGCCCGGGTCCGCGGCTGCGGCAGGCGCACGAGCGAGCCGTCGAGCAGGGACTGGTAGGTGGCCTGCAGTTCCTCGCCGGGATCGACGCCGAGCTCCTCGGCCAGCACCTCGCGTCCGTGGTGGTACAGGTGGATCGCGTCGGCCTGCCGGCCGCTGCGGCACAGTGCGGTCATCAGCTGGCTGCGGAAGCGCTCGCGCAGCGGGAACTCGGCGACCAGGCCGGTGAGTTCGACGGTGATCTGCTCGTGCCGGCCGAGCGCCAGGTCCGCCGCGATCCGGTGCTCAAGCGTTGCCGCGCGGGCCTCGGCCAGGCAGGGGGCCTCGGAGTCGAAGAGATGCTCGGTGGTGTTCGCGAGCGGACGGCCGTTCCAGCGTGCCAGCGCGTCCCGCAGGAAATCGCCCGCCCTTTCGAAGTCTCCCTCGAGCAGAGCCTCCCGGCCTTTGCAATCACATTCCTCGAATTCTGTCAGGTCGAGACTGGAATTACCGATGGACATGACATAGCCGGGCGGCCTGCGGTCGATGAGCACGTCGTCACCGAGTATTTTCCGCAGCCGCGAAATGTAGGTGTACAGCTGCGCGTTCGCGGTGGCCGGCGGTGCCCACCCCCACAGCAGGCGGCTGAGCCGGTCGTCGGACACGACCTCGCCGCGGGCCAGCAGGAGAGCTGCCAGCACGGTGTGCAGCTTGGTGCCGGACAGCGGCGCCCTGCGTCCCTGGTCGCGCACCTCGACCGGCCCGAGAACTCGGAATTCCATGGGCACCCCCCGTTCGTGATCCATGTGACGAATCTACGGACGAAGATATGGGCTCCCGCTGTTCTCTCGTTATCGTCTTGATTTCACGGGACCCGGCGCTGAAAAACCGAAGGGACAGGCCAGGAAAAGGACGCGTCCCTACTGTCCGTCGCACCGCGGCAAGCGGCAATCACGGTCGACGGATGAGGCGGAATGGATATGCGAATCACTCGGACGGGAAAGCGGGCGACGATGGCCGGTCTGATCGTACTTGCGGGACTGATCGCGGGCTCCGGCGCGGCGGGACAGGGCGCCCCCGCGTACGCGGACACGGTGGCGGGCGACGACGACATGCCGTGGGGCGTCGTCGAACCGGCCGCGCCGCGTGCCGCCGGCGACGACGACATGCCCTGGGGCTGAATCCGGCGCCCGGATGAGGGCATGCTCCTGCGGGCGGGATCTGTGCCCGGGCGAGGGCAAGCCGGGAGCCGGGAGCCGATAGCTGGAGCTGGGAGCCCGAAGCTGGAGCCGCTAGCTGGAGTTGGAGCCGGCAGCCGTGCTGGATAACGGCATGCTCAAGAGGCCGGAGCCCGGCGCCCGGATGACGGCAAGCTCCTGAACCGGAACCGGAACCGGAACCGGAACCGGAACGGACCCGGGCCCGGTGACGGGGTGCCGTGGGGCCCCGGTGCGGGACGTGGGGAGTGCCGTCAGGCGACGGGCGCGGCCCGCGTCAGCCGGTCAGTGGGCGAGCGCGGCCTTCGGCCGCCCCCGCCGGTCAGTGGGCGAGCGCGGCCTTCGGCCGCCCCCGCAGGTCAGTCCGGCCCGTCCGACAGCAGGAGTTGCAGCGCCTGCGGTGTGACGGATCGTTCCGTCCCGGTGCCGGGTGGCGCGGCGTCCCCCTCGTACGCGCCCCGTACCCGCGTGAGCAGCCGCATCACCCGCGCCCGCCAGGGCTGCGCCCCCACTTCGCCGAGCGCCGCGTGCGCCCGCTCGAACCTCTCCGCCGCGGCCGCGTGGTGACCGCCGATCGCCTCGACACAGCCGAGATCGGTTTCCACCCGCGCGTAGAGAAAGCGGTCGGCCAGCTCCTCGGTGATCTCCAGGGCCTCGTTCAGCGTGCGCTCGGCGGCGGGGAGCATGCCCTGCGTCCACTGCGTCTCGCCCAGTCCGCGCAGTGCGTGGGCCTCCCCGACCCGGTCGCCCTCCCGGCGGGACAGCTGGAGGACCTCGTGGAAGGATTCGGCGGCCCGGTCCAGATCGCCCGCCCGCAGCCGGACTTCGGCCAGGCGGTAGATGCTCTGCGTCTCGGCGCGGACCGACCCGGTGCGCCGGCTGAGCGCCAGTGCCTCGACGGCCAGCGGCAGCGCCCGTTCCACCTCACCGCGGTCCAGCTCGATCTGGGCGAGGTAGCCCATCAGGTGGGCCTCGTTGCCGCTGTCCCCGACCTCGTGGAAGCCCTGGAGTGCCGCCCGGCAGTACTCCAGCGCCCGGTCCCAGTCGCCCTGGAAGCGGGCGCACATGGCCAGGTTCCGCTGGGCGAGCGCCGCTCCGGGTACGTCGTCGCTCTCCGCGAGCAGTCGCAGCGCGGCGAGGTTCCACCCCTCGGCCTGCTCGTAGCGCCGCTGGTAGATGGCGAGCGAGCCCAGCACCCGCAGCATGGTGGCCTCGCCCGTCCGGTCGCCGGTGCGCCGGGCCGACGACAGTGCGGCCTCGGCACAGCGCTGCCAGTCCTCCAGGTAGTTCCTGGTCTCGAAGTGCGGCACGGCGCTCTCGGTGAGCGCCCAGGCGTACCGCGCCCGGTCCGTCTCGGCCGCGTGCACCACGACGTCCGTGACGGTGGCGCGCTCGGAGTCGAACCATTCCAGCGGCGCGGCCAGCAGGTCGTCCGCCGTGCCCCGCAGGAAGGCCGGCCCGGGCTCCGGAGGATGGGTGACGGGGAACTCCCGCCCGTCCAGCCGCCGGTGGGCCTCCTCGGCGAGCCACAGCCAGGCGGCGAAAATCCGGTCCAGTGCCGCGTCGCACTCCGCATCCGTCTCGTCGGCCTCGGCGCGTTCACGGGCGAACAGCTGGAGCAGGTCCTGGAACCGGTAGCGGGCGGCACGGCCCGGCACCGGCTCGACCGACTCCAGCAACTGGGCGTCGACGAGCTGGTCGAGCAGCTGCTCGGCGTGCCAGACGTCGGTGCCCAGCGCCGCCGCGCCCACCCAGGCGGCGAAGTCCGCCGTACGCAGCAGTCCGAGCCTGCGGTACATCCGGGCGGCGTCCGGGGACAGATCTCGGTACGTCAGCCGGAAGCCGGCCCGCACTCCGCCCTCCGAGGGGCTCAGCTCGTCCAGGCGCCGCCGCTGATCGCTCAGCCGTTCCACCAGACCGCGCACGGTCAGGCTCGGCTTGGTGGCCAGCCGCGCCCCGGCGATCCGCAGTGCCAGCGGCAGGCAGTCGCAGAGCGCGCTCAGCTGCTCCAGCGCCACCGGGTCACTGCCGAAGCGGTCGGCACCGGCGATCCTGGTGAGCAAGGTGGTGGCCTCGGCCGGCGGCAGGACGCGCAGCCTGATCCGCAGGGCCGTGTAGTCGCCGGTCACATCGTCGAGGGCCTCGCGGCCGACCGCCAGTACGACACTGCGGCCCCCGCCCGGCAGCAGGGGTCTGAGCTGGTCGAAGGACCGCACGTTGTCGAGGACGATGAGCGCCTTGCGGGTGCTGAGCAGACTGCGGAACAGCGCCGCGCGCTCGTCCGGCTCCGCGGGGATCTGCGGGGCGGGCGTACCGAGGGCCCGCAGGAAGCGGTCCAGCACCACCGCCGGGGAGACCGGCGGGTTGTCCTCGTCGTAGCCGCGCAGGTCGGCGAAGAGCTGACCGTCGGGGAAGCGGTCGGCGGCCTGGCTCGCCCAGTGGACGGCCAGCGCGGTCTTGCCCACCCCGCCGACGCCGACGATCGTCGCCAGGGCGGGTGCGTGCGGCTGGTACGGCTCCTTCAACAGCCGGTCGAGCAGGGCCATTTCCTCCTGGCGGCCGGTGAATCTCATGACGTCCGCGGGGAGCTGGGCGGGCGTGGTCTGGAGGGTGACCGGGGCGGTGGGGGCGGCGGCGACCGGCCGGGTCAGCTCCGGCGAGTCGTGCAGGATCAGCTCGTGCAGCTGCTGGAGCGCGGGGCCGGGCTCGATGCCCAGCTCCTCGTTCATCAGGGAGCGGCCCTGCCGGAAGACCTCCAGGGCCTCGGCGCGCTGCCCCGAACGGTAGAGCGCCAGCATGAGATGCTCGCGCGACTGCTCGCGCAGCGGGTGCCGGGCGACCAGTTCGCCGAGTTCCCCGGTCAGCAGCCGGTGCCGTCCCAGCTCCAGCATCAGCCCGGCGCGCTCCTCGATCAGGTCGAGCCGCAGGTGTTCCAGCCGGGCCGCCTCCGCCTCGATGCGCTCCCCGGGCAGCTCGTCGAGGGCCGCGCCGCGCCACGTGCTGAGCGCCTCCTCCAGCAGGGCGCACGCCTCCTCGGCCCGGCCGTGCCGTGCGGCGTTCCGCCCGCGCTCGGCATCCTGGAGGAACTCCATGACGTCGATGCGGTGCGTGCCCCGGGCGAGGACGTAACCCGGGGGAGAGGTCAGCAGGATGTCGCTCCCCCCGGCCTCCTTGAACGTCTTGCGCAGCGTGGCCACACAGATCGCGATCTGGTTGCGTGCGGTCGCCGGAGGGGAGTCGGGCCACACGGCGTCGACGAGCGTGTCGACGGACACGATCCGGTCGGCGGAGAGCAGCAGCATCGCGAGAACGGTGGACTGCCGCCTGCCCTTGATGCGCACGGGTGCCCCGTCGGCCTGTACGAGCAGTGGCCCCAGCATTCTGAAGACGAACTGATTCACTGGTCCCCCCGGCCTGTGACCTTAAGGCAGGTCGGTAACGGTACAACAGGGAAGTGGCCCCGATCAGTGGGGAGTCGGCACGTGTCAGCGGGGCGGATGCCGCGGCGCGTGGGCCGGTCGAGGGTGGGGCCGCAGGCCGCGCGGCGGTTCGTCCGCGACCTCAGGACCGGGCCTGGGGGACAACGGCGCCGAGGGCGAGCGACAGCTCGCGCAACACCTCGGTGGTTCTGCCGAATTCCTTCTCGCCGCCCAGCTCCAGGCACAGCCGGCGGGCCAGTTCGGCGTGCCCGGCGTCGATCTCGCGCAGCACCGCCTGCCCCCGCTCCGTGGCCACCAGCAGTCGGGCGCGCCGGTGCGCGGGATTGGCGCGGTAGTCGGCGAGCTGCTGCGCCACCAGCAGGTCGGCGATGCGCTGCACGCTCTGCCGGGTGACGCCCAGCAGACGGGCGATGCCGGAGACCGGCTGCGGTGCGTCCTCGACCGCGCCGAGAACCTGCCACTGGGCGGCGCTCAGCCCGGCCGGAGCCGTCAACTGGTCGAGCAGGGCGCCGAATCTGCCGTTCAGATGGAAGACGGCCAGGGCGGAACGGCTGAACGCGTCGACGGAGTTCATGCCGTCGCGGATCTGCTCACCGGATGTCGCGACACGCACTACGGCCCCCTCCGCCGGCAGTCGACGTCCGCGGCCGGGAATGACCCCGGCCATGCGTTGCTGCACCGTACATGCGTGCGACATGGCTGTCCATGGAGGAGGGCCGGGCGCGGGGCCGGGTCCCACGGGGCACGAGCCGGGTCCCCGGCGCCGGCGTTCCGCGTCGGACCGGTGGTCGGGCCGCGCCGCACTCGACATGCCGGGGACGGCATGGCTACGGTTCCGGGGCGGCGGAGGTCCGTGGTGCTCGGGGGAGTGAAGTGACGGCTGTGAGTGGGCGGTTCCGCTGCCTGGTGTCCGCGTACGCCGTGTCCTGCTACGGCAACTACCTCAGCCTCATCGCCCTGAGCCTGTTCACCTACGAGGTGACGGGCAGCGCGTTCGGCATCGGCGCGCTCATGGCACTGCGGCTGTTCGCCGGCATGCTGGCCGGCGTCGCCGCCGGAGCGCTCGCCGCGAAGGCGGGCCGCCGGGCCCTGATGATCTCCGCGGACCTCGCCCAGGCCGGCGCCATGGCCGTTCTCGCGGCGACCGCGCCCAGCACCCCGGTGCCGCTGCTCGCCTGCGCCGTCGTGGTGCTCGGCGCGGGGAACACCCTGTTCACCGTCGGCCTGCGCAGCGCCGTGCCGGTGATGGTCGGTCAGGAGGAGCGCGTAAGGGCGAACGGCCTGCTCGTCACGGTGCGGTCCTTCGCCACCGTGCTCGGCTTCGCGTCCGCCGCGCCCGTCATCGGATACGGCGGCTACGCGGCCGCCTTCGCGATCAACGGCGCCAGCTTCCTCGTGTCCGCGGCGGCGCTGCTCGTGCTGCGGCCCCGCACCGACGCCGACGAGGCGGACGAGCCCGCGGAAGCCGCAGGCGCCCGCGCCGCCGAGCAGCGGCGCGGACTGCGGGGACTGCGCGGCCTGTCCGCCCTGCTGATCGGGATGATCCTCCTCAGAGGCGCCGACGCCCTGGCGTCGTCCTCGCACAACGTGGCCCTGCCGGTCGCCGCCGGCGGCGCGTCGCCGGACAACCCCGCCCTGTTCATGACGCAGTTCTGGGCCGCCTGGGCCGTCGGCACGCTGCTCGCCCACCAGGTGGTCAAGCGCCGGCTGCGCGGCGACAGGGTGGCGGGGGACCGCGCCTTCGCGATCGGCACCTGCGCCATGTCCCTGTTCTTCGTGCTGGCGTTCACCGGACTGCCCGCGCCCGCGCTGGTGATCGTCGCCCTGGGCGCGGGCCTGGCGGACGGCTGCACCGAAATCGTCTACACCTCCCGGCTGCAGGCCGTCCCCGACCGGCAGCGCAGCCGGCTGTTCGGCCTCTCGGCCACGGCCGAGACCTCGGGATTCACGCTCGGGACCGTCGCCGCCGCCGCGGCGCTCGAGGCCCTGCCCGCCCTCGCCGTGGTGGGGGCGTTCCACGGAACGGCCGTCATCGGGGCGCTGGCCCTGCTGATGTCCGCCGCACGGGGCGGTACGGCCCCACGGCGGTCACGATCCACACACGGTGCGACACGAGGAGGAGAGACCACGCATGGAGCGCGGACGGGGACAGGCGATCTGCCGGGGGCCTGAGGCGGAGTACACCGACGACGATCCGCGGGACGCGGTCCGGGCACTGCTGCGCGCCGCGGACCGCGCTCCCGAAGCGGCTGTCGTCACCGTCGCACAGGACGGCGCCACGACCAGGCAGACCTATCCCGAACTCCTCTCACGCGCCCGCCGACTGCTCACCGGCCTGCGCGGCAACGGCCTGCGCCCCGGTGACGCCCTCGTGCTGTGCGGACTCCCCCTCGACGAGTTCTTCCCCGCCTTCTGGGCCGCCGTGCTCGGCGGCGCCCGGCCCGTGGCCATCGCGGAACGCCCCGGTGAGGGGTCCGGGGCCCTCGAACGCCTGCGGCACACCTGCGATCTGCTGGACGGACCGCTCGTGCTCAGCGACGCCGCCGGAGCCGCGAGCCTCGCCCGGACAGCCCCCGGCCTGCGGGTCGCCGTCGCCGCCGACTGCCTGCGCCACGAGCCCGCGGACGACCACGAGGAACCCGCGGGGACGGACGTCGCCCTGCTGATGCTCTCGTCCGGCAGCACAGGCGTGCCCAAAGCCGCGCAGCTCACGCACGGCGGGCTCGCGGACTTCGCCGCGAGCAGCCGGCGGCTCCTCGGCGTGCATCCCGGCCACACGACCCTCAACTGGCTGCCCGTGGACCACAGCGGCGCCTTCCTGCTGTACCACGTGCTCGCGGTGTTCACCGGCTGCACCAACGTCCACGTCCCGACCGGACCGGTCGTCGCGGAGCCCCTGCGCTGGCTCGACCTCCTCGAGGAACACCGCGCCGAGCACAGCTGGGCACCCACGTTCGCCTACCAGTTGGTCGCCGACGCGCTCGCCGAACGGCCCGGCGGCAGCAGGCGTCTCGACCACCTGAGGACCCTGGTGTGCGGAGGCGAGCAGATCGCACTCCCGGTGCTCCGCCGCTTCCTGGCGGCGACGGCTCCGTACGGCATCCGGGACGAGCACATCGTGCCGGTGTGGGGGATGGCCGAGACGGTCACCGGCATCACGTACGGCAGGCTCGACCGGCCGGGAACGGTGCAGCGCATCCTCAGGAGCAGCCTCGGCGGTCCCCTGGTGGCGGCCGCGGAACACACGCCCGACGAGGAGTGCGTCACCTTCGTCGCGGTCGGCTCGCCCGCCCACGGGACCACGCTGCGCCTCGTGGACGACGCCGGGGAACCGGTCGCGGAGAACAGGATCGGCCGGCTCCAGGTGAGGTCGGAGGCCCGCGTCACGCCGGGCTACGTCCGCGACCCGGAGGCCGACGCCGCCGCCTTCCCCGCGGAGCCGGGCTGGCTCGACACCGGTGACCTCGCCTTCTTCGCGGAAGGCCAGGTGGTGATCACCGGCAGGCGCAAGGACCTGATCATCCTCAACGGCCACAACATCTCCTGCCACGAGGTCGAGGACGCCGCCACCGCCGTCACCGGCGTCCGTACGGGGGACGTGGCCGCGTGCGGAATCCCGGACCCGGACAGCGGTACCGAGACCCTGGCGGTGTTCTTCGTGAGCCGGGGCGGCCGCGAGGACGCGCGCATCGCGAGGGAGCTCAGGTCGGTGCTGTACGGCCGGCTCCGGCTGACCGCGTCCCACGTCCTGCCGGTCCCGCCGGCGGAGTTCCCGCGGACCCCCGCGGGCAAGGTGCGGCGAGGCGGCCTGCGCGACCGGCTGGCCACCGGCGGGTTCGCACCCCCCGCCCCCGCGGCCGTCCCGGCCCTGCGGCACACCGGGGAGGTGTCCTCGGCCGTCCAGGAGGAGATCACGGCAGTGCTCGGTCACCCGGTGCCCGCGCACGTCCCGTTCTACGAACTCGGCCTGGACTCGGTGAAGTTGGTGCGCCTGCGCGTCCGGCTGGAGGAGCGGTTCGGTACGGAGATCGCGCAGACCGCGCTCTTCGAACACCCCACGGCCGCCGAGCTCGCGGCCCACCTGGCCGCGGTTCCCGGGACGTTGTCGGGGACGCCGTCCGACGCCGTGCCGCAGGCAGCGGCGGACTCGAGTGCGGGTACGGGCGCGGGTGCGGATCCCGGCGCGGACGCCGGGACGGGTGAGCGTTCGGGTACGGACGCCGGAACGGGCACGGAACCCCACGCGGACGCGGGGACGGGTACGGAACCCCACGCGGACGCCGGGACGGGCGCGCGTGGCGACCACCGCATCGCCGTGATCGGCATGTCCGCACGCTTCCCCGGGGCGCGTTCGACAGCACAGTTCTGGGCGAATCTGCGCGATGGCGTGGACAGCGTCCGCCGCTTCACGCCGGACGACCTGGTGTCCGCCGGGCTCTCCGCCCAGGAGGCGGGGGCCGCCGACCGGGTCCCCGTCGCCGGAGTGCTCGACGGCGTCGAGGAGTTCGACGCGGAGTTCTTCGGCGTGAGCCCCAAGGAGGCGCGCCTCACGCACCCGGCCCACCGGCTGTTCCTCGAATGCTGCCACGAGGCACTGGAGGACGGCGGCTACGCGGCGACCGCACCCGGCACCCGCGTCGGCGTGTTCGCCGGCTCAGGGATGAACCTCTACGGCCACCAGCACCCGCCCACCGCCACCCGCGACGACGGCGATCCGGCCACCGGCATGCAGACGGCCATCGGACAGCAGCCGGACTTCCTCGCCTCCCGGGTCGCCTACCGGCTCGGTCTCACCGGCCCCGCCATCGGCGTCCAGACCGCGTGCTCGACGTCGCTCGTCGCCGTCCATCTCGCGGTCCAGGCGCTGCTGAGCGGCGACGCGGACCTGGCCCTCGCGGGCGCCGCGGCCGTGCACACCCCCCAGGAGACGGGCTACCGCAGCCACCCCGGCTCGATCCTGTCACCCACCGGACGCTGCCGTGCCTTCGACGCCGACGCCGACGGCACCGTGGGCGGCAACGGCGTGGCCGCCGTCCTCCTCAAGCGGCTCGACCGGGCCCTCGCCGACGGGGACACCGTGCACGCCGTGATCCTCGGCTCGGCGGTCAACAACGACGGGGCCGCGAAAGTCGGGTTCAGCGCCCCCGGCGTCGCGGGCCAGGTCGAGGTCGTACGGCAGGCGCTGCGCCGGGCGGCGGTCCCCGCGGACACCGTCTCGTACGTCGAGGCGCACGGCACGGGCACACGGCTGGGCGACCCGGTGGAGTTCGAGGCACTCGCCCGGGCCCTCGGCGAGGACACCGACCGGACGGGCTTCTGCACCGTGGGCTCGGTGAAGCCGGCCGTCGGACACCTCGACAGCTGCGCCGGCATGGCCGGCCTGATCAAGACCGTGCTGATGCTCGAACACCGCACGCTGGTCGCGACGCTGCACCTGGACCGGCCCAACCCCGAACTGCGCCTGGCCGACGGCCCCTTGGTCCTCGGCACGGAGACCGTCCCCTGGCGGACGCCGGACGGAGTACCGCGCAGGGCGGGCGTCAGCGCGCTCGGCGTGGGCGGCACCAACGCCCATGTGATCCTCGAAGAGGCACCCGAGCGCTCCGCTCCCGCCGACCCCGGCCCCTCGGACGAGCCCGTCCTCGTACCGCTGTCCGCGCGCGATCCCCAGGCGCTGGCCGAGTCCGCCACCCGGCTGCGCGAGCATCTGCTCGCCCACCCCCGCCTCGCGGCCGCCGACGTGGCTGCGACGCTGGCGCTGGGCCGGCCGCACCGCGCGGCACGCACGGCCGTCGTCGGCCGGACGGCTCACGGGCTCGCCCGCGCGCTGGAACGCCCGCCCGCCCAGGAGGCCCCTCTCGGGCCCGTCGCCTTCGCCTACAGCGGGCAGGGCAGCGCCCGGCGCGGCATGGCCCGCGGCATCTGGGACGCGTACCCGGAGGCCCGCCGCGTGCTCGGACGCTGCGAGCGCGTGTACGGCGACGAGTTCGGCGGCAGTCTGCTGCACCTGCTCCTCGACGAGGACCCGGCCGCAGACGGCATCTGGCCCACCGACACGGCCCAACCCGCCCTGTTCGCCCACCACATGGCGCTCACCGAGTTGTGGCGCGCCTTCGGCGTGCGCTCCGCCCTGCTGCTCGGGCACAGCGTCGGCGAGTACGCGGCCCTGTGCGCGGGCGGCGCCCTGTCCCTGGAGGACGGCCTGCGGCTCACCGCATGGCGAGGCAGGCTGATGCAGGAGACCGCCGCACCGGGCGGCATGCTCGCCGTGCGTGCCGACGCGGCGACCGCCGAACGGATCGCCCGCGCCGCGGGTGCCGAACCGGCCGCCTTCAACGGGCCCCGGTCCCAGGTGATATCCGGGTCGGAGCGGGCCCTGGAGGAGGCGGCCTGCCTCCTCGCCGCGGAGGACATACGGTCGCGGGCGCTTCCGGTCGACCGGGCGTTCCACTCGGCCGCGCTCGACGAGGCGCTCCGCCACTTCCGCGTGTACGCCGAGAAGACGGCGTATGCGCCGCTGCACACCCCGCTCGCGTCGGGACTCGACGGCGAGCTGCGCCCCGAGGGCTGGACCGTCGACGCCGAATACCTCTGCCGCCAGGCACGCCTGCCGGTCCGGTTCGACCGGGCGGTGGCCGCCGCGTCGGGCCGGGGGTGCGCGGACTTCCTGGAGATCGGGGCGGGCAGCACACTCGCCGGCCTGGGCAGGCACTGTGCACCGGAGAGCCGCTGGTACGCCGGCCAGGGCCAGGGTGCCGAGCAGGTGACCGGCATGACGGAGACGCTCGGGGAGCTGTACCGCGCGGGGGCCGCACTCGAGTGGGGGGCCGTCACCAGGAGCGGGGGCAGGATCCCCCTGCCCGGCCATCCGCTGCGGCGCCGCACGGTCGCCGCCGTGGCCGCGCGGGCGGTAGCCGCTCCGGCCGCCACCGTCGCCGCCCCTGCCGGGCCGGCCGTCGTGGCCGAACCGGCACCTGTACCCGCACCCGCACCCGCACCCGTACCCGCGCAGCCGGAACAGGGCCCCGTACCCTCGGACGAACTGCTCGACGACATCAGGCGGTTGACGGCGCAGAAGCTGGGGGCCGAGGTGTCCGACACCTCACCCGACACCTCGTTCTTCGCCCTGGGCGCGGACTCGCTCGCCCTGATGGGCATGGTGGCGGAGCTGGAGAGCCGTCACGGGGTACGGGTCCGGGTCCGCGACCTGTTCTCGGACGCGGACACGCCGCGGAAGCTCGCGGCCCACGTGGCGGGCCTGCGGGGCGGCGTGGCCGCCGCCGCGCCCCCCGTGCAGCCTGCGACGGCGGCCGTACCGCCTGCGAGCGAGCCCGCCGCCCGGCCCGCACTCACCTCCGCCGCGCCCGCCGCGCACCCCGCCGCCGAGCCCGCTCCCGTCCCGGCCGCCGACGAGAGCCTGCACCAGCTGTTCACGCAGCAGATCCGGCTCGCCGAGAACCTGGTGGAGCAGGTGACCGGGCTGCTCACCCGCCAACTGGACGCCCTCCCCAGCGCCCGACCGGCGCAACCCGCCCCGCCACCGCAACCCGCACCGCCCGCCGCGGCGCGACCGCAGCCCGTGCGGCCGCAAGCACAACCACGAACGCAACCGCAATCGCAACCACAAACGGCGCGGGCGTCCTCCGACGCGGCGCACTGCGATCTCAGCCTGTACTTCTTCGGCGACTACCCGCAGGAGGCCGACGGCGACAAGTACGCGCTGATCATGGAAGCGGCCGAGTTCGCCGACCGGCACGGCTTCCATGCCCTGTGGTTCCCCGAACGGCACTTCAACTCGTTCGGCGCGCTGTTCCCCAACCCCTCGGTGCTCGCCGCCGCCCTGGCGGCCCGGACCGAACGGATCCGGCTGCACGCGGGATCCGTGGTCCTGCCGCTGCACCACCCGGTCCGGGTCGCCGAGGAGTGGTCGGTGGTCGACAACCTCTCGGGCGGCCGCGCGGGCCTGTGCTTCGCGAGCGGCTGGCACGCCACGGACTTCGCCCTGGCCCCGGAGAACTACGGCCGGCACCGCGACGTGATGTACGAGCGGCTGGAGGACGTCCGCCGACTGTGGTCGGGGCAGCCGCTCCCGGTGACCGCAGGGGACGGCACGGCGACCGAGGTCCGGCTGCATCCGCGGCCCCTCCAGGCCCAGCCGCCGCTGTACGTCGCCGTGGTCGGCAACCCGGACAGCTACCGGCAGGCCGCAGCCCGCGACCTCGGCGTGGTCACCAACCTGATGGCGCAGACGGTCGAGCAGCTCGCGGAGAACATCGCCCTGTACCGCCGCACCCGTGCCGAGCACGGGCTCGACCCGGAAGCGGGCCGGGTGGTGGTCCTCGTGCACACGTACCTGGCCGACGACGCCGAACGGGCGCGTGCCGAGGCGTACGGGCCGTTCGTGTCGTACCTGCGTTCCTCGCTGTCACTCTTCGACCAGGTCACCAACAGCCTCGGTTTCGAGGTCGACCTGGAGAACACCTCCGAGGACGACGTGGAGTTCCTGCTCGGCCGCGCCTACGAGCGGTACTGCGACTCCCGCGCCCTGATCGGTGACGAGGACACCGCGGCCGCGACGGTACGCCGCCTCGTGGACGCCGGTGCCGACGAGATCGCCTGCTTCGTCGACTTCGGTGTCCCGGCGGAGCGGGTGCTGGCCGCGCTGCCCGCCCTCGACCGGCTCCGGCAACGGCAGCACAAGGCTGCCGGCGGCACCGGGATCGTACCGACAGGTGGGCGTACGGGCCCCACGGCCGACAGGGGCCGCGAAGGGCGGCGGTCACCGCTGTCGCCGGCCCAGCGCCGCATCTGGTTCCTCGAACAGCTGCACCCGGGGACGCGCATGTACCACGAGCCCAAGGCCGTCCGGCTGGAGGGACCGCTGAACACCGAGGCGCTGCGGTGGGCGCTCCAGCAGGTGTGCGACCGCCACCCCGCGCTGCGCACCGTGTTCCGGGAAGCCGGCGGCACGCCCTACCGGGAGGTCCTCCCGCACGTGCGGCTCGATTGCCCGGTGGCCGACCACACCGGGGACACCGAGGAGGCCGCGCTGCGGGCCGCCCTCGAGACCGAGGGGCGCCGGACATTCGACCTGAGCGACGGACCTCTGGTCTCGGCGCGCCTGCTGCGTCTCGCGGACGACCGGCATCTGCTGTTCCTCCTCGCCCATCACATCGTCTTCGACTCGTCCTCCACCACCGTGCTCACCCGCGACCTCGCCGCCTTCTACCGGGCCTGGCCGCACCGGGACGACGCCGCTCCCGTGCTGCCGCCCCTGACCGCCCTGCCCGCCGATCCGCCGGACCGCGCTCGGACCGCCGAGGCCCTGGCCCACTGGCGGCGCGAGCTGAGCGGGGCCCCGGAGCTCGCCCTGCCCACCGACCGGCCCCGGCCCCCGGTCAGGTCGGGCGAGGGAGCGAGCCTCACCTATGAGTTCGACGCCGAACTCACCAGTCGGCTCCGGCAGTTGGCGGCCGGTCACCGCGCCACTCTGTTCATGGTGCTGACGAGCGCGATCGGTGCCGTGCTCGGCCGCTTCAGCGGACAGCAGGACGTCGTGATCGGCACCGCCGTCGCCGCGCGGCCCGCCGAGGCCGCAGACCACATCGGTCTGTTCCTCGACACCGTGCCGCTGCGCCTCGACCTGTCCGGCGACCCCGGCTTCGGCGAACTGCTGCGCCGGGTACGGGAGAGCAGCACCGCGGCGTTCGAACACCGCGACGTCCCCTTCGACGAACTCGTCGGCGCGCTCAACCCGCACCGCGACGCCGGCCGCAACCCCCTCTTCCAGGTGCTGGTGGAGTACGAGAACGCGGGCGAGGCGGAGTTCGACCCGCCCAGGGTGACCGCCACCCTGCTCGACCTGCCCAGCGCCCGTGCGCCGTTCGACCTCACCGTCTATCTGACGCACCACCGCGAGGGCGTGCGGTGCGCGGTCGAGTACGACACCGCCCTCTTCGACGCGTCCACGGTGAGGAGACTGCTCGCCCACGTGGAGAGCGTGCTGCGCCGGGCGCTGGAGACGACGGCCGCAGCGCTGTCCGAACTGACGGCGCCCACCGACGCCGACCGCGCTGCCCTGTCCCGCCTGGGCCGTCTGGACGAGGCCCTGCCGGGGTATGCCGACACGCTGAGCGGGCTGTTCGAGGCCCAGGCGCGACGGACCCCGGACGCGGTCGCCCTTGTCCACGGCGAGGAGCGGGTCGGCTACGCGGAGCTGGACCGGCGGGCGAACCGCCTGGCCCGGCGGCTGCGGGCCGGGGGAGCGGGACGCGGAGAGCGGGTGGCGGTGCTGCTGCCCCGCGGCCCCGAGCTGATCACGGCCCTTCTCGGGGTGCTCAAGAGCGGCGCCGCGTACCTTCCCCTCGACGTCTCCCTGCCCACGGCCCGGCTGGAGCTGCTCCTCGCCGACGGCGACCCGGCTCTGCTGCTCACCACGGCCGCGCTGCTCGACCGGCATCCGGCCCTGGCGGCCCGGCCCGTGCACCTCGTGGACGGACCGGCGGCAGGCGGGGACGAGGACGACGTCCCGGGCGGCACGGACCTCGGCCCGCACGACGGGCCGCGGCCGGAGGACCCCGCGTACTGCATCTACACCTCCGGCTCCACCGGCCGCCCGAAGGGCGTCGTCGTACCGCACCGCGGCCCGGCCGGACTGGTGCGCGGCCACCTGGAACAGCACCCCCCGCTGCGCACCCTCCAGTGGACCTCGCCCGCCTTCGACGTCAGCGTGCAGGAGATCTTCACGACCCTGGCGGCCGGCGCGGAGCTCGTCCTCGTCGACGACGACGTACGGCTCGACCCGGCCGCGGTCGCCGCGGCGGTGCGCCGCCACGCGGTCGAGCGCCTCTTCATGCCCTGCACCCCGCTCCGGTACCTCATGGAGACCGGACCCGAACTGCCCACCCTGCGCGAGCTGTTCTCGGCCGGTGAGGCACTCGAACTCACCGCGGCCTTCCGCCGGTTCCTCGCCGCACACCCGCGCTGTGCGCTGTACAACCAGTACGGGCCCACCGAGACCTCGATCATCGTCACCTCGCACCGGGTCGACCCGGCCGCCGACGAACGCCCGCCCATCGGCACCCCGGTCCGGGGCGCGGCCATCCGGCTCCTCGACGCGGAGGGCCGCCCGGTGCCGCTGGGCGCGGTCGGCGAGATCCATGTGTCCGGGACGCCGGTCGCGTACGGGTATCACGCACGCCCCGAGGAGACGGCCGCCGCCTTCGTCACCGACGACACGGGCGCGACCCTGTACCGGACCGGCGATCTCGCCCGCTGGCGCTCCGACGGCACCCTCGCCTACCTCGGCCGCGCCGACGACCAGGTCAAGATCCGGGGCCACCGGGTCGAACCGGCCGAGGTCCAGGTCGTGCTGAACGCCCGCGCGGACGTCGTCGAGGCGGCCGTCGTCGCCCGCCGCGACCGGGCCGGAGAGGCCGAACTCGTCGCCTACGTGGTCCCCGTGGAACCGGACGCCGACGTCGGCCGGCTGCGCGCCACCCTGGCCGCCGCCCTCCCCGATCACCTGGTGCCACGCCACTGGGTCCGTATGGACCGGCTGCCCGTCAACGCCTCCGGGAAGCTGGACCGGGAGCGGCTGCCCGCCCCGGACGGGGGAACGGCCCCGGCGGGCGCCGAGCCCGCCACCCCGCTGGAGAAGGAGCTGCACGAGCTGTGGTGCGGCGAACTCGGCCTGCCGCACGCGTCCGTGACCCGGTCCTTCTTCGAACTCGGCGGGCACTCCCTGAGCGCGATCCGGCTGCTGAACCGGATGTCGGCGCTGCTCGGTGCCGAACTCGGCATGGCCGACTTCTTCCGCGCCCCCACCATCCGGGGGGTCGCGTCACGGTTCGAGGAAGGCGAGTTGCCCGCGCCCGGGGCCGGAGCGGAAGCCCCCGGGGCCGTCGCCGCCCTCGTGCCCATGACGTCCACCCTGCGCCGGCTGTGGCGGCGTCACCACGAGCGCACCGATCCCAGCGTCTACAACGTCGCCCACCGCATCGACCTCGAGGGGCCCCTCGATCCGGACGCCCTGACGCGTGCGCTGCGGGACCTGGTGGAACGACACGAGGCGCTGCGCAGCAGGGGCGTGCAGCGCGACGGCGACCTCTTCGTCGAGGTGCTCGCCGAGGTGCCCGTGGACGTCGAGGTCACCGACCTGACCGCGTACGCCGGCGACACCGCCCGCGTCGAGCGCTGGTGCCTGGACCACGCCTGCGAGCCGTTCGCGCTGGATGCCGCCCCGCTGTTCCGCTTCCGGCTCGGCAGGCTCGGCCCGGACCGCTGGGTGCTGGTGGCCGTACTGCACCACGCCGTCTGCGACGGCTGGTCGATGGGCATCGTCTGGAACGACCTGCGGGAGCTGTACAACGCCCACAGCGAGGGCTCGGCCCCCGCATTGGTGCCGCCGCCCGCGCAGTTCACGGACGTCGCCCGGGCGGAGCACCGGCTCACCGACGCGCGCCGGGAGGAACTGGAGCGCTTCTGGCGCACCGAGCTCGCGGGCGTGCCCCTGAAGCCCGGCCTGCCCTGCGACCGCCCCCGGCCGGACGCGCCGTCAGGCCGCGGCGCCCTGCACACCTGGGTCATCGAGGGCGCCGCGCCGGGCCGGGCGGCCCGGGCCGCAGAACAGCTGGGCGTCACCCCGTACGCGGTCCTCGCGGCGGCGTTCGCGACCTGGACGGCCCGGCTGTGCGGGCGCACCGACGATGTCGTCCTCGCGGCCTCCAGCGCCAACCGTGCCCGGCCGGAGCGGGAGGGCGTGGTCGGGCTGCTGGGTGATGCGGTGCTGCTGCGTGCCCGCCTGTCGCAGGCTCCGGTGTTCGCCGACCTGGTGACCCGGCTCGGCTCGACGCTGTTCAGCGCACTCGACCACCAGGACCTGCCGCTCACCGAGGTCGTACGGCTCGTCTCGCCCGAGACGGCCGACGGGCTGTTCCCCACCGTGCTGTTCACCGTGGTCACGACACCGCCACCGGCACTGGACCTGCGGGGGGTGTCCGCCACGGTCCGCGGCCTGCCCACCCGGGCCGTCGCCCGCAACGAGCTGTACGCCGTCCTCGTCCCCCGCGGCGACGCGATCGACGTCACCTTCGAGTACGCCACCGACCTGTTCGACGCGGCCACGGTCCAGGCCTGGGCCGAGGACTTCACCGCACTGTTCGACAAGGTCACGGCGGAGCCGTCGACGCCGGTCGCCGAGCTGCTGAGCCCGGCCGCGGGAGCGGAGGGCAGCGGGGTGAACGAGCCGCCCTCCACCGCCTGATCATCTCTGTGCCGGCACCCCGATGCGCGCCTACACTGAGCGCATCGGGGTGCTTGCGAGAGACCGGACCGGACCGTGGGGCATCAGCGGTTGTTCGTGGCGGCACTCGCCCTGCTCCTCGCGGCCCTGCCGGCGGCCGGCAGCGCGGCCGCGGACACCGCACAGGGCGAGGAGGTCCCGCACGGCCCCGGATTCGGTGCCCGGGCCCTTCAGGCGCTGATCGACGGCATCCAGTTCGGCGTGATCATCGCGATCACCGCGGTCGGGCTGTCGCTGATCTTCGGGACCATCCACCTGATCAACTTCGCGCACGGCGAGCTCGTCACCATCGGCGCCGCGTCCGCCTTCTTCCTCAACGTCTCCCCGGCGGGCCCCGGCTGGCACCTGGTCCCCGCCGCCTTCGCCGCCGTGGCCTTCGGCGCCCTGCTGGGCGCGGCGATCGACCGCGGCCTCTGGCGTCCGCTGCGGGCCCGCGGCACCGGGCTGATCAACATGTTCATCGTCACGATCGGCCTGTCCCTGCTGCTGCGGCACATCGTGCTCGTGCTCTACGGGGCCCGCCCCGGCTCCTACGCCCAGTACGACATCCAGCAGACGATCGACCTGGGCCCGGCCGGCATCACCCCCCGGGACCTCACCGTCACCCTGCTCTCCCTGCTGACGCTGCTCGGCGTCGCGGCACTGCTGCAACGGACCCGGATCGGCACCGCGATCCGCGCGGTCTCCGGCAACCGCGACCTCGCCGAGGCCTCCGGCATCGACGTGCAGCGGGTCGTGCTCGTCGTCTGGATGCTCGGCGGCGCGCTCGCCGCCCTCGGCGGGGTCTTCTTCGGACTGGTCGAGGTCGTCACCTGGGACATGGGGTTCAAGCTGCTGCTGCTCATGTTCGCCGGAGTGATCCTCGGCGGTCTCGGCAACGCGTACGGCGCGATGGCCGGCAGCCTCGTCATCGGCGTCGTCGCCCAGATGTCCACCCTGTGGTTCCCGGTCGACCTGCAGTACGCATGGGCCCTGCTGGCCCTGATCGTCGTGCTGCTGGTGCGGCCGCAGGGGATCCTCGGCCGGGCCGAACGCATCGGGTGAGGAGCGCGCCGTGGACTTCTCCGTCATCCTCTCCGACGCGATCCGCTCCGGCATCGGCCCCATCGCCGCGATCTACGCGATCGCCGCCCTGGGTCTCAACCTGCACTTCGGCTACACGGGCCTGCTCAACTTCGGCCAGGTCGGCTTCATGCTCGTCGGCGGCTACGGACTCGCCATCACCGTGGTCACATGGGGCGGTTCGATGTGGCTCGGCATCCTGGCCGGGCTCGCCTCCGCGGTCGTCCTGGCCCTGCTGCTCGGCCTGCCCACCCTGCGGCTGCGCGCCGACTACCTCGCCATCACCACGATCGCCGCGGGGGAGACACTGCGGCTCTTCTACCGCTCCAGCTGGGCCGAGCCCACCACGGGCGGGGTGTTCGGCCTCCAGCGCTTCGCGGGCGACTTCTACGACCTCAACCCGATCCCGCCGGGCCGCTACGGCGTGTGGAAGGTCGAGTTCACCTCCCGGGACCTGTGGGTGCTGATCGTCGCCTGGGCCCTGGTCGTCGTGCTCGCCGCCCTGCTGGCCCTGCTCGTGCACAGCCCCTGGGGCCGTGTCGTGCGTTCCGTGCGCGAGGACGAGACGGCCGTACGCAGCCTGGGCAAGAACGTGTACGCGTACAAGATGCAGAGCCTCGTCATCGGCGGCGTGATCGGGGCGGTCGCCGGGATACTCCAGGCGATCCAGGTGCAGTCGGTGAACCCGGACAGCTACGACCCCGCCGTCACCTTCTTCCTCTACACGCTGCTGGTGCTGGGCGGCGCCGGGCGGATCCTGGGGCCGGTCGTCGGCTCGGTCCTGTTCTGGTTCGTCCTCACCTTCCTCGACAGCGCTCTGCGCCAGGCCATCGGCACCGGAGCCATCCCCTCCGAGGTGATCAGCACGTCGGAGGTCGGCGCCGTGCGCTTCGCCCTCGTCGGGCTGGCCCTCATCCTGCTCGTGG
This sequence comes from Streptomyces sp. NPDC015127, assembly GCF_043080095.1. Lineage (NCBI taxonomy): Bacteria > Bacillati > Actinomycetota > Actinomycetes > Kitasatosporales > Streptomycetaceae > Streptomyces > Streptomyces sp. NPDC015127. The sequence goes on from NZ_JBIBVE010000002.1 coordinate 218,095, forward strand.
CGTTCCGCCCGCAGGGCATCCTCGGGAGCCGGAAGGAGATGCTGCTCAGTGGCCGCTGAGAACCGCAGCCCCGCCACGCCCCGCGGCCCCCGTGCCACGGACGCGCAGGCCGTCGCGGCCGAACCCGGTGTGCGCAAGCCCGACGCGCTGCTCGTCCTGGACGGCGTGCGCCGCAGCTTCGGCGGCCTCGCCGCCGTGCACGTCGACCACCTGGAGGTGCAGCGCGGCACCATCACCGCGCTCATCGGGCCCAACGGCGCGGGCAAGACCACGCTGTTCAACGTGGTGAGCGGCTTCGACCGGGCCGACGGCGGCCGGTGGGCGTTCGACGGGCAGCCGCTCGCCGGCCGCCCCGCCCACACGATCGCCCGCAGCGGCCTGGTGCGCACCTTCCAGCTGACCCGCACGCTCTCCCGGCTCACCGTCCTGGAGAACCTGCTGCTCGCCGCGACCCCGCAGCGCGGCGAGCGGCTGCTGCCCGCGCTGCTGCCACCGCTGTGGCGCGGCCAGGAACGGGAGAACGAGGCCAGGGCCGGTGAGCTGCTGGGCCGTTTCCGTCTCGGACCGCTGCGCGACGACTTCGCGGGCACGCTCTCCGGCGGGCAGCGCAAACTGCTCGAACTCGCCCGCGCCCTGATGGTCCGCCCGCGGATGGTGCTGCTCGACGAGCCCATGGCCGGTGTGAACCCCGCCCTGACCCAGTCGCTGCTCGGTCACATCACCCAGCTGCGCGACGAGGGCATGACGGTGTGTTTCGTCGAGCACGACATGGACGTGGTGATGGGCATCAGCGACTGGGTGGCCGTCATGGCCGGCGGCCGCCTGGTGGCCGAGGGCCCGCCGTCCGCGATCGGCCGGAACGCGGCCGTGGTCGACGCCTACCTCGGCAAGCACCACGACGAACCCGAAGCCACCGGCGAGGAGGACGAGTCCCGTGACACCTGACCGCATCCCGGAGCGGCCCCCGACCGCGCCCCCCGTCCTCGCGGCCGACGACGTCGTCGCCGGCTACGTGCCCGGTGTCGACATCCTGCGCGGCTGCAGCATCGAGGTCCGGCCCGGCGAACTGGTCGGCGTGATCGGCCCCAACGGCGCCGGGAAGTCGACCCTCGCCAAGGCCGTCTTCGGACTGCTCCGCATCCGCGGGGGATCCGTGCGGCTGCACGGCGAGGACGTCACCAACCGGCCCGCGCACGAACTGGTCCGCAGCGGCGTCGGATACGTGCCGCAGCTGCAGAACGTCTTCCCCGCGCTCACCGTCGAGGAGAACCTGCGCATGGGCACGTACCTGCGCCCCAAGTCCTTTGCGGCGCGTGCCCGGGAGGTCGAGGAGATCTTCCCGGTCCTGGCCGACCGCCGGAAGCAGAAGGCGGGCTCCATGTCCGGCGGCGAGCGGCAGATGCTCGCGATGGCCCGCGCGCTGATGACCGAGCCGCGGCTGCTGCTGCTCGACGAGCCGTCGGCCGGACTCTCACCGCGCTACCAGGACCAGGTGTTCGACCGCGTCAAGGAGATCAACGGCGCGGGCGTCGCGGTGCTCATGGTCGAGCAGAACGCCCGCAGGTGTCTGCAGATCTGCGCCCGTGGCTACGTCCTCGACCAGGGCCGCAACGCCCACACCGGCACCGGCACGGACCTGCTCCACGACGAGAAGGTGATCGAGTGCTACCTCGGCACCCTCGCCCGCGTCCGCTGACACATCCGTTTCCACGGCCGTCTCACTCCTCGCCCCGGCTCACCTCGGTGCGCACGGTCTGCAGCTTGCCCTGGTCGTCGTAGGTGTAGACCTCGATCGTCGCCTGGCCCGGCTCGCCGGCGTCGGTGAACTCCAGCGGACCGCTCACGCCGTCGTAGTCGATGTTCCTGCCGTCGGCCAGCAGCTCCTTGCACGCGGCGAAGGACGTGCACTTGTCGCCGTCCTTGGTGACACCGACCATCTCCTCGGAAAAGGCGCCCGGGTCGTCCGACTTCGCCTGCTCGGCAGCGAGCGCGATCGTCGTGACGCAGTCGAAGACCTGCGGCGCGAACTGCAGCTCCTTCAGCTCGGGCGCGAACGCCTTGAGCTGCCTCACGTACTCCGCGTTGGACGCCGACGCCGGGGCCGTGCCCTTCATGCCGGCGAGCCGTTCGGGGTTCCTCGGCGCGACCAGGGAGGGCAGTTCCGCGCTGCGCAGGCCGTCGGCTCCGTAGACACCGATCTGCTGCGGCCCCACTCCGGCCTCGATGAGCCCTTGCAGGATCTGCGCACCCTCCTCGAACGAGATCACCACGACGCCGTCCGGGTTCGCGTTCCTGACCTGCTGCACGAGCTGGTCGTAGTTGGTCGCCCTCGTGTCGTACGTCTCGGCGACCACGACCTCCGTGCCGCCTTCCTCCAGAGCGTCCCTGGTGGACTCCAGCAGCCCGCGACCGTAGTCGTCGGCCCGCGCGACCAGCGCCACCCGGTCGTGGCCGTCGGCCTGGATGACGTCGGCGAGCACCGGCGCCTGGAGCACGTCGCTCGGCGCGGTACGGAAGTAGAAGCCGTCGTCCTCGTAGTCGGTGAAGGTCGGTGCCGTGTTGGAGCCGGAGCACTGGACGACGCCCGCCCCGGTTACGCGGTCGATGAACGACAGCGACATCCCGGATGCCGCCGCGCCGATGATCGCGTCCACTCCGCTTGCCAGCACGCGGTCCGCCGACTGCGCCGCCACGGCCTCCTGACCTGCCTCGTCACCGGAGACCACCGCGGGGATCGGCTTGCCGAGCACTCCGCCCGCGTCGTTGATCGCCTTGATCGCGAACTTCATCGACTGGATCTGGGGAGGCCCGAGAAAGGCCAGCTGACCGGTCTCGGGCAGGACGTACCCGAGCTTGAGTACACCGTCCTCGTCGCGCGCCGCCGCTGCCGAAGCGCCCCCACCGCTCGAGCCGCAGGCGGCCAGCAGAAGCGTGGCCGCGCCCAGGAAGATCGCGGACCGCCGTATCGACGTGTGCATGTCCGCCTCCCTCAGTAGAGGCTGTGTGCTGTTTTGTCAAAGAATAGGCCGTTTGGGGAGGGGTGGCCCCGCCGACCGTTCCCGTCCGCGCGCGGAAAAGCCGTCGCGGCGGCCCGGACCGGCTGGCTAGGCTCCCGCTCCCGCCGTGCTCCAGCGAGCGCGTCCCTGTCCGTGTACCCCGCCGAGGAGGTCCATGTCCGGCGTGAAGATGCATGCCGACGAGGTCGACATCGACGCGTCGCTGGTCGGCCGGCTGGTCGCGGCGCAGTTCCCCCAGTGGGCCCGTCTGCGCGTCACGAAGGCCCCCTCCGCGGGTACCGACAACGCCATGTACCGGCTGGGTGACGACCTGGTGGTCCGCCTGCCGCGCATTCCGGGCGCGGCGCGACAGGTCGGCACGGAGCAGCGCTGGCTCCCGTTCCTCGCCCCGCATCTGCCGCTGGCCGTGCCGGTGCCGCTCGGGCGGGGCGTTCCGGGCGAGGGGTACGAGCTGCCCTGGTCGGTGTACGCATGGCTCGACGGCGCGAACGCGTTCGACGAGCCGCTCGCCGATCTCGCCCACACGGCCGTGGAGTTGGGCCGGTTCGGCGCGGCCCTGCGCACGGTCGACGCCTCCGGCGGGCCGCCGTCCTTCCGGGGCGGCCCGGTCGGCACGCACGACGCCGACGTCCGCGCGGCGATCCGGGCCCTGGGCGCGGACGGCACGGTGGACGCGGACGCGGCGACGGCGGCCTGGGAGGAGGTCCTGCGGCTGCCCCAGTGGCAGGGCGACCCGGTGTGGGTCCACAGCGATCTCCTGCCGGGGAACCTGCTCGTCCGGGACGGCCGGCTCGCCGCCGTCATCGACTTCGGCGGCGTGGGCGTCGGCGATCCCGCCTGCGACATGATGGCCGCCTGGACGCTGCTCACGGCCGGGACCCGGGACCTGTTCCGCGAGGCGGCCGACGTGGACGACGCCACCTGGGCACGCGGCCGGGGCTGGGCGCTGTCCTGGGGGCTGATCACGGAGCACTACTACCGCGTCAGGAACCCCGTGCTCGCCACGGTGGCGCGCCGCGCGATGCGCGAAGCCCTCGCGGAGTACGAGTCCGGCACGGCCTGACCCTGCCCGGCGCCGGGGCGCTTCAGGCCCGGGCGGTCCCGGCGGACCACCTGGCGCACGACCTCCGTCAGCGCCTCGGCCCGCGCGGTCTGCCGCACGTCGGCCGGCCACCGTGCTGGTCACCCTGCGGCTGCGCCCCCGGGACACCCCGCGCCGCTACCGGGTCCCCTTCGGCACCGTCGGCTTCCGCACCTGCGCCGTGCTCGTCTATGCGTGCATCGTCCTCGGCCCCTGGACCGCTCTCTTCTCCGGAACCCTGGAACCCGGGACCGGGGCTCCCGCCGGCCGGACGAACGCCGGCCGGCGGAGGGCATCACTCCGCCGGCCGGCCGTACAGCGGGTACCCCCGGAGCCAGGCCCTGTCCGGGCGATCTTGCCGGGCTCGCGTGCCCTGGCACGCACTCCCCGTATCCCTTCGGGCAACGGGAGAGGCTCCCTCCTCCGCTCACTGATCCGGCCTGGCCCAAACGAAAGACCCTAGGGGGCGACCGCCATGTCGAACACATGGACATTGGCGTTGCCCGGCAGCACGACCAGCTCGACCGTCTTCTCGGGATCGAGCGGGACCGAGTGGGCGAACACCCGGTAGGCGATGCCCGCGTTGCCGTAACCGTCGGGCCGGTTGCGGCCGTTCGTCGACTTGATCAGCGTCGCGCCGTGGTCCGTGGCGTTCTGGAACGACCAGTTGGGGAAGCCCACCGCACCGCTGGTGCTGGACCCGTCGGTGTAGAACACCGTCGCGGTGCCGGTGGCCCCGGTGGTGACACCCGAGCCGAGCAGGACCAGACGGCTGCCCCGACCGTCGAGCCGCACGGCCTGCCCGGAGCTCGCGACGTTGTTCATCGTCCCCGGGGCCGCGGTCGGCCAGGTCAGCCGCGCTCCCAGGGCGGTCACGGCCGCTCCTGGCGTGAGCCCGACGTCGGCCAGCTTCTGCGCCGAGAAGCTGTTTCCGTCACCGTCGTAGTCACCGGGCGCGGTGTTGCTCTCGTCGGTGATGCCCACGTTGTTGTAGGCGTCCGAGAGGCGGGCCAGGACCGGACCGTAGCGCTGCACCCGGGTGCCGGTGGCCGTGCCCTCGCCGTCGCCGCCTTCGTAGGTGGCGGTGGCCGTGAACGTGCGCATCGTGAAGCCGGAGCGCTTCTCCGGCACCTGGATCCTGAACTCCGCCGTGGCATCGGCGCCCGGCGCGTACGACCCGTCGACGCTGCGCACCGAGGGCTGCACCGCCCACCCCGCGGGGCCCGCGAAGGTGACCTTGAGGCGGCGCATGCGCTCCGGGCCCGCGTTGGTGACGGTGACCTTCACCGCCGAGATGGCCGGCCCGTCCAGATCGACGGGGGATATCGCCACCTCGGTGCGTGCCGCGGGCTCCTCGGCGGCGTATGCGGCGGCCGCGTGGGCGGGGGTGAACGCCACCGCCACCACCGCCAGGGCCGCCACGGCTCTTCGTGGCGCGGTCAGAAGGACGGACATGGCTGCTCGCTCCTTGTCTCGGTGGAACGGGGCATGGCAGGGGCCGGCGTCACACCGGCGGCATGTCGGTCATGCGCGAGTCGAGCCCGCCGCGCAGGTTCACCCACGAGCCCCGCGTGAAGTCGGGCACCGCCACGGGCTTGCCCTTGCGGTCGAGGGACATGACGCTCAGCGGGACCGGCGAGCACCAGGCGGCCGAGTCGTACACGTCGATGTCCGGTACCAGACCGGCCCGCATCTGCTGCACCGTGCGCCACTGCAGCACGTAGTCCATGCCACCGTGGCCGCCGTTGTTCGCCGCGTCGTCGCCGATCTTCACCCAGAGCCAGTGGTCGAACTCCTTGCGGTACGGCGCGAAGTCCCGCCACGCGTGCCCGCCGTGATCGGGCTCGAAGTAGATGCGCCCGCCGGTGGTTGACGTGCCCGCGTAGTCCTCGAAGATGCCGCGGCTGCCGGCGAGGGAGTTGATCCGGCTGTAGGGGCGGGGGGAGCTGACGTCGTGCTCGGCGCGGATCACCCGGCCCTTCGCGGTGTCGATCATGCAGGTGACCAGGTCACCGTTGATGTACGTCTCGTTCCAGGACGGGTGGCCCTTGGGGACGAAACGCTCCCGGTAGTCGGCGAGGCCCTTGGGAGCGGTCGCGGTGGCGCGCAGCGTCGTCATCCGGTCGCCGCGGTTGATGTCCATCGCGGCGGCGACCGGGGCGAGCCCGTGCATCGGGTAGAACGACGCGGTGCTGCGCGTGTGCCACAGACGGCGCCAGGCGTCCGTGTAGTACGTGGTGGAGAAGAGCAGCGCGCGCAGGTCGTGCAGGTAGCCGCCGTGCCCGTTGGTGACGTCGCCGAACACGCCTTCGTGGGCCATCTTGAGCATGGCCAGCTCGTTGCGCCCGTACGAGCAGTTCTCGGCGAGCATCAGGTGGCGGCGGGTCCGCTCCGAGGTGTCGACCAGGTCCCACAGCTCGTCGAGCTCGGTGGCGATGGGCAGCTCGACGATGACGTGCTTCCCCGCGAGCAGCGCGGCCCTGCCCTGCTCGTAGTGGAACTCCCACGGCGTCGCGATGTACACGAGGTCGATGTCGTCGCGCTCCAGCATCCGCGCGTACGACTCCGCGGAGCCGCCGTACTCGGCGGGGCGCGGCTTGCCCGCCTTGACCAGGTCGTCCGCGACGCGCTTCGCGCGGTCGGCGCGGATGTCGCAGACGGCGGTCACCCGGCAGCCGGGAACGACGGACCAGCCCTTGGTCATCCCGTTGCCGCGGTTGCCGAGTCCGATGGTGGCGACCCGGACCGTGCGGTGTACCTCGTACGGCACATTGATCATGGACGTCTGACCGGCCCGGCGACTCGGCGTCGCGGCCCCGGCGGCGGAGTCGGCGTCGGCGGCCGGCGCGGCGAGAGCCGGCGCGGAGCCGCCGGCTCCCAGGCCGACGGCCAGCGCACCGGCGGCGGCACCTCCGAGCACCGAACGCCGGGAGACTTCGGGGACTTCAGGCATGACGAACTCCAGACATGGGGTCGGCATCACTGGCGGGACGACTCTGACGGGACCGCCACAGATGTGTCAATGGATGCTCACTGGAACCCGATTGCAAACAAAAATGCACAAGGCAGCGGCGGTGCCCGGGCCTTCGCGCCTGGCCCGGCAGAGCCCGTGGTCACACCGCCCCGGCCCCCTCGTCACCTGGCACCGTGCGATGCGGGCGCGCCGAAGGGCTCCGGGCGGAGATCCGAACGGGCCCTGGATGCCCGGCGCTTGGGGACGGGCTCACACGGCCCGTCGGGCCGAAGGCGCAACACGCCGGTTCCGCCAGGGGCGCGGGCCGTACGTGCGCCCGGCGCCGACTGTCCCCGGTGCGCGCGGACATGGGGCGCGGCGGTCCGCCCGTACGGCGGACCCGACACTCCGCCGTACGGCCCTGTGGGCCACGCGTTGGGCTGGGGGAGGACCGCAGACGGCGGGCCTTTCGCGTGGCCGCCCGGCCGGACAGGACCTAGGGGGTGTCTCGCCGAGCCGGGCTCGCGACGCCTGGCACCGCGCCTCTCCCCCGTAGCCCTTCGGGCACGGGTGGCGCCCCCAGTGTTGTCGTCGGTCGCCGACGCTCCGCGTCGCCTCCCTGCTCCGCCTTGCGATCCCTAGACCCCCGCGAGGACGCCCAGCAGCCTGGCCACCTCCGACGCCACCGCGTCGCGGGCCGGGCCCAGGTACTTGCGGGGGTCCGCGACGTCCGGGGACGCCTCCAGACGTTCCCGCACGGTCCGGGTGAACAGCTTGTTGAGGTGCGTGGAGATGTTCACCTTCGTCATGCCCGCCGCGACCGCTTTCGCGAGGTCCGTGTCACCGACACCCGACGAACCGTGCAGGACCAGGGGCACGCCGACGGCCTCGCGCAGTCGGGCGATGAGCTCGAAGTCGAGGACCGCGTCCCGGGTCAGCATGGCGTGCGAGCTGCCCACCGCGACGGCCAGCGCGTCGACGGCCGTCGCCTCGGCGAACGCGCGCGCCTCGTCCGGATCGGTGCGGACACCGGGCGCGTGCGCGCCGTCCTTGCCGCCCACCTCGCCCAGCTCCGCCTCGACCCACACACCGGCGCGGTGGCAGTAGTCGGTGATGTCCCGCGTGGCGGACACGTTCTCGTCGTAGGGAAGCCTGGAGGCGTCGAACATGACCGAGGTGAAGCCGAGTTCGACGGCCTCCCGGACGAGGACGGCCGACTCGGCGTGGTCGAGGTGGACCGCCACCGGGACGGTGGCCGCCCGCGCGACGGCGAGGGAGGCGAGGCCGACCGGGGCGAGCGCGCCGTGATAGCGGGCGGTGTTCTCGCTGATCTGCAGGACGACCGGCAGCTGGGCGAGTTCGGCACCGGCGACGATGGCCTCGGCGTGTTCGAGCTGCACGACGTTGAACGCGCCGACCCCCGAGTTGCCGGCACGGGCGGGACCGACGATGGCGTCAGTGGATGTCAGAGGCATGGGTGTTCTCCACGGAAACGGTGGTACGGAACTGGTCGTAGATGTCCCGGTCGACATCGCCGGCCATGGGACAGGGCACCGCGGCCGCCGACAGCGCCACGGCCTCGCGCAGCCGTACGGGCCACGGTTCGCCGCTCGCGAGCGAGGCGGCGAGCGCCGCGACACAGGCGTCTCCCGCTCCCGTCGGGTTCCCGGACAGCCGACGCGGGGGAGTGGCCCGCCACGCACCGTCCGGGGTGACGGCGTACAGCCCTTCGGGCCCTCGGGAGGCCACCACGGCCTGCGCTCCGCGCGCCCGCAGCGCCTCGGCGGCGGCCACGACGTCCTCGTGGCCGGTGACGTCGGCGATCTCGGCCGTGTTGGGCTTGACGACGGTCGGCCCGGCCGCCAGCGCCGCCGTCAGGGCCGGCCCGCTGGTGTCCAGGACGGTGGACGCCCCCGCCGCGGCGGCCGTCCGGACGAGCCGCGCGTACGCGTCGGAGGGCAGCCCGGGCGGCAGACTGCCGGACAGCACCACGACCGCGGCCTCGCGGACCAGGCGGGCGAAACGCGCGGCGAAGTCCGCCCAGGCCGCCCGATCCACGTGCGGGCCGGGCTGGTTGAAGACGGTGGCGTCGCCGTCGTCGCGGGAGACGACGGTGACCGTGCGGCGCGAGTCGCCCGCCATGGGCACCAGTTCGTCCCGCAGTCCGGCCGTGCGCAGCTCGTCACGTACGAGCTGCCCCGTCGGGCCACCCGCGAGCCCGGTCACCGTCGCCGGTGTGCCGAGGGCCGACAGGACGCGCGCGACATTGACGCCCTTGCCACCGGCCCGTTCATGGACGGCGCGCACGCGGTGCGAGCCGCGCGGCACCAGGGCGTCGACCTCGTAGGTGACGTCGAGCGCCGCGTTCAGGGTCACGGTGAGGATCACGGCGCCGTCGCTCCCGCCACCGGCCGGTGCCCGCGCGCGGGAGCGGCGGATTCCGCAGGCACCGGCTCGCGGACGGCGGGCTCGACCCCCGCCGCCTGCCAGGCCAGGATGCCGGCACCCAGGCAGCCTGCCTCGTCGCCCAGTCGGGCGCGGACCAGGCGTGGCCGGCGCTGGAAGGTGAGCCGTTCGCCGAGCCGTGCCCGCAGCGGATCGAGGAGCAGGCCGCCCGCTTCGGCGAGGCCGCCGCCGACCACGATCAGACCGGGGGCCAGGAGCGTCGTGAACGTCGCCAGCGCCGTGGCCAGCGCGTCGACCGCGCGCTCCCACACGGCCACGGCCTCGCGGTCGCCGTCCGCCACCAGACGCGCCACCCCGGCGGCGCCGTCGACGGTTCGTCCGGTACGCGCCGTGTACGCCGCCGCGATCGCCGCGGCGGACGCCACGGTCTCGAGGCAGCCGCGGCTTCCGCAAGCGCACGGGTCGCCGCCCGGCTCCACCACGGCGTGCCCCAGCTCCCCGGCGTGGCCGAGGCCGCGCACCACCTGTCCCTCGCACACGACGGCCGCCGAGATGCCCGTGCCGATCGGCACGAACAGCACGTCCCGCGCGCCGCGCGCGGCACCGGTACGGCACTCGGCGAGTCCGCCGGCGCGCACGTCGTGCCCGAGCGCGACGGGCAGGCCGGACGCGTCCCGGAGCAGTGCCGCGAGGGGCAGGTCCGACCAGCCGATGTTGGCCGAGTACACCGCCCGCCCGGCCTCCTCGTCGACGATGCCGGGCACCACCGTGCCCGCCTGGCGGACCGTCAGGCGCCGGGCGGCGGCCTGCGACGCGAGGTCGCGCAGCACGGTGGTGATCGCGGTCACCACCGCTTCGGGGCCGTCGCGGCGGGGCGTCGGCCTGCGCAGCGTGGTCAGGGGCGTCAGCTCCCGGTCGAGCAGGGCCCCCTTCATGCCGGTGCCGCCGACGTCCAGCGCGACGACGCAGTCGCGCCTGCCGAGCGTGTCAGGCATGGCTGTTCTCGAGGATCACGGACCGGGTGAGGTTGCGGGGGCGGTCGGGGTCGTAGCCGCGGGCCTCGGCGAGCAGAACGGCCAGCCGCTGCACCCGTACGAGGTCTGCCAGCGGGTCGAGTTCACCGGCCGCGTCCCCGGACCCGGCGACGAAGGTGCCGCCGACCCGCGCGACGTCGTCGGCCAGTCCCGTGGGCGCCGCACCGAAGAGCCATGCCACCCGGCCCGGCCCGGTGATGCTGATCGGCCCGTGCCGGTACTCCATGGCCGGGTACGACTCGGTCCACGCGCCCGCGGCCTCCCGCATCTTGAGCCCGGCCTCCAGCGCCAGGCCGTAGGTCCAGCCGGTGCCGAGGAAGGTGAACTGCTCGGCGGCGCGCACCTGGGCGCTGAGCGGCTCGGCGAGGGCACGCTCGGCATCCTCGACCGCCCGTGCCAGCGGCCGCACCCCGGCCGGCAGCGCGTCCTCGGCCTCCAGGTGCGCGCGCAGCAGGGCGAGCGCGGTGGTGGCGAAGCGGGTCTGGACGACCGAATCCTCGTCGGCGTAGTCGAGGACGGCGACGGCGTCGGCGGCGTCCATGACCGGGGTGGCGGGGTCGGCGGTGAGGGCCGCGGTCGCGACGGTCCCCTTCACCCTGGCCAGCAGGTCGAGGACCTCGGTGGTGGTGCCCGACCGGGTGATGGCGAGAATGCGGTCGTAGGCGCGGCCGGCGGGGAACTCGGAGGCGGCGAAGGCGTCGGTCTCGCCGTGGCCGCCCGCCTCGCGGAGGTGGGCGTAGGCGAGGGCCATGAACCAGGAGGTGCCGCAGCCGACGACGGCGACACGCTCGCCGCGGCGCGGCAGGACGCCTTCGAGCGAGCCGAGGGACTCGGCCGCTCGCCTCCAGGTGTCCGGCTGGGAGGCGATCTCGACCGAGGTACGTGAGGCGTCCGGGGCGGTCATGGGCTGAACTCCTTGCTGAGAGCGGTCGGTTGACGGATCGGGTGGCAGGCCCGCTATTTGACGGAGCCGGCGGTCAGACCGGACACCACCTTGCGTTCGATGAAAGCGAACAGCACGACGACGGGCACGATGGCGATGACCGAGCCGGCGAAGAGATAGTTCCACTGCACGGTGTAATTGCCGATGAAGCTGTTGATGCCGACCGTAAGGGGCTGGCTCTCCGGGATCGTCGACAGGGTCAGGCCCATGACGAACTCGTTCCACGCCGCGATGAAGGTGAAGATCATCGCGGTGACGACCCCGGGCAGTGCCAGCGGCAGGGTGACCCGTACGAGCGCGCCGATGCGGCCGAGGCCGTCGATCATCGCGGACTCCTCCAGGGCCACCGGGATGGAGCCGATGTACGCGGTCAGGATCCAGATGGCGAAGGCGAGGTTGAAGGCGGCGTTGCACAGGATCAGCGTCCACACCGAGTTGAGCATGTCCAGCTGGTAGAACTCGCGGTAGAGGCCCACCAGAAGCGATGTCGGCTGGAACATCTGGGTGACCAGCACGAGCAGCAGGAACAGCCTGCGGCCGCGGTACCTGACGCGAGCGGTGTAGTACGCGGCGGGCAGCGCGACCAGCAGGACCAGCAGCGTGGACCCGCCGGCCACCAGGAGCGTGACGCGCAGATTGGCACCCAGGTTCGAGTCGCGCCACACGTCGACGAAGTTCGACCAGGCGAACGCCTCGGGCAGGTAGGTCGCGTCGCGCAGTTCGTCGGCCGGCCGCAGCGCGGTGATCACCATCTCGGCGTACGGCAGGAGGAAGACCACGGCGATCATCCAGGCGGCCGCCGCCACGACGACCGTGCGCGGCCGCAGGGTGCCGCGTGGCCGGACGGTGTCGGGGCGGGGCCCGCCGGGGGGCCGCGTGACGGCGGGGGCGAGCGTCTGCTGGGCCATCAGTTCTCCTCCTGGTTCCACCGGCCGGCCTTCAGGAAGACGGCGACCATGACCACGACCAGGGCGAAGTTGACGACGGACATGGCGGCGGACTCGCCGATGTCGGAGTTCTTGAGCTGGTACATGAAGACGGTGGTGGTGGCCGTGTCGCTGTCCGGACCGCCGTGCGTCATGCTCCAGATGATGGGGAACGAGTTGAAGACGTTGATCAGGTTGATGACGACGCCGACCAGGAAGGCCGGCCGCAGCAGCGGCAGGGTGATCCGCCGGTAGGTCTGCCACGTACCGCTGCCGTCGACCCTCGCCGCCTCGTACACCTCGCCCGGCACGGTCTGCAGACCGGCCAGCAGCGTGTACGTCGTGAAGGGCAGGGAGACGAAGACCGCGACGAACATCATCCACGGCCAGGCGGTGGCCGGTGTGCCGAGCCAGTCCTTCGGGCCGTCGATGAACCCCAGGTCGGTCATCAGGGTGTTGAGAACGCCCGCGGTCTGGTTGAGCATCCACTTGAAGCCGATGGCGGTCATGACCACCGAGGCCGCCCAGGGCGCGATGAGCGCCCAGCGGGTCAGGCGACGGCCCGGGAACTTCTGGTCGAACAACTGGGCAAGGGCGAGGGAGACGACCATCGTCGCGGTCACGACGACCACTGTCCACACGACGGTGGCGAGGAGGACCGAGGGCAGCGACGGGTCGTCGAACAGCTGCCGGTACTTGTCGAATCCGGCCGAGCCGCGGACGAAACCACTGCTGCTGATCCTGAGGAACGAGGTGCGGACCATCTCGAAGACGGGCCAGACCACGACGAGCACGATGAGCAGGACGGCGGGCCCGATCCAGGGCAGCGGGCCGAGACGGGCGAGCCCGCCGCCCCGGCCGGTGCGGCCGGAGCGGCGAGTCGTGGGGGAGGTGGTGGACACGAGGGTGCCTTCCGTGTCGGTGCGGGAACGGGCCGTCGGCTACTGGTCGGCGACCGCGTCCTCGGCCTTCTTCTGCAACTCGCCCAGCACCTTGGCCGGATCGCCGCTCACCGCGGTGCCGCCGCTCTTCTTGATCTCGGCCGAGACGGTGTCCCAGGTGGTGTCGCCGAGCGGGTAGAACACCGCGTTCGGCAGCAGCTCGAAGAACGGCTCCAGGTCCTTGTGCTTCCCGCTGCCCGTCATCTCCTTCAGGGTGTCCTCGGTGACGGGCATCAGGTTGTAGGTCTCGTCGAACTTCAGCGTGTTCTCCTTGGAGTACGCGAAGTCGAGGAACTTCCTGATCTCCTCCTGGTGGCCGTTGTCCTTGAAGGCCATCATCCAGTCCGCGACGCCCAGGGTGGAGGTCAGTGCTCCCGTGCGGCCCGGGATGGGGGCGACCCCGTAGTCGACCTTGCCGTCCTTCGCCATCCGGATCAGCGAGGGGTGGCCGTTGAGCATGGCGGCCTTGCCGGCCGCGAAGTCCGCGAACGCCGTCTTGCGGTCCGTCGTCGCCGGGTTGGCGTAGGTGAGACCCGGCGCGACCAGCTGGGACTTCAGCCAGGAGAACGCCTCGACGTTGGCCTTGCTGTCGAGGGTGTACGTGCCCTTGGCGTCCGTGTAGCCGCCGCCGTTGCCGAGCTCCCAGATCAGCGACTCGCCCTGCGCCTCCTCGGGGCCGAGCGGCAGCGCGTACGGGGTGACGCCGGGAGCCTCGGCCTTGATCTTCTCGGCGGCGGCCTTCACCTCGTCCCATGTCTTCGGCGCCTCGTTGATGCCCGCCTTCGCGAACACCGCCTTGTTGTAGAACAGGGCGCGGGCCGAGGAGACGAACGGGATGCCGTACTGCGTCCCGTCGACCTCGCCCGCCTTCGCGAAGCTGTCGATGAGGTTGGCCCGGGTCTTCTCCGACAGCACCTCGTCCGCCTTGTGGAGCAGGTCGTCGGCGACCTTGTCGGCGTAGCCGCCGGTCTGGAGGACGTCCGGCACGTTCCCGCTCTGGATCATGGTCTTGACCTGGGCGTCGATGTCGTTCCAATTGATGACCCGGACATCGACCTTGATCTTCGGGTTGGCGGCGGTGAACCGCTTCGCCACGTCCTCCCAGTACGCCGTGGAGCTGTTGGACGCCTTGTCCCCGTAGTCGACGGCGACGAGCTTCAGCGTCACCTCTCCGTCGGCCGAACCGCCGCCACCGCCGCATGCCGTGAGCGTGAGCGCGCCGATCGCGCAGGCCGCGGAGAGAGCGAGTATGCGCTTGTTCACTGCCAAGACCGCCTTTTGTCACCAACCGACCCTGCCCCAGCACGGGGCCCTTGCGCTCAGCACGCTGTCGCACTGTCGGCGCTCTTGTCAAGAGTTGCTCATTTCTCGGGACTTTCAAGCAGAAGTAAGCGAAATGCTTGTGAGGCGGGGCCCCGGCAGGGGCACCGGTCCCGACATGTGTCCGCGGCATCCCAGTACGATCAGTTCCGTACAAGGGCAGCTCAGGGGCGGGTTGCGCAGGCTCCCGCCGGCATGAGCCCCCAGGAGGCCCGGCGACGACAACCGGTCCGCACCAGTCCTCCCGACAAGGAGTCCGACGATGTCCAAGCACGAGCGCTGGAGCGCGCTGCTGGAACTGCTGGCCGCCGAGGGGCGCCTGGATGTCGAGGAGGCCGCGACCGCGCTGGACGTGTCCAGTGCGACCATCCGCAGAGACCTCGACGAGCTGGCGGAGCAGCAGATGCTCGTCCGTACCCGTGGCGGCGCGATCGCGCACGGCGTCTCCTACGAACTGCCGCTGCGCTACAAGTCCTCGCGGCACGCGCCGGAGAAGCAGCGGATAGCGGCGGCGGCCGCCGACCTCATCGGCGACGGCGAGGTGGTGGGCCTCAACGGCGGGACGACGACGACCGAGGTCGCCCGGGCGCTCGCGCTGCGGGCGAGCGGCGGACAGCGGGAGTCCACGGGGGCGCCATCGCCCGCTTTCACCGTGGTGACCAACGCGCTCAACATCGCGGGCGAACTCGCGGTGCGTCCCCAGATCAAGATCGTGACCACCGGCGGCGTGGCCCGCCCGCAGACCTACGAACTCGTCGGCCCGCTCACCATGGGCGTCCTCAACGAGGTCGTGCTCGACGCGGTCGTCCTCGGTGTCGACGGCGTGGACCCGCAGCTGGGGATCATGGCGCACCACGAGGACGAGGCGAGTGTCAGCAGGCTGTTCGCCGAGCGGGCGCACCGGGTGATCGTCGTGACCGACTCGTCCAAGCTGGGCAGGCGCGCCTTCGCCCGGATCTGCGGACTCGACCGCATCGACGTCCTCGTCACCGACGCCAACATCTCCGCCGAGACCTCGGCCCGCCTGGTCGACGCAGGCGTCAAGGTCGTCGCCGTCTGACACCGCGCCGGGCCCACCGGTGCTGCCCGAAGCGCGGGGGCGGCCCCGGTCGCCCGGCCGTCATCCGCTCCTCGGCGGCGTCGGGGGCGGACCCGCCCCGGTGACGTGCCCATCGGGGACGCGGTCGGGTCCAAGCGGTCATGATTGCCCTGCAGACCGCCCGCCCGGCGCCACTTGGGTGCTGCGCGGCCGGCAGAACAACCCGTCGGCCCGATTCATCGACTCGGTCGACAGGAGCAGACTGCTCATCGTCGAACACGCCATCACGATGCCCCACAATCCAACGGCGCGTTCGCACACAACCCCACGGGACCCCTTGACCGCTCCTGCCCCTCGCGAGACTCTGGCCGCCCAACTGGTTTAGACCACATGGAGTCTCAGTGAGACGACGCGACGTGACATCACTCGCCTGCCTGATGGCCACGACCACGACCGCCCTGGTCTGCCTGACGCCCCCCGCCGCCGCGCGCCCGGCCGTCGAAGCGGTCCGCACCTCCGCCCTCCCTCCGGTCTCTCCCACCCCCCAGTCCCTCACCCGCTCCGGAACCGACGCCGCCGTCACGGACCGGGTGCTGGTCGTCGCCGACGAGCGCACCGATCCCGCCGCCCGCCATCGCCTCGTCGAGGAACTGAAGGCGCACGGTGCCCAGCGCGTGGACGTCGTCGCCCCCGGCAGCATCCCCCCGGCCGCCGCCGGTCTGCTCACCGTGCGCCTGGGACCGGCGGCCCGCCCCGACATCGCCGCCGCGCTCGCCGGCACCGCCGCGCCCGACCGCGCCGAGGGCTACGCGCTGCGCGTCTCGGCAGCGCACCCCGGCGCGACGATCGCCCTGGGAGGCTCGGACGCGACGGGCCAGTTCTACGCGGTGCAGACCCTGCGCCAGCTGTTCGTGCGCGCGGACGACGGCTGGAAGGTCGCGGGCGCCCAGGCGGCGGACTTCCCCTCCATGCCACTGCGCGGCACCATCGAGGGCTTCTACGGGCAGCCGTGGACCCACGCCGAACGCCTCGACCAGATGGACTTCTACGGCGACGTGAAGGCCAACACCTACATCTACGCGCCCAAGGACGACCCGTACCACCGCAGCAAGTGGCGCGAGCCGTACCCGGCCGCCAAACTCGCCGAACTGGGCGAACTGGTGCGGCGGGCCACCGCCAACCACGTCCGCTTCACCTTCGCCGTCTCTCCCGGCGAGTCGGTGTGCTACTCCGACCCCGAACACCGCAAGGACCTCAAGGCCAAGCTCCAGGCGCTCCACGACCTCGGCACCCGCGCCTTCTCCGTCCCGCTGGACGACATCAGCTACACCCGCTGGAACTGCGAGGCGGACCGGGCCGCTTACGGTGCCCCCGGCCGGCAGGCGGCGGCGAGGGCTCAGGTCGACCTCCTCAACGACGTGCAGCGCACCTTTGTGGCCACGCACGAGGGCACCCAGCCGCTTCAGATGGTCCCCACCGAGTACGGCGACCTCACGGACACCTCGTACAAGCAGACTCTCCGGGCCACGCTCGACCCCGCCGTCGAGGTGATGTGGACGGGCACCGACGTCGTGCCGCCCAGCATCACCAACCAGCAGGCGGAAGGGGCGGCGAAGCTCTTCGGCCGCAAGGTGTTCGTCTGGGACAACTATCCCGTCAACGACTACTGGAACACCGGCGGACGGCTGCTGCTCGCCCCGTACGACAAGCGGGAGGCGGGCCTGTCCCGGCATCTGACCGGCATCGTCGCCAACCCCATGAACCAGCCCTACGCGAGCAAGGTCGCCGTCTTCGGCACCGCCGACTTCACCTGGAACGACGCGGCGTACGACGCGCGCGCCAACTGGCCGCGCGCCATGGCGTATCTCGCCGGCGGCGACCGGGCGGCGACCGAGGCGCTGCTGGTCTTCGGCGACCTCGAACACATGGCGCCCACCTTCGGTGCCACCCCCTGGCAGCCGCAGGCGCCGGAACTCGCCCGCCGGGTCGCGGCGTTCTGGTCGGCGTGGGACGCGGGCGACCGGTCCGGCGCGGTGCGGGACCTGCGGCCGTACGCGATGTCGATCGAGAAGGCGCCCGGGACGATCCGCGGCGGTGCCGTCGAGGACGGGTTCGTCACCGACGCCGCGCCCTGGCTGGACGCCACCGAGCTCTGGGGTCGCGCCACCGTCATCATGCTGGACGCTCTCGACGCCTGGCGCTCCGGCGACCGGGACAGGGCCGCCCAACTCCTCGCGCAATCACGGTCCCTGCAGGACCGGGCCCGCGCGGTGCGGGTCGATCCGGCCCGCAACACGTGGGGCAGGGTCCAGCCGAAGGTGGGCGACGGCGTGCTCGACACCTTCCTCGCCCAGGCCGAGGCCCGTATGCGGTGACCGGTCCGCGGTGCGGGCAGCGGTGCCTTGTTGAAAACGATTGCCATTCCATCTAGGGTGTGCGTCGTCGCGTCGTGTCCGCGACGGGCGGGGCCGTGGCGGGCCGCGGCCGTCGCGCCCGGCGGCGCACACCGGTGCCGTACCGCGACCGCAGGCGGCGGGACCGCCGCCTCCTGAACGGGAGTTGCGCCTCGCCTTCCCCGGGGCCGCGGCGTCCCGCCGGCCGGCGCCGGGACTCCTCCTCCCCGGCGCCGGTCCCACCGTCCGCCGAAGCCTTCTCGTCCCCTGGGAGTCCGTCACCCATGCAGCACGTCCGGGCCCGCCGCGCGGCCGCACGCAGGAACGCGGTGCTCGCCGCGCTCCGGGACCTCGGAGGTTTCGTCAGCGCCCAGCAGCTCCACGTGACGCTCGTGGACCAGGGGTGCGTGGTCGGGCTCTCGACGGTCTACCGGGCACTCGCCGAGGCCGATGCCGACGGACTGCTGGAGACGGTCCACGGCTCGGGCGGCGGCCGCGCCTTCCGCTACCTCTCGGTCCACGAACACCGCATCCGGTGCACGGTGTGCGGGGACAGCGTGTCGTTCCTCTCCCCGGAACTGGAGCACTGGATCGAGAGCCTCGGCCCCACGTACGGCTTCCACGACGTGCGCCACGCCGTGAGCGTGACCGGCACGTGCGCCCTCTGCGCGACCGGCCCGGCGGACGACCCACCCTGACGCGCGGCCGCGCACCACCGATCCAACCGTCCGCCGTGCACGCGCCCTTGGGCCGCGCCGCGACCGTCCTGAACGGCAGCCCGAGCCGCGGCGAACAGCAGGGCAACGCGGCGACCTCGGCATGCGGCGCGCGCCAAGTGGCTGTCGTGTTCACGTACTTCTCGGGACCCGGCCACTTCACGGGCGGCCACGGGTCATCGACCCCCACGAGGGTT
Organism: Streptomyces sp. NPDC015127; assembly: GCF_043080095.1. Classification (NCBI taxonomy): domain Bacteria; kingdom Bacillati; phylum Actinomycetota; class Actinomycetes; order Kitasatosporales; family Streptomycetaceae; genus Streptomyces; species Streptomyces sp. NPDC015127. The sequence goes on from NZ_JBIBVE010000002.1 coordinate 237,061, forward strand.
CTGGCGGTTCACACCGAACAGCCAAGGAGGACCCCGTGGGCGTACGCCCCCTGTCCCGGCGGAAGTTGCTCGGCCTCGGCGGCGCAGGGGCCGCCGCGCTGATGCTGGGCACCGGCGAATGGAGCACCGGCGCCGCGTTCGCCGCACCCGCCATGAAGGGCAACCCCTTCACGCTCGGCGTTGCTTCCGGCGACCCGCGGTCCGACGGCGTGGTGCTGTGGACCCGTCTCGCCCCCGACCCGTTCGCGCAGGACGGCCTCGGCGGCATGCCCGCGACACCCGTCCGCGTGCACTACGAGGTCGCCGAGGACGAGCGGTTCCGCCGTGTCGTGCGCAGCGGCAGCGTCGTGGCCACGCCCGAACTCGCCCACTCCGTGCACCCCGAGATCGAGGGCCTGCGACCCGACCGGGTCTACTACTACCGCTTCCGCGCGGGCTCCGAGATCTCACCGGTCGGCCGTACCAGGACCACCCCGCTGCCGTGGGCGGTCCCCGCGGACCTGAAGTTCGCGTTCGCCTCCTGCCAGGCCTGGCAGGACGGCTACTTCACCGCCTACCAGCACATGGCCGAAGAGGATCTCGACCTCGTGGTCCATCTCGGCGACTACCTCTACGAGTACGGCGTCAAGACGAACAAGCGCGGTGTCGTCACCGACCCGAAGTTCCACACCGAGACCGTCGACCTCGCCCGCTACCGGCTCCAGTACGGCCTCTACAAGTCCGAGGCCCCGCTGCAGCAGGCGCACGCCCGCTTCCCGTGGATCATGACGTTCGACGACCACGAGGTGGAGAACGACTGGGCCGACGGCATCCCCGAGAAGGACCAGGACCCCGAGGCGTTCATGCTGCGCAGGGCCGCCGCCTTCCAGGCCCTGTACGAGCACGCGCCGCTGCGCCGCCCCCAGCTGCCCGAAGGCCCGGACGTGCAGATGTACCGCAGGCTCTCCTACGGGCGCCTCGCCGACTTCACCATGCTCGACACCCGGCAGTACCGCGACGACCAGGCGTGCGGCGGCGGTGTCTCGGCGGACTGCGCCGACCGCTTCGCCCCCGACCGGACGCTGCTGGGCGCCCGGCAGCGGGACTGGGTCCTCAAGGGCTTCAGCCGTTCCCCCGCCCGCTGGCAGATCCTCGGCAACCAGGCCCCCATGGGCCAGACCGACCACGACCCGGGCCCCGGCACGACGGTGTGGACGGACCCCTGGGACGGCTACGTGTCCGAGCGCAACCGACTGCTCGCCGAGGCGGACTCCCGCGGGGTGCGCAACCTCGTCGTCATCACCGGCGACCGGCACCAGAACTACGCCTGGGACCTCAAGCGGGACTACGCCGACCCCCAATCGCCCACGGTCGGATCCGAGTTCGTCGGCACGTCCGTCACCAGCGGCGGCGACGGCGCCGACATGACGGCCCAGGGGCAGACGTTCCTCGCCGCCAACCCGCACATGAAGTTCTTCAACGGCCAGCGCGGCTATGTGCGCGTCCGTGTCGACGGCAGCCGCTGGACGAGCGACTTCCGTGTCATGCCGTACGTCACCAGGCCCGGAGCCCCGATGAGCACGCGTGCCCGCGTCGTGGTCGAGGACGGCGTGCCCGGCGTCCAGGTCTGACGGCACCTCACGCGGAGGCCGTGCCGGCGGAAGCCGGTGCGGCCCTCGCCGCGACCGGCTCACCTCCGCGGCACTGGCACGGCGGCGGTGCGCGGGTCCGGCAGCGGTCGGACCTGGCGCGGGCGGGGCGCTGCCAGGGTCAGAGCCGGCCGCTGCTGCGGCGGCGAAGAAGGACGGCTCCGGCGGCCGCGGCCACGCCTGTCAGGGCGGCGCCCGCGGCGACCTCACTGGTGCCAGGTGTGTAGGAGCCGCCGAGGCCGCCTTGCGCTGCCGTGCCGGCAAGGACGGTGAACGTCGCGCTGGCGGTGCGGCCGCCACAGTGCACGCTCAGGGTGGCCGCGCCGGGGGTTGCGGTGTTGTCCACCCGCGCGGTGGCCGTCGTCGTCGCACCCGCGGGCAGCGTGACGGTGGGGAAGGCGGCCGAGGTGACGGTCCCGCCGCCGGTACAACCCGAGGCGGTGACCGTCAGCGTTGCGCCCTGATGCACCTGCGCCGGGCTCACCCGCACATTCGACGGCCCCGATGCCGCCCCGGGAGCGCCGTCCGCCCACGCCACCGTCGGCGAGAGCGCCAGTATCCCGACGACGGCTGCTTCGGCCAGCCCGACACATATCCGTGAAACACGCATGACACTCCTCCCGAAAGGCAGCCCTGGCGGTGGAAGGCGCGGCCGTAGCGTTCCCGGAGGGGGTGTCGTCGGCTGCCTCCCGTACACACTCTGCGCACGATCACCGGCAGCGGCACGCCCACATCACCCTTGTCCTGTCCCGAAGATGGGGGGAAGCGCAGGTGACAGGGGGTATCGACGGCGTGGGCCGGGCGGTGGCGCGTTGGTGCAGTCGGCCTATCGACGGCCTGTTCCGCCCGGCCCGGCGGACGGGAGGCATCCTCCCGCCGGCGCAGGACAACCGGTCGGGTCGGTCAGGCGCTCAGCGCCGCCGACACGACCGCACGGGCCTCCTCCTGGACGCGGGCGAGGTGCTCGGGGCCGAGGAAGGACTCCGCGTACACCTTGTAAACGTCCTCCGTGCCGGACGGGCGCGCCGCGAACCAGGCGTTGGCCGTGGTCACCTTGATGCCGCCGATCGCAGCGCCGTTGCCCGGCGCCTCGGTGAGCACGCCGGTGACCGGCTCCCCGGCCAGCGTGCCGGCCGTCACCTGCTCGGGAGACAGCCGGCTCAGCACCGCCTTCTCCTCCCGCGTCGCCGGGGCGTCGACACGGGCGTACGCCGGCTCCCCGAACCGGTCGGTGAGCGCCGCGTAGTGCTCACTCGGCGTCCGGCCCGTCACCGCCAGCATCTCGGAGGCCAGCAGGGCCAGGATGATGCCGTCCTTGTCGGTGGTCCACACCGAACCGTCGCGGCGCAGGAACGAGGCCCCGGCCGACTCCTCGCCGCCGAAGCCCAGCGTGCCGTCCGCCAGCCCGTCCACGAACCACTTGAAGCCGACGGGCACTTCCACCAGCTCGCGGCCGACGTCGGCGGCCACCCGGTCGATCATCCCGGACGACACCAGCGTCTTGCCGACGGCCGCCCGCGCGGGCCACTGCTCGCGGTGGCGGAAGAGATAGCCGATCGCGACCGCGAGGTAGTGGTTGGGATTCATCAGCCCGCCGTCCGGGGTGACGATGCCGTGCCGGTCGGCGTCCGCGTCGTTGCCGGTGGCGATGGCGTAACGGTCCCGGGCCTCGATCAGTGAGGCCATCGCGTACGGCGAGGAGCAGTCCATCCGGATCCTGCCGTCCCAGTCGAGCGTCATGAACCGCCAGGTGGGATCGGTGTGCGGATTCACCACGGTCAGGTCGAGCCGGTGCTCCTCCGCGATACGGCCCCAGTACGCCACCGAGGCGCCGCCCAGCGGGTCCGCACCGATGCGCACACCCGTGGCCCGCACCGCGTCCAGATCGAGGACGGCCGGCAGGTCCCGCACATACGAGCCGAGGAAGTCGTACCGGCCGGTCGTCTCCGCGGCCAGGGCCCGCGCATACGGCAGCCGCAGCACGTCTTTCAGCCCGCCGCCGATGATCTCGTTCGCCCGCTCCTGGATCCAGCCGGTCGCCTCCGACCCGGCCGGTCCTCCGTTCGGCGGGTTGTACTTGAAACCGCCGTCCGACGGCGGATTGTGCGACGGCGTGACCACCACCCCGTCCGCCCGCCCGCCCGGCCGCGACCGGTTGTGGGCGAGGACGGCGTGCGACACCGCCGGCGTGGGCGTGTAGCCGTCGGCCGAGTCGAGCAGCACGGTCACGCCGTTGGCCGCGAAGACCTCGACGGCGGTCACCCGCGCGGGCTCGGACAGCGCATGGGTGTCCGCGCCCAGGAACAGGGGCCCGTCCACGCCCTGACGCGCCCGGTACTCGCAGATCGCCTGGCTCGTCGCGGCGATGTGGTCCTCGTTGAAGGCCGTCGCGAGGGACGACCCGCGATGCCCCGACGTGCCGAACGCGACACGCTGGGCCGGGTCGGCCGGATCGGGGTGCAGGGCGTAGTACGCGGTCACCAGCCGCGCCACGTCGATGAGGTCCTCCGGCCGCGCCTGCTGTCCCGCGCGCTCGTTCGGCATCCGTCCACTCCTCCACGTCGGTCGGGTCCGTTCAGTGTGGCGTCACCGTGTCCGGCGGCGCGAGGCGGCCCCGCCGGGACTTCCGTGCACGCCTGCCAGGAACTTCACGGGTCCCGGCGGCGTTGCCATGGTGACGCGCGGGAACGCGCCGAGTACGGACCGGAACGACACGGGCAGAAGCCGAGGTGCACCAGTGGCGATGTGGGATCGGATCAAGGACCAGGCCAAGAGCCTGCAGCAGCAGTCCCAGGGCGCGCGGGGCGCGGCCGGACACGGCAGGCCGGGACCGGGCTCCTCGGGCGGCTCCCGCGCCCAGCTCGTGAGCACGCTGAAGACGCAGCTCACCTCGCTGAAGACGGAGTTGAAGAGCGGCGCCTACCGGGACGCGAGCATGGCGATGTGCGCCCTCGTGGCCGCCGCCGACGGGCATGTCGACCCGGCCGAGAGGCAGCACGTCGAATCGCTGATCCTCGGCAACGACGTCCTGCAGAACTTCCCGCCGGAGCAGCTGCGCCAGCGGTTCAACAAGCACGCCGACCAGCTGGCCTTCAACTTCCAGCAGGGCAAGGCAGAGGCCCTGCAGGAGATCGCCAAGGCCGCGAAGAAGCCGGCGGAGGCCCGTGCCGTGATCCAGACCGGTTTCGTCGTGGCGGGAGCGGACGGGTACGTGGCACCGGCCGAGGAGCAGATCCTCCGCGAGGCCTGCTCCGTCCTCGGACTGTCACCGGCCGAGTTCGGTCTGTGAGCACTGCTCCGCCGCCGTCCCGGGGCAGGGACGGCGGCGGAGCCGGTGGTGTCAGGTTTCGTCCCGCAGAGATCGGCCTGCGCCGCGTGCACGGTCCTTGGCGTCCCCGACTGCCTTCTTGGCCCGGGCCTTCGCCTGGTCCGCGCGGCCCTCGGCCTGCATCCGCTCGTTGCCGGTGGCCTTGCCCATCGTCTCCTTGGCCTTGCCCTTCAGCTTGTCGGCCTTGCCCTTGTCCTTCGCCATGACGTACTCCCAGGTGGAGGCGGCGGCCGCAGGACCGCGGCCGAGTGAAATCTCACCCTGCGGGTACCCCGTTTCTGGACGACATGCATGCGGAGCGGCAGGTCATCACCGGGGCCGCCGCGGATCCGCCGTCCCGGGAGGCGCCGGGCAGCCGCACGGGCCACGATGGAAGAAGGCGGTGGCATCCATGAACAACAGTCCTGATACCTATGAGCTCGTATTCCAGGCCCCTGCTGTGGAGGACGACGTCGTCGTGGTCCGCCGCACCGAGAGGGCGGGCGCGGGCGGCTACCCCGTGTACGAGGACGACACCGGCATCGTGCGCGCGGAGATCAGCGACCGGGGCGAGGTGAGGATGCTGGCCAGCGGCGGACACCAGACCTACCACTTCCCCGTCCTGGCGCGCGTCCCGGCCCCGGACCGGGCAGGCCCTCCGCCGGAGGCCCCACAGGGCGGCCGCACGGGTCAGCCGGCGGCTGCCTGACGGAGCGGGTCCACGGCGAACCGCAGCGCACCACCGGCTTACCAGGACAGACGCGGATCCCGTGCGTGCTCCGGCGAGTGCTCGGGCGGGATTCCGCCCTGGCCGGTCCGGAGCAGGACACCGGGATCCGGGCTGTCCGCACGCCACGACGGGGGAGGCGTGTGAATGCGCCGAGTGCCCGGGATCGCCACCTCCACCAGCGCGCCGTCCCGGAACATCCACAGGCCGAAGCAGTCGTCGTCCTCGTCGTGCAGCATGACCTGCACGCACTCCGGGTTGTTCCACGGCAGCGACTCCAGGTCCCTGAGTACTCCGGAGCGCTGCTCCCACCGGGAGAACTCGATGTACCAGCCGCCGACGAACCAGTCGGGTATCTGCTCGAACCGGCCGCGCCAGGTGCGCGCCTCGTCGTACCGCGTCAGCGGCTCCATCACCTCGTCCTCGTACCGCGCCAGCACGATGATCTGCGCCATTCTGCTCATGGCCGCATGTCATCGTCCGCGGGCGCCGAGGGCAAGTCGTTTACGGCGCCGACGCCGACGGCTGGGAGCGCCCGCCCGTCAGCGTGCCGATGAACCCGCCGAACGGCGGCCCATCACCGGCTCGGCCACCAGGCGTGCCGTGCGGCACAGCGTCTGGCCGTGAAGGGCGAAGAGAGCATCGCGCGAGTCGAAACGGCCCAGGTCCGTGACCACATGGCCGGACAGGTCGCAGGACGAGGCGTCCGCGGCGCAGCCCGTGCGCCCGTCCCAGTCGATCGCCGTACGGGACAGGGCCTCGAACAGGGTCTCCGGGCCCGCGTTCGTGAAGCCGCCGCCGGGGCGGCCGCTCAACTCCTCGAGTCCGCCGAAGAGTTCGGAGACGGTGACCCACCCGCCGTCCGCATCGTCGGCCGACCCCAGTCGGAACTCGGGCCACGCCAGCAGCACCTCGTCCGGGACCAGCCGGCGCATCCGCGGGAAGCGCGGGTACCACAGCGTCCCGTCCACCACCAGGCCGCGGACCCGGGTGGCGACACCGCCGGCCCGCGCCACGGACTCGAGGACCGCGAGGCGCTGGCTGCACGACCCGCGGCCGCGCCGCAGCACCTCCGACACGGGGCGTTCGTCCTGCACGGAGTAGACGGGCCGCACGGTCGCGGCGATCCTGCGGTGCGCCCGGCGCAGGGCCTCCAGCCGCCGGCCGACGGACGCGTCCCGACCCGGCGCGGCGCCGAGGCTGCCGAGCAGTTCGCCGACCCGCGGATGGCGCCAGTCCAGGATCCGCGTCGGCTCCGTGCTCCCGTCCGCGGTCCTCCCGTCGGGCGTGGCAGTGCGGAGCCGGTTCCGCGGCCGCAGTATCGAACTCGTCATGGCGGCCATTGTGCCCCCCGCCGCCCCGGGCCCCGCAGCCGGTCGCCGAAGAGCGGGCCGGGACGGATGCTGGTAGCAGGATCCCCGACAGGCCGGGAGAGTGCGCCATGACAAGGACGCTGGAGTGGAAGGTCGGGATCGTCCTCGTCGAGGAGGACGGTACGACCAGAGCTCGGGCGGTGCTGGACACCGGCACCACCACGATCACCGGGCACGGCACGGCCCACCGCAACCCGCAGGACGTGGACGTACCCGAGATCGGCGACGAGCTCGCGGCCGCCCGCGCGCTGCACAGCCTCACACGGCAGCTGATGAAGGCGGCGGACCATGACCTCGAAGCGGTCGGCGCCGGCAACGGCACCCCGCCCGGCGAGGGATACGGCTGGCCCTACACGACTCCATGAGCGCGACGGCCCGCGCCGGGTGCCTGGACGGGTGTGGCCGCACCGGGTGTCCCCGTGGGTCCGCTCGCCCCCGGGTGCCCGGACGGGACCCGCGCCCCGCGCCCCGTGCCCCGTCAGTCGTGGGCGACGACCGCCACCGGCGCCCGGCAGTGGTGCATCGTGGCATGCGCGACATGACCGATGTGCGGCACCAGTGGCGCGTGGCGCACGTGGCGTCCGACCACGACCAGTCCCGCGTCGGCGGCCTCGTCGACCAGCACCTGCGCACCGGAGCCCATCACGGACCGTTCCACCACCTCCACCGAGGGATGCTCCCGGCGCCACGGCTCCAGCGCGGCGCCGAGGGCCGCGGCCGCCTCGCGCCCGCCCTCGGCCCGGGCGTCGGCCGCGTGGCCGAGGACCAGCGGCAGCTTCCACGCGTGGACGGCCCTCAGGAGGCACCCGCGCCGCGCGGCCTCGTCGAAGGCGAAGGCGAGCACCGGATCGGCCGGCCGGTGGAGATCCACCCCGACGACAACGTCCTTGTCCGGGGCGTGTCCGCCGACGTTGCCCTCGGCCCGTACGACGACGACCGGCGTCCGCGTGGCTCCGATGGTCGCCAGGCCCACGGAGCCCATGAGCGCGCCCATCACCGTGCCGAGTCCCCGCGAGCCGAGGACCAGCAGCTCCGCGTCGTCCGCCTCGACGGCAAGTGCGGCGGGGGGCCGCCCCGACACCCGGCGCGTGGAGATCCGCAGGCCGGCGTGGGTGGCGCGCAGTTCCCCGGCGGCGCTCTCCAGCAGCCTGTCCGCCCAGGTCCGGTGGTCGTCGCGGGTGACCGTGGGCATGGCCACGGCCACCGGAAGCGGCCACTCCTCCACATGCACCAGGAGCAGGTCCGCACCGCGCAGCCCTGCGTCCCGGGCCGCCCAGTGGGCCGCCGCGAGGCTCTCGGGCGAGTTGTCCAGGCCGACGGTCACATGCCGGGTCATGGTGGCTTCCTCCTTCGGATCGCTCCTGCGGCCACCTTCCAGCGTCCCGCTCCGGCGCGCCCGGCGGCATTCCGGCTGGTGCCCGCTCGCGCCCGCGTACATGCGCCCTCGCCGGCCGCCGGTCGCGTACATGCGCCCGGGCCCGCCCGTGCCCGTGCGCATCCGGCCGCCCGCCGCGCCGCCGGGACGCACGGCCGGGGAAACACCGTTCGGCGGGCGCCCGACGGGGTACCCGGCCGTCCTCACCGCCGCGGCCACCCCGCGTCGCGGCCAGGACGGGCCCGCCGCACGTACCGGTGCGCCGGGCGCAGGACAGGGAGGGCCGTCATGACCGCGGACAAGGGCGCCGCCCGGCCGGGCCCCGGCATCAGTCCGGCCTGGCGGGACGCCGAGGCCGTCGTCCTCGACACCGACGGCGTCATCACCGACTCCGCACGCGTCCACGCGGCCGCCTGGAAGACCGCCTTCGACGCCTGCCTGAGGGACCATCCGCCGGACGACCCCCGCGAGCGCCGCCCCTTCGACGCCCGGGACGACTATCTGCGCCATGTCGACGGCAGGTCCCGCCTGGACGGGGCCGCCGCCTTCCTCGACTCCCGCGGCCTGCGCCTGCCGCGGGGCAGCGCCGACGACCCGCCGGGCACCGGCACCGTGTGCGCCGTCGCCGCCTACAAGGAGCGGCTGTTCACCGAACGGCTGCGGCAGCAGGGCGTCGACGCCTATCCGGGGACCGTACGCCTCCTGAAGGAGCTGCACTCGCGGTCCGTGCCGCTCGCCGCCGTGTCCGCGTCCCGCCACGCCCGCGAACTGCTCACCCACGCAGGCGTCCTGCCGTTCTTCGACGCCCTGGTCGACGGACACGAGGCGGCCCGCCTGCGGCTGACGGGCAAACCGGACCCCGCGCTCTTCCTGGAGGCGGCGCGCAGGCTCGGCGTGCCGCCCGGCCGGTGTGCCGTCGTCGAGGACGCGCTCGCCGGTGTGGCGGCGGGCCGGCGCGGCGGCTTCGCCCTGGTCGTCGGTGTCGACCGCACCGCCGGCCCCGGAACGGGGGCCGCGCTGCGCGAACACGGCGCCGACCTCGTCGTCCGCGACCTCGCCGAACTGCTTCCCGACGCCCCCGAGGACTGACGATGCCCGAGTGGATCTGGACGTACGAGGGCTACGCCGCCGGCCGCGAGCGCCTGCGGGAAGCCCTGTGCACGCTCGGCAACGGCTACTTCGCCACCCGCGGCACCGCCCCCGAATGCGTCGCGGACGCCGTGCACTACCCCGGCACCTACGCGGCCGGCTGCTACAACCGGCTGACCTCCACCGTTGCCGGCCGTCAGGTCCTCAACGAGGACATGGTCAACCTGCCGAACTGGCTGCCGCTGCGTTTCCGTATGCACAGCCCGAGCGGCGACGCCCCCTGGTTCCACCCCGACAGCACGGCCCTGCGCGAACACCGCCAGCGACTCGACCTGCACGCCGGGACGCTGGAACGCATCCTGCGGTACGCGGCGGGCGACGGGCGCGTACTGGCGGTGCGCCAGCTGCGGTTCGTCCACATGGGAGACCCCCATCTCGCCGTGCTGCGCACCCAGTTCACCGCGGAGGGCTGGTCCGGGGACATCGAGATCGAGGCCGCGCTCGACGGGTCCGTCACCAACAGCGGCGTGGCCCGCTACCGCCAGCTCAACGGCAGCCACCTCGTCCACGTCAACGCGGGGGAAGCCGAGCGAGACGTGATGTGGCTGCGGTGCCGTACCACCGCCTCCGACATCCGCGTCGGCATGGCGGCCCGCACCACCGCCGACGAGCCCGAGGACCCGCGGCGCACGGACACGGAGCGGCTGCGTACGGCCCATGAACCGCTGCGTGCCGTACAGCTGGTGCGGCTGTCCCTCGCGGACGGCCGTACCCGCACCGTCGACAAGACCGTCGCGCTGCACACCTCCCGGGACGCGGCGATCAGCGACCCCCTGCACGCCGCCGTCGACCGCGTCGACCGCGCCCCCGCCTTCGACGCCCTCCTGGAGTCCCACCGCACCGCCTGGCGGCAGCTGTGGGGGAGGGGTGAGCTGGACGTGCCGGGGGAGGCCGGCCGCATCCTGCGCCTGCACCTCTTCCACGTCCTGCAGACGCTGTCGCCGAACACCGCCGACCTCGACGTCGGCGTACCGGCCCGCGGGCTGCACGGCGAGGCGTACCGCGGGCACATCTTCTGGGACGAGCTGTTCGTCCTGCCCTATCTGAACCTGCACTTCCCCGAGGTCTCCCGGGCCCTGCTCATGTACCGCTACCGCCGCCTGGAGCAGGCCCTGCGGCTGGCCCGCGATGCCGGGTACACCGGGGCCATGTACCCGTGGCAGAGCGGCAGCGACGGCCGCGAGGAGACGCAGGAACTGCACCTCAACCCGCGCTCGGGGCGCTGGCTGCCCGACCACTCCCGGCTCCAGCACCATGTCGGATCGGCCATCGCGTACAACGTCTGGCAGTACTGCGAGGCGAGCGGCGACGCGGAGTTCCTGCACACCAAGGGCGCGGAGATGCTGACGCAGATCGCCCGCTTCTGGGCCGACTACGCCTCCTACGACGAGGACATGGAGCGCTACCGCATCCGCGGTGTCGTCGGACCCGACGAGTACCACGACGCGTACCCCGGAGCGAAGCTGCCGGGACTCGACGACAACGCGTACACCAATGTCACCGCCGCCTGGGTGCTCACCCGGGCACTCGACGTCCTGCGTGAACTGCCCTCGCCGCGCCTGCGCGAACTGAGCGATCGCATCCTGCTCGACGACACGGAACTGGAGCACTGGGAAGAGGTCTCGCGGCGGCTGTACGTGCCCTTCCACGACGGCGTCATCAGCCAGTTCCACGGCTACGGCGAACTGGCGGAACTCGACTGGGCCGGGCTGCGCGGCCGCCACGGCGACATCCGCCGCCTCGACCGCGTCCTGGAGGCCGAGGGCGACACCGTGAACCGCTACAAGGCGTCCAAGCAGGCCGACGTGCTGATGCTCGGCTACCTGTTCTCGTCCGCCGAGCTGCGCGGCATCTTCCGGCGCCTGGGCTACGAACTCGACGACGAGGCCTGGCACCGGACCGTGGACTACTACCTGGGGCGCACCAGTCACGGCTCGACGCTGAGCGGACTGGTCCACGGCTGGGTGCTGGCCCGCGTGCGCCGGAAGGACGCCTGGGAGTACTGCCGTGAGGCGCTGGAGGGCGACATCGCCGATCTGCAGGGCGGCACCACGGAGGAGGGCGTGCACCTGGGCGCCATGGCCGGCACGCTCGACCTCGTGCAGCGCGGCCTGACGGGGATGGAGACCCGGGGCGGGGCGCTGCGGTTCGACCCGGTCCACTCGCCCGAACTCCCCGACTACGGGTTCTCCGTCCGCTACCACGGGCACTGGGGCGTGCGGGTGCGCATGCGGCCGGGCGAGCTGGAGATCGGGGTGCCCGACTCGGACGCGTCCCCGATCGAGGTGCGCCTCACGGACAGCGCGGTGTCGGTGGAACCGGGTACCTCGTGCGTGCTGCCGTTCCCCGTCGACTAGGGGGGTGTCTCGCCGATCTTGCCGGGCTCCCGGCGTCTGGCACCGCGCCTCGCCGCGTTGTCGTCGGTCGCCGACGCTCCGCGTCGCCTCCCTCCTCCGCCTTGCGATGCACGGCACCAGACGCCGCTCGCTGATCCGGCCTGATCGACAAGACACCCCCTAGGCCGTTCCGTCCGCCGGGGCCGGCTCAGGCGTGGGCCGTGTCGTCCTGCGCGTACGCGAGGCGGTCCACCACGTCCACGACTCCGTCGACGCTCTGGCACAGGCGTACCACCACCCGCACGAGGCTCCTGCGCTCCAGCGTCCCGCTGAGCGTCACCCGGCCCTCGTCGACCTGGACGGTGACCGCCGCGGGCGACACGCCCAGCGTGCCGCCGAGGACGTCCTCCACGATCTCCTCCTGAATGGCGCGGTCCCGCCGCAGGAACAGCTGGAGGAGGTCGCTGCGGCTCACCACGCCGATCAGCCGCCCGGAGCCGTCCACCACCGGCAGCCGCTTGATGTGCCGGTCCTCCATCACCCTGGCCGCGGCCACCGCGCTCCACTCCGGCCGCGCGACCACGGCGGGGCTCGTCATCAGCCCCTCGGCCGTGTCGCCGTTCCCGCTCGTGCCGGAGCCGGTCCCGCTGGTGTGCCGGCGCAGCAGGTCGGCCTCGGACACGACGCCGACGGGCCGCCCGTCGTCGTCTATCACCGGCACGGCCGTGATGCCGAACTCGTCGAGCAGCCGCGCGATCTCCTTGAAGGTGGTGCCGCGCTGGACGCACACCGCCTCGGGCGTCATCAGGTCGGCGACGGAGCGGTGTCTCATCGTGCACCGGTCCTCGGCGTCATGGCTCCACCTCCACCTGGGGACAGCTCGTCGTCCCCAGTATTTCCGAGGCACCCGCCCCGGTCGCGGCGGGGCCCCCGGGGGCTCCTGCCACCGTGCGGCCCCCGGGGCCCCTGGCTAACGTGGGCGCGAGGCCCGAGCCGCACCCGGAACACCGACCTGGGAAGGTGCCCACCATGCCCGAGAAGCCGCAGACGGGAGCCCCCGCCCCGAGGTCCTCCAGGGGCGACATCGGCCGCCGGGTGGCCGCCCGCCGGCAGCAGCTCGGGCTGTCCCGCGAGGACGTCGCGCTGCGCGCCGGATCCGCGCCCGGGTACATCGAGTACCTGGAGGAGCAGACCGCGACCCCGGGCATGGGGTTCCTGCTGCGGTTGGCCGACGCTCTGGAGACCACCGTCACCGCGCTGACCGGAGCCGACGTGGACGCGCCGCCCGGTTCGGGGCGGGCCGCGCACCGCCCCGAACTGGTGGAGCTGGCCGAGGACGAGTGCTGGGCACTGCTCGGCACGCACGGAGTGGGACGTATCGCCGTCGCGGGCCGGGACGGGCCCGCCATTCTCCCGGTCAACTACGTGGTCGCCGAAGGGGAGGTGGCGTTCCGCACCTCCCCGGAGGCGCTGCCCGGGCAGGCGGCGGGCCAGGAGATCGCTTTCGAGGTGGATCACATCGACGAGGCGTTCAGCCGCGGCTGGAGCGTCCTGATCGTCGGCGCGGCACGGTCGGTCACGGACCAGGACGCCGTGCGGGAGCTGGAACGGCAGGCGTACAGCGCGCCGTGGGCAGGTGGCGAGCGGGACCTGTGGATCGTCCTCGCCCCGGACCGGATCACCGGCCGCCGCATCCTCGTGCGCGGTGCGCAGGCACCGTGGGACATTCGCTGACGCGGACCGGCCCTCGGGTCAGCAGCCCCAGCACGACCGTCTGCACCGGCCCCTGGGTGGCGAGCAGTCCGGCCGGTCGTCGCGGCCCAGGTCCCCGAGGACGAGCGCACGGCCCTCTCCTCCGGGGCAGTTCCGGTACGCGGCCACCCGCGCGGGCGTCGTTCACCCGCGGACGTATCGCTGGTGCGCCGCGGGGTACCCGGGGGACGGCCGACGAGGGAGAAGGACATGCCCGAGCTGCCGGATGTCGAGGGGTTCCGGGAGGTACTGCGCTCCTGCGGCACGGGCCGCCGGATCAGCAGGGTCGACGTGCGCGACCCGGGCGTGCTGCGCGGGGTGACCGTGCGGCGGCTGCGGAAGGAACTCGAGGGGCGGCGTCTGGAGGAGCCCTGGAGGCACGGCAAGTGGCTCGTCGCCCCCACCGACGGGCCCCGCGTCGTCTGGCACTTCGGCATGACCGGGCTGCTGCTGTGCGCCGCGCCCGGCGACCCCGTGGCGGACCACGACCGCCTCGTGCTCACTCTCGACGACGACCGCAGGCTGCACTACCGCGACCAGCGCAAGCTCCAGGGCGTCCACCTGGCCGGCAGCGACGAGGCCGTCGAGCATGTACTCGGTGATCTGGGCCCCGACGCGCTCGGCCTGCCGAGGGACACCTTCCTGGAACGCGTCGCCGGGCGGCGGGGCGCCGTCAAGAACGTGCTGATGGACCAGTCGGTGCTCGCCGGCCTGGGCAACCTGCTCACCGACGAGATCCTCTGGCGCGCCCGGGTGGCGCCCGGGCGGCCCGCGCGTGACCTCGACGAGGCCGAACTGCGCCGGATCCATGCGGCGATGGGCCGGGTCCTGCGCTCGGCCGTGCCGACCGCGCGCGTACCGCCCCGGCGGACCTGGCTCACCGGGCGCCGGGACGACCGGGACCCGGTGTGCCCGCGCTGCCGCGGACCGCTGCGCGCGGACCGCACGGGCGGACGCCGCTCGATGTGGTGCCCCACCTGCCAAACCTGACCGGGCGCCGCGAGTACCTGCGGCTTGGGGGCGCCGCACCGCTGGTGGGCTACGGCGCAGCGCGCTGCGGGCAGCGAGGGGGCTGAAGCTTCAGCGCGCGCCGGCAACAGCGACGGTGCTGCGGCTCCCGCGCGCCGCGGACAGCCGGGCGCTACGGGTTCAGCGCGCCGCGGACGGCGAGGGCGCTCCGGCTCCGCCGCGCCGCGGACGGCCGGGGCGCGCCGCGGCCGCAGCGCGCTGCGCACCTCCGGGCGCTACGGCTTCAGCAGCGTCTTGACCATGCCATCACCCTTGGCCTGGAAGGTCGCGTACGCCTCGGGTCCCTTCTCCAGCGGCATGGTGTGCGTGGCGAAGCCCTCGACGCCGAGCGGATCGGCGTCCGTCAGCAGCGGAAGGATGTCGTCCACCCACCGCCGGACGTTGGCCTGCCCCATGCGGAGCTGGATCTGCTTGTCGAACAGGGTGAGCATCGGCACGGGATCCGCCATGCCGCCGTAGACCCCGGCCAGCGAGATCGTGCCGCCGCGCCGTACCGCGTCGATGGCCGTGTAGAACGCCTCCAGCCGGTCCACGCCGACATGCTCCATGACGCGCCGGGCCACGCGCCCTGGCAGCAGGCCGGTCGCCCACTGTCCCGCCTTGGCGACCGGGGCGCCGTGGGCCTCCATGCCCACGGCGTCGATCACCGCGTCCGAGCCGCGGCCGTTCGTCAGGTCGCGGACCGCGTCGGCGACCTCGTCGTGCTCGCGCAGGTCGAGGACCGTCACTCCCCGCGCCTGCGCCCGGACCAGGCGCGCGGGGACGAGGTCGACGCCGATGACGAGTCCGGCGCCCCGGTGCAGTGCGACGCGGCACGCCATGTCGCCGATCGGCCCGAGGCCCAGGACGGTCAGCGAGCCGCCGGGCGGGACGTCTGCGTACTCCACGGCCTGCCAGGCCGTCGGCAGCACGTCCGAGAGGTAGACGAAGCGCTCGTCGGGCGGTCCCTCGGGCACCTTGACCGGCAGCGTGTCGCCGAAGGGCACCCGCAGGTACTCGGCCTGTCCGCCGGGCACCTGTCCGTACAGCTTCGTGTAGCCGAACAGCGACGCTCCGGTGCCCCGGTCCCGTACCTGGGTCGTCTCGCACTGCGAGTGGAGTCCCTGGTCGCACATGAAGCACTCGCCGCACGAGACGTTGAACGGGACGACGACGCGGTCGCCGGCCGAGAGAGCGGTCACCTCCGGTCCGGTCTCCTCGACGATGCCCATGGGCTCGTGGCCGAGGATGTCGCCGGGATCGAGATAGGGGCCCAGTACCTCGTACAGGTGCAGATCAGAACCGCAGATGCCGGTGGACGTCACCCGGACGATCACATCCTTCGGCTCGGTGATGCGGGGATCGGGGACGGTCTCGATCCGGACGTCTCGCCGGCCCTGCCATGTCAGTGCGCGCATCGTGTCCTCCCGCGTGATGTCGGTGGCGGCGGGCGACCGCGTACGGGCGGAGAGCCGCGCCCCCGGCCACCGCGGACGAGTACCCGAAGCGGACGATGCCATTACATAAAGAATAAAACGGACTATTAGCACCCGATGAGTTGTGAGCTTTTCCTCTCCGGGGCCGCCCTCCTCCATTCCTTAATGTCCGTTTACGTGCGACTCGGGCGACTCGTCTTTCTTGTTCTCGGTTCCGTGACATCGGTCACGCGGTGGAACCACGACAGCGGCGAGCGCGTCCGCACCCTCCTTGTGCGGAGGGAAAGTTGAGTTCCCGACAGAAGGCGAGGAAGGTCGTTCCTGCCCCTTTTCCCCGGTTCCGCATTGCGGTTGTGAATTCAGGGCTTGTTCCGTCGGGCCGCTCTCGCTTACGGTCACCGCAATCCGGATGGACCGCCGAATCCTGCCGCCGTCCGGAATCCGACCACACGCACTCACGTTCGGCAGGAGCGGGGGACCCAGGTAAGCCGCCGATCCGGAAATCCGGAACGGCTCGGGGTGAAGTCGCACCGACCATGCGACCGGGCATCTCCAGCCCGAACCCGACAGCTCACCTCGCAGGCGACGGAGAGGAAATGCGTCATGCCTGCAAAGGGTAAGCACCGCCGTCCCAAGTCCAGCCGACTCACCCGCGGCTTCGTCGCCGCGGGCACGGGCGGCGCCGCGCTCGCCCTGCCGGTGATCGGCGCGACCACCGCCTCCGCCGCGCAGCCCGCGATCGCGAAGGCCGCCGTCACGGCGCCCGCCCCGGCGAAGAAGGCCCCCGCCACGTACACCGTCGTAGCGGGTGACTCCCTGGCCAAGATCGCCGAGGAGCAGTCCGTCAGCGGCGGCTGGAAGAAGCTCTACAACGACAACCGCCGGAACATCGGCGCCGACCCGTCGCTGATCCGCCCCGGCCTGAAGCTGACCATCGGCGCCAAGGCCAAGCCCGCGGACCGCACCGCGGACACCGGCCGCGCCGACCGCTCCGAGGCCCGCACCGCCCCGGCGAAGAAGACCCCGGCCGCGAAGCCCGCCAAGGCCAAGGCGTATTCCAACGATCTCGACGGCTGGATCAAGGAATCGCTCGACGTCATGGCCAAGCACGGAATTCCCGGCACCTACGAGGGAATCCACCGCAACATCATGCGCGAGTCCTCCGGAAATCCGCTGGCGATCAACAACTGGGACATCAACGCGGTCAACGGCACGCCGTCCAAGGGCCTTCTCCAGGTGATCGACCCCACCTTCCGGGCCTACCACGTGCCCGGCACGCCCTTCGACAGCTACGACCCGGTCGCGAACATCACCGCCGCGTGCAACTACGCCGCCGCCAGGTACGGCTCGATCGACAATGTGAACGGTCCGTACTGACCGTAGCCCCGAATTCGCGGCTTCGATTGCAGATGGAATCGCGCCGGGCGCCCATTCTGACGTCACGTCAGTGCGGCGCCCGGCGCGGCCGTGTGCCCGCCGGGCGCCGCAGCGGGAAGGTGGCAGGCATGCGACTGCTGCTGATCTCCGACACCCATGTGCCCCTCCGTGCCCGCCGCCTGCCCGATGAGGTGATGGCCCGTGTCGAGGAGGCCGACGTGGTGATCCACGCCGGCGACTGGGTCGACACCGCGACCCTCGACCTCCTCCAGGAACGCTCCGCCCGCCTCCTCGCCGTGTACGGCAACAACGACGGCCCCGAACTGCGCGCCCGGCTCCCGGAGGTGGCCCGGGCGGAGCTCGGCGGCCTCCGGTTCGGAGTCGTGCACGAGACCGGCCCGTCCCGCGGGCGCGAGCAGCGGTGCGCCGACCGCTTCCCCGACCTCGCCGTGCTGGTCTTCGGCCACAGCCACATCCCCTGGGACACCACGGCCCCCGGCGGCCTGCGGCTCCTCAACCCCGGCTCCCCGACCGACCGCAGGCGCCAGCCGCATCACACGTACATGACCGCGCAGGTGGCGGACGGCCTGCTGACCGAGGTCCGGCTGCACCGCCTGTGACCGGACCGAGTAGTTTTGCGGTCAACCGATCACAGGAGCCGCCCCGTGTCCGCCAGGTCCCGCCTGCTGTACGTCACCGACCTTGCCTACCAGGCCAAGGGCCGGCGGTACTGCGACGAGGACATCCACCTGTCCTCGCGGCTGCGTGAGGAGTTCACCATCGCCCTCGCCCATCCGGCGGACGCGGCCGCACTGATGGACGGCTTCGACGGCGTCGTGGTCCGCAACAGCGGGCCCGTCCTGCACTACCAGGACGCGTACGACGCCTTCCGCGCGCGGGCGGCCGAGCGCGGCACCCGGGTCTACAACCCCCTGACCGCCCGCGGCGACATGGCCGGCAAGCAGTACCTGCTCGACCTCACGAAGGCCGGCTACCCGGTCATCCCCACCGTCGACCGGCTCGACGACCTCGGCCTGCTCCCTGCCGCCGACGAGTACGCGGTCAAGCCCAAGGCAGGCGCCGACTCCATCGGCCTCCACTTCGCGGACCGCGGCCGGCTCGCTCAGCTCGCGCGTGGCGACGTGCTGATACAACCGCGCATCGACTTCCTCTACGAGGTCTCCTTCTACTTCGTCGACGACGCCTTCCAGTACGCCCTCCACGCCCCCGACCCCGCCCGCCGCTGGGACCTGGCGCCGTACGAACCCACCGCGGCCGACCTCGACTTCGCCCGGCGCTTCATCGCCTGGAACACGGTCGACCACGGCATCCAGCGCGTCGACGCCTGCCGCACCCGTGACTTCGGCCTGCTGCTCGTCGAACTCGAGGACCTCAATCCGTACCTGTCCCTGAACCTGGTCGACGACGCGACCCGCGAGGCGTTCGTCGCGGCGATGAAGACCTCACTGCACTGCTTCCTCGCCGCCCCGTCCGCTCCCGCCGCCCAGTGACTGTCCGGCCCCGTCGGCCCGTCCGCTCCGTACCTGCTCGAACAGGCGAGCCCAGCGGGCGGGACGCCGGGCGTCCCCCTCGCCGTCGCGGCGCGCCGCTGGAACTGGACCGCCGCGCCCGCAAGACCTTCCGCAAACCCGCAGAACGCACGGGCGGCTGCGGGCCACCTATGACCAGATCGCTGGACTCCGCGCGAAAGCCAAGCGCCGGGCCATCGACTGGCAACACCAGGGCAGTCGTCAGGCGTGCGAAGCGCGTCAAGCCCACCACCGCAAGGTAGGAGGGAATCTCCCGGCTTCAGCCGGGAGAGCACTTCAATCGCTCACCCTGCTCGTGCGCGCAACAGCCTCACCGGACTGCGCGCCCTCCCGGACACGCCCGCGGCACGGGACGCCCGCGCGTACGGCCGACTCCGCCGGCCCCGCCCCCGCCGGCCGCGCTCATGCGGGTCGTGCGTCGTACACGTCCAGGCGGCCGCACATGCCGAAACGGCCGTGGGCCGTGGGCCGTTCCGCCCGTACGGTGGCGTCCGCCAAGTACGCGGCGTCACCACTTTCCAGACGCGCGAGCTGCGCGCCGGTGGCGGCCGACGCGGCCGCGGCGCCCGTCAGCCACCGCTCACGCCAGCGCTCCGTGAGCGGGCGCACCAGCGCGGCCGCCGCGCGGTGGAACGCGGCCAGCGGCCGGGCGTCCCCGGCGTCGGCCGCTGACCGCAGCGCGGTGAAGCCCTCGATCGCCAGGTCACGGCGGCGTCGGGCGGCCCCGGCGAGCTGTTCCTCGGAGCCGGTCGCGGGCAGGGCCACGGTCTCCCGGTAGAGGGCCGGGTCGGCCAGGTAGCGCGGCGGCAGGGTGAGCACCGCGTCGCCGGCCTCCGGCAGCCCGCAGTTCTGCATCAGGACGACGATGGTCAGGTCGCCGTCGTTGACCAGCCGGTGGATCGTGCCGGGGGTGAACCAGACCAGGGCGCCGGGGGCGAGCGGCGTCTCCTCGAACCCGGAGGCGGTCAGAGTCTGCACCGCGCCGCGCCCTCCGGTCACGGCGTACCCCTCCGAACAGGTCAGGTGCAGATGCGGCGTTCCGCCCCGCAGCCCGTCCGCCGTCGGCCAGTCGTACACGCGCAGGCGGGACACGCCGATCCCGCCGGGGAGACCGTCGTACGCGGTGGCTGTACCGGGAGGGTTCAACTCGGCCTCCTGGGGACGGGGCGGCGGTGTTCACCACGCGGCGAGACGGTGCGTGCGGCGTTCAGCAAGCGCTTTCCACCGCACGCTAGGCCGCGCCCTCCAGCCCGGTCAAGAGCGCCGGTGCCGCCGCGCCGACGGCGGTCACCGCATCAGCGCGTCCGGCAGCCACGCCAGCCGGACCGCCTCCTGGAAGGGACCGCCACCTTCGTGGTCGTTGAAGTCGTACACCTCGATGCGCTTCTCCTCGTGGGCGTAGGCGTTGAACGCGGCGAACACCGTCGAGGGCGGGCACGTCTGGTCCTCCAGAGCCGCCGAGAAGAGCGCCGGGGCCCGCCCGCGCGCCGCGAAGTGGACGCCGTCGAAGTAGGCGAGCGTGCGCGCCGCCTGCTCGCTTCGGCCGCGGTGGGTCCGCAGGTAGTTGCCGACCTCCCGGTAGGGGTCGCGGTCGGTGAGCGTCGTCGCGCGCGGGAAGTCGCACAGGAACGGCACGTCCGGGGCGACGGCCGCGAGATCCGGCACCAGGCCGCCCACGGCCAGCGCGATGCCGCCGCCCTGGCTCGCACCGACGGCCGCCGTCCTGGACGCGTCCGTCAGCGGATGGGAGCGCGCCGCCTCGACGGCGCGCACGGCGTCGGTGAACACCCGACGGTAGTAGAACTCGTGCGGGTCCTCGATGCCCCGGGTGAGAAAGCCGGGGTAGGCGGGTGCACTGCCCACCGGGTCGGGCGTGCTGCCGTTCGCCCAGCCGCTGCCCTGGCCGCGGGTGTCCATGACGAAGTGGGCGAAACCCGCCGACGCCCACAGCAGATGGGTGTGGGGCAGTCCGCGCCCGCCGCCGTAGCCGAGGAACTCCACGACCACCGGAACCGGTTCGGCGGCCCCTGCGGGCAGCACCAGCCAGCCCTTCACCGGATGGCCGCCGAAGCCGGCGAAGGTCACGTCGTGGACCTCGACCGACGTCAGACGGGTGCTGACGCGCTCGAAGCGCGCTCCGAGATCGTGACTGCGGGCCTCAGCCAGCGTCTTCGTCCAGAACGCGTCGAAGTCCGCCGGTGCGGCGGAGACACTTCGATACCTGCGCAGCTCGTCGAGCGGGAGATCGAACAGGGCCATGGGCACCGCCTTCGGTACGGGAGAAGGGAGCAGATCAGCACGCTCGGTCGCCGCCTGGCAAGAGCGCGGCTCCCCAGGGCGGTCTCACGCGTCCGCGACCGAGTCGAACTCCACCTGGTCGCGGGCCACTCCCTGCGCGTCCGCGTCCACCGAGCGGCGCAGCGCCTCATGGAGCTTCGCCGGCGTCAGTACGCCGAGGAATCGTGTGCCGTCGAGGACCGCCACCCAGCCGGCGTCGTGCGGAAGCATCTCGCTGAACGCCTGTTTCAACGGCGCGCCGACCGGCACCCAGGCGTCCATCCGGCGGGTCAGGTCACCGACCGTGCCCTGCTCGCCCGCGATCGCCAGGGAGTCGTCCGACACCCATCCGTGCAGGGTGCCGTCGCCGCCGAGGACGACGGCCCAGCGGGCGCCTTCGGCGCGCAGCCGTGAGGCCGCAGCCTTCGCGGAGTAGCCGATGCGGCGGCGGAGCTTCACCGGGTCGACGGCGGCGATGTCCGCACCGTCCACGAGGATGCGGCCCGCGGTGGGCTCGATGAGCCGGTTGACCATCATCGTCGTGGTCGTCTTCCCGCAGCCGGACGGGCCGACGAGGGTGACCAGTTCGCCCTCGGTGACGTCGCAGGAGAGATCGTCCACGGCGGTCGTGCCGTCCGGGTACACCTTGCCGACGTGCTCGAACCGGATCATGGGCTCACCGTAGAAGCGCCGGGACGGGGCTGCACACGCGCCGGACTGTCCGTGTCGCCGGCCGACCCGCGTTGCGCCCCGCCGGCGCTCGGCGTCCCCCGCGGAAGCGCGGCGTCGTGCCCCGCGGTGCTGTGCCGTTCGGCGTAGCGCCGCGCGCCGCCCGACCGCGCCTCTCCTACGGTCGAGAGGCGGCCGCAGGGGCCGTGAGGAGGCACCAGAGCGAACAAGCCGAACAGCCGGTCTCTGTGCGGCCGGCGGGACCGGCATCGCCGCGGCCCGCCGTCGCCCACGCCCGTAGTGACGCCGGTGGTACGCCGGTTCGCGGTTCCGTCGGACCTGGGCACCGCACCGGTCGCCCGAGCGTCGTGACCGATGCACGGCCCGGCAGCCCGTGGCGGCGGTCGGCGCACGCGCGTGTGGAGGTCGCGATGAGGGAGCATCCGGTGATCGGCTATCTCGTCTGGGCGATTCTGTTCGGCGCCGTGTTCGCCTGGGAGGGTCTGGCCCTCGTGCGCACTGGGGACACTTTCCCCACCCTGAGCGATGCCCTGCGCGCGGTGATGCGCTACCCGGTCGGGCGATGGGCGCTGTTCGCGCTGTGGTTGTGGTTCGGCTGGCACACGTTCGTCCGCGGCTGGCACTTCCTGCTCCGGGACGCACCGTGACGGCCCGGCCGGACGCAGGGTCGCTCCCGTGCTGCCCCTCCCTCTGAACATCGGGCTCATGCTGACCGGCTACCTGCTGGTCATGGGGTACCTCGGCCTCGGCCTGTGGCTCCTGCGCCGACAGCCGCCCGGCCGCGGCACGGCGACCGGGCGGCCGGAGCGCCGACTCGCGCGACAACTCGCCCCCGGCGCGGCGAGACGCGGCTGGTCCGGTCTGATCCGCCAGGTGCTCGGCACGGTCGTCGGCGGATACGTGCTGCTCATGGCGGTGGTGGTCGGCTACTACCACGGTGTGGCACGCCTGGGCGGCCGCTTCCTCAACAGCGCGTTCACCGGTTCGGCAGTGCTGGTGGGCGTCGCCCTGCCGGTGTTCTCCGCCGCCTCGTGGCTCGTCGAACGCCGGCGCCGCAAGCGGCACGGGGCGCGGGACATCCGTGGCGGCGAAGAGCGGTGACCCGTTCCTCACGCGGGGACCGGAGCGTCGTCGCCACGAGGATCTGCCCGGCCCGCTCGACGCAGCATTCGCCGGCGGGGGGCGAGGAAGGCCTGGAGCGCGGCTTCCCGGTGCCCGTGGTCGGCGCCCTTGGTGCTTACGGGTGGGGCGTTCTCCCTCTCCCGTGCCGCTGTTGCCGGGCTCCGTGCGGGCCTCCGCCGGCCGGAGCCGGGGACCGCCGGCTCTGTGTCGGGCGCCGAGCCGTGGACGGCCGCTCCAGGCGTGTCCGTCGTGTCCGGGCCCTTGCCGAGCGGTGGTCGCCCCTGCTATCTCTCTCGGTTAGGAAAGTTTCCTTCCAATCAGCGCCCCGATGCATCGGTTCTGTCCCGGCCCATCCGCCCAGCCAACGGAGACCCCCCATGAGACCGGCACGGCTCTGGAAACGCCCGCTCACCGCCCTCGGCGTCATAGGCACCGCCCTGACCCTGGCCCTGGCCGTGGAGGCCACAGCACCCGCGGCCCCCGCCCACGAAGCCCTCGCCCCCGCCGCCGCCGTCACCCACGAGGCCGAGAACGCGACCGTCTCGCGCGCTCTCGTCGAGTCCAACCACGCCGGCTACACCGGCACCGGATTCGTCAACTACGAAAACGCGAGCGGCAGTTACGTCCAGTGGTCGGTCAGTGCCGCGCAGGCGGGCCGGGCCACCCTGACCCTGCGCTACGCCAACGGCACCACCACCAACCGCCCGATGGACATCTCCGTCAACGGCACCCTCTCCGCCGACGAACGCGCCTTCAACGGAACCGGCTCCTGGTCCTCCTGGTCGACAGTCACCGTCACGGCAGACCTGAAGGCCGGTGCCAACACCATCAGGGCCACCGCCACCACCGCCAACGGCGGTCCCAACGTCGACCACCTCGCCGTCGACGCCGCCCCGACCACTGCCGGCACGCCCGTCGCGGTCAACGGTCAGCTGAAGGTCTGCGGCACCAAGCTCTGCAACCAGTACGGAAAGCCCGTCCAGCTGCGCGGCATGAGCACCCACGGCCTGCAGTGGTACAGCCAGTGCGTCACCACCGGTTCGCTGAACGCGCTGGCGACCGACTGGAACGCCGACGTCCTGCGCATCTCCATGTACATCCAGGAAGGCGGCTACGAGACAGACCCGCGCGGCTTCACCGACAAGGTCCACTCGATCATCGAGCAGGCCACGGCCCGCGGCATGTACGCGATCGTCGACTGGCACATGCTCAGCCCGGGCGACCCGAACCACAACCTCGCCCGCGCCAAGACGTTCTTCACCGAGATCGCCCAGCGCCACCGCAGCAAGAACAACCTGCTGTTCGAGATCGCCAACGAGCCCAGCGGCGTGAGCTGGTCCACGGTCAAGAGCTACGCCGAGCAGCTGATCCCGGTCATCCGGCAGAACGACCCCGACACCCCGATCCTCGTCGGCACCCGCGCCTGGTCCTCCCTCGGCGTCTCCGAGGGCTCGAACGAGAGCGAGGTCGTGAACAACCCGGTCGACGCGGCCAACATCATGTACACCTTCCACTTCTACGCGGCCTCGCACCGGGACGAGTACCTGAACACCCTGTCCCGTGCCGCCGACAAACTCCCCATGTTCGTCACCGAGTTCGGCACCCAGGACTACGCCGGCGAAGGCGCCGACGACTTCACCATGTCCCAGCGCTACCTCGACCTGATGGCGAGCAAGAAGATCAGCTGGGTCAACTGGAACTACTCCGACGACCAGCGATCGGGAGCCGTATTCAAGACCGGCACCTGCAACAACAACGGTCCCTGGACCGGCACCACGTCGCTGAAGCCCGCCGGTGTCTGGATCCGTGACCGCGTCAGGACTCCGGACAACTTCCCGACCGGCTGATCCCGTTCCCGGAGGCTTCCCGGCCCCGCCTCCGGACACCCCCTGCCGCGTCCCCGTCCGCCCGCTGTGATCCACTGGGCGGACGGGGGCGCCACAGGGAACAGGGCACACACAGGAGCAGCATTGACCAGGTACCGGCAGCCGGGAGTCGTCCTCACCGACCACCGCTTCACCGTCCCGCTCGACCACGACGACCCGGGCGGCGAGCAGATCGAGCTCTACGGCCGCGAGGTCACCGGTGCCGGCCGCACCGGAGACGACCTGCCCTGGCTCCTGTACCTGGAGGGCGGGCCCGGCAACGCCGCCCGACGCTTCGTCGGGGCACAGGCCTGGCTCGCCCGCGCCGTGAAGGAATACCGCGTACTCCTCCTCGACCAGCGCGGCACCGGCCGCTCCACGCCCCAGAGCCGCCAGACGCTCGCGCAGCGCGGCGGGCCGCGGGAACAGGCCGCGCACCTCGCCCACTTCCGCGCCGACTCCATCGTCCGCGACTGCGAGACCATCCGGCCGCGGCTCACCGGCGGGGCGCCCTGGACCGTGCTCGGCCAGAGCTTCGGCGGCTTCTGCACCACCCACTACCTCTCGACCGCCCCCGAAGGACTGCACACCGCCCTGATCACCGGCGGTCTGCCCGCCCTCGACGGGCA
This sequence comes from Streptomyces sp. NPDC015127, assembly GCF_043080095.1. Classification (NCBI taxonomy): domain Bacteria; kingdom Bacillati; phylum Actinomycetota; class Actinomycetes; order Kitasatosporales; family Streptomycetaceae; genus Streptomyces; species Streptomyces sp. NPDC015127. The sequence goes on from NZ_JBIBVE010000002.1 coordinate 262,662, forward strand.
CGCCGACGACGTCTACCGGGCCGCCTATCCGCGCATCCGGCGCAAGGTCGAGGCCCATTACGCCCGCTACCCGCAGGACGTCGAGCGGGCTCGGCGCATCGCCTCCCACCTCGCGGACCGTCCCACCGTGCTGCCCGGCGGCTACACCCTCACGCCCGAGGCGTTCCAGTCGCTCGGTATCGTCCTCGGCGGCCAGGACGGCAGCCACCAGTTGCACTACCTGCTCGAGAACGCCTTCGTGCGCACCGCGTCGGGCCACGAACTCTCCGACGCCTTCCAGGAAGCCGTCCGTCCCGTCCTGTCGTTCGCCGCCAACCCCCTCTACGCCGTGCTGCACGAGGCGATCTACGCCCAGGGCGGCCGGCCCACCGACTGGGCCGCCGAGCGCGTACGGGCCGAGTTCCCGGAGTTCGACGCGAAGACGGCGCTCGCGGGCGACGGTCCGCTGATGTTCACCGGCGAGACCATCCACCCCTGGCACTTCGAGGCGGACCCCGCGCTGCGCCCGCTGCGCGAGTGCGCCGAACTGCTCGCCGCCCGCACCGACTGGCCCGCGCTCTACGATCCGGCACGCCTTGCCGCCAACGAGGTCCCGGTCGCCGCGGCGGTCTACCACGACGACATGTATGTCGACACCGACGACTCGCTGCGCACCGCCCGCGCCGTCCGCGGACTGCGTACCTGGGTCACCGACGAGTACGAGCACGACGGCGTCCGCGCGAGCGGCACCAGGGTCCTCGACCGCCTGCTCGCCCTCGCCCGTGACGAGGTCTGACGAACCGTCCTGTCCGCCGTGGGCAGGGGCCTTATCCTGCGGCCATGACCGATCATGTGACCGAACAGCTCCAGGAGATGCCCGGCGACTGGCAGCGCGCGCTGGCCGTCGTCGCCCACCCCGACGACCTCGAATACGGCTGCGCCGCCGCCATCGCCGGGTGGACCGACGAGGGACGCGAGGTCGTCTACGTCCTCGCGACCCGGGGCGAGGCGGGCATCGACTCCCTCGCCCCGGCCGAGTGCGCACCGCTGCGCGAGCAGGAGCAGCGCGCCAGCGCCGCGGTCGTGGGCGTCTCCACCGTCGAGTTCCTCGACCACGAGGACGGCGTCATCGAGTACGGGACGGCGCTGCGGCGTGACATCGCGGCCGCCATCCGCCGCCACCGCCCCGAGCTGGTCATCACCCTCAACCACCGTGACACCTGGGGCGGTACGGTCTGGAACACCCCCGACCACCGCGCCGTGGGCCGTGCGACCCTGGACGCCGCCGGCGACGCGGGCAACCGCTGGATCTTCCCCGAACTCGTCTCCGAGCAGGGCCTCGAACCGTGGGACGGCGTGCGCTGGGTGGCCGTGGCGGGCTCGAACAACCCGACGCACGCGGTCGAGGCGGGGCCCGGCCTGGAGCGGTCCGTGCGCTCCCTGCTGGAGCACCGCCTGTACATCGAGGGCCTGACGGACAAGGACTCGGAGGAGTACTGCCGCACCTTCCTCACCGGTATGGCCGAGGCCGCGGCGCCGCGCTTCGGCGGCCGCCCCGCCGTCACGTTCGAGGTGTTCCCGCGACGCTGACGCGCCCGTGCCGCACACGGCCCCGGACCGCCGCGCGGTCCGGGGCCGGTTTGACAAATGGCCTTGCTGTTTCTGCAATGAAGCGCATGGACGACGACGCACGGCTCGACGCCGTACTGAACGAGGTGGGGCCGAGGCTCCGCAGGATCCGGCGCGAGCGCGGCGCCACGCTCGGCAGCCTGTCCGAGGCGACCGGTATCTCGGTGAGCACCCTGTCCCGGCTGGAGTCGGGCGGGCGCAGGCCCAGCCTGGAGCTGCTGCTGCCCATCGCCCGCGCCCACCAGGTGCCGCTCGACGAACTGGTCGGCGCCCCGCCCGTGGGCGATCCGCGCGTGCGGTCCAAGCCGATCGTCCGCGGACACCGGACGATGTATCCGCTCACCAACCGGCCGGGTGGCCTCCAGGCGTACAAGGTGGTGCACAAGCCGAGCGCGGAGCCCTGTGAGCAGCGCACGCACGACGGCTACGAGTGGCTCTACGTGCTCTCCGGCCGGCTCCGGCTGCTGCTCGGCGACCACGACGTGGTGCTGGCCGCGGGGGAGGCGGCTGAGTTCGACACCCGGGTACCGCACTGGTTCGGCGCGGCCGACGACAAGCCCGTGGAGTTCCTGAGCCTCTTCGGCCCGCAGGGGGAGCGGATGCACGTGCGCGCGAGGCCGCGGCGCGACTGAGGAATCCGGCGGTCGGCCGGGCAGGGTCTTCCACGCGAGCAAGCGACCGCTTAGTATGCGGCCCAGCGCAGTACGCCTACGGCTGTGGGAGGCCCTGACATGCAGGCATGGCAAGTGCACCGGAGCGGCGAGCCGAGCGAGGTGATGCGGCTCGAAGAGGTGGACCGGCCCACGCCCGGCGAGGGGCAGGTCCTCCTCCGGGTCCGTGCCGCGAACATCAACTTCCCCGACGCGCTGCTGTGCCGGGGGCAGTACCAGATCAAGCCGCCGCTGCCGTTCACCCCGGGCGTGGAGATCTGCGGCGAGACCGGGGACGGTCGCCGGGTGATCGCCAACCCCGCCCTGCCGCACGGCGGTCTCGCCGAGTACGTGGTCGCCGACGCGGCCGCGCTGCTGCCCGCGCCCGACGCACTGGACGACGCCGAGGCCGCGGCCCTGCACATCGGCTACCAGACCGGCTGGTTCGGACTCCACCGCCGGGCGGGCCTCAAGGAGGGCGAGACGCTGCTCGTCCACGCCGCGGCCGGCGGTGTCGGCAGCGCCGCCGTGCAGCTCGGCAAGGCGGCCGGGGCCACGGTCATCGGGGTCGTCGGCGGCCCGCAGAAGGCTGCCGTCGCCCGCGAACTGGGCTGTGACGTGGTCGTCGACCGCCGCACCGAGGACATCGTCGCCGCCGTCAAGGACGCCACCGGCGGCCGGGGCGCCGACGTGATCTACGACCCCGTCGGCGGCGACGCCTACGCCAAGTCCGCGAAGTGCGTCGCCTTCGAGGGCCGCATCGTGGTCGTCGGCTTCGCCAGCGGCGACATCCCGGCCCCCGCGCTCAACCACGCCCTGGTCAAGAACTACTCGATCATGGGCCTGCACTGGGGCCTCTACGCCCAGAAGGACCCCGCGTCCATCGGGCACTGCCACCGGACGCTGACCGAGTACGCCGCCAAGGGACTGATCAAGCCCCTGGTCAGTGAGCGGGTCCCCTTCAAGGACGCCGCCGACGCCGTCCAGCGCGTCGCCGACGGCACGACCACCGGCCGCCTGGTCGTCGTCCCGGAAGGAGCGCACCGGTGAACAGGACCCCCGACGCCGCCGAACTGCGAGAGCGGACACAGGAGTTGCTCGCCGCGCACCCGCCGGCCACCACGGAACGCGGCGCGTTCCTCCGCGCCCGCTTCGCTGCCGGACTTGCCTGGGTGCACTGTCCCGAGGGCCTCGGCGGCCTCGGCGCGCCCCGCTCCATGCAGGCCGTCGTCGACGCCGAACTCGCCGCCGCCGGCGCGCCCGACAACGACCCCCGCCGCATCGGCATCGGCCTCGGCATGGCCGCGCCGACGATCCTCGCCCACGGCTCCGAGGAGGTGCAGCGGCGCTTCCTCGAACCCCTGTGGACCGGCGAGGAGGTGTGGTGCCAGCTGTTCAGCGAGCCCGGCGCGGGCTCCGACCTCGCGGCGCTCGGCACGCGCGCGGTCCGCGACGGCGACCACTGGGTGGTGACCGGGCAGAAGGTGTGGACCTCCAGCGCCCATGTCGCCCGCTGGGCCATCCTCATCGCCCGCACCGACCCGGACCTGCCCAAGCACCGGGGCATCACCTACTTCATCTGCGACATGACCGACCCCGGTGTCGAGGTGCGGCCACTGCGCCAGATCACCGGCGAGGCGGAGTTCAACGAGGTCTTCCTCACAGATGTCCGGATCCCCGACGCACACCGGCTCGGCGAGGTCGGCGCGGGCTGGAAGGTCGCCCAGACCACGCTGATGAACGAACGGGTGTCCATCGGCGGTATGCGGCTGCCCCGCGAGGGCGGAATGATCGGCCCCGTCGCCCGCACCTGGCGCGAACGCCCCGAACTGCGCACCCACGACCTGCACCAGCGGCTGCTGACCCTTTGGGTCGAGGCCGAGGTCGCCCGGCTCACCGGCGAACGGCTGCGCCAGCAGCTGGCCGCGGGCCGGCCCGGCCCCGAGGGCAGCGGCACGAAGCTCGCCTTCGCCCGCCTGAACCAGGAGATCAGCGGCCTGGAGGTCGAACTCCTCGGTGAGGAGGGGCTGTTGTACGACGACTGGACCATGCGCCGCCCCGAGCTGGTCGACTTCACCGGTCGTGACGCCGGCTACCGCTACCTGCGCTCCAAGGGCAACTCCATCGAGGGCGGCACCAGCGAGGTGCTGCTCAACATCGTCGCCGAACGCGTCCTCGGCCTGCCCGCCGAACCGCGCAGCGACAAGGACATCGCCTGGAAGGACCTCGCGCGATGACGGACCTGCTGTACTCCGAGGCCGAGACCGATCTGCGGGCCGCCGTCCGCTCGCTGCTCACCGCGCACGCCGACCCCGCGGCCCTCGTCGCGGGCGCAGCCGAGAGCGGCAACCCGTACGACGCCGGTCTGTGGAAGGCCCTGGCGTCCGACGTCGGCGCCGCCGGGCTCCTCGTGCCCGAGAAGCTGGGCGGTCAGGGTGCGAGCCACCGCGAGGCGGCGGTCGTCCTGGAGGAGCTCGGCCGCCGTGTCGCCCCGGCGCCGTATCTGACCAGTTCGGTCGTCGCGACGGAGGTGCTGCTCGCGCTCGGTGACGACGCCGGGGAGGTGACCGCGCTGCTGGGCGACCTCGCCGCGGGCCGCCGCACCGCCGTGACCGCCCTGCCGCTGTCGGCATCCGCCGACGGACCGCTGCCGCTGGACGCGGAACGGGTCACCGGCGTCGCGGACGCCGTCCGCGCCGACGTGTTCCTGGTACCGCGGGCGGACGGCCTGTACCTGCTGGAGCGTTCCGAGGTCTCGGTGGAACCGCAGACCGCGCTCGACCTGACCCGTCCGCTCGCCTCCGTCACCCCCGGCCCCGGGGGCACGCGCGTCGCGGGCCGCGAGGCGGGCGAGGCGGCCGTACGGCGCGGGCTGCTCGCAGGGGCGGGGCTGCTCGCCTCCGAGCAACTGGGCGTCGCGGAATGGTGCCTTGAGGAGACGGTCCGGCACACCCGGGAGCGGCACCAGTTCAACCGGCCCGTCGGCTCCTTCCAGGCGCTCAAGCACCGGATGGCCCAGGTGTGGCTGGAGGTCGTCTCGGCGCGGGCCGCCGCGCGCGCCGCGGCCGACGCCCTGGCCACCGGGAGCCCCGATGCCGCGACGGCGGTGGCCGTCGCCCAGGCGTACTGCTCGCGGGTCGCCGTCCACGCCGCCGAGGAGTGCGTGCAGCTGCACGGCGGTATCGGCATGACTTGGGAACACCCCGCGCACCTCTACCTCAAGCGGGCCAAGGCCGACGAGATCGCCCTCGGCACGCCGGGCCGCCACACGCAGGCACTGGCCGAGCTCGTCGATCTCCAGGCTCCGTAACACCCCCTGTTTCGTCACGCCCTTTACGTGTTGTTTAATTGCGATCAGTTTGCAATAACGGCTGATCTTCAACAGGGGTGTACGAGCATGACGGGCCGATCGATACGAGCCGCGGCCGCCACGGCGCTCGCCGCCGCGCTGACCTTCGGCGCGGCGGCCTGCTCCCAGCCGGGCAGCGCCGGTGGGACCGGCGGGCGGGCCGAGGACTCGGCGGTCGTCGGCATCGCCTACGAACCCGAGACGCTGAGCCCGCTCCTCGGCTACGGCAAGGACGGCAACTCCAAGATCTTCGACGGACTGCTCGCCTTCGACGCGGACATGAAACTCCGCCCGGCGCTCGCCGCCGCGCTGCCCGAGGTGAGCGACGACGGGCTCACGTACACCTACCGGCTTCGCAAGGGCGTCGAGTTCAGCGACGGCGAGCCGTTCGGCGCCGGTGACGTCGTCTTCACCTACCGGACCATCCTCGACAAGCGGACCAACAATCCGTCCCGGACCGAACTGGACGTCGTCAAGGACGTGAAGGCCGTCGGGGACGACACCGTCGTCTTCACCCTCAAGTACCCCTACGCGCCGTTCGCCCAGCGCACCGTCCTGCCCATCGCCCCCGAGCACATCGCCGGCCGGCAGGACGTCAACACCGGCGACTTCACCACCGAGCCCGTCGGCACCGGCCCCTACATTCTCACCGGCTGGTCCAAGGGTGAGAAGATCAGCTTCAGGGCCAACCCCCGCTACTGGGGCGGCGCACCCGCGGTGAAGAAGTTCACCATGGCGATCATCAAGGACGACGACGTCCGCGCCACCCGGCTGCGCGCGGGCGACCTCGACGGGGCCATCCTGCCGCCCAACCTGGCCAAGGGCTTCGGCAGGGACGCGGGCCGGAAGACGTACACGGCCACCACCTACGACTACCGCACCGTCACCCTGCCCACCGGCAACAAGGTCGCCGGCGACACCGCCGTCCGCCGCGCCCTCGACATCGCCGTCGACCGCGAGGCCATGGTGAACAGCATCCTCAGCGGCGCGGGCAAGCCCGCCTACGGGCCCGTCCCCATCGGCAGCGAATGGTTCACCCGGGGCACCGAGCGCCGCCACGACCTCGCGGCGGCCAAGGAGATCCTCGACGACGCCGGCTGGAAGCCCGGCAAGGACGGCATCCGCGTCAAGGACGGCGTCCGCGCCGCCTTCCCGCTCTGGTACCTCACCGGCGACAAGCTCCGCCAGGACCACGCCCTCGCCTACGCCTCCGACGCCAAGAAGGCCGGCATCGACATCACCACCAAGGCCGGCACCTGGGAGGTCATCGAGCCCCGTATGGAGCACGACGCCGTCCTCGCGGGCGGCGGCGCACCCGGTGACCCCGACTTCGACCAGTACCTCCTGCTGAACTCCCGCCTCGCCGGCGACGGCTTCAACAACATGGCGCACTACGACAACCCGGCCGTCGACAAGGCCCTGGAGGACGGCCGCCGCAGCGGCGACAAGGCCGCACGCAAGGCCGCGTACGACACCGTCCAGCGCGAACTCGTCAAGAACCCCGGCTACACCTTCCTCACCCACATCGACCACGTCTACGTCGTGAACGACCGGTGGGACGGGCTGAGCACCCAGGTCGAGCCGCACGACCACGGTCTGGCCTCCGGCCCCTGGTGGAACGTCGAGGACTGGACGCCGAAGCAGTGAACCGCCGCCTCCCCTGGGGCGCGCTCGCACGCATGACCGGGCGGCGGGTCCTGCTCGCCGTGCCCGTCCTCGGCACCGTGACCTTCGCCGTGTTCGCCGTGGCCGCAGCCTCACCCTTCGACCCGGTCAAGGCGTACACCGGCAGCGCGGGACTGACCGCGTCGCAGGAGAACCTCGACCAGATCCGTGCCAACCTCGGCGTCGACCAGCCGCTGGTCACCCGCTGGTGGAACTGGCTGACGGCCGCCCTCCAGGGCGACTTCGGCGACTCCGCCGTCATGCGCATGCCCGTCGCCGACGTCATCGGCGAACGCATCGGCTGGTCCGTGCTGCTCGCCGCGACCGCGTTCGCACTCGCCGTCGTCCTCGGCACCGCCCTCGGCGTGCTCGCGGCCCGCCGCCGCGGCGGCTCGCTCGACCGCTGCGTCAGCTCCGCCGCGTACACCCTGGAGGCGGCCCCCGCGTTCTGGCTCGGACTGCTCGCCATCTGGTTCTTCGCCCTCGAACTGGGCGTCCTGCCCGCCGGCGGGCTCACCGACACCGCCAGCGACACCGTCACCTTCGGCCAGGTCGCCACCCATCTCGTGCTGCCCGCCGCCGTCCTCGGCATCACCCAGCTGCCGTGGTTCTTCCTCTACGCACGCCAAGGCGTCGGCGATGCCCTGGAGGAGGACCCGGTGCGCGGCGCCCGCGCCCGCGGCCTCACCGAACGCACCGTGCTCATCGGCCACGCCCTGCGCTCGGGCATGCTGCCGATGCTGACCCTCATCGGCTCCCGCGTTCCCGAACTCATCACCGGTGCCCTGCTGGTGGAGACGGTCTTCAGCTGGCCCGGCATCGCCGCGGCCACCGTCCAGGCCGCCACCTCCGTCGACTTCCCGCTGCTCGCCGCACTCACCGTGTTCGCGACGGCGGCCGTGCTGCTGGGCAACCTGATCTCCGACCTGCTGTACGGCCTGGCCGACCCGAGGGTGGGATTCGATGGCTGACCTCGCCTGGACGTCGCGCGGCCGCACCCGCCGCTCGACCCGCGCCGTGCGCGTCACCGTGTCGGCCGCCGTCGTCACCGTCGTGGCGCTCGCCGTCCTCGTCGTACCGCCCCTCGTGCAGCTCGACCAGCAGGCCGTCGACTTGTCGATGAAGCTCCAACCGCCCTCCGCCGCCCATCCGTTCGGGACCGACGACGTCGGCCGGGACCTGCTCCTGCGCTGCGTCTACGGGCTGCGCGTCTCGCTGCTCGTCGGTCTCGTCGCCGCCGTCGTCGCGACCCTCATCGGCACGGCGGTCGGAGCGGCCGCCGCGGCGTGCGGCGGCTGGACCGACCGGCTCCTGATGCGACTGGTGGACACGTTCTCCTCCGTGCCGCATCTGCTGCTCGGCATCTTCGTGGTCGCCATGTTCCGGCCGGGGGTGTGGCCCGTCATCGTCTCCGTCGCCCTCACGCACTGGCTGTCCACCGCCCGGATCGTCCGCTCCGAGGTGCTGTCCCTGCGCTCGCGCCCGTACATCGACGCGGCGATCAGCGGCGGCGCCACCAGGTGGCGGGTGACCGTACGGCACCTGCTGCCGGGCGTGCTGCCGCAGGCCGGGCTCGCGGCGGTCCTGATGGTGCCGCATGCGATGTGGCACGAATCGGCCCTGTCGTTCCTGGGCCTCGGCCTGCCGACGCACCAGGCCAGCCTCGGCAACCTCGTGCAGTCCGCACGCGGTTCGCTGCTCGCCGGCGACTGGTGGCCCACGCTCTTCCCCGGACTCCTCCTCATCGTCCCCACGCTGGCGATAGCGGGCCTGGCCGGCGCCTGGCGCGAAAGGATCAACCCGCGACGCCGATCGGAGCTGATGCTGTGACCACGCCGCAGACCCCCCGCCCGGCGCCACCGGACTCCTGCACCGCTGCGCCTGCGTCTGCGGCGGCCTCGGACGCGCGTGTGCGTGCCACGCAAGGTGCTGCCTCCGCCCCCGACGCGCTCGCCGGCGACGCGCCCGCGCCCGCGACGCAGCCCGCGCCTGCGGCAGACTCGGGCGCGCCCGGGCGCGCCGCGCGCGCCGTGCCCGGCGCAGACGTCGGGCCGCGGCCGCCCGTCCTCGGCGTACGCGGGCTTTCCGTGCGGTTTCGTATGCGTGGTGGGCGGCACGTCGCCGCCGTCGCCGACGTCTCGTTCGACCTCGCGGCGGGGGAGTGCCTCGCCCTCGTCGGCGAGAGCGGCTGCGGCAAGTCCGTGCTCGCCTCCGCGCTGCTCGGGCTGCTGCCGGGCAACGCGCAGACCGCCGGGTCCGCGGTCGTCGACGGCATCGAACTCCTCGACGCCGACGAGCGGACCCTCGCACGCACCGTCCGAGGGCGGCGCATCGGTCTGATCCCGCAGAGTCCCGCCGCCCACCTCACGCCCGTGCGGACCGTCGGTGCCCAACTCGCCGAGACCGTACGGCAGCTCACCGGACTTCGCGGAGCCGCAGCACGCCGCGCCGCCGCCGAGGCTGCTCAGCGTGCCGCGTTCCCCGCCGGCCACCTCGACAGGCACCCGCACGAACTGTCCGGCGGTCTCGCCCAGCGCGCCGCGACGGCGCTGGCCCTCGTCGGTGACGCGCCCCTGCTGCTCGCCGACGAACCGACCACCGGCCTCGACCGCGACCTCGTCGAGCACACCGCCGACGAACTGCGCCGCCACGCGGACCAGGGCCGTGCCCTGCTCCTGATCACCCACGACCTCGCCGCCGCGCAGCGCACCGCCGACCGCGTCGCCGTCATGTACGCCGGACGGATCGTCGAAATCGCCGATGCCGCCGGGTTCTTCGGCACACCCGGCCCCCGCCACCCGTACGCCCGTGGCCTGCTGAACGCCCTGCCGGAACGGGAGTTCGCGCCGATCCCCGGCCTGCCGCCGGAACTCGGCGACCTGCCGCCCGGATGCGCGTTCGCCCCGCGCTGCGTGCGCGCGTCCGACACCTGCGCCGCTCTGCCCGCACTCACCGACGGCGTCGCCTGCCACCACGCCGAGGAGCTCGACCGTGTTTGAACTCCAGGACGTCACCGCGGGCTACGACCGCCGCCACCCGGTCGTGCGAGGCGCCTCGCTGCACCTCGCGCCCGGCGAGGCCGTCGGCCTCCTCGGCCCCAGCGGCTGCGGCAAGTCCACCCTCGCCAGGGTCGCCGCGCTGCTGCACCGCCCCGACGCGGGCCGCGTCGTCCTCGACGGCGCGCCGGTACGCGGCTGGCGGCACGCCGCTCCCCGGGACCTGCGTACCGCCATCGGCGTCGTCTTCCAGCAGCCCCGGCTGTCCGCCGACCCCCGCCTGACGCTGCGGGCCCTGATCGCCGAACCGCTGCGCGCGACCGGGCGGCGGGCCGGGGCGGCCGACCGGGTCGAGGAGCTGGCGCGCACCGTGGGCCTGACCGGTGAACTCCTCGGCCGCCGACCGCACGAGGTCAGCGACGGCCAGCTGCAACGCGCCTGCCTCGCCCGAGCCCTGGTGCTCCGCCCGCGCTGGCTGATCTGCGACGAGATGACCGCGATGCTGGACGCCTCCACCACCGCGGCCCTCGTGGCCGCCGTCGAGAGCTACCGGCAGGACAGCGGTGCGGGCCTCCTCGCCGTCGGTCACGACCACGTCCTGCTGGGACGCTGGTGCGACCGCACCGTCCACTGGTCCCAGATCGCTTCCTGACGGCCCATAAGCCACCGGTCGCCACCACACGCACAGGTGACGGATGGCCGAACTCTTGGCCGTGGCCTGCCCATTGGCTCGCCGTCGTCGGATACTCGCGGAGCCCCGTCCGACTCGCCGAGCCCGGAGGCCACCGTGCCGACCACCCGTCGCAGAGCCGTCACCACGTTCGCCGCCGCACTGGCGGGCGCCGTCGCCGCCCCCGCCGCCGCGCAGGCCGCCGAGCGCGGCGGCGGACCCGCCCGGCCCACACCGCTCCGCCGCGCCCATGCCCACAACGACTACCTGCACGAACGGCCGCTCCACGACGCCCTCTCACACGGCTTCACCAGCGTCGAGGCCGACATCTTCCTCGTCGACGGCGACCTGCTCGTCGCCCACGAGCCCGCCGAACTCGACCCCTCCCGCACCCTGCGCGGCCTCTACCTCGAACCGCTGCTCGCCCGCGTGCGCGCCAACCACGGCAGCGTGTACCGCGGTTACCGCCGGCCGGTGCAGCTGCTCGTCGACATCAAGACGGACGGCGTCGCCGCCTACCGCGAGCTCGACCGCCAACTGCGCGACTACCGGCGGATGCTGAGCAGCTGCACCGACGGCCGCGTCCGCCTGGGCGCCGTCACTCCCGTCGTCTCCGGCGACCGCACCGCCCGTTCCCCCATGGAGGAGCAGCGCCGCCGGTACGCCTTCTACGATGGGCGCCTGGACGACCTCGCCGCCCCGGCGCCCGCCCCCGCCTCCTTCATCCCGCTGATCTCCAGCAACTGGACCCACAGCTTCAGCTGGCTCGGCATGGGCCCGTTCCCCGCGGCGGAACGGGAGAAGCTGCACGCCCTCGTCGCCACCGCCCACGGCCGCGGCCAGCGGGTCCGCTTCTGGGCCACCCCCGACACGCCCGGCCCCGCCCGCGACGCACTGTGGCGCGAACTGCTGGCCGCCGACGTGGACCACGTCAACACCGACGACCTGGCAGGACTCGAGAGGTTCCTGCGTTCCGAGGACCGCTGAGCCGAGTCACCCGTACGGCCGACACGCCAGTCGGCCGTACGGGCCCACCGCTGCGCCAGACTGGCCGCCGAACGCCGCAATCCCGCCGCGGCGAAGGAGGTTGGTGATGGCCATTTCGATCTCGTTGGTACTTCTGCTCCTCGTACTGGCAGTGATCTTTCTGCGCAACGGTGGTCTGAAGATGTCCCATGCCGTGGTCTGCGCCCTGCTCGGATTCTTCCTCGCCGGCACGAGCATGGCTCCGACCATCCACGAGGGCATCGCGGCGACCGCCGATGTCGTCGGCAACCTCAGGCCATGAACCACCTGCTCAGGCCATGAACCACCTGATCAGGCCATGAACGACCTGATCAGGAACCGCACTCCCTCAGGGGCCTCCAGTGAGAAGCCGCTGCCCCGGCCCTCGACCACGTCGACCACGAGCCGGGTGTGGCTCCACCGCTCGTACTGACTCCGGGACATCCAGAACGGAACCGGCTCCCCGACTCCCTCCACACCCAACTCGGCCAGCAGCACGTCCGACGCCCCGGTCCGGAACTCCCCGGCCTGGTAGCACATGGGCGCACTGCCGTCGCAGCAGCCGCCCGACTGGTGGAACATCAGCGGCCCGTGGGCCGCCCGCAGCCGCCGCAGCAGATCGGCCGCCGCGGGCGTGAGTTCCACCGGGCGGCTCCCGTGCTCGTTCATAGGACGACCCCTTCTCGACCACCTGCCGACGCGGACAGTGACCAGTCAACTCCGCCGCGGGTTGCGAGAACGTTGCACGCCCGGCGGGCCACACCGGCGCTGGTTGCCCGTCGTCGGCGCAGGGGGCCACAATTGAGGCAGGTTGGGTCATGGGGGCGCAGGACCTCATAAGGAGCGCCCATGCATCCCGCTGCTCTGGCCGGTGCCGCCGCAGGCCGCCTGGCACACTTCGCCGTCTCGGGCACAGTCGGCGCACTGATCCTCCGCGGAGCCGCCAAAGCCGCGCCCGCTCTGAAGCCCGCTGCCCGCAAGGCACTCGTCGGCGGGATCGCGGGCGGGATCGTGGCAGGCCGCTGGCTCGGTTCGGCGGCCGAGGAAGCGCGGCTCAAGGCGGGGGACATGATGGCCGAGGCCCGGTCCTCGCTGGGTGAGGAGGCGCCGCCGCCCTCCGCGGTCAGCGTCGAGGGCCACGACCACGACCACGAACACTGATCATGTCCGGCATCGCCGTGCGCTCCGTGGCCGCGGGCCGGGTGCGGCTGACCGTGCCGTGGCTCAGGGACCGGCCCGGCTGCGCCGGCCTGGTCGACGAGCGGCTCGCCGATGTCCGGGGGTTCCGGGCGCTGCGGATCTTTCCCCGCACCGGCAGCGTGGTGGTCTGGGTCGCGCAGGACCACCTGGACGTGGACCGGCTGGTGGCCGCCCTTGAGGAGGCGCCGCCGCCGTCCGCCGTGGTCCGGGAGAGCCGCGCGACACCGGACTCCTCCACGGGTGAACTCGCCCGGCTGGTGGTGGGCGGAGCCGTCCTCGCGGTCGTCGCCGTGCACCGGCTGCTGCTGCGCCGCCCGCCCTGGACCGGGGGAGGCCGGCTGGGCTTCCTGCGCTTCGCCACCGTCTTCAGCGGCCTGCCCTTCTTCCGCGGCGCCGTGACCACCGCGCTGGGCCGCAGGTACCCCGGTACGGACACGCTGGTCACCGCGGCGACGGTGATTTCGCTGGTGCTGCGGGAGAACGTGGTGGCGCTGACCGTGCTGTGGCTGCTGAACATCGGCGAGTTCCTGCAGACCATCACGCTGCGCCGCACCCGCCGGGCCATCGAGGAGCTTTTGAGCGTCGGGGAGGAGCGGGTGTGGCTCGTACGCGAGGGCGTCGAGGTGGAGGTGCCCCTGGAGGACGTCGCGACGGACGACCTGGTCGCCGTCTACGAGCACCACAGGATCCCCGTCGACGGCACGGTCGTCGCCGGTGAGGGCCTGGTCGACCAGGCGGCGATCACCGGAGAGGCCCTCCCCGTCTACATGCACCAGGGCAGCGACGTCTACGCCGGCACCGTCGTCACCAACGGGTCCCTCATCGTCCGGGCCACGTCCGTCGGCCGCGACACCACCGTGGGCCGCATCATCGGGCGGGTGGAGGAGGCCCAGGCGGACCGGGCGCCCATCCAGACCGTGGCGACCCGCTTCACGCGCCGGTTCGTCCCGGTCTCCTTCGCCCTCGCGGCGGGTACGTACGCCCTCACCCGTGACGCCCGGCGGGCCATGACCATGCTGCTCATCGCCTGCCCCTGCGCCGCCGGACTGGCCACGCCGACCGCGATCAGCGCGGCCATCGGCAACGGCGCCCGCCACGGAACCCTCATCAAGGGCGGCACACACCTGGAGGGCGTCGGACGGGTCACGGCCGTGGTCTTCGACAAGACCGGCACCCTCACGCTGGGCCGGCCGCTCGTCACCAGCGTGGTCACCTTCCACGACCGGTTCACCACCGACGAGGTGCTGAGCCTCGCGGCGTCGGGCGAACTGCACGCCCGGCACCCCCTGGCGGAGGCCATCGTGCGCCGCAGTGAGGAGCAGCACCTGCAGGTGCCGATCCACCAGGCGTGCGAGGTCGTCCTCGGCATGGGGATGCGCGCCGAGCTGGACGGCAGCCGCCTTCTCGTCGGCAGCCCGGCCCTGCTCCGCAGGCACGGGATGCAACTGCCGCCGGACGCGCAGGCGTGGACGGAACGGCTGCGCGCACAGGGCGAGACCGTCATCTGCATCGCCCACGACGACGACCTCATCGGCATGCTCGGCCTCTCCGACGCCGTCCGCGGCGGAGCGCACACGGTCGTGCGGCAGCTGGAGGACCTCGGTGTGCGGCGCATCGTCCTGCTCACCGGAGACGCCCCCGAGACGGCCCAGGCGGTCGCCGACGCCCTCGGCATCACCGAGGTGCATGCCCACGCCCTGCCCGAGGGCAAGCTCCAGCTGATCCGCGACCTTCAGGACGAGGGGCATCTCGTCGCCATGGTCGGCGACGGCACCAACGACGCCCCAGCTCTCGCCCTGGCGGACGTCGGCATCGCGATGGGCGCGCACTCCTCGCACGTGGCGCTGGAGACCGCCGACATCGCGCTGGCGGGCAACGACCTCCAGCAGGTCGCCGCCGTCGTCGAACTGAGCCGCCGGACGCTGCGCGTCGTACGGCAGAACTACGGTCTGGCCATCGGTGTGAACCTGGCCGGCCTCGGCGCCGGGGCCGGCGGCTCGATCAACCCGGTGGTGGCCGCCCTGCTGCACAACACGAGCAGCATCGCGGTGGTCGGCAACTCGGCCCGGCTCGTCAACCACACCCCGCGCCTGCCGGGCGAACGAGGCCCGGCCCGGTACGCGGCGCCGCTGGAGAGCCGCCGGGTGATCTGAGAACCGGACCCCGCGACCGGGCCCGGAGGTCAGCGACGTGGCTGCTCGTCCGCGGCGGCCCGCTCCTCGTTCTTCGCCTTGATACGCGCCGCTTCCTTGCGGACCTCGGCCTGGGTGGCCCGCTCCTTCTGCAGCCACTCGGGGAGGTCCCGCTTCAGCGCGTCGATCTGCTCCGTGGTGAGCGGGTCGGTGATTCCGCCGCGGGCGAGGCCCGCGATCGAGATGCCGAGCTTCGCCGCGACCACCGGCCGGGGGTGCGGGCCGTTGCGTCGCAGGTCCTGCAGCCACTGGGGCGGATCGGCCTGCAGGGCGTTCAGTTCGGTGCGCGAGACGACACCCTCCTGGAACTCGGCGGGGGTGGCCTCGAGGTACACACCCAGTTTCTTCGCCGCGGTGGCGGGCTTCATCGTCTGGGTGCTCTGGTGCGACGTCATGGGTCAAGGGTATCGAGCGTGTGTGCTGCCGCCGACCACGGACGGTAGCCTTGCGGCGTGACAGGTTCGGAAGCATCCCCTTCGTTCCGGCTCGCCTATGTCCCGGGAGTGACGCCCACGAAGTGGGTGCGGATCTGGAACGAGCGGCTGCCCGACGTCCCCCTGACCCTGGTCGGCGTGGCCGCCGACGAGGCGTTCGACATGCTGCGGGGCGGTGACGCCGACGCCGGTTTCGTACGGCTGCCGGTCGACCGGACGGACCTCAGCGCCATCCCCCTCTACACCGAGACGACGGTCGTCGTGGTCCCGAAGGACCACCTCGTCGCGGCGGTGGACGAGGTGTCCACCGACGATCTCGCCGACGACATCGTGCTGCATCCCCTCGACGACACCCTCGACTGGGAGCACCCGCCGGGACGCCCCGCGATCGAGCGCCCGGCGACGACGGCGGACGCCGTCGAACTGGTGGCGGCAGGGGTGGGACTGCTGGTCGTCCCGCAGTCGCTGGCCCGCCTGCACCACCGCAAGGACCTGACCTACCGGCCCGTCTCGGACGCCCCCCAGTCACGCGTCGCGCTGTCGTGGCCGCAGGACGAGACCACCGACCTGGTGGAGCAGTTCATCGGCATCGTGCGCGGCCGCACCGTCAACAGCACGCGGGGCCGCCCGCCGGCCGAGGCCCAGCCGAAGACCAGGACCAAGCCCAAGGCACAGAGTCAGGACAAGGGCGGCGCACGGCGGAAGCCCGCGGCCGGCACGTCCTCCGGCCGCGGCCCCCGCACCGGTTCCGGCGGCGCCAAGGGCGCCAAGCGCGGCCGTCCGCGGCGCAAGTCCTAGGGGGGTGTCTCGCGCCGACGCCGTCCCCGCGCCTCACGGTCCGGGGTCGGCGGCCGGCAGCGGGCATGGTCAGGATCTGCTGCGCGTGTCCGACCGGGCCGGTGACGTCGTGCAGGACGGTGCTGGTGATGCCCTGGCCGGCGGGGCCGAAGGTCACCGTGGTGTCGAGTCCCGTCCAGCGGCCCTCGGGCCGGCGGTGGAGGTGGACGGTCAGGTCGACGTTGGGGTCCATCCACCTCGGGTGGGCGGGCTGGACGTGGTGACGCGGGCGGGGCTCAGGGACCGAGGACCGTACTGGCCAGGACCACGTGGACGGCCGTGCCGCCGAGGATGCTCAGGTACCGCACGGTGCTGCTCGCGCGCAGCGGGGCGAGGGCGGCGCAGATGCAGGCCGAGCTGGACGAGGTGATCTGATGCCGATCGCCGTCGACATCGACGTGATGCCGGCCAAGCGGAAGATGTCCGTGGGTGAACTCGCGGAACGTGTCGGGATCACCCCCGCCAACCTGGCGGTGCTCAAGAACGGCCGCGCCAAGGCGGTGCGCTTCACGACGCTCGCCGCGCTCTGCGAGGCACTGGAGTGCCGGCCGGGAGACCTGCTGCGCCGGGAGTCCGAGGACGCCGCGGAAGGTTGACGTCCGCGGCCGCCGGCGACGGCGGGCACGGCTGACGCGTCGTATCACCGCGCCGCACTCGCCAAGTAAATTCGAACAGGAGTATGGTTTCGAGCATGGCCGAGACCGACTTCCCCGACGACCTGCGCAATGCCCAGACCCGGCTTCACCAGGCAACATCCGAGCTGGCCGCGCTGTGCCGCACCCTGCCGTGGAGTGTGGAGCCCCTGGCCGGCTGGGAAGGGCAGGTGCATCCGCACACCGGCGACGTCACCGGTGGTCGCGAGGACAGCCCTGGCTGGACCGAGCAGCAGAAGGCCGCCGTGGACAGGCTCCGCGCGGAGTGCCTCGCGCTGTCCGCCGCCGTGGCCACGCATCCGTACTGGGACACCGTCGAACGGGAGAAGGCCGTGGACACCCGGATGCGGCTGAAGTCCGTCACCCGGCCCGAGGCGGTGCCCGTCGTGGACGTCGAGACCGCCGCCTAGAGCGACCGACCGAGATACCTGTCCCGCCATGTCCGATCCGATACCCCAGCTGTCCCGTCTGCAGAAGCTGCGCATCGTGGAGCAGTACCAGGCGTACCAACTGGAGCGCACCAGGGCCACGATCAGCGCGCTGGAAGCGGCGGAGGGGCGCCGGCTG
This sequence comes from Streptomyces sp. NPDC015127, assembly GCF_043080095.1. NCBI lineage: Bacteria > Bacillati > Actinomycetota > Actinomycetes > Kitasatosporales > Streptomycetaceae > Streptomyces > Streptomyces sp. NPDC015127. Next base: position 280,488 of record NZ_JBIBVE010000002.1, read on the forward strand.
AAGCAGGAGCGCGCGGCGCGCGAAGGGGCCTCGTGGAAGATCGAGCCGTCCCGGGCGACAGCCGACGACTTCGCGATCCTGCACCGCGGCGGCTGTCACATGTACCGGCATCCGGGAGGCCGACTGAGCCGCGAGGAGGCGGTGATCGCCCTCGGGGAGGCGGACATCAGGCCGTGCGAGATCTGCCGGCCGGAGACCGGGCTCGCGTGACGTACAGGGCGCGCGGCCTCCGGCAAGCCGCCGGAGGCTCGCGCCGGCGTACGGGCCGGGAGGGCGGTTCAGGCGTCGGGGCCGTACGCGTCGCGCAGTTCGGGGCGAGTTGAGGTGTTCCGGATCGTGGACGCGACGAGGCGCGGGAGGCGCGGCGCCGTCCGCACGGCGGGACACCGTCGCCCGGGTGGGGCCGGCTCGGCATACTGACGTGTCTTGATCACCGCCACTCACCAGGAGGAGCCATGGCTGCTGCTTTCAAGACCGTCATCCGGGTGGACCCGGACCATCTCGAACAGGCCCGGGCCATCGACCGGTTGTTCCAGGAGGCGATCGCCCCGGCGACCGTCAACTTCGACTTCGGCAACATCCGGGCCGCCGCCGCCTCGCTCCCCGACAGCGCCATCGTGAAGATGGTCCGGGGCTGGGGGCTCCAGGAGATCGCACCCGCCATGGTCATGGTGCTCTCGCTCAAGGAAGCGGTCCGCCAGGCCCTGCCGGGGACGTTCGCCGACGCCTCCTGCTGGGAGACGGTCGAAGAGGAACTCGTCCGCGCGTTCGCCGGCCTCGGTGCGCAGCAGGGTGAGCCGGGCCTCTCGTTCTACGAGGAGGGCGCGGACCGCACCAGCTACTACCGGGACCTGTTCTTCGCCCTCCAGGACGAGGAGACCGGTGAGCACCTCTACGCGATCGCCCTGTGCATCGATGTGACCGTCGGCCTGGGGAAGGCCGCGGTCGAGGCCCTGGAGATCTCGGACATCGCCCCGTACGCGATCCGGCTCAACGCCATCGTGCTGCGGCAGCAGCTGGGGCTCGCGGCGTGACGCACGTCTGACCGGCACCGGTACGCACTCGCACCGGTCCCGCCCCGGCCCGCCGTCCCGGGCCGGAATCCCGCACACGTCCGCCCCGATCCACACCAAGGCCCGCCGGACCCGGAACACATGGTCCGGTTCCCGCACAACGCCCCATCCGCTCGCCTCCGTTCACGGACGGCGCTAGCGTGACCGGGTGGACACGATCAACGGGGTGGAGATCATCGCCTTCCCGGACGCCGAGGCGTTCGATGACTGGCTCGCGCACCACCACACGCGCCGTGAGGGCGTGTGGGTCAAGGTCGCCAAGAGAAACTCCGGCATCCCGTCGGTCACGAGCGAGGAGCTCGTGGACGTGGGACTGTGCTACGGCTGGATCTCCGGGCAACGGCGGGCGCTCGACGACCGGCACTACCTCCAGAAGTACGTACCGCGGCGACCCCACAGCCTCTGGTCGCAGGTGAACGTCGAGAAGGTCGTGCGACTCACGGCAGAGGGACGCATGCGGGAGCCCGGCCTGGCCGAGGTCCGCAAGGCGCAGGAGGACGGGCGCTGGGCCAGGGCGTACGAATCGCAGAAGTCGGCCACGGTGCCGGACGACCTCATGGCCGCGCTCGATGCGCACCCCTCGGCGAAGACGGCCTTCGAGGCACTGGACAGGACCGATCGGTACCTGCTGATCCTGCCGCTGCTCCAGGCGCCCACCGCCCGTGCCAGGCGGCTGCGGCTGGACAAGGCGCTGCGCACGCTGACCGAAGGGCCGTCGGGTCCACCCCACTCGCCGGCCGCTCCCTGAGCAGCAGCGGCGGAGCAGAGCCGCGATGAGCCGGGCACAACAGGGCGAATCGGCACAGACTGTCGCTCGGGCAGGGGCGATGGAATGATCGAAAGAGAGGGGGGTTAGCATATGAGCGCCGCCTAGCTCGAAAGATAAACCTGTGACTGTCAACGACGACTCGTTCACCAACTGGAAGAACCGCGAAGAGATCGCGGAGTCGATGATCCCGATCATCGGGAAGCTGCACCGGGAGCGGGACGTCACCGTCCTCCTCCACAGCCGCTCCTTGGTGAACAAGTCGGTGGTCAGCATCCTCAAGACCCACCGCTTCGCCCGGCAGATCGCAGGCGAGGAGCTCTCGGTCACCGAGACCCTGCCGTTCCTGCAGGCCCTCACCGCGCTGGATCTCGGGCCTTCCCAGATCGACATCGGCATGCTCGCCGCGACGTACAAGACCGACGACCGGGGTCTGTCGGTGGACGAGTTCACCGCCGAGGCCGTCGCCGGTGCCACGGGCGCCAACAAGATCGAGCGCCGCGAGGGACGCGACGTCGTCCTCTACGGCTTCGGCCGCATCGGCCGCCTCGTCGCCCGCCTCCTCATCGAGAAGGCCGGTTCCGGCAACGGCCTGCGCCTGCGCGCCATCGTCGTGCGCGGGGGCGGCGAGCGGGCCGCCGAGGACATCGTCAAGCGCGCCTCGCTGCTGCGCCGCGACTCGATCCACGGCCAGTTCCAGGGCACCATCACCGTCGACGAGGCGACCAGCACGATCGTCGCCAACGGCAACGCGATCAAGGTGATCTACGCGAACGACCCGTCCGAGGTCGACTACACCGCGTACGGCATCAAGGACGCCATCCTCATCGACAACACCGGCAAGTGGCGCGACCGCGAGGGCCTGTCGAAGCACCTGCGTCCCGGCATCGACAAGGTGGTCCTGACCGCCCCGGGCAAGGGCGACGTCCCCAACATCGTGCACGGTGTCAACCACGACATGATCAAGCCGGACGAGCGGGTCCTGTCCTGCGCCTCCTGCACCACCAACGCGATCGTCCCGCCGCTGAAGGCGATGGACGACGAGTACGGCGTCCTGCGCGGCCACGTGGAGACCGTCCACTCGTTCACCAACGACCAGAACCTGCTGGACAACTACCACAAGGCCGACCGCCGCGGCCGCTCGGCGCCGCTCAACATGGTGATCACCGAGACCGGTGCCGCCTCCGCCGTCGCCAAGGCGCTGCCCGACCTGAAGGCGCCGATCACCGGCAGCTCGATCCGCGTCCCCGTCCCGGACGTCTCGATCGCCATCCTGAGCCTGCGCCTGGGCCGCGAGACCACCCGCGACGAGGTCCTGGAGTACCTCCGCGACGTCTCGCTGCACTCGCCGCTCAAGCGCCAGATCGACTTCACCACCGCCCCCGACGCGGTCTCCATGGACTTCGTCGGCTCGCGTCACGCCTCGATCGTCGACGCCGGTGCCACCAAGGTCGACGGCGACAACGCCATCCTCTACCTCTGGTACGACAACGAGTTCGGCTACTCCTGCCAGGTCATCCGGGTCGTCCAGCACGTCTCCGGCGTGGAGTACCCGACCTTCCCGGCTCCGGCGGTCTGATCCCGGCAAACCGTCCGGCCGTTCGATCCGGTGACCCGGCAGGCGGGGCGGCGGTGGGGCAACCGAGCCCGATCAGGGGTCCGGTTGCTCTCCCACCGCCACCCGCCGGCCGGCACCGGGGGCTCCCCGCCTGGGGCTCACCACCCGTGGGACGTGAGGTAGGACTCGATCCGGTCGCCGTCCCATGCGCCGTCGGCGACCACGATCCGGTAGCGGTAGGAGAAGCCGTCTCCGGGCGGCAGTTCGAACTCCTCGTAGAAGGCCCACGAGACGGCGACGGTGGGAGTGGGTTCCGAGCGGACGAACCAGTGGGACTCGTGGATCGCGCCGCTGTTCTCCGGCGCGTGGGCGAAGACCAGCGTGCTGTGCGCGTCGACCGCGTCGTGCTCCCCGGTGAAGGCCAGCCACGGGGCCTGAACCCCCATCATGTCGGCGGCTCCCGCCTCCCCGTCGCCCCCGCGCCCGTCGGGACCGAGAACATCGCCGCCGGTGAAGTCGCGCGGCCCGCGCCAGTGCAGCCCGGTGTAGCCGGCCCGCTCCCGGCCGGCCGTGGCCGGGGACCCGAACCACAGAGGCTCCGAACGGACGTTGGTCAGGTGGATCGACCAGTCCAGCGCCCAGGCACCCTCCTCCGGCTCGACGGAGTGGACGGCGACGGTGCGCCGCTCCCGCGCCCACTCCCGGCCACCGTTCTCGACCCACGACAGCCGTTCGGTGAAGGCGAGCCTGTCGTCGGACGGCTCGAACGCGTCGAAGCCGTCGTGCCGCATCCGGCCGATCCGGCCGGGCAGCGGCAGATAACCCTCGCCGTGGACATAGGAGTTGCCGCCCCAGAAGTTCTGGCCTGACAGATGGCTCGCGGTCATCTGCAGTCCTTTGTGCCAGCGGTGGTCGTGGGGACGGTAGCCCGAGACCGGGCGGCCGGACAGCGTGCGCAGCGGGTGGACATACGGCTTGCGGGACTCGAACGCCTCCGGATCCGGCCGGTACACGTACGTCATGAGCTCGACGCCGCCGGCCGCGACCGTGATCTGCTCGCCGTGCGTGTGCCTGACGGTGATCGGTGCGCTCATCGGCCCTCGTCCTCCGTGGTGGTCGCCGTGCGCGGGGCCCAGTCGGGGTGGTCTCCGTGCAGGGCGGCGTAGTACGCGTCGCCGGGCGTGATCTCGCCCGCCCGCACCGGCAGTCCGGTGAACGCCGCCTTGTAGAGGGCGGAGACGAACTCCAGCGTCCGGCGGGCGTCGTGGAGCCCGCCGGGCGGGCGGGTCGCCGAGCGCATCGCCTTCAGGAGGCCCCCGAGCTGGGCGGCGTGCGAGCTGGGGACATCGGCGGCGGGTGTCCGCCAGACGTTTGTCCGGGGCGTGTCGGCGGCGACGTGCGGGGCCGGGGTGTAGACCCAGTCGTCGTTGGTGTGCCCGTAGAGGTGGGTGAGTTCGACGGTCGCGTCCGAGCAGTCGATGCGGATGCGGCTGACCTCGTGGGGCGAGAGCACGCTGTTGACGACGGTGCCCACCGCCCCGTTGGCGAAGCGCACCAGCGCGGTGGACACGTCCTCGCTCTCCACGTCGTGCACCAGACGGCCGGCCATCGCCCGTATCTCGGCCCAGTCGCCGAGCAGGTGCAGCAGAAGATCCATCTGGTGGATGCCGTGCCCCATGGAGGGGCCACCGCCCTCGGTGGACCAGCGGCCACGCCAGGGGACGGCGTAGTAGGCGGTGTCGCGGTACCAGGTCGTCTGGCAGTGCGCGACCAGCGGGGTGCCCAGTGCGCCCGAGGCCAGCAGGTCGCGGGCATGGACGGCCCCCGAGCCGTAGCGGTGCTGGGAGATCACGGCCGCGTACGGGCCGCCGTGGCCCCCTGCGCCCTCCGCCTCCGCTTCGACGATGGCGTCGTACTCGGCGAGCGACAGGCACAGCGGCTTCTCGCACAGCACCCAGGCACCCGCGCGCAGGGCGGCCACCGTCTGTTCGAGGTGGAAGGCCGGCGGCGATCCGATCAGTACCAGGTCGGGGCGCTCGGCGGCCAGCATCTCGTCGAGCCGCAGGTAGCCCGCGACGTTCCCGCCGGCGACCCTGCGGAAGCCGTCGAGCCGTTCGTCGTCCACGTCGACGGCGGCAACGAGCTCGACGTCGCGGGCATGAGCGGCGAGAGCGGGCAGGTGGCTGCCGCGGGCGATGGCTCCGGTGCCGACGACGGCGGCCCGGATGCGCGCGGTGGCTGAGGACATGTCGGTTCGCTCCTCGGAGAGGGGGACAACGCACGTGCCGTACAGGGTTCTTGTTCGTGCGGTGAGGCGTTCGGCCCCCTAGGGGCCGTCCGGAGCGGGCCGGCCGGTCGCGCACGCATCGCTCTCCTCCCGCACGACAGCCGCGGCACGGTCCCACGCGGAGCGGTCGGCCGATGGCGCGTACCGGCGCAGCGGCTGCGTCCGGCGCAGCAGCGCCCTCAGCTCGGGAAGACCGCCGCGCACGGCGCCCGCCGCCCGCGCCTGGACGAGGAGGTTCCCGAAGGCCGCGGCCTCCGCCGGACCCGCGACGACGGGCATCCCGCAGGCGTCGGCGGTCAGTCGGCACAGCAGCTCGTTGTGCGCCCCGCCGCCGACGACGTGCACCACGTCCACCGCACGGCCGGACAGCCGCCGCGCGTCCTCGACCGCCAGCCGGTGGGCGAGGGCGAGGGAGTCCAGCACGCACCGCGTGGTCTCGGCCGGGGTGCGCGGTACGGCCCGGCCGGCGCGACGGCACGCGTCCGCGATCCGCTGCGGCATGTTGCCAGGCGCCAGGAACTCCCGGTCCCCGGCGTCGATGTACGACCGCAGCGGCGGCACGTCGGCGGCCTCCTGGAGCAGCGGTGCCAGATCCTGCCCGCGGCCCTCGGCCGCCCAACTGCGCAGGCACTCCTGGAGCATCCACAGGCCCATGATGTTCCGCAGGTACCGAACGGTGCCGTCGACCCCCAGCTCGTTGGTGAAGTTGGCCCGGCGGCTCTCCTCGGTGAGCACCGGTGCGTCCAGCTCGACTCCGGCGAGCGACCAGGTACCGGTGGCGATGTACGCGAAGCGGTCCCCGTCCGCCGGGACTCCGGCCACCGCCGACGCGGTGTCGTGCGAGCCGACGGCCGTCACCGGCACGGGGCCGGTGAGGCCGGTGTCGGCCAGCACACCCGGGAGCAGATGCCCGGCGGGGGAGCCGGGGCGGCGCAGCGGCGGGAACAGGCTCAGATCGATGCCGAGCGCCGCGGCGACGGGCCGGGACCAGTCGCGGGTGCGCGGGTCGATCAGCTGGGTGGTGGAGGCGTTGGTCAGCTCGGTGCCCATGTCGCCGGTCAGCCAGTACGCGATGAGGTCGGGGATCAGGAGCAGGCGGTGGGCGACGACGAGTGCGGGCGTTCCCTGAGCCGCCGTCAGCTGGTAGACGGTGTTGAAGGGAAGGTGCTGCAGGCCGGTCGCCGCGTACAGCTCCGACGGGGGCAGAGCTTCCGCCACCTTCTCCGCAGTGCCGTCGGTGCGGGCGTCGCGGTAGTGCACGGGGTTGCCGAGGAGCGCGCCGGAGGCGTCGAGCAGCCCGTAGTCGACGGCCCACGTGTCGATGCCGACACTCGTCAGGCGACCGCCGGTGACGCGGCCCGCCGCGCGCAGGCCGTCGAGCACGCCCCGGTAGAGGGACAGGATGTCCCAGTGCAGGGTGCCGCCGACGCGCACCGGGAGGTTCGGGAAGCGGTGCACCTCCTCCAGCCGCAGGGCGCCCGACCCGCCGGGACGTACGGACACGTGCCCGACCATGACGCGCCCGCTGGACGCGCCGAGGTCGACGGCGGCGAAGGGGAGGGAGTCGGTGGATGACACAGCAACCTCGGGAATCGGCGGAGTTCGGTGAGCGGCACCGGTCCCGGGCTGTGCCGCTCACCGTTGGGCCGGGCAGCGACAGGACCGTGACGGTACGTCAGCGCAGGAACGCGGCGGCGACACCGGCGTCGACGGGCACGTGCAGTCCTGTGGTGCGCGAGAGTTCGCCGCCGGTGAGGGCGAAGACCGCGCTCGCCACGTGCTCCGGCAGCACCTCGCGCTTCAACAGCGTCCGCTGGGCGTAGAACTCGCCGAGCCTCTCCTCGGGCACGCCGTACACCGCGGCCCGCTGGGCGCCCCACCCGCCGGCGAAGATGCCGGAGCCGCGGACGACGCCGTCGGGGTTGATGCCGTTGACCCGGATGCCGTGCCCGCCGAGCTCCGCGGCCAGCAGGCGCACCTGGTGCGCCTGGTCGGCCTTGGTGGCGCCGTACGCGATGTTGTCGGGACCGGCGAACACGCCGTTCTTGGATGCGATGTAGACGATGTCGCCGCCGAGTCCCTGCTCGATCATGACGCGGGCCGCCTCGCGGGAGACGAGGAACGAGCCGCGCGCCATGATGTCGTGCTGCAGGTCCCAGTCCTCGGCGGTGGTCTCGAGCAGGGGCTTGGAGAGGGAGATGCCCGCGTTGTTCACCACGAGGTCCACACCGCCGAAGGCGAGGGCCGCGGCCCGGAACGCCTCGGCGATCTGCTCCTCGGACGTCACGTCGACGGTGACCGCGATCGCCCGGTCGGGGCCGCCGAGTTCCTCGGCGACCGCCGTCGCACTGTCGGCATTGAGGTCCGCGACGACCACGCAGGCGCCCTCGGCGGCCAGCCGGTGGGCGATGGCCCTGCCGATGCCGGAGCCCGCGCCGGTGACCAGCGCGATCCGGGTGGCCAGCGGCTTCGGCTCCGGCATGCGCCGCAGCTTGGCCTCCTCCAGCTCCCAGTACTCGATGCGGAACTTCTCCGACTCCTCGATGGGGGTGTAGGACGAGACGGCCTCGGCGCCGCGCATGACATTGACGGCGTTGACGTAGAACTCGCCCGCGACCCGGGCGGTCTGCTTGTCCTTGCCGAACGAGAACATGCCCACACCGGGCACGAGGACGATCGCCGGGTCGGCGCCGCGCATCGCGGGGGAGTCGGGCGTCGCGTGGCGCCGGTAGTAGGCGGCGTACTCGGCCCGGTACTGCTGGTGGAGTTCCTTCAGCCGGGCGACCGCCTGCTCGTGCGGGGCGCCGGCGGGCAGGTCGAGGACCAACGGGCGCACCTTCGTCCGCAGGAAGTGGTCCGGACAGGACGTGCCGAGCCGGGCCAGGCGCGGGTGCTCGGCCCGGGAGAGGAAGTCCAGGACCACGTCGGAGTCGGTGAAGTGGCCGACCTGAGGCCGGTCGGTGGAGGCCAGGGCGCGGACGGCCGGGGCCAGCGCGGCGGCCCTCGCGCGGCGCTCGTCCTCCGGCAGCGGGGCGTACCCCGGCAGTACGGGACCGAACGGCTCCGTCCTGCCGCGCCGGGCGAGGAACTCCTCGGCGGTGCGGATGATGTGCAGCGAGTTGCGCTCGCACTCGTCGCCGGTGGCGCCCCAGGCGGTGATGCCGTGACCGCCGAGGATGCAGCCGACTGCCCGCGGGTGGGCCTTCCGGACGGCGGCGATGTCCAGGCCGAGCTGGAATCCGGGGCGGCGCCAGGGCACCCAGACCACCTGGTCGCCGAAGCACTCCTCGGTGAGTGCCTCTCCGTCGGCGGCACAGGCGAGCGCGATGCCGGAGTCGGGGTGGAGGTGGTCGACATGGGCGGCGTCCACGAGGCCGTGCATGGCGGTGTCGATGGACGGAGCCGCCCCGCCCTTGCCGTGCAGGCAGTAGTCGAACGCGGCGACCATCTCGTCCTCGCGCTCCACCCCGGGGTACACCCCGGTCAGCGCGCGCAGCCGGTCGAGGCGCAGCGCGGCCAGGCCGTCGGCCGTGAGCGTGCCGAGGTCGCCGCCGGAACCCTTGACCCACATCAGCTCGACCTTCCCGCCGGTCACGGGGTCGATGGCCGTGCCTTTGGCGGAGGTGTTGCCGCCGGCGTAGTTGGTGTTGCGCGGGTCGGACCCGAGCCGGTGCGAGCGCCGCAGCAGCTCCGCTGCCTCGGCATGGACGTCGGGGTTCATCGTGTCTTCCCTCGTGCCTCGTGGTGGGTGGCGAATGCGTCGTGGTGGTGGCGGCGGGCCGGCGCCGCGCGCCGTTCGCTGCGGGCGCGGGCGCGGGCGCGGGCGCGGGCGGGGGCGGGGGGGCGAGTGCGGGCGTGGCCCGGGTGCGGGTGTGCGGGTGTGCGGGTGTGCGGGTGTGTGGGTGCGCGCGCGGGCGTGCGTGGGCGCGGCTCGCCGTCGTGGGTCGGGTGGGCGCGTCGGTGGGCGACCGAGTGCTGCCGCGCTCGTCCGCCCTGCCGCCCCCGAGGCGGCGGCTACGCGCCCCAGCCGGCCTGTTCGCCACCGACCCGTTCGGCGACGATGCGCTCGGCCCAGCCCGACCGGCGGTAGGCGGCCACCGGATCCGGGTCCAGGCCCATCTCCTCGCGCACCTCGGCGAGCAGCGGCCGTACGTCGGTGTTGTACGCGTCCATCAGGACGGCGTTCGCGCCGAGGACATCACCGCTGCCCTGCGCCTCCGCCAGTGCCGCCGAGTCCACCAGCAGCGCCTTGGCCGTGGCCTCCTGGACGTTGAGCACCGAGCGGATGACGGCGGGGATCTTGGGCTCGATGTTGTGGCACTGGTCGAGCATGAAGGCGACGTCGGGGGAGTAGCCGCCGCCCCGCACCACCTCGTGCATGATCCGGAAGAGCTGGAAGGGGTCGGCGGCGCCGGCCATCAGGTCGTCGTCGGCGTAGAAGCGGGAGTTGAAGTCGAAGCCGCCGAGCTTCCCCTCGCGCAGCAGGAACGCCACGATGAACTCGATGTTGGTGCCCGGTGCGTGGTGTCCGGTGTCCACCACCACCTGCGCCTTCGGCCCGAGCCGCTGGCAGTGCGCGTACGCCGTGCCCCAGTCGGGGACATCGGTTGCGTAGAAGGCGGGCTCGAAGAGCTTGTACTCCAGCAGCATCCGCTGACCGTCGCCCAGCCGCTCGTAGACCTCGCCCAGCGCGGCGGCGAGGCGGTCCTGCCGGGCCGCGATGTCGTCCTGGCCCGGGTAGTTGGTGCCGTCCGAGAACCACAGCTTGAGGTCGCGCGAGCCGGTGGCGTCCATGATGTCGACGCACTCCAGCAGGTGGTCCGTCGCCTTGCGGCGGACGGCGGGGTCGGGGTGGGTGACCGAGCCCAGCCTGTAGTCGTCGTCCTGGAAGACGTTGGCGTTGACGGCGCCGAGCTTCACGCCGCGGTCCTCGGCGTACTTGGCGAGCGCGGCGTAGTCGTCCACCCGGTCCCAGGGGATGTGCAGCGCGACGGTCGGCGCGACGCCCGTGTGGGCGTGGACGCGGGCGGCGTCGTCGAGCTTCTCCTGCGCAGTGCGCGGAACACCGGGCTGTGCGAACACCTTGAAGCGGGTGCCGGAGTTGCCGTACGCCCAGGACGGCGTCTCGATGGCCTGCGTCTTCAGGGCCGCCTTCACGGCGGGTACGGCGGTCATGGATAGCACTCCCATGCGTCCCGAAGCTATGAATCGTTTCATCGAGGAAGCTAAGGGCGAGTCAGGCGCCTGTCAAGGCCGGATACAGGAACCCTCGCGGCTGGGCAACCGCTTGGGGCGGGGTGGCAAATTCCGGCCGCAGAACCATTGACTCCGTTGCCGGGCCGCCTCTACGTTCCGTGAAACGTAATTGAAACCTTTCACAGCGTGTGGTGCCGAATCCCGCTCGCCGCCGCTGAGGAGCCCCTCATGAATCAGTCCGAAACGGGCGACGCCGCGCCCGTCCTCGCCCTGCGGGACGTGCACAAGTCCTTCGGGGCCGTGCGGGCCCTCCAGGACGTCTCCCTGGAGCTGTACGCCGGTGAGGCGCATGCTCTGGCCGGCGAGAACGGCGCGGGCAAGTCCACGGTCATCAAGACGCTCGCCGGCGTCCACCGCCCCGACTCCGGGCAGGTCCTGCTCGACGGCGTTCCCGTGGTGTTCCACGGTCCGGCCGATGCCCGGGATGCCGGCATCGCGGTCATCTACCAGGAGCCGACGCTCTTCCCCGACCTCTCCGTCGCCGAGAACATCTTCATGGGCCGTCAGCCCCGCGGCTCGTTCGGGCGGATCGACCGCAAGGCCGTCCACGACACCACCGCGTCCCTCATGCGCCGGCTGGGCGTCGACCTCGACCCGGCCCGGCTGGCCCGCGGCCTGTCGATCGCCGACCAGCAGATCGTCGAGATCGCCAAGGCACTGTCGTTCGACGCCCGTGTCCTGATCATGGACGAGCCCACCGCGGCCCTCACCGGCAGCGAGACCGCGCGCCTCTTCGGCGTCGTGGAGAACCTGCGGGCCGACGGCGCGGCCGTCCTGTTCATCTCGCACCGCCTGGAGGAGATCTTCGAGCTGTGCCGGCGGGTCACCACCCTGCGCGACGGCCGGTGGATCTCCTCCGAACCGCTGGACGGACTCACCGAGGACGACCTCGTGCGCCGCATGGTCGGCCGCGACCTCGACGACCTCTACCCCAAGCAGGCCACGACGGTGGGGGAGACCGCCCTGTCGGTGCGGCGCCTGACGCGCGAGGGCGTCTTCCGCGACATCTCCTTCGACGTGCGCCGCGGCGAGATCGTGGCCCTCGCCGGACTCGTGGGCGCCGGGCGCTCCGAGGTCGCCCGGGCCGTCTTCGGCGTCGACCGCGCGGACGCCGGCGAGGTACGGGTGAACGGCACGGCGCTGCGGCCGGGTTCGCCCACCGCCGCCATGGACGCCGGGCTCGCGCTCGTCCCCGAGGACCGCCGCCAGCAGGGACTGGTGATGGACCTGTCCATCGAGCGCAACATCGGCCTGACCGGTCTCGGCGCGCTCGGCAGCGCGGGCCTGGTGCGCCGGGCCCTGGAGCGCGGGCGGGCGGCCGACTGGGCCGTGCGGCTGCAACTGAAGTACAACCGCCTCTCCGACACGGTCGGCGTGCTCTCCGGCGGCAACCAGCAGAAGGTCGTCCTCGCCAAGTGGCTCGCCACCGAGCCGGCCGTCCTTGTCGTCGACGAGCCCACCCGCGGCATCGACGTCGGGACCAAGGCGGAGGTCCACCGCCTGCTGTCCTCTCTCGCCGCCGAAGGACTCGCGGTGCTGATGATCTCCTCCGACCTGCCCGAAGTGCTCGGCATGGCGGATCGCGTCCTGGTGATGCACGAAGGCCGGCTGGTCGCCGAGATCCCGCGGGACCGTGCCACCGAGGAGTCGGTCATGGCGGCGGCCACCGGCCGCAACGGAAAGGAGAGGGCCGCATGACCACGACGCTCCCGCGGCCGCCCGCCGCCCCGCCCGCAGACGCCCGCTCGGCGCGCTCGCTCGTCGACGCGGTCTTCCGCGCCCGCGAGATCAGCATTGCCGGCGCACTCGTGCTGCTCCTCGTCGGAACGTGGATCACCAACCCGCGCTTCCTGTCCGACCAGGGCGTGAAGGACCTGCTGCTCAACGCCTCGATCCTGGTCCTGCTCGCCGTCGGCCAGACCGTCGTGGTGATCACCCGCAACATCGACCTGTCCGTCGGCTCGGTCGTCGGCCTCTCCGCCTTCGCCTGCGGCACCTTCGTCGCCGGTACGGACCACGGGCCGCTCACCGTCCTGCTGCTCGGCACCGCCATCGGCGTGCTGTGCGGACTCGTCAACGGGGCGCTCGTCAGCTTCGGCAAGGTCCCCGCCCTGGTGGTCACCCTCGGAACGCTCTACATCATCCAGGGCATCGACTACTGGTGGGCGCAAGGCCGGCAGATCAGCGCCAACGAGGTCCCCGACGCCGTGCTCAGGCTCGGCAGCGGAAGCGTCCTCGGCATCCCCTATCTGCCGCTGCTCGGCGTGGCCGTGCTCGCCGTGACGGCGTACTACCTGCGCAGCTACCGCAGCGGGCGCGAGCTGTACGCCATCGGCTCCAGCCCCCAGGCAGCCCGGCTCGCCGGTGTGCCGATCCGCCGCCGCGTGTTCGGCGCGTACCTCTTCTCCGGCGCGGTCGCCGGGTTCGCCGGAGCCCTGTGGCTCGCCCGCTTCGGGACCGTCGTCGCCGACAACGCGCGCGGCTGGGAGCTGACGGTCGTCAGCGCCGTCGTGGTCGGTGGCGTCGCCGTCGTGGGCGGTGTCGGGAGCGTCTGGGGCGCGGCGCTCGGCGCCCTGCTGCTGACCACCATCGGCAGCGTCCTTGTCGTACTCAAGGTCGACGCCTTCTGGCAGGGAGCCATCACCGGCGCCCTCCTGCTGGCGGCCATCAGCGTCGACCGCATCGTGAACCTGCGCGTGACCCGTGCACTGACGAAGAGGAGCGCCCGCCATGGCAACGGCGCCTGACACCGCGGCACGGACGCCGCGGCCCGCCCCGCCCTCCCGCGCACGGCTCGTCAGGAGCGCGGGCCTGCGCTGGGACACCGCGATCGCCGTCCTGCTGGTCGCCGTGTTCGTCACCGGCCTCGGCACCACCGAGGGCTTCGCCAGCAGCGGCAACCTCGCCTTCGCGCTCAACGACGTCGTCGAGGTCGCCCTCATCGCCCTGCCCATGACCCTGCTGGTGGTGGCCGGGCAGGTGGACCTCTCGGTCGCTTCCATGCTGGGCCTGGGCAGCGCGCTGACGGGAGCGCTGTGGGAGGCCGGCTGGGCCTTCGAGCTGATCGCGCCGGTGGTCCTGGTCGTCGGCGTCGCGGGCGGGCTGCTCAACGGATGGCTCGTGACCCGGGTCGGGCTGCCCTCGCTCGCCGTCACCATCGGCACCCTGGCCCTCTACCGGGGGCTCGCCTCGGTCGTGCTCGGCAGCGACGCGGTCACCGACTTCCCCCAGGCGTACGCGAGTTGGGCCACCGACACGACGACCGTCCCCGGCACGTTCCTGACCTACCCCGTGGTCCTGTTCGCCGTGCTGGCCGTCGTCGCCGGCGTGGTGCTGCACGCCACCGGACTCGGCAGGTCGCTGTACGCCATCGGCGCCCAGGAGGAGGCCGCGTACTTCGCCGGCATCCGCGTGAAGCGCATCAAGCTCCTGCTGTTCGTCGCCACCGGCCTCTTCTCCGCCTTCGCCGGGATCGTGTTCACCCTCCGCTACGGCAGCGCCCGCGCCGACAACGGCTTCGGCTTCGAGATGCTCGTCATCGCCTCCGTCCTCCTCGGCGGTGTCGACTTCGACGGCGGCAAGGGCACCCTCTTCGGCGCCGTCGCCGGGGTGCTGCTGATCGGCCTCCTGAAGAACCTGCTCACCCTCGGCGACGTGGCCAACGAGGTCCAGGTGATCGTCACCGGACTTCTGCTCGTCGCCTCCGTCCTGACCCCCCGCGTCGTCGCCACCCTGGTGGAACGGCAGCACCGGCGCGCAGCCGCCGCCCCCCGGTCCTCCTGAAAGGTCAACCGCCCATGTTCCCGCACACCCCCGCCCGGCGCCGCGCCGCCGCGACCGCCGCCGCCTGTGCCCTGGCCGTCGCCCTGGCCGGCTGCTCCGGCACCACGAAGGACTCCGTCGAGAAGAGCTCCGGGGGCGCCCAGGGCTCCAACGCGAAGGCCGACCCCGACGCCCCGCTGAAGAAGAACCTGAAGGTCGCCTTCCTGCCCAAGCAGATCAACAACCCGTACGAGAAGATCGTCGACGAGGCGGGCATCGAGGCCGCGAAGGAGTACGGGGGGACCGGCAAGGAGGTCGGCCCCTCCGACGCCAGCGCCTCCTCCCAGGTCTCCTACATCAACACCCTCATCCAGCAGCGGCAGGACGCCATCCTCATCGCCGCCAACGACCCCAACGCGGTGTGCGGCCCGCTCAAGCAGGCCATGAAGCGGGACATCAAAGTCGTCGCCTACGACTCCGACACCGCGAAGGACTGCCGCCAACTGTTCATCAACCAGGCGTCCTCGGAGGAGATCGGCCGCAGCCTGGTACGGAACCTCGGCAAGCAGATCGGCTACCGGGGCGAGATCGCCATCCTCTCGGCCACGCAGAACGCCACGAACCAGAACGCGTGGATCGCGTTCATGAAGGACGAGCTGAACAAGCCCCAGTACAAGGACATGAAGCTGGTCAAGGTCGCCTACGGCGACGACGCCGACCAGAAGTCCTTCCAGCAGACCCAGGGCCTGCTCCAGGCCTACCCCGACCTCAAGGGCATCATCTCGCCCACCACCGTCGGCATCGCCGCGGCCGCCCGCTACCTCAGCGATTCCTCGTACCGGGGCAAGGTCGTCCTCAACGGCCTCGGCACACCCAACCAGATGCGCAAGTACGTCAAGGACGGCACGGTCGAGCAGTTCTCCCTGTGGGACCCGAAGAAGCTCGGCTACCTCGGCTCGTACGCCGCGGCCGCCCTCGCCTCCGGGCAGATCACCGGCGCCGAGGGGGAGAAGTTCACGGCCGGGAAGCTCGGTGAGTACACGATCGGCAAGGACGGGGAGGTCATCCTCGGTCCGCCGACGGTCTTCAGCAAGGACAACATCGACGACTTCGACTTCTGAGGCCGGGCGATCAGATGCGGCGTGTCTGCTTTCTGCTGAAGGTCCGTCAGGACCGCCTGGAGGAGTACCGGGAGCGGCACGCCGCCGTCTGGCCCGAGATGCTCCGGGCGCTCTCCGCGGCCGGATGGCACAACTACTCCCTCTTCCTGCGGGAGGACGGCCTCCTCGTCGGCTACCTCGAGACCGACGACTTCGCGGCCGCCCAGGAGGCCATGGCCGCAACCGAGGTCAACGCCCGCTGGCAGGCCGAGATGGCCCCCTTCTTCGAATCGCTCGACGGCGCGAAGCCGGACGAGGTCATGAGCCCGCTCACCGAAGTCTTCCACCTGGACTGAAACGAGACCCCCATGAGACCCCCGGCCGCCGGGGTGCTGAGCGCTGCCCTGCTCACCGCCCTCACCGTGACCGCCCCCGCCCACGCCGCCGACCCGGCGCCCTCCGTCACCCGCATCGCCGACACCGAACTCGACTCCCGGGCCGTCTACTTCGTCTCCTACGACGGCCTGGTCAACAACAACGCGTTCCAGAAGAACGGCCTGCTCACCTACAAGGGCTACCAGTACGCCGCCTGGTACACCGCCGAGCGGAACGCCGTGGTCGCCCGCCGCCCGCTGAACGCCACGACCTGGGAGACGGTGACGCTGCCCCACAAGCTCACCGTGAACGACTCCCACAACGTCATCTCCATGGGCATCTCGCGCATCGACGGCCGGCTGCACCTGAACATGGACTCGCACAGCAACGGCTTCTTCTACGTGAAGTCGGCGGCCGGGCTCATGAACTCGCCCGCCGGACGGGCCTGGAACGACAAGGCGTTCGGTGCCGTCCGGACCACCCTCGACGGCCTCACCCTCACCGACCGCTTCACCTACCCGCAGTTCGTCTCAACCCCCGAGGGCAGGCTCCAGCTCAGCTACCGCGCGGGCGTCTCCGGGAACGGCACCAACGGCCTCGCCGAGTACGACGGCCACCGGTGGCGGGCCCTCGGCGAGTGGACCGGCGCCACCGGCACGTACACCAGCGAGCACGGCTCCAGCACCCGCCGCAACATGTACCTGCACGGCATCGACTACGGGCCGGACGGCACCCTGCACGCCTTCTTCACCTGGCGCGAGCAGAACGGGGCCGTCATGTGCGCCGGCGGCGGCCTCACCAACCACGACACCGGCTACGTCCACAGCACCGACCGCGGCCGCACCTGGCGCAACCCGGCAGGCGAGGTCGTCGGCACCACCGGCGGCCAGGACCGGGTCTCGGTCGACGACGCCGGCACGGTCGCCGACCCGCTGAACCCCGACCACGCGCTGATGAACCAGGAGAGCCAGGCCACCGACTCGGCCGGACGGCCCCACGCCGTCGTCAGCTACGTCCCCGGACGCTTCACCCGGTGCAGCACCGACTACGTGGCGGACCGGGTGAAATACGGCCGGGCCTTCCACGTCTTCGAGGACGCCGCGGGGCGCTGGAAGAAGACCGAGATCCCCGTGCCGCTGAACTCCAGCCAGCGCACGCACCTCGTCTTCGACACCCACGACAACGCGTACGCCGTGATGCCCTACGGCCGCATCGTCGCCGCGTCCAGGACCTCCGGCTGGACCGACTGGAAGACGGTGTTCGACGGCAGCGGGCTGAACGCCTTCGGCGAGGTCGTCGTGGACGACACACGCGTCGCCCAGGACGGCATCCTGTCCTTCATGTACCAGCAGAAGTCGACCGGGACCACGCCCTCGCCGATCCGCGTCGTCGACTTCCGCCTGCCGCGGTAGGGGACACGACGCCGATGGGCCAGGCGGTGGGAATCAAGGACGTGGCCCGGGCCGCGGGAGTCTCCGTCGGCACGGTCTCCAACGTGATCAACCGGCCGGACACGGTCTCCGAGGAGACCCGGGCCCGGGTCCTGTCCACCATCGACCGGCTCGGCTACGTCCGCAGCGAGTCCGCCCGGCAGCTGCGGGCGGGCCACAGCCGCATGCTCGCCCTTCTGGTCCTCGACATGGCGAACCCGTTCTTCGTGGACGTGGCCGCGGGCGCCGAGCGGTCGGCGCGCGAGACCGGGCTCGGCATGATGGTGTGCAACAGCGCGGAGAGCCCGCAGGAAGAGGCCTCCTACCTGTCGCTCTTCGCGGAGCAGCGGGTGCGCGGGCTGCTGGTCACCCCCGCCGACACGACCGGCCGCACGCTGGAGCGGTTCCGGCGGCACGGCATCCCGTTCGTCTTCGTCGACCGGCTCGTACCGAGCGCGGAGGCGTGCTCCGTCTCGGTCGACGACGTCACAGGCGGCGCCCTCGCCGTGGGGCATCTGCTCGACCAGGGCCACCGCACCCTCGCCTACGTCAGCGGCCCCATGCACCTCGCCCAGTGCCAGGACCGTCACGCGGGCGCGCTGCGCGCCTTCGAGGCGGCCGGAGTGCCCGCGGAACGGCTGCGGCACCTGGAGGCGGAACGCCTCGACGTGGCCGCGGGGCGGGACGCGGGGGCTCGGCTGCTGGGCATGTCGCCGCGCCCGACCGGGGTGTTCTGCGCCAACGACCTGCTCGCCCTGGGCGTGCTGCAGACGCTGTACGGGGCCCGGGTGGCGGTGCCCGACGACGTCGCCCTCGTCGGGTACGACGACATCGAGTTCGCCGCGGCGGCGGCCGTCCCGCTGACCTCCGTACGCCGCCCCGCGTTCCACATGGGCCGCACCGCCTCGCGCCTGCTGATCGAGGAGACGGGCGCGACGGCGTCCGCGCACGACCACCGGCGGATCGTGCTCCAACCCGAGCTCGTCGTGCGTGAGTCGACGCTGGGACGACACCGGCGCGCGGCGCGGACAGGAAGCGGCCCGGGAGCCGGCGCATAGGCGGTCGGTCCGCGCGGAGGCGGCCGCACGCTCGCGGCGCGGGCCGCGTGCAGGCCGTCCGGCTGCTCCCGTGCCCGTGCGGGCGGCCCGGTCCCTTCGGCCTGCTGAAGGGACGGGGCCCGGCACCGGTCAGGAGTGCGTAGCATGTCGCTCGTGTCACGCATGGTGGGAATCAAGGACGTCGCCCGGCGGGCGGGGGTGTCGGTCGGGACGGTCTCCAACGTGATCAACCGACCCGACATGGTGGCCGAGGAGACCCGCGAGCGCGTCCAGGCGGCCATCACCGCCCTGGGGTACGTCCGCAGCGAGACGGCCCGGCAGTTGCGGGCCGGCCGCAGCCGGATCATCTCCCTGCTGGTCCTGGACATGGCCAACCCGTTCTTCGTCGACGTGGCCTCGGGCGCCGAGCGGGCGGCGCGCCGGGCGGGCCTCGGTGTGATGCTGTGCAACAGCGCGCAGAGCCCGGCCGAAGAGGCGGAGTACCTCTCCCTCTTCGCGGAGCAGCAGGTGCGCGGCGTGCTCATCACTCCCGCCGACATGACGGGACGCAACCTCGCGGACTTCCGGCGCCGCGGGATCCCCTTCGTCTGCGTCGACCGGGTCCTCGGCAGCGCCGAGGGCTGCTCGGTGTCCGTCGACGACATACTGGGCGGCGAACTCGCGGCCCGCCACCTCATGGAGCAGGGACACCGGGACCTCGTCTACATCAGTGGACCGATGTTCCTCGCCCAGTGCCAGGACCGGCGCACCGGAGCCCTGAACGCGCTGCGCGAGGGCGGCCTGCCCGAGTCCGCGCTGCGGCACATCGAGACCGAGCGCATGGACGTGGCCGCGGGGCGGGACGCCGGTGCCCGGCTGCTGGGCATGTCACCGCGCCCGACCGGGGTGTTCTGCGCAAACGACCTGCTCGCCCTGGGCGTCCTCCAGGCGCTCTACGGCGCCGGGCTGACCGTTCCCGACGACATGGCCCTGGTCGGGTACGACGACATCGAGTTCGCGGCGGCCGCTGCCGTGCCTCTGACGTCCGTACGCCAGCCCGCCCACCGCATGGGCCGGACGGCGGCGGAGCTGCTGATCGAGGAGACCGGCGACAGGGCGGACCGGCACGAGCACCGGCAGATCGTCCTCGAACCGGAACTGGTGGTCCGCGCCTCCACCCTCGGCACCCGGGTCTGAGACCGGACCCTCAGCGCCCTTCGCCGCAGCGGAGCCCCCGCTCGCCGGCACGTCTTCGCTGCCGCAGCGGGCCCCCGCTCGCCGGCACCCCGCCGCCTGCTCACCCCAGCCGGATGACGTTCCACGACATCGGCTCCAGCGTGGCGCGGAGGGTGCCGTCGGCCAGGGTGGTCCCCTGTCCGGTGCGCGGGGTGACGCGGTCCGGTGCGTCGAGGGTGTTGCGGGCCTCCGGATCGGCGTCGGCGAGCACACCGTGCCCGATCACCTTGCCGACCGCCGCCCCGCGCAGGTCCACCTCCAGCGGAAGCGGCTCGCTCAGGCTGCGGTTGACGGCGAAGAGGGTGATCGCGCCGGTGGCATCGTCCATGGTCGCGGTGGCGTGCAGCAGCGGCACCTCGCCGTATCGGGCCGTCTCGTGCACGGGGCTGTCGACGTCTACCCGCAGTGCCCGGCCGCGGCCGTA
Source organism: Streptomyces sp. NPDC015127 (assembly GCF_043080095.1). Taxonomy (NCBI): domain Bacteria; kingdom Bacillati; phylum Actinomycetota; class Actinomycetes; order Kitasatosporales; family Streptomycetaceae; genus Streptomyces; species Streptomyces sp. NPDC015127. The sequence continues at coordinate 300,792 of NZ_JBIBVE010000002.1, forward strand.
CCGGCTCGCCTGCGCGAACGGGAAGAAGGTCGTCTGCTTCCACGCCGGTCCGCCCGGCTCGGTCATGATCGGGGCGATGACATTGACGAGCTGGGCCAGACAGGCCACCGTCACCCGGTCGGCGTGGCGCAGCAGGGCGATGAGCAGCGAGCCGAGGACGACGGCGTCGGTCACCGAGTAGTTGTCCTCCAGCAGCCGCGGCGCCTCGTCCCACTCCGGCAGGCCCGCGTCCCGGAACCGTGCCTGGTACCAGACGTTCCACTCGTCGAAGGACAGCTGGATCCGCTTTTTCGACTTGAGGCGGGCGCCGACGTGGTCGCAGGTGGCGACGACGTTGTCGATGAAGGACTCCATGTCCACGGCGGAGGCGAGGAACGAGTCCCGGTCGCCGTCGACTTCCTCGTAGTAGGCGTGCAGCGAGACGAAGTCGACCAGGTCGTACGCCTCTTCCAGCACGGTGGCCTCCCACGCCGCGAAGGTCGGCATGGACTGGCTGGAGCTGCCGCACGCGACGAGCTCCACCCCGGGGTCGAACTGCCGCATGGCGCGGGCGGTCTCGGCGGCCACCCGCCCGTACTCCTCGGCGGTCTTGTGCCCGGTCTGCCAGGGGCCGTCCATCTCGTTGCCCAGGCACCACAGGCGGATGCCGTAGGGCTCCTTGTCGCCGTGGGAGACGCGGCGCTGCGACAGCTCGGTGCCGCCGGGGTGGTTGGCGTACTCCTGGAGTTCGAGGGCCTCGGCCACGCCCCGGGTGCCGAGGTTGAGCGCCATCATCGGCTCGGCGTCGACCTTGCGCAGGAAGTCGATGTACTCGGACAGGCCGAACCGGTTGGTCTCGGTCGAGCGCCAGGCGAGGTCGAGCCGGCGCGGGCGCCGCTCGACCGGGCCGGTGCCGTCCTCCCACCGGTGGCCGGAGACGAAGTTGCCGCCGGGATAGCGGACGACGGTCACGCCGAGCTCGCGGACGAGGGCCAGGACGTCCCGGCGCAGACCGGCCGCGTCGGCGGTGGGGTGGTCCGGTTCGAAGACGCCGGTGTAGACGCAGCGTCCGAGGTGCTCGACGAAGGAGCCGAACAGGCGGGGGCTGACGTCGCCGATGGTGAAGGCGGGGTCGAGTGTGAAGCGTGCGGTGCCGTCGGACATGGGTTCCTTCCCGGTGCGGTGCAGGGCGTCCCGTCATCGGCCTAGGGGCTGTCCGGCACAGCGGGGGTGAGGCCGGGCTTCGGGGTGCCGCTGTCATGGCGTGTCCAAAGGATTGAATCGATTTTGTCCCTCGGGCGGGGAGGGTTCCAACCGGCGACCGGCATGTCAACACTTCGGGCCGACACGGCCCCCTCTCAGTAGGTGCCGTCACCGTTTCTCCGTCCCAACCGTTGACGTACCCCGCACCACTCTTTACGGTGTCGCAGAAAGCGCTTGCTTGCAACGATTCAATATGCACTCCCCCGTGGCTGGAAGGACAAGCTGTGCGCAAGAACGCGAACATCGACCGGCGCAGTCTGCTGAAGATCGGCGGCGGCTCCCTGGCCGCCCTCGGGCTGACCGCGGCCGGCTGCGGCGGCAGTGGGTCCGGCAGCGGCGGACCCGTGACCATCCGATACGCCTGGTGGGGTTCCGAGGACCGTGCCCAGCGGATCAACCAATCGATCAGGCTCTTCGAGAAGAAGTTCCCGAAGATCAAGGTCAAGACCGACTTCCAGCCCTATCTGGACTTCTGGAAGAAGTTCAACACGCAGGCGTCCGGCGGCAACCCGCCCGACGTCTTCCAGAACGCCATCGGGTTCCTGCGCAAGTACGACGCCAAGAACGTCCTGCTCGATCTGCACGCGCAGGCCGGGGCCGGCAATCTCGACCTGGGCAACTTCCGCGCCGGACTGGAGAAGTTCGGCGAGGTCGACGGCAGGCTCCTCGGCGTTCCGGTCGGCAGCAACTCGATGGCCTTCGTCATCGACAAGCCCGTCTTCGAAAAGGCCGGCATCGCGCCGGAGATGGGCTGGACCTGGGACGACTTCGACGCCGCCCTGCGGGGGATCCGCCAGACCCAGAAGATGGCGGGCGACAGCGGCATGTACGGCGTGATGTATGCGTACGACCTCTATCTGCGCCAGCAGGGCAAGGCGTTCTTCTCCGGGAAGGGGCTGGGCTTCACCGAGGCCGACCTCACCGCCTGGTGGACCAAGGCATCCGCGGGTGTCCGGAGCGGCATCTTCGCCGACCCCAAGAAGGTCGCGCAGGTCAAGCCCAAGTCGGCGGTGTCGGCGAAGCTGGCGGCCGGCGAGTTCACCTGGGACAACTTCATCGTCCGCTACACCTCCGAGGGGCAGAGCGACTACGGCCTGGCGCCGATCCCCACCACCGACGGCAAGCGGACGGGCCAGTACCTCGGCTCCCTGATGCTGAGTGCCTCCAAGCGCACCAAGCACCCGGCGGAAGCCGCCCAGTTCATCAACTTCATGGTCCACGACCCCGAGGTCGGCAGGATCATGGGGTACGACCGGGGTGTGCTGGCGACGACCGAGCAGTACGACGCGTTCCAGCCGACCGACGCGATCAACAAGCAGATCGCCGCGTACGAGAAGCAGCTCGTCGACGCCCGGGTGCTGGAGCCCATCACCGTCCACCCGGCCGGTTCCGACATCGCCGAGGCGGCCTTTCTGAGGGTCGCCGAGGAACTGGCCCTCGGCCGGCGTTCGGTCGACGAAGCGGTGGAGATGTACTTCACCGAGACGAAGACGGCCTTCAGCGCCTGAGGGGAACCACGGTGACGCACATCATGACCCCTGCGGCCCCGGAGACGGTTGCCACAGGCCCCGGGCCGGGGCCCGGCCCGGGGCGCCCGGCAGGACCCGCCGCCGTACGCAGGCGCGGCCGCCGGGAGAACCTGGCCGGCTATCTCTTCCTGTCCCCCTGGATCGCCGGATTCCTGCTGCTGACCGCGGGTCCGATGGTCGCCTCGCTGTACTTCGCGTTCACGGACTACAACCTCTTCGACACGCCGGAGTGGATCGGCCTGCGCAACTTCACCGACATGTTCGCCGACCCCCGGTGGCGCAAGTCGGTCGAGGTGACGGCGTGGTACGTGGTCGTCGGCACGCCGGTGAAGCTGATCGCCGCGCTCGCGGTGGCGCTGCTGCTCAACCAGAGCCGGCGCGGCCAGGGGTTCTACCGGGCGGCGTTCTACGCCCCGTCGCTCATCGGCGCGAGTGTCTCCATCGCCATCGTGTGGCGTGCGCTGTTCTCGGACGACGCGATCGTCGACCGTGCCCAGAAGGCATTCGGTTCGGATGTCGGCGGCTGGATCGGCGATCCGGAATGGATCATGTACGCGCTGGTGGCGCTCACCGTGTGGCAGTTCGGCGCGCCGATGGTGATCTTCCTCGCCGGTCTCCAGCAGGTGCCGCGCGAGCTGTACGAGGCGGCCCAGGTCGACGGCGCGGGGAGCCTGCGCCGGTTCTGGAGCATCACCCTGCCGATGATCTCCCCGGTGCTGTTCTTCAACGTCCTGCTGGAGACCATCCATTCCTTCCAGATCTTCTCCTCGGCGTACATCGTCGGCGGGGGAGCGGGCGGCAACGCCTGCGGCCCCGCGGACGGTTCGCTCGTCTACACCTGTTACCTGTACGTCCAGGGCTTCGAGAACAGCCGCATGGGCTTCGCCTCCGCCATGGCCTGGATGCTGCTGCTGGCGGTCGGCCTGGTGACGGCGTTTCTGTTCTGGTCCCAGCGACGCTGGGTGCACTACGAGGAGGGGGCCCGATGAGCAGCAGCGTGCAGCGCCTGACGGGCGCGACGGGGAACCGCAGGCGTGTCGCGGGGGCGCTGGCCTGGCATCTGGGCGCGCTGGCCGTGCTCGCGGTGGTGCTCTACCCGCTGGTCTGGCTGATCGGGGGTTCGTTCAAGCCGAACGACCAGATCGTCGGCTCGCTCGACCTGTTCCCCGTGGACGCCGTCGTCGGCAACTACACCCGGCTCGCGGACGGCATCGCGGACATACCGATCTCCACCTTCTTCGTGAACTCAGCGATGCTCGCGGTGGGTTCGGTGGTGGGCGTGCTGCTGTCCTGCTCGCTGGCGGCCTACGCCTTCGCTCGGGTCCGTTTCGCCGGCCGCAACGTCCTGTTCGCGTTGATGATCGGCACGCTGCTGCTGCCGTACCACGTCCTGCTGATCCCGCAGTACGTGCTGTTCCAGAAGCTGGAACTGATCAACACCTTCACACCGCTGCTGCTCGGCAAGTACCTGGCGACGGACGCGTTCTTCGTCTTCCTGATGATGCAGTTCATGCGGAGCCTGCCCCGGGAGCTGGACGAGGCGGCCCGCCTGGACGGCTGCGGACACCTGCGGATCTACTGGTCGATCGTGCTTCCGCTGTGCCGGCCCGCGCTGATCACGAGTGCGATCTTCACCTTCATCCAGGCGTGGAACGACTTCATGGGCCCGCTGATCTACCTCAACGATCCCGAGAAGTACACCGTCTCCCTCGGCCTGAAGATGTTCGTCGACCAGGAGGGCGTCGCCAACTACGGCGGCATGATCGCCATGTCGCTCGTCGCGCTGCTGCCGGTGGTCCTGTTCTTCCTGGCCTTCCAGCGCTACCTGGTCGACGGCATGGCCACGTCCGGACTGAAGTGACGGCACGAGCGCCGAAGTGACGACACCGGCGACGACGTCGGACGACCCGAAGGGCCGATCAGCGAGATGAGCGTCATGTCCCGTTCCCGGGCACCCCGTCAGGAGTCCCCCGCCGCAGAGCGGTTCGGCGTCTTCGCCGAGTGCCTGCTCACCGGCGTGTGGATCGCGCTGGCGGCTCTGCCGGTGGTGACCCTGCCCGCCACCGTCGCCGCGGGCGCCGCGCACCTGCGGCGCCACGGGGCGGGGGAGCGGTCCACCTGGCGCGAGTTCACCGCGGACCTGCGGGCCGCCGCCCGGCGCGGCTGGCTCGTGGGCCTGGCGGGGACGGCGGCCCTCGGCGTGCTGTGGGCGGACCTCGCGGTCGCGCGCGCCGCCCTGCCCGGCGGGCCGTTGATCGCGGCGGTCGTGGCCCTGTGCATGCTGGGCGTGGTCGTGACCGGGCTGCGCGCGGCCGTGTCCTGGCGGCCCGGGGAGTCGTGGCGGGCGCTGTCTGCCGCGGCGGCCCGCCGTACGGTCCTGGACCCGGCCGGCTCGCTGACGCTGGTCTGCGGTTTCGCCGTCGTCGGGGTGTCGGCCTGGTTCGCCGCACCACTGGCCGCGCCCGCACTCGGCATCGTCACGGGCGCGGCGCTGGCGGTCGAGGAACGCCGTCGCCGCCGCTGAATCTCCCACCTCTCCACTCGTCTTGCTCGCCCGGTCCGTTCCGGCACACGGTACCCGCGGCGACATGTCATGCCCATGATCGACCCATGCTCAGAGGCACGCCGGAGGCACCGGCGGTTCTCACACGGAAAGGAACGACGATGTCTCCGATCCCCCGCAGATCCCTGCTGAAGGCCGCCGCCGTGGCCGGCGCCGCCGCCCAGTTCAGCTGGACACTCGGCCGGGCGGACGCCCACGCCGCCCCCGCGGCCCCCGAGGCCGGCGAACCGGTCGCCGTCGAGTGGCTGGAGAAGGGCGGGCTGGGAGCCGCCCCCGGCAACACGTTCGGGGTGGCCTGGCCCAAGGGCGCCCATCCCGGCGACCGGACCTTCGCGCTCGCCACCACCGACGGCAAGGAGGTCCCCGTACAGAGCTGGGCGACCGCCTACTGGCCCGACGGCTCACTGAAGTGGTCCGCCCACGCCGTCGGGCCCGACGCCGCAGGCACCGACCGCTTCACGCTCACCGCCGGCGACGCCGCCGCCCCGGCGAAGACGGTGACCGTCACCGAGACGGACGGGCGCATCACCGTCGACACCGGAGTGGTCAAGGCCGTCATCGGCAAGGACGGCACCCGGCTCGTGCACTCCGTCACCCGCGGCGGCACCACGATCGCGACGGACGGCCGACTGGTCGTGCTGCGCCAGGGCGAACTCACGGACGGCGACCAGGGCAACGCCAAGTGGGAGCGGTTCGACGGCGAGATCGAGGAGGCGACGGCGGAGCAGGACGGACCCGTCCGCGCGGTGGTCCGCATCGACGGCAGACACCGCAAGGGCCGCCGCAGTTGGCTGCCGTTCAGCGTCCGGCTCTACTTCTACGCCGGCGCCGAATCGTTCCGCATGGTCCACACGCTGACCTACGACGGCGACCAGACGGCCGGACAGTCCACCGGGGACTTCATCCGCGGCCTCGGCGTCCGCTTCAGCGTGCCGATGCGGGACAAGGAGTACGACCGGCACATCCGCATCGCGGGCGAGGGCAAGGGCTTCCTCACCGAGGCCGTCAAGGGCATCACGGGCATGCGCCGCGATCCGGGCGCCGCCGTGCGGGCCGCCCAGGTCAAGGGCGAGAAGCTGCCCGACCCGGCCACTTGGGACCAGCGGGTCACCAGCCGCCTGCACCTCATCCCGACCTGGGGCGACTACACGCTCGCCCAGCTCTCCGCCGACGGGTTCACCCTGCGCAAGCGCACCAAGCCGGGGCACGGCTGGATCACCGCGGGCGGCGGCGGCCGTGCGTCCGGCTTCGGCTATGTGGGCGGGGTCAGCGGCGGACTCTCCTTCGGCCTGCGGGACTTCTGGCAGCGGCACCCCACCCAGCTCGACATCCGCGGCGCCGCCGGCGCCGAGGCCGAGGTGACCCTGTGGCTGTGGTCGCCCGAGGCGCAGCCGATGGACCTGCGCTTCTACCACGACGGCATGGGCCAGAACACCTACCCGGAGCAGCTGGAGGGCCTGAACATCACCTACGAGGACTACGAGCCCGGCTTCGGCACCCCGTACGGCATCGCCCGCACCAGCGAGCTGATGTTCTGGGCCAATGCCGCCACCCCGAGCGCGGACGTCCTCGTCCAGCAAGCTGCGGCGGTGCGCACCCCGCCGCAGCTCGCCGCCGGACCGGAGACTCTGTCCCGCGCGGGCGTCTTCGGCGGCCTGTTCGCCCCGGTGGACCGCTCCACGCCCGCGAAGGCCGCGATCGAGGACCACCTCGACTTCCTCTTCACCTACTACCGGGACCAGGTGGAGCAGCGCCGCTGGTACGGCTTCTGGGACCACGGCGACGTCATGCACACCTACGACACGGACCGGCACCAGTGGCGCTACGACGTCGGCGGCTACGCCTGGGACAACTCCGAGCTGTCACCCGACCTGTGGCTCTGGTACGCCTATCTGCGCTCCGGCCGCGCGGACATCTTCCGCTTCGCGGAGGCGATGACCCGCCACACGGGCGAGGTGGACGTCTACCACCTCGGCAAGTGGGCCGGCCTCGGCACCCGGCACGGCGTGCAGCACTACGCCGACAGCGCCAAACAGCAGCGCATCTCCACCGCCGCGTACCGGCGGTTCTACTACTTCCTCACCGCCGACGAGCGGGTCGGCGACCTCATGCACGCGCTGGTCGACTCCGACGAGACGTTCCTCGTCCTCGACCCCATCCGCAAGATCCGCACCGAGCCGTACGAACCGGACCGCAACGCCCTGTCGATCGGCTTCGGCACCGACTGGAGCGGACTGGCCGCCGCATGGCTGACGGAGTGGGAGCGCAGAGGCCCCAAGGCGGCGAAGGCCGAGGCGCGGCTGCGTTCCACCATGGAGACCATCGCGGCGCAGCCCAACGGTTTCGTGCAGGGCAGCGGCCTGTACGACCTCGACACCGGTCGCTTCGCGCTCGCCGACAGTCCCGTGGTCAACGTCTCGCACCTGTCGGCGGTCTTCGGCCTGGTCGAGATGTGCGCTGAGCTGATCGACCTGATCGACATGCCGAGGTTCACGGAGGCGTGGCTCGACTACTGCCGCTACTACAACGCCACCAAGGCCGAGCAGGCCGCCCGCTACGGCAAGAACTTCGGCAGCATCATCCTCTTCCAGGGCCACTCGCGCCTGGACGGGTACGCGGCCGCCCGGCTCGACGACGACGGACTGGCGGCCCGGGCCTGGCAGAAGTTCCTGCGCAGTGACGGCTACACCGTGGCCATGAACTGGAGCAGGACCGAGCTGGAGGGCCCCGCGGTCCTGGAACCCGGCTACGAGAACCCGGCGATCAGTACCAACGACACGGCACAGTACGGGCTCGCCGCCATCCAGAACCTCGCGCTGGTGGGCGACAGGCTGCCCGGCTGAGGCCCCGCTCCGCCCCTCGCCGCGGCCGGACCCGGCGCTTCCGTACGGGTCCGGCCGCGCACCTCGCCTTGTCCCACTGCTCCACCCGCACGGCACGACCCGTTCCCGATGAAGCCCGGAAGGACACCCCTGATGCGACGTGCCGCCCCCGCCCTGTCGGCCGCCCTCACCGTGGCCGCGATCTGCACCGTCGTCGGTCCCGCCCACGCCGACCGGCCCGGTTACGGCACCGGCCCCGGTCTCGCGCACTGCACCGGCAGCTCCCCGACGGTCTGCCACTTCGACGTCCCGCCCGGGACCTACGACGTCAGCCTGACGATCGGCGGCCCCACAGCCGGCCGTACCCGTGTCACCGCCGAGACCCGCCGCCCCCTGCTCGCCGAGACGGTGACCGACGCGGGCGAACGCGTGCGCCGTGACGTCACCGTGGACGTACGCGCCCCCGAGGGCGAGCCGACGGGCCCTGCGGGCAGCCCGGGGCTCGACCTGTATGTGGACGGCCCGGCGCCCCGCCTGGCCGCACTGCGGGTCACGCCCGCACCGCGCACCGCCCGGCTGTTCCTCGCCGGTGACTCCACCGTGTGCGACCAGCCCGGCGAGCCGTACTCCGGCTGGGGCCAGCAACTCCCGCAGTTCCTCACCCGGGGCCTCGCGGTCGCCAACTACGCCGACTCGGGGGAGGGTTCCCAGTCCTTCCTGGACACACCGGCCCTCTTCCCCGCGCTGGAGGCCCGCCTCGCACACGACGACCTAGTGCTGATCCAGCTCGCGCACAACGACAAGCAGACACCGGCCGACGTCTACCGCGCCAACCTGACCGCCATGATCGAGCGCGCACGGGAACGCGGCGCACGCCCCGTCCTGGTCACCCCGGTGGTGCGCCGCTGGTTCAACGGCGACGGCACCCTCGACAACGCCCCGGCCCTGCACGTCAACGGCCTCGGCGTCGACCTCCCCGCGCAGATGCGCTCCCTCGCCGCGGAGCAGCACGTACCGCTCGTCGACCTCACCGCGCTCAGCAAGCGGCGGGTCGAGGAACTCGGCCCCGAGAACTCCAAGCCGCTGTTCCTCACCGCCGAGAAGCGCGACAACACCCACACCTCGGCCCGCGGCGCCACCGAGTTCGCCTCCCTGGTCCTGGGCGAGCTGAGAGCGCAGGGACTGCTGCCGGCGGACCAGGCCGTCGCCGCCCCGTCCCGAGGTCTTGACTCCGGCGCGACGCGTGAAGCGGTGACCTAGGCTCACCTTCCGTGACTTGGACGGATCTTGTTCATGTGCTGGACGACCGTTGTACGGGCCTTGGACGGCGGCCCGAGAAGGTGAGGGCACTCCCGCAAAGGCGGGGGGACACCGCACCGAAGGATGTGTCATGAAGCGTCGGATACCTGTCCGGGCCGCCCTCGCCACCACGGCCGCCGCCCTCGTCGTCGCCGGTACCGTCACCGCCGGCGTCAGCGCGGCCACTCCGGAGCACAGCGGGTCGCAGGCCCGGCACAGCGCACCGCCCGCGCAGTCCACCAAGGCCACCAAGGTCACGAAGCAGGAGATCGCGGCGCTCTTCGACCAGTGGAACGCCGCGCTCCGAACCGGCGACCCGCGGAAGGTCGCCGACCGCTACGCGTCCGACGCGGTGCTGCTCCCCACCGCCTCACCCGTGATCCGTACCGACCGCGCGCAGATCGTCGACTACTTCGAGCACTTCCTGCTGAAGAAGCCGGAGGGCGAGAAGATCCGCTCGGTCGTGAGCGTCCTCGACCGCGACTCGGCCATCGACGCGGGGGTGTACGCGTTCCACCTCACCGACTCGAAGACCGGTGAGAAGAGCACCGTCGAGGCCCGCTACACGTACGCGTACGAGAAGCGCGGCGGCAAGTGGCTCATCGTCAACCACCACTCCTCGGTGCTGCCGGCCGCGAGCTGAGCCGCAGCAAGATCCGAACGCACAGCCCGCCGCCGGGTGCGTCCCGAAGGGCCACCCGGCCGCCGTCGTCCGTCACCAGCTGCTTGACGATGGCGAGGCCGAGCCCCGAGCCGGACCTGCCGGTCAGCCCCTGGCCGCGCCAGAACCGGTCGAAGGCCCGGGCCTGTTCGGCGGGTGACATCCCCGGGCCCTGGTCCAGGATCTCCAGCGCCACCTCATCCGGGTGGACGTCGGCGCGGACGGTGATCGTGCCGCCGTCCGGAGAGACTTCCAGGGCATTGGAGAGCACGTTGTCCAGCACTTGGTCGAGGTGGCCGGGGCTGGACAACACCCGCAGCCGGCCGTCGAACTCCCCCGCGAGCCCGATCACCACCCGGCGCTCGTCGGCGGCCGGCCGCCACACCGCGAGCCGGTCCTCCACCGTCTCCCGCAGGAGGAGCGGCTCGGCGGCCGACACCTTAGCCTCGGCCCGGGCCAGCACCAGCAGCCCGCTGACCAGCCGGCTCATCCGCACCACCTCGGCGGTCGCCTGCTCCACGTCCTCACGGACCAACTCGTCGTCGACGCCGTCCGCGATGTTGTCCAGGGACAGCCGCAGCGCCGTCAGCGGCGTGCGGAGCTGGTGCGAGGCGTCGGCGACGAAGATGCGCTGTGCCGCGACCAGGGTGTCGAGCCGCTCGGCACCCTGGTTGAGCGTACGGGCCAGCGTCTGGGTCTCCGGCGGTCCGGTGACCGGCGAGCGCGCGGTCAGATCTCCGTCGCCGAACCGGCTCGCCATGGCATTGAGCTCACGCAGCGGCCGGGTCAGCCGACGCGCCGCAAGGGCGCCGAGGCCGGCCGCCACCCCCAGGACGGCGACGGCGAGGATCGCACGGAAGCCCCAGATGGACCACAGCCGGTCGGTGAGATCGGCGGTCCTGTACGTGATGCGTACGGCACCCGCCACCTCGCGCGAGCCGTCCTGGGGACGCGCCGGAACGGTGATCGTCAGGTGCCGCCCCCAGACGAACGGGGAGCCCCAGTCGACGGAGTCCTTCCCGTCCTCCAGGGCGCGGGTCAGCGCCGCGTCGTACGGCTCACCGGACCGGACGGGCAGGGGCAGCGGCCCCACCGCGGTGCCCGCGGCCGTGACGGCCTGGACGGTGCCGGGCGTCTCGTCCTCGTACGCCTTGGCCATCTCCACCAGCGCCTCGCGGGAGGCGGGGTCCGGGTCGGCGAGCAGCAGGGCCATGGTCGTGGCCTCGCGGCGCACCGACAGTTCGGTGTCACCGCGCAGCTGGTCGGTGAGGGTGAAGGCCACGGGCACGGTGAAGGCGGCGATGGCGACGGCGACCAGCAGCACGTAGCTGACGATCAGCTGCCGGATCACGGCGCGATCCCGTCCGGGCCGTCACCCGGTTCGCTGCCGTCGACGAGCAGCCGGAAGCCGACCCCGCGCACCGCCTCGATGGAGATCGCCCCCGCGAGCTTGCGGCGCAGGGCGGCCACATGCACGTCCAGCGTCTTCGTGGGCCCGAACCAGTTGGCGTCCCACACCGCTTCCATGATCTGCTCGCGCGACATCAGCGCACCCGGCTCCTCGGTGAGGAAGGCCAGCAGCTGGTACTCCTTCGGGGTGAGCGTCACCTCTGTGCCGTCCACGTGCACACGGGCGGCCTTGCGGTCGACGGCCAGCCGCGGCCCGTACCGGTCCGGGCCGCCCGTCTCCACCGAGGTGGATTGCCCGCCCGACTGCTGTGCGGGCCTGGGCTGGACGCGGCGCATCACCGCCCTGATCCGGGCGATCACCTCGCGCACTCCGAAAGGCTTCGAGACGTAGTCGTCGGCGCCGATCTCCAGTCCTACGACCCGGTCGGTCTCGTCGCTGCGGGCGCTGATCACGATGACCGGGACGGCCTCGCCGCGGTCCTGCAGTGCCCGGCACACATCGAGCCCGTCCGTGTCGGGCAGACCGAGGTCGAGCAGCACCAGGTCGTACGTGGGGTCGGCGGCCAGAGCCGCCCGGCCGGTGGCGACCCACTCGACCTCGAACCCGTAGCGGACCAGCCCGCGCCGCAGCGACTGGGCGACCGGCTCATCGTCTTCAACCAGGAGTACGCGCACGTGACGCACCCTAGCGAGCCCGGCGCTAATTTTGAAAGGTAGTGAACTTAATGGTCGGAGGCTCTACGACCCCGGCCGGCCCGTCCGGTGGACAGGACGGGCCGCCGGGGCCGAGGGGTGTAGTTACGGCGTTGCCGGATTGCCGCCGAAGGTCACGACGAGGCGCCCGTCCGCAGCGAAGGACCAGCGCAGGGCACCGGCGTACGAGGAGCACCGGGACCCGTTCGTGCCGGACCAGAACTGGTTCGAGCTGTCGGCGTCACCGACGACCCTGTCGTTCGTCCCGCTGCCGCTGCGGCACGAGGTGTTGCTGCGGAACACCGAAGTACCGGCGTCGAACGAGTAGTTGCGCTGCGCGTTGTCGATGCTGGTGTTGCTCGACACCGACATCGTGCCGGGGTTCCTGTTGTAGGTGAACCCGTGCTTGCCGTTGCGGTAGGCGATACTGCGCCGGACGACGTGGTTCACCCCGATGTCCTCGCCGCCGAGCTTGTAGCCGTTGCGGTCACCGTTGCCGGCCTGGGACCCGTCGCTGAGGGTGCCGTTGTCGTAGGCGAGGGAGTCCTCGATGGTCACGGGGCCGATGGGGCCCGTGTCCGTCTTGGTGTAGAGGTCCCAGCCGTCGTCGATGTTGTGGTGGGCCACGGCGTAGCGGAAGACGTTCCCGGGACCGGAGGTGAGCTTCGCGGCGAAACCGTCGGCGTCCTCGCCGTCGGAGTCGGCGTTGTCGTGCGACTCCGCGGAGAGGATGAGGTTGTGGGACGGCCACTGGTCGCGCGGCGTCGTGGAGGCCATCCGCGAGAGCTGCAGTCCCGTGTCCCGGTTGAAGCGCGTCACCGTGCGCTCGAGGACGTTGTTGCTGCCGCCGACGAAGATGCCGTTGTCGCCTGCGCGTTCGACGACGATGCCTTTGACGTGCCAGTACGACGCGTTGACGGCGAGGCCGCGGTTCGACGCGGCCTCGGTCTGGGCCGAGAAGTTCAGGACGGGGGTCTCGCCCGGGTAGGCGAACAGTTCCGTACGGTCGCCGGAGGTGCCGTTCCTGCCCGCCGGGACGGTGACCGTCTGGGAGTAGCGGTAGGTCCCGCCGCGCAGGTAGATCGTCCCGCCGGGAGTGATACGGCTGATCGCCGAGGTGAGCGTTGTCGGGGCGGACACCGTTCCGGCAGCGCTGTCGCTGCCGTTCGGCGCCACGTACAGCGCGCTGCCCGTCGGCGGCGGGGTGGTGGTCCCGCCCGTCTCGACCTCGACGTAGTCGATGTTGGGCAGGCCGGCGGACGTGGTCGGGTTGAAGCGGATGGTGTTGCTGCCCGCGTTCACCGGGACGGTCAGCGTCTTGGTGACCCAGGTCGTCCAGGCGCCCGTGGCTTCGTACGACGGCGTCTGTCCCGTGGCCCCGTTGACCACCAGACCGGCCGGCCGCGCGGTGCCGGATCCGTTGGCGAACCGGACCCGCAGGGTTGCCGTGCCGGAGGCGGGGGCGTGCACCGTGAACTGCGCGTAGGCGCCCGCCGCGTTGTTGCCGTTGCAGAAGCCGGCGCCGGAGTAGCCGGCCCAGTCGGAGTCGACGGTGCCGGTGCAGATGGCCGGGGATGTCTCGGCCTCGTACCGGGTGGACGCTGCCTGCGCCGGGTGTCCGGCCAGCGTGACGAGCGCGCCGGCTAACAGGCCGACGCAGGCCGTGAGGGGTCTCAGATGCATCGTTGGTCTCCAGGATGGTGGGGGAGCGGGACGGGTGGCCGGGAAACCGCGCGGTGGCGCGGTCGGTCCCCCCGGTGCCGCCCGTGGTGCCGTGCTGCCGGGCGTGGGGGCCGACGGCGTCCGAGGCGGACACGTCGCCCGGCAGCACCGTGCGCCTCAGGGTTGCCGCGGAGCGGCGCGGGGTTGCCGGGTCGCAGAGGTTTTTAGCGGCGTGTAGTAGCGGGGCCGGACCGCGCTTGGTGGCGCGCACCTCCCGGGCCCGACCGCCTTTCGCGACGCGGAGTTGCCGTGGCGGCACGCCCGTTCACGGCGCTCTCATTGCGCCCTCGCGGCGCGTAAGGCGGCCGTGCCGGGCGGACCCGAGTTCATCAGCGGGCATTCGCGCTCGAGGAAGGCACGAGAGGCGATCCTGGACCCGAAGCCGGTGATGCGCGGCACGAGCGGACCGGCCGAGGATGCGGACTGATCCGCGGCGTACAAGCGGCGCAACGCCGTGGGAAGTTCACCGAGCGGTGCGGTGCCCGAGTTCGGGGTGCTCGTCATGCCCCCGTCGGAGAGGATGAGCCCTCGCTCGATTGGTGGGCGCGCTCGCCGGACCGCGCGGACGTACGGCTGCACGCCCGCCGTGATGGGGCGCCGCCCGTCGCGCGGGTCGCGCCGGACCGCGGCGTTGTACGGCGGACAGCCGTCAGCGCCGCGGCCCGTGAGCGGTTGCCGTCACCGATACCCCGTTGCGTCCGCCGGCTTGCCGGCGTCGTCGACCTCGACCAAGTAGCGCCAGCAGTCCGGACGCGAACCGTCGAGGTCGGTGAAGCCGTACTCCTGAGCGAGTTGCCCGCTGGACAGTGACTGGCCGTTCCAGCGCGCGACACCGACGTCACCGGCCAGCGCCGCGACCGCTCGTCCGACGTACGACGGGCTCTCCGAAATGCAGAAGTGCGGCACCTCGGCCAGCGCGTCGCGCCAGTTGTCCTCGGTGACGCCGAAGCCGTCGAGCATCATCTCCGAGCGCAGCCAGCCCGGAGTGAGCGCCACCGCCGTCCCGCCATGCGGTTTCAGCTCGTGTGCGAGCACGAACGCCATGCGCAGCACGCTGTTCTTGACCAGGTCGTAGAAGTACGAGTTTCTGTAGTTCTCCCCGTTGTACGCGGATGTTCCGTCGGTCATCTCGACCACGAGCCCGCCCGGTTGCCGCACCAGCAGTGGCAGCAGGAAATGGCTGGTGATCGCGTGTGTCTCCACGCCCAGTCGGAGCAGCCGCAGTCCGTTGTCGAGGTCGTGCTCCCAGACCGGCGTGTCGAACGCGAACAGCCGCTCGCCGCCCCAGACATCGTTGACCAACACGTCGAGCCGCCCCTGCTCGGCATCGATGCGCTCGGCCAGCGCACGGACCTGCTCGGGCACCAGGTGGTCGGTCGGCACCGCGATGCCGGTTCCGCCGGCGGCGGTGACGAGTTCCGCGGTCTCCTCGAGCGTCTCGGGCCGATCGTATTCCGAGCGCCGTTGCCGAGTCGTGCGGCCGGTGACGTAGACCGTCGCACCCGCCGCGCCGAGCTGGACCGCGATGCCGCGCCCGGCGCCCCGCGAGGCGCCCGCGACCAGCGCGATCTTTCCGTGGAGGTCCGGTGTCGATGTGTCGGACATGAATCCCCTTGAGGTCGTTGTCCACCTGTACGGCCCGGTCCACGTCCGCCATCGACGCCGACCGGTGAAACCATGGTCGGTCCAAAACCCGACACCTTGTGTCCTATTTCTTCACTCGTCTCACGGACGCCGAGGATGAACCACTCGTTCGGTCCGTGGGCTCCACAGGAACAGTGTTGCCGTCATCGATCACCGCGGACTCGAGTCCGGATCTGCCGACGACTCCGCCGGCTTCCGGGCCAGGAGGTACGCCTGCCGGCCCTGCCGGGGCTTCTCGCTCTCGGTGGGCTCGCGGATCAGCCGGGCGTCCACGACAAGCCCGGTCCGGCTCACCAGCTCCTCGACGGTGTCGGGGGGCAACCAGTAGACGTCGAGCGAGAGGTCGTGACCGTACGCGTGCTCCAGGTGCCGGTGCTTGTCACCGGCCTTGAAACCGATCAGCAGATGGCCGCCCGGGGCCAGCACCCGGTGGAACTCGGCGAACACCACCGGCAACTGCTCCGGAGGGGTGTGGACGGTCGAATACCAGGCGACGATGCCGCCGAGGGCGCCGTCGGCCAGGTCGAGGCCGGTCATCGACCCTTCTTCGAACTGCAGGTCGAGGTGCGTCCGGCGGGCGACCGCAACCATCTTCGGCGACAGGTCGATGCCGAAGGCGCGTACCCCGAGGGAGTGCAGATGTGCCGTCACATGGCCGGGCCCGCAGCCGATGTCGGCGACGGGCCCGAGGTCGGAATCCCGTACGAGGTCGGCGAACACGCTCAGCATCGCGCGCCCGTAGAGGTCGCCCTCGAAAAGGGGTGGGACGAGCTTGGCGTAGTCGACGGCCACGGTGTCGTAGGCCACCCGGGAGGCATGCAGGTAGGTCGGCTCGGTCATGGCCAAGGACGGTAGCGCTCTCTGCTCCCCGGGGGGCTGTCCCCGGTCCGGAGCCGGCACGACGAGGGCGGTGGCGGCATCCACGCGCCGCCTCGCATGGTCGTCGTCTCTGCTGAGTCGACCGGCCCAGCCGCCTGTGGAGGCTCGCCCTAATCGGCCCATGCGCGGTTGGACGTGCCCTTCCCGGTGAACCGTCGGCTCCTACGACAATGTGCGGACCGTGCAGCAACTGCGCTTTCCCGGCCACCGGGCCGACGTCAGAGCATTCGCCGAGAAGCTCCGCGCCTACGAGCGAGCCGGCTACACCCTTCCCGAGGACGCCCGGACGATGTACCGGCGTGCAGCGCTCTGTCCGCCGTTGACCTTCACGGAAACCTACCGCGATCACTACGACCGGTTCGTCGCGATCGAGCCCTGCAACGCCCAGTGAGCTGACAGGATTCCCGACTCGGCCGCCTCGCGGTGTGATGTGAGCGCGGGCCGGCCGGGTCGGAGCGTCAAGCCTGCGGGGTCAGGCGAAGACCACGCAGGCGGCGGCCGGCACCGACACCGCGCCTGCGCGGCGCAGTTGCCCGCTGCGCGGGTCGACGTCGAACCAGGTGACGTCCCCGGACCATTCGTTGGCGACGTACAGCCTGCGTCCCGAGGGGTCGGCCACAAGATCGCGCGGCCAGCTGCCACCGCACGACACGCTGCTGGTGACCCGTGGTTTCTCGGTTCCGTCGGCGAGGGAGAGCGTGTGGAGTGTGTTGCTGCCGCGGACCGCGGCCCGGACGAAGCGCCCGTCGGACGAGACGGAGACGACCGAGGGGTAGGCCCGTACGTCCTCCGGAGCATCATCGGTGTCGATCGCGACCTCGGAGAGCGGCTCCAGCTGCCCGGATGCCGGATCCCAGCGGCAGACGGTCACCTGCGGCTCCAGCTCGTGCAGCACGTAGACCACCTCGCCGTCGGGGTGGAAGGCCAGGTGACGCGGTCCCGATCCTGACCGGAGCACCGTCTCGGCGTGTGTGCGGAGGTCACCGGTGGCCGGGTCGAGCGCGCAGACGCGTACCGAATCGGTTCCGAGGTCCACAGTGAGCACCCAGTCGCCGCTGGGGTCGGACAGCACCTGGTGGGCGTGCGGTCCTTGCTGCCTGTCGGTGTCGGGGCCCGAACCGTGGTGCGCGAGGACGGCGGGAGGTCCGGACACGCTGCCGTCGGCTGCCAACGGCAGGCTGCTCACGCTGCCGGACGCGTAGTTGGCGGTCAGCAGTCGGCGCCCGGCCACGCTGAGATGGGTGGGGCCGGCGCCGCCCACCTCGACCGCCGGGCCGAGTGCGGTGAGAGTCCCGGCCCCGGGCAGGAAGGCCGCGGCCCTGCCCGGCGTCGTGTCGCTCACGGCGTAGAGCACGCCGGTGTCCGGAGCGAGGGCCAGGCACGAGGGGTTCTCGACGGTGTCGACGGCCGTGCGCGGGGTCAGCGCTCCGGTCGCCGGGTCCACGGCCGCGACAGTGATGCCGTGGCCGCCTCCCGAGGTGAACGAGCCGATGTACGCCCACTGCCCGCCGCTCACGTCCGTCGGGTTCCTGCGCTCGCTGCCGCCCATGGGATGCCCTCTCCAGCCGTGCCTGATCCGCTTCGGGGCCCAACGATCGGCCGGGCGCTGTGGTCACGGCGCCGCCAACTGCCCACGGCGCACCGATCCGCCGATCGAGCGCCCCTGTGCAGCGAACGGGTGAAGGGCGCCGAGACGGACAGCCGGGCGCCGGGCGAGCCCGGACCTGCTGCCGTCACCGGTCGCCTCGGTAGAGGCGGGCCGCACCGCGGACGCGCAGGCCGACCTCGTCGCCGAGGGTGTACGGGACCGCGGTGGGGTCGAAGATGCGAGCCGTCACCGGCGTACCGTCCGTCAGTTGCAACGCGAGGAGCGCGTCATGGCCTTGGAAGTCGCGGCGTACGACGGTGGCCGCGACCGTGCTCGCGGTGCCGAGGGGGACGACCTCGATCTGTTCGGGCCGCAGGAGGACGCGCCCGGGACCTGACGGCGGCAGGCCGCCGACTGCCGGGATGACGGGCACTGGGCCGAGCGGTGTGCGGGCCTCGTGGCCGTGCAGCGCGGCGGGCAGCCACACCGCCTCGCCGACGAATCCGGCCACCCACGGGTCGGCGGGTGAGCCGTAGACGAGGTCCGGTGGTCCGCTCTGGACGATGCGGCCCTCCCGCATGACGGCGATCTCGTCGGCGATCGACAGGGCCTCGGCCTGGTCGTGGGTGACGAGGACGGCCGTGGCGCCGTCGGCGCGCAGGGCCTGGCGCACGTCCCGGCGCAGCTCGGTACGGAGGGCCGCGTCGAGCGAGCTGAACGGCTCGTCGAGCAGGACGACCGGCGGGTGCGGGGCCACTGCCCGGGCGACCGCGACGCGTTGCTGCTGGCCGCCGGAGAGGTGGTACGGCATCCGGTCCCTGAAGCCCGTCAGGCCCACGAGCTCCAGCACGGCAGCGACGCGGCCGGAACGCCGGGCCGACCGGTCGAGACCGTAGGCGACGTTCGCGCGGACCGACAGGTGCGGGAAGAGGGCGCCTTCCTGCGGGACCACCGCGATGCGCCGCCGTTCGGGCGGCAGATCGGAACCGGGGGCAGCGACCCGGCGGTCGTCGAGCCGGATCTCCCCGGCATCCACGGCCTCGAAGCCGGCGATGCAGCGCAGCAGTGTGGTCTTGCCGCAGCCGGAGGGGCCCAGCACCGCCATCAGCGAACCCGAGCGGACGACGAGGTCCACCCCGCGCAGGGCGCGCACCGGGCCGTACGACTTGTGCAGTCCGGTGATGCGCAGGTCCGCCACGTCAGCCCCCTCCCCGGACGGGTACGCCGGTGCGTGTCGAGAGCCACCAGGTGGGTACGGCGGCCAGGAGCACCAGCAGGGCCGCATAGGGCGCGGCGGCCGCGTACGCGGAGACCGACGTCTGCGTCCACAGCTCGGTGGCGAGCGTGTCCATGCCGGTCGGGCGCAGCAGCAGCGTGGCGGGCAGCTCCTTCATGCAGGTGAGGAAGACGAGTGCGGCTCCCGCGCCGATGCCGGGTGCGGCCAGCGGCAGCGTCACCGTGCGCAGGACGTACGTCCGCCGGCGCCCGAGCGAGCGGGCCACCTCCTCCAGACCGGGCGGGGCCTGTACGGCGGCGGCCCCGACGGCGGCCACCGCAAGGGGGAGGAAGAGCGCCGCGTACGACAGCGCGAGGAGCCACACGCTCTGATAGAGCGGGTAGGCCACGTTGATCCCGAAGAAGACCAGCGACAACCCGATGACCAGGCCGGGCAGCGCGTGGGACACGTAGGCGAGGCGGTCCAGGGCGACGGTGACCGGGCCTGGTGCGCGGGCGGACAGCAGCCCGAGCGGCAGGGCGAGCAGCATGGTGAGGCCCGCGCCTGCGAGGGCGACCGACAGCGAGTTTCCCGCCGCGGTGGCGACTTCGGCCACCGAACCGGGCCGCGACACTCCCTCGCCGAACCACCGCACCAGGCTCGCCATGGGAACTCCGAGGGACAGCGCCGCCACACAGGTCAGCCCGAGCACGGCCGGCCACCGCGTGCTCCCCAGTCGCCACCGCACCGGTGGCCGGCCGGCTCCGCCACCGAGGCGGGCGTAACGGGCCCCGCGGCGCCGGGTCAGCTGCTCGGCGATGACGATCAGCAGGGTCAGCGCGACGAGGACGGTGGCGAGCACGAGCGCGCCGGTGCGGTCGAAGCCGAGGTTGATCGCGGTGAAGATCGCCCGGGTGAAGACCTCCACACGCAGGATGGACACGGCCCCGAAGTCGGAGAGCACGTACAGCGCGACGAGCAGCGCGCCCGCCGCCACCGCGGGCCTGACCTGACGCATCGTCACGCCGAGGAACGTACGCAGCGGACCGCGCCCGAGCGACCGTGCCACCTCCTCCTGCGCGGCGTCCACACCGGTCAACGCGGCCGCGACGGGGAGGTGGACGTACGGGTACGAGCACAGGGTGAGCACAAGGGCGGCCGCCCAGAAGCCCTCGAAGCGGACGAAGGTGGAGACCCAGGCGAAGCCCGCCACATAGCTGGGTACGGCGAGCGGCAGCGCGGCGAGTACGCCGAACAGCCGCCGCGCCGGCAGATCGGTGCGCGTGACAAGGAGCGCCGTCGTCACACCGAGCACCGTGCACGCCGCGGTGACCAACCCGGCCAACGCCACGCTCCGGGCGGCAAGCGCGGCGGTCCGACCGGAGAGGAGTTCCTCGGTGATCCGCGCCCACCCCGCGTCGGCGACGCGTACACCCAGATAGGCCAGCGGGATCAGCGCGACGCCGACCCCGAGCGCCGCGGCGGCCGCCAGCGCCGGGCGCGGCACCAGCCGCCGCACCCAGGGAGGGGCGAGGGACGGCAGCGTACTCAGGCCAACCCCGAATCCTTGATCATTTCGACCGTGGTCTCCAGATCGTCCAGGTCGTTGAGGTCGATGTCCGGTGTCTTCAGCGCGGACAGCTCGGGCAGCCCCGGGGCGCTGTCCACACCGGCCGTCAGCGGGTACTCGAACGTCTCCCGGGCGAAGTAGTTCTGGGCCGCGGTGCCCAGCAGATAGTCGAGGAACGCGCGCGCGTCCGGATCGTCGCCCGCCTTCTTCAGCACGCCGACTCCCGAGACATTGACCAGCGCACCGATGTCTCCGCCCGGGAAGAAGTGGTTCTTCGCCTTGAGCGCGGTGACGGGAGTGCCCTCCTCCTTGGCCAGCTCGTACACGTAGTAGTGATTGACCAGTCCGGCGGCGATCCGGCCTCGGTCGACATCGGCGACGATGGGGCCGTTCCCTTCCCTGATCTGAGCGCCGTTGGCCTTGAGTCCCGCCAGGAAGTCCTTGGTCCGCTGCTCGCCGTGCTCCACGCGCATGGCGGTGACGAACGCCTGGAAGGAGCCGTTGGTCGGTGCGATGCCGATCTTGCCCTTCCATTCCGGTCGGGTCAGATCGAAGACGGACTTCGGCAGCTCCGCCGCGGGTACCTGGTCCGCGTTGTAGACCATCGTGCGCGAACAGCCGGTCACCCCGACCCACTCCCCGTCGTCGTCCCGGTAGGCGTCCGGCACCTTGTCCAGCACCGCGTCGGGCAGCTCGGCGAACAGGCCCCGCTTGGCCACGGCTCCCAGAGCCCCGGCGTCCTGCGCGAGGAACACGTCGGCCGGGCTGCGGCCGCCCTCCTCCTGGAGCTGAGCGGCCATCGCGGCGGTGTCGCCGTACCGGACCTCGGTGGTGATGCCGCTGGCCTTGCGGAAGTCGTCCAGTACCGGCTCGACGAGGGACTCGCTCCGCCCGCTGTAGATGGTGATCTTCTTCTCGGGGCCGGAGGACGGCTGCTCGTCCCCGTCCTCGCCGCATGCAGCGACACCGAGCACCAGCAGGCCGCCGACGGCCAGCGCGGCGACGCGTCTCCCGTGAGCTGTACGCACGCTCTCACTCCTGTCCCACAGGCCCACGGGCCTTATTAGGAAAGCCTTACCTCTCCTGAGTCAACATAATTCATGACATCTCGGGGCGTGCCCGTGACGCGCTGCATCCGAGTGAGAGGTGTCCGTGGGTGAGGGGCGGCGCGGTGTGCTCTACGGCTGTTCGATGACCTGTGCGATGTAGAGCGCTTCGCCGAGCTTGTCGATCAGCTCCAGCTGGGTGTCGAGATAATCGATGTGCTGCTCTTCGTCGGCGAGGATCGACTCGAAGAGGTTGGCGGATGTGATGTCGCTCTTCGTCCGCATGACCTCGATGCCACGCTTGAGGCGGTCGATGGCCCCGACCTCGATCTCCCGGTCGGCCTGGAACATCTCGGTGACCGTCTGGCCGACGGTGACGTGGAAGAGGCGTTGGTAGTTCGGCAGGCCGTCCAGGATGAGGATCCGGTCGGTCAGCGCCTCCGCGTGATTCATCTCCTCGAAGGACTCGTGACGCGTATGCGCGGCGAGCTTCGGCCAGCCGAAGCTGTCCTGCATCTTCGAATGGAGGAAGTACTGATTGATCGCAGTCAGTTCGGCGGTCAACTGCTCGTTCAGAAACTCGAGAACCTCGGAATCGCCCTTCATGGTCCTGGGCTCCTTCCGCGCGCACGGAGGGGCGGATACCCACATCCTTTCACCCGGTACTGATCAGTTCCAGGAAGGTCGGCCTTCCTCGGCCGGGGACCCGTAAGGTAACTTAGGTAAGCCTAAGCTAACTTGAAAGGGGGCTCGGTGTGGGTGCTGCGGACATCTGTACGGCTCGGCCGACCAACGGGGAACGCGTTCGCAGCGTGGTGGCCGCCGCGGGATCCCTGACAGTGGTCACCGACCGGCACGCGTGCGAGCTGGCCGGGCTGCACAGCCTGGACGAGCGGGGGCGGTTGTGTCTGCGCGTGCCGGACGAGTGTGCGCTGGCGGCCGAAGTCGCCCTGGCGCCCCGCGGGATCGTTGCCGCCCTGTTGAAGTTCACCGACATCGCACCCACCGCCGTGCGCGAGCGGGTGCGTGCGCGTGTGACGCTCTCCGGATGGCTGGCACCCACCGGACCGGTCTCCGGGACGCCGGGCACGGACGTACGTCTGGACTTTGCGCATGCCGAGCTGGTGACCGCGACGGGAGCGGTCACCGTCGGACTCGACGAACTCACCCTCGCAGAGGCGGACCCCCTGGCGGTGCACGAGGCCGACATGCTCACCCACCTCGTCGACGTGCACAGCGACGAAGTCGCCCTGCTCACCCGCCTGGTGGACCCCCGGCTGATGCGCGGCGTCCTGCGCGTGCTGCCCCTGTCCATGGACCGGTACGGGATCACACTGCGATGTGAACGCGCCGACGCGTATCACGACGTGCGCCTGCCGTTTCCCACTCCGCTGAGCGACGCGGCGGAGGCGGGCGACCGTGTCCGCACGTTGCTCGCCGCCGCTACGCTTCCAGGGGCGTAGCCGACAGTGCGCAACCTGGGGGACTCGTGAGCCGACCACTGCTGTTCCTCGACGTGGACGGGCCCCTCAGGCGTACGTGACGGCCCACCATCACGGGCATGGCCTGCTGCACCACGTAGCCGCGCGTCCCCGCGGCCGCCGCGGACACATCTCGCGGTCTCTCACCTGAACCACCGTGCCACACCGCCTCGTTGGCCCGTGATCGGACCGCGACCCCCCTGCGCCACGAATGATCACCGCGTGCAGAATGACCTGTATGTCGACAACCAACATGCCGAGGACGACAACGGTCCACGACGCTCCTGTGATCAGCCGCACGCTGGCCCGTGCCTTCGACGACGATCCGATGATGCGCTGGTTCTTCCCCGACGACGCCTCGCGCGAGGCAGCGCTGGGCCGCTACTTCACCACGATCTTCACCCGGCAGTACCTCCACCACGCCGTGTGCGAGCGCACCGAGGCGGCGGCGGCCTTCTGGGTGCCGCCGGAGGCGCAGGCCAAGGCTGTCCCCGACGCCGAAACCGTTCAGGAGCTCCAGAACATCCTGGGCGACCGGGCCGGGCTGTTCAGGGACACCGTCGAGACCGCCTCCCGGCACACACCCCAGGAACCGCACTGGTACCTGGCGCTGATCGGCGCCGACCCGGCCGCCCAGGGCCAGGGGCAGGGGGCCGCCCTGCTGCGCTCGGGGCTGGCCAAGGCCGATGCGGCGGGGCTGCCGGCCTGTCTGGAGTCCTCCAAGCCGTCCAACCTCCCCTTCTACGAGCACTTCGGCTTCACGGTGCGTGAGGAGCTGCGGCTGCCGGAGGGCGGACCGGTGCTGTGGGCGATGTGGCGCGAGCCGCGCCGCTCGGCCGCCGCGTGACACAACGGCCCGACGCCGTCAGGGCGAGCGCCTGCGGAAGGTACGCCGGTAGGCGTCCGGAGGCACGCCCACACTGCTCTTGAAGTGGCGGCGCAAGGTCGTGGCGGTGCCCATGCCCGTGGCCGCGGCGATCGCATCGACGGTGTCGTCGGTGGTTTCGAGGAGTTCCTGGGCCCGGTGGATGCGCTGGGTGAGCAGCCAGCGCAGGGGCGTGGTGCCGGTGACGGCCGTGAAGTGGCGGGCCAGGTTGCGTGAGCTCATGTTCGCCTGGCCCGCCAGTTGCTCCACGGTGAGCGGCTGGTCGAGGCGCTGCATGGCCCAGGACAGCAGGGCGGCGAGGGGGTGGTCCCGGGGTTCGGGCAACGGGGTGGCGACGAACTGGGCCTGGCCGCCCGCCCGGTGGGGCGGGACGACCAGGCGGCGGGCGACCTGGTTGGCAACGGCCGAGCCGTGGTCGAGGCGGATCAGGTGAAGGCACAGGTCCATGGCGGCGGCCTTGCCGGCGGAGGTGAGGACACGGCCGTTGTCGACGTAGAGGACGTCCGGGTCGACCCGCACGCGGGGGTACGCGGCGGCCAGCGCCGCGGCATGCGCCCAGTGGGTGGTGGCGCGTTGCCCGTCCAGCAGCCCGGCGGCGGCCAGCACGAACGCGCCCGTGCACAGGGAAGCCACCCGCGCGCCGGCTTCGTGTGCGGCGCGTACGGCGTCGACCAGCTCGGCGGGCGGGGCCTCCTCGGGGTCGGCGCACGCGGGGACGATCACCGTATGGGCGTGCGCGAGGTGGTCGAGTCCGTGGTCGGGTTCGAGGCGGAAACGGTCGCCGACCGGCACGGTCGCCGGGCCGCAGACGGTGAAGTCGTACCAGGGATCGACGAGGTCGGAGCGGTCGACGCCGAACACATCGCAGGCCGCGGCCAGTTCGAAGTGCGGAACGCCCGCCGTGACGGCCAGCGCGACAGTCCTCATGTCCGAAAGTGTACGGGCGATGGCATTGCCGCCACTCACGGCCGGAGGCCGGCACGAGCACGATGGCTCCCGTGGATCATTCGCGAGGACAGGGGATCCGATGGAATCGGCTCAGACGGTGGCGGTCTTCGGCGCCTACGGGCACACCGGGCGCTTCGTGGTGGCAGAGTTGCTGGAGCGGGGGCTGACCCCGGTCCTTTCCGGGCGTGACACCGACAGGCTCCGTTCGCTCGGGGCGTCGTTCCCCGGCCTGGAGATGCGGGTGGCGTCGGTGGACGATGCGGACTCGCTCGATCGTGCACTGGCCGGCGCAGCAGCCGTGATCAACTGTGCCGGTCCCTTCGCCGCGACGACCGGGCCGGTGATCGAGGCGGCGCTGCGGGCGCGGATCGCCTACGTCGATGTCGCGGCGGAGGTGGAAGCGGTGGCCGACACCTTCGCGCACTTCGACGAGCGGGCCCGTGACGCCGGGACCGTCGTCGTGCCCGCGATGGCGTTCTACGGCGGTTTGGGCGACCTGCTGGCCACCGCGGCGATGGGCGCGTGGTCGCAGGCCGACGAGGTGTTCCTCGCCTATGCGCTGAGCAGTTGGCATCCCACGGCGGGCACCCGGAAGGCAACCCAGGTCTCCCGGCGACGCCGCGACAACCAGCGCCTGGTCTTCGCGGACGGCCGTATGGAGCTGCGTACCGACCAAGCACCCACCGGCCGTTGGTCCTTCCCGGCGCCGGTCGGCGAGCGGGCCGTGCTGGGCGAGTTCACCACCGCGGACAGTGTGACCGTCCCGCGTCACTTGAATACCCCAACGCTCCAGACCTACATGACCGTCGAGGCGGTCAGGGACGTACTGGCTCCCGATGCCACGCCGCCGGTGCCGGTCGACGAGCGGGGGCGCTCCGCCCAGACGTTTCTCGTCGACGTCGTCGTCCGCTCCGGCGCCGAGCAGCGCCGTGCCGTGGCCGGCGGCCAGGACATCTACGCCATCAGTGCCCCCCTCGCCGTCGAAGCGGTGATCCGGATCCTGGACGGGCAGGTCAAGGGGGCCGGGGTCGCCCCGGCGGGAGAGATCTTCGACGCGCCGGATTTCCTGCGCTCGCTGTCGCCGCATCTGTCGTTCGAACTGGGCGAGGTCGAGTCCGGCGGTGTTGTGCCCGGTGGTGCGGCGCCGGGACCGGCGTCACCGACGACGCGACCCCCGGCCGGCTGAGGCGCCGGTTCCGAGTTTCACGACTCCCGTGGGTTCGAGGTGCTCGCAAGGTGGGGGAAGCGGAATTCGGTGCGGCTGTGCCCCGTTGTTCCGG
The DNA here is from genome assembly GCF_043080095.1 of Streptomyces sp. NPDC015127. Lineage (NCBI taxonomy): Bacteria > Bacillati > Actinomycetota > Actinomycetes > Kitasatosporales > Streptomycetaceae > Streptomyces > Streptomyces sp. NPDC015127. The sequence goes on from NZ_JBIBVE010000002.1 coordinate 327,271, forward strand.
GGCGCAGCACGGCGTCGGGGTAGTCCGGGCGGTTGGGTGTGTCGGGGAAGTGCTGCGTCTCCAGGCAGATCCCACTGTGTCGGCCGTGCGCGCGGCCGTTGACGTCCGTGAGGGTGCCGTCGAGTTGGTTGGCGGTGTAGACCTGGATGCCGGGTTCCGTGGTCCACACCTCCATGACCCGGGTGCCGGCCGGAGCCGTGAGCCGGGCCGCCCGCCGCAGGGGGGTGTCACCGGCGGCCAGGGCCCAGCAGTGGTCGTAGCCCGCGGCCCGGCGGATCTGGTCGTCCGCCGCCAGGAGTTGATCCCCGAGACGTCGGGGTGACGTCAGGTCGAAGGGGGTACCGGCCACTGCGGCAGCGGGGCCGTGCGGGATACCGTCCGTGTCCACGGGGAGGTAGGCGGTGGCGTCGACCTGAAGGGTGTGCCCGGTGATGTCGTCGCTGCCGCCCAGATTGAAGTAGGCGTGGTTGGTGGTGTTGACGACGGTGGGGCGGTCCGTCTCGGTCGAGTACTCGACCGACAGCGTGCCGCAGGCGTCGAGCGTGTAGGTGACGGTGATGTCGAGTGCACCGGGGAATCCCATGTCGCCGTCCGGGCTGTGCAGTGCCAGCCGTACCGCGGCGCTGTCCCCCTCCACCAGGGGAGTGGCGTGCCACACCTTGGTGTGGAACCCTTCCGGTCCGCCGTGCAGGGCGTGGCCGCGGTCGGTGACGGGGATCCGGTACGTCGTTCCGTCGAGGGTGAAGCGGCCGTGGGCGATGCGGTTGGCATAGCGGCCGATGAGGGCACCGAAGTAGGGGCCCTTCTCGGCGTACTGGTCGACGGAGGCCAGCGACAGGACGACAGAGGCCGTTTCACCCGCGGTATCGGGCACGCCGAGGGCGTGGAGGATGCCTCCGTAGGTGAGGATCTCGGCATGCACCCCGGAGGGGGACTCCAGTCGCCAGAGGCCGACGTCCTCTCCGCTCGGGGCCGTGCCGAACGGGCGGTGGTGCACGGTGGGTCGGGTCATGATCAGTCCTCTTGGCGAGCGAGTGAGCGAGTCAGTGGGCGGTCGGTCGGTCACAGGGAACAGGGCACGGGTCGGCCGGACGGGGTCGGACGCCCGTCGTGGCTCAGCCGTCGGCGTACCGCTGTGCGGAGGTCCGCCCGGTGCGGGTCGACTCCCTGACGACGAGCCGGTATCCGGGCCTGATCCTCCGCGGCTCCGACACCGGTCCACCGGTGAGCCGTTCGACGAGCCGGTCGACGGCCAGGCGGGCGATGGCCGACTTGTCGGGGGAGATGGTCGTCAGCGTGACGGCGCCGTAGCGGCTCTCCTCGATGTCGTCGAAGCCGACCATGGCGACGTCGTCGGGGACCGCGAGGCCGCGCTCGGTGAGCGTGCGCATGGCTCCCAGGGCGATCAGGTCGTTGTAGGCGAACACGGCGTCGGGACGTTCTCCGCGCTCCAGCAGCTCGGCCATGGCCGCGGCGCCGTCGGCACGGCCGTAGCCGTCCGTGGCGACGACAAGGCGGTCTTCCGGCTCGAGACCGGCCGCGGTGAGCTCCTCCCGCCAGCCGCGCAACCGCAGGTGGGCGGGCCGGCGCTCGCGGCTCGTACGGGAGCCGAGGAAGGCGATCCGGCGGCGGCCGAGGTCCAGCAGATGGCGTACCGCCGTGCGGGCGGCGGCCACGTTGTCGATGGCGATCTGGTCGTAGGGCGCCTCGTACTCCCGCTCGCCGAGCAGCACCAGCGGGGAGGTCTCCTGCCGGGCGAGCAGGTCCGCATTCTCCAGGTGGATGGGGCTGAGGATCAGGCCGTCGATGACGTGGGAACGGAACTCCTGGCTGACCAGCAGCTCCCGCTCCCGAAGACCGCCCGTGTGGTCGACCAGGACGGTGTAGTCGTGCACGGCCGCGGCGTCGATGACGGCACCGGCCAGCTCGGCGAAGTAGGGGTTGCCCAGCTCGGGTACCGCGAAGGCGATGATGCCCGTGCGCCCCTTGCGCAGATGGCGTGCGGTGAGATTGGGACGGTAACCGAGCTCGTCGATGGCCTGTTGCACCTTGGCGCGCATCTGCGGGGTGACGTGAGGGTAGTTGTTCACGACGTTCGACACGGTTTTGATCGACACGCCCGCCCGCTGCGCGACGTCCTTGAGGCTGACGCCCACGGCACTCCTCCGACTCGGTTCTGTTCGACAGGGACCCGGACCGGTGCTGTCCGGGTTCCTGGGGTGGTGCGCCGGTGTCCCGGCGGTCCTGCGTCCGCGCGGGATCCGGGCGGGGTCAGGCGGCTCTTCGGCTGTGGGCCAGGTACCGCTGCGCGACCACGACGAGAATAAGGAACCCGCCGCTGACCACGGACTGGTAGGAGGAGTTGAGCGAGCCGATCTGGTTGATGAGGTTCTGGATCACGGCGAGCAGGAGTACGCCCCAGAGTGTGCCGCTGACGGATCCGGCACCGCCGACGAGGAGCGTGCCGCCGATGACCACGGCGGCGATGGCGTCGAGCTCCATCCCGGCGCCGATGATGGTCACGCCGGAGGACAGCCGTGCCGCGTTGACGGCTCCGGCGAGGCCGGCCAGGAGCCCGCTGAGCAGATACACCAGGATCTTGGCGCGGGCGACGGGGAGCCCCATCAGGGTGGCCGCGTCGCTGCTCCCGCCCACCGCGAAGAGGGTCTGGCCGAAAGAGGTGCGCTGCAGCACCAGGCCGCCCGCGCCGAAGAGCACGAGGGCGATCAGGATCGGGAGGCCGAAGCCCCAGATGCTGCCCTGGCCGAGTGCCGCGAACGCCGAGTCCTTCGGGACGAGATGGGTGGTGGCGCCTTCGTCGGTGAGCGCGAGCAGCAGTCCGCGGGCCCCGAGCAGGCTCGCGAGGGTGACGATGAAGGGCGCCATCCCGGCACGGGCGATGAGTAGACCGTTGAGCAGTCCGATCGCCCCGCACACCAGGAGCGGTACGAGCAGCGCCGGCAGGATGCCCCACTGCGAGGCCCACGCGGCCAGCACACCGCCGAGGGCGAAGACCGAGCCGACGGACAGATCGATGCCGCCGGTGATGATCACCAGGGTCATGCCCAGCGCCACGATGGCGAGGAAGGACGCCTGCACGGTCACACCGCGGGCGTTGTCCAGGGTGGCGAACGTGGGGTAGACGAACGAGGCGATGAGGACGACGAGGAGCAGGACCGCGAGGACACCCTGACGCTGGACGAGCGAGGCGAGACGTTCCTTGCCGGAAGCGTCGGTCCCCGCGGGCTCCGTGCCGGCTCCGCCCTCCAGAGGCGCGGACGCACGGGTGCCTGCCCCGGACGCGGCGAGTGGTGAGGTGAGTTTCATCGGGATCGGCGCTCCCGTGCGACGTAGACGGCGACGACGATGATGGCCGCCTGGGCTATCTGGGCAGTGGAGTCGGGCAGGTCGTGCTTGACGAGCGTGGCGCGCAGCAACTGCATCAGCAGCGCTCCGGCGACGGTGCCGAGCACGCGGATGGAGCCTCCGGTGAGCGGGGTCCCGCCCACGACCACGGCGGTGATCGCGGACAGTTCCATCAAGGTGCCCAGCGAGGACGGGTCGGCGGCGGTGAGCCGGGCGGTGGCGAGAATGCCCGCCAGTGCCGCGAGGACACCGCACAGAATGTAGACGCCGGTCAGGACGCGCTTGACGGGCAGGCCGGCCAGGGCTGCTGCGGACCGGTTGCCGCCGATCGCGACCACCTGCCGCCCGAAGGTGGTCCGGTGCACGAGGAAGGCCACCGCGAGCGCCAGTACGGCGGCGATGACGACGACCAGCGGGATGCCGAGGAGGCTGCCGGTGCCGAGGGACAACAGGTCGGGGTTGGTGATCTGCTTCAGCCGGCCGTCCGCCATGACGAGGGCGAGTCCGCGCCCGCCGACGAACAGGGCGAGTGTGGCGACGATCGGTTGCAGCCCCACCACGGACACCAAGGTGCCGTTGACGGCGCCGACCACGGCACCGGCGAGGAGCGCGATGAGCAGGGCGGGCACGAGTCCGTAGCCGAGGTACAGCGGCAGCAGCGCCGCCGCCAGTGCCATGGCGGAACCCACCGACAGGTCCACCCCTTCGGTGCCGATGACCAGCGCCATTCCGAGGGCCACGATGACGATCGGGGCCACCTGGATCAGCTGGGTGCGGAGGTTGTCGGCGGTGAGGAAGTGGTCGGTGAACACCGCGTTGAAGACCAGGAGTGCGGCCACCGCCGCGTACACGCCGTACTCCTGGAACCATGCGGCGCCGCTCGGCCGTGACAGGCCGCGTGAAGGTGCCGCGGTGGCCTGGGTGGTCATCGGTGGTCCTCCTTGCCGGCCGCGGTCCGGGCCGGGTCCGGGGCCAGGGCTGGGGCCGGGTCCGGCTCCGGGATGTGCGTGTCGGTGCCGGTGGCTTCGTCGGTGTCCGCGGTGCCGGGGGCGTCGTTGTCCGGCGCCGGTGGGTCGGCATCGGTGTCCGCCACCGATGGAGCGGCGTCGGTGGCCGTCACCGGAGAGGCGACGGCGGGGGAGTGGTCGGCGAGCACGGTGAGCAGGGCGTCCTCCGAGACCTGATCGCCGATCAGTTCGCCCGCGGTGGCCCCGCTCCGCAGCACCACGATCCGGTCCGACCCTTCGACGAGTTCCTCGATGTCGGAGGAGATCAGCAGCACGGCGAGCCCTTCTTGCGCGAGCTCGTCGATGAGGCCCTGAACCTCCGCCTTGGCGCCGACGTCGATGCCGCGCGTGGGCTCGTCGAGCAGCAGTACCTTCGGCTCGAGACACAGCCATCGGGCGAGGAGGACCTTCTGCTGGTTCCCGCCGGAGAGTTCACCGACCTTCTGCTCGGGGCTCGACGCCTTGATGCGCAGGCGCTGCATGAAGATGTCGACGATGCGGTCCTGCCGCCTGCGCGAGACGATGCCGGCGCGCGAGAGCCGGGGCAGCGCGGCGAGCACGATGTTCTCGCGGACCGAGAGGCCGGGCACGATGCCCTCGGCCTTCCGGTCTTCGGGGAGGAGGCTGATGCCGGCACGGATGGCGCTCGCGGAGGAGAACCGGCCAAGCGGGCTGCCGTTGATGCGGATCTCTCCCGCGTCGAGCGGCAGGGCTCCGGCGAGCGCCTTGGCGGTCTCGCTGCGGCCGGACCCCAGAAGGCCCCCGAGGCCGAGCACTTCGCCGGGGTGGAGTTTCAACGACACGTCGTCCAACTGGTGCCTCCTGACCAGACCGGTGGCGCTGAGGACGGGCGCCTGCGCGATGTCGTGGACCTCTTCGCCGAAGCTCGTCACGCCGTGCCGGCGGACCTCGGAGACCTCCCTGCCGAGCATCATGGACACCAGCTGCATACGGTCGAGGCCGGCCAGGTCGCCGGTGTGGATGTGCTTGCCGTCGCGGAGCACGGTGACCCGGTCGCATATGCGGTAGAGCTCGTCCATGCGGTGGCTGACATAGACGACGGCGATGTTCTGCCGCCGCAGATCGCCGATGACCCGGAACAGGGTCTCGACCTCACGCGGCTCCAGGGACGAGGTGGGTTCGTCCATGACGACCACCTGGGCCCTGACGGACACCGCACGGGCCAGCGCGACCATCTGCTGGGTGCCGACGCCCAGGGTGTTCAGCGGACGGCGTGGGTCGACGGTGACGCCGAACCCTTCCAGGAGGCCTTCCGCCTCGCTGTGCATGCGCGCGAAGTCGATCAGCCCGAGTCGGTTCCTGGGCTCGCGGCCGAGGAAGATGTTGCGCGCCACGCTCATCAGCGGAACCAGGTTCACCTCCTGGTAGATCGTGGAGATGCCGGCCTGCTGGGCCTCGAAGGGGCGGGCGAAGTGCACCGGCTGTCCCGACAGGAGCAGTGTGCCCTTGTCCGGGCGGTGGACGCCGGTGAGTACCTTGATCAGGGTGGACTTGCCCGCGCCGTTCTCGCCGACGAGCGCGTGGGTCTCACCCGCGCGCAGGGTGAACGAGACGTCGTCGAGGGCGACCACGCCGGGGAAGCGTTTGCCGACGCCGCGAGCCTCCAGCACCGTGGGCGCGGCGGCCGGCTGCGTGCCGGTCGCCGCGGGCGCTGCCGCTTCGGGCGCTGCGGCTTGTGGCGCTGCCGCTTCGGGAGGTGCCGCTTCGGGAGGTGCCATGAACGTGGCCTTCCGGAGATGGATCGCTGGGGACGGGGGCCCGGCCGGCACGGGAAGTGACCACCGTGGGCCCGGGCCGCCACGGGAAGGGAGCACCGTGGCGGCCCGGAGCGGGCCGGGAAGTACCGTTCGGATCAGGCCGGTTCAGAGGCAGGACCCGAATGCGGGACCAGGGTCAGTAGGCTCCGCCGATCGAGGCCTTGGCGTTGGACGCGTCGTAGGCGCGGTCGGCGATGATGACGTTCTCCGGGATCTCCTCGCCGGCGTAGAACTTCTGGGCGGTGGCGAAGGCGAGCGGGCCGAAGCGGGGGTTGGACTCGATGACCGCGCTGAGTTCGCCGTTGGCGAGGGCCTGAACGGCGTTGCGCGTGCCGTCGATGGAGACGATCTTGACGTCCTTGCCGGGGGTCTTGCCGGCGGCCTTCAGGGCGGTGACGGCGCCGAGTGCCATCTCGTCGTTCTCGGCGTAGACGGCCGTGATGTCGGGCTTGGACTGGATGAGCTGCTCCATGACCTGCTGGCCCTTGTCACGGGCGAATTCGCCGGTCTGCTGGGCGACGATCTCCAGCCCCGGGGCCTGGGCCCCGACCTGGTCGACGAATCCCTTGGTGCGGTCGGTGGTGACGCTGTTGCCGGAGGAGCCGAGGAGGATGGCGACCTTGCCCTTGCCGCCGGTGGCCTCGACCATGGCGTCGGCCGCACGCTTGCCCTGCTCGACGAAGTCCGAGCCGAGGAAGGCCAGATAGTCCTTGCAGGCGGTGGCGTTGACCTTGCGGTCGATGGTGAGGACGGGCACCTTCTTCGCCGCGGCGGCCTGGAAGGCGGGCTCCAGTCCGTCCGAGTTGAGCGGCGCGACGATGAGGAACTGCGCGCCCTGGGCGAGCATGTCCTGGATGTCGCTGATCTGCTTCGACAGCTGCGACTGGGCGTTGGTGGTGAGGAGCTTCTTCACACCGACCTTGGCGGCCTCGTCCTTGATGGACTGCGTCTCGGCGATCCGGAAGGGGTTGGCCTCCTTCTCGGACTGGGAGAAGCCCACGACGGCGTTCTTCAGGTCGAGCTTGGGAGCGCCGTAGGTCTCGAGCGTGCAGCCGGGGCCCGAGGAGGCCGCGGGGGTCTGGACGGCCTGGGCCGCCTGGCTGCTGTCGCCGCCGGCGTTGTCCGAGGTCTCCGGCTTGGCGCAGCCGGACAGGGCCAAAGTCGCGGTGGCGGCGACCGAGCAGGCGACAGCGAGCGTGCGGGATCTCATCGGAAGGGTCATCTGAAGACACTCCTAGGCGGGGGGACAGCACCGCCGAGTGGCGTGCGGTCGGGCGGGGTGGGTGGCAGAGCCATGCCTGTTCCGGATGTCCGACAAGAGGGTCAAGTGCGGCTCTGACCTGGGGAGTACGCCTCTGGAAGCCTCCGTACGGCAGGTCGGGGGCTCCGTCTTTACAACGTTATAACGCTGCCTGGGTGCGGGCGGCAAGGGTGCGGTGCGACGTTTCGGGAACGGGTCCGGAGTCGTGACTCGCCGATCATGAACGGTCGTTGACGTCACGTCAGACGAGTCTGTGTGCGGGGTCTGGACAGCCGCCGGGCGGCGTGCTGTCATTCCGCTGCACCCAGTTTCCAACGTTGGAACGATCGTTGGCGGTTGTGGTCCGGCCGCTGTCCGGCCGCTCCCGGGCCGGCGTCCTGCCGATCCGGTACGCCTCCGGTCGGAGTCCGTTCGCCCGAGTGTGCCGGTGACCCGCCAGACGTCAGGGCCTCAAGCGAACACAGCACCTCGCCGGCGCCCTCCAGCAGTTTCCGCCCCCTCCCAGATCCGGCTCCTGATCCCCTCTGTGCGAGGAAAGATTGCGATGACAAGACAACACACCCGTCCGCGAGCGAGAGTGTGGGCGCTGCTGACCGCGGCCGCCCTGGTGCTGCCGACGAGCAGCCTGGTCTCCACGGCGTCGGCCGCAGAGCCGACCGGCAGCGCGTCCGCCCTCTCCGCCGAGAACGCCGGCTCCCGGAACGCCGCCCCCAAGAACATCGCTCCCCAGAACACCGCCTCCGAGGACGCCGCCATCGAGGTGCACGGCCTGAAGGGCGAGTACTTCAGGATGTCGGCGCCGGGTGCCCGGGACTTCGCCGAACTCGGCGGCACGGTGCTCGATCCCCAGATCAACTTCTCCGGTCTGACGAGCACCTTCGAGGAGCTGACCGGGCGCACCGAGCACACAACCGCCCGCTGGACAGGCCGGATCGAGGCGCCGGCCACCGGTGACTACACGTTCTACGGCATCGGCGACAACGGCTTCCGGCTGTTCGTCGACGGCAGGCCGGTCATCGACCACTGGGAGCCCGACTGGGACAAGGAGCAGACCAGCGCGCCGGTCAGGCTGACCGCCGGTCAGACGTACGACTTCCGCCTGGAGATGTTCCAGGACTTCGGCGGGGCGAACATGTTCCTTCGCTGGTCGACTCCGACGATGCCCAAGCAACTCGTGCCCGAGTCGGCGTTCACCCCGCCGGCCGACTTCGAGGTCTACCCGGTGGAGCTGTCCGTCGCAGAGGACGGACGGCGGCTGCGGGCACGGTTCGAGAACAGCGTCAGTGACATCGAGACGGTCGAGGACCATCTGAAGATCGAGGCCGACACGACGGCCATGCCGATCAGGTCGGTCGCGGTCGACCCCGGCGACCCGGCCTCCCTGATCGTCACGCTCGCGGAACCGATCCAGAAGAACCAGCAGGTCCGAGTCACGTACGACGGCGCAGGCGGCCTCAAGTCCGGCGACGAGACCGTGCCGCGGATCATCCGCTCGGCGCGGAACGCCTCCGTCCACCGGCTCACCACCGAGTGGGGCGACAAGCTCGACGAGAACCATCCGCTGCCGGAGTACCCCCGTCCGCAGCAGGTGCGCGGCAAGTGGCAGAACCTCAACGGCCCGTGGCAGTTCAGCGGCGCCGAAGCGGGCGAGCAGCCGGTCTTCGGCAAGGATCTCGACGAGAAGATCGTCGTGCCCTTCCCGGTCGAGTCGCAGCTGTCCGGTCTCGAGCGGCACGAGGACCACATGTTCTACCGCAGGCTCGTCACCGTGCCCCGGGACTGGAAGGTCGGCAAGGGCAACCGGCTCAAGCTCAACTTCGGTGCCGTCGACTACCAGGCCCGCGTCTGGGTGAACGGCGAGCAGGTCGCCCGGCACACCGGCGGCTACACCGGCTTCAGCGCCGACGTCACCGACGCGCTCAAGGGCAGCGGACCGCAGGAGGTCGTGGTCGCGGTCACCGACACCGGCGGCGCGAACCAGCCGATGGGCAAGCAGTCCACCCACCCGAGCGGCATCTTCTACACGCAGTCGTCGGGCATCTGGCAGACGGTCTGGATGGAGCCCGTCGCCGACGCCTCCATTGACAACGTCGTCACGACACCCGACGTCGACACCAGCAGCCTGGCGGTGACCGTCGAGTCCGACGACGCCTCCTCGACCGCCCGTGTCGAGGCCGTCGCCCGCGACGCCCGCGGCAAGGTCGTCGGCAGGATCAGCGGGCCGGCCAACAGCAAGCTGCGCCTGCCGGTGGCCGATCAGCACCTGTGGAGCCCCGACGACCCGTACCTCTACGACCTCGACGTCACGCTGACCGACGGCAGGTCGACCGACAGCATCGACAGCTACTTCGGGATGCGGAAGATCGGGATCGAGAAGGTCGGCGGCTTCCAGAAGCTGGTGCTCAACGGAAAGCCGGTCTTCTCCCTCGCCACGCTCGACCAGGGATTCTGGCCCGACGGCCTGTACACCCCGCCCAGCGACCAGGCCCTCGCGTTCGACCTCGAAGCGCACAAGAAGCTCGGCTTCAACGCGGTGCGCAAGCACATCAAGGTGGAGTCGCCCCGCTGGTTCTACCACGCGGACAGACTCGGCCTGCTGGTCTGGCAGGACTTCGTCTCCGGGAACATCACGAACGAGACCGGCCGGAAGGCCTTCGTCGACCAGGGCCGGGAGATGATGCGACAGCATCACAACGCGCCCTCCGTCATCGGCTGGATCGTCTTCAACGAGGGCTGGGGCGAGTGGGACCGCGAAGAGACCGGCCGCATCGCCGAGTCCGTCAAGGCCGCCGACCCGTCCCGCGTCGTCAACGCCCACAGCGGTGTCAACTGCTGTAATTCCAAGGGCGACTCGGGCAAGGGCGACATCATCGACCACCACGACTACAACAACACCGACGCCCCGTTCCCCGACCACCGCGCCGCCATGGACGGCGAACACGGCGGCTTCACCCTCCGCACCCCCGGCCACATGTGGCCGGGTGCCCCGACGGTGATCTACAGCGGCGTCGCCGACAAGGAGGCGCTGACCCGCAAGTACGTCGAGAACACCGAGAAGTTCTACCTCGAGGCGGCCGGGGCCGAGCTCTCCGGCTCGGTGTACACCCAGATCTCCGACCTGGAGAACGAACTGAACGGTCTCTACACGTACGACCGCCGGGAGATCAAGGTCGATCCGGTCAGGGTGCGGGAGATCAACCGCAAGGTCATCGCGGCCGGCGCCGCCGCCGGTGACCGGGACGAGCTGAAGGGCGGCGGTCACTGGGCCCTCGACGAGGGCAAGGGCAGCACCGCCGGCGACGCCGGCCCCAACGACAAGCCCCTGGAGCTCACCGATGGCACCGCCTGGACCTCCGGCGTCAAGGGCAGCGCACTGAGGTTCAACGGCCAGGGCCAGTACGCCGAGACCGACGGCCCGGTGCTCGACACCACCAAGAGCTACTCCGTCGCGGCCTGGGTCACGCTGGATGCCCTCCCCGGCAACTACGCGACCGCCGTCAGCCAGGACGGCCGGCGCCAGGAGAACCCGTTCTATCTGCAGTACGGGCAGGGTGCCTTCGCCTTCAGCACGCCCGGCGGCCACCGAGCCCGCCTGGAGACCACGCCCGAACCGGGCCGCTGGTACCACCTCGTCGGTGTGCGCGACACGGCGAGCAACGACATCAGGCTGTACGTCGACGGCAAGCTCGTCGCGACGGCCGCACCCGGCCCGGCCGACGTCAGCACCGGCCCCCTCTCCGTCGGCCGCGCCCGGTGGAACGGCGGGAACGTCGACTTCTGGAACGGAGCGATCGACCAGGTCCACGCCTTCGACAAGGCACTCACCGCCGAGGAGGTGAGCGCGCTGCACGCCCAGGAGAAGCCGTAGTCCTGAGCGCACCAGGAGATCCCCCGGCGAGCGGCCGACGGTCCGTTCGCCGGGGGATTCGCGTGCCCGGGGGAGCCGCCTGCCGAACGGTCGATGTGGTCGTCCTCGTACCAATCATGCGGAATGTTCTCTCGGCTCCACGGCCAAGTACCCAGAATCCAAGCAGTCTTTCTCCGAGAAAGTTCAAACTTCATCCTTGACGTGTGGAAAGTGCGCGCTCTAGCGTCCAAACGACTCTCTCCGCACGGGTTTTCACCCCTGCACCGGCCAGGGGGCTAGCCACCCCTATGCGTTGTGGCCGACAACCAGAGCCAAAGGAGTTCTGAGTGCGCAACAGACGGATAGTCAACTTCGTGGGGGCGGTGGCGCTCTCCGGGACAGTCGGGCTGGTGCCCGTGTCCGCTGTCCAAGCCGCCGAGTCGGACCCGGCGCCGCCGGCCGCGTCGGCCTTCCAGAAGGTCACCCTCAACGACCGCCCGGGCGAGCCCATGGCCCTCTCCGTCCTGCCCGACCTGCGGGTGCTGCACACGGCGCGCACAGGAGAGGTGCGGATCCACGACCCGAAGAGCGGCGTGAACTTCCTCGCCGCCGACATGAAGAAGAGCCCCGCAGGGCTCTACCAGCACGACGAGGAGGGCGTGCAGGGCATCGCCGTCGACCCCGACTTCAGCAGGAACCACTGGGTCTACCTCTACTACTCGCCCCGCCTCGACACCCCCATGGACAACCCGGCCACCCCGGGCGTCAACGAGGGGGACGCGCCGGAGTACGGCACGCCCGAGGACTTCGCCGCCTACAAGGGCGTCACCCGGCTGTCGCGGTTCAAGCTCGAAGGCAACAAGCTCGACTTCGCCACCGAGCAGAAGATCCTCGACGTCCCGGCCGACCGCGGCATCTGCTGCCACGTCGGCGGCAAGATCGACTTCGACCACAAGGGCAACCTGTTCCTGTCGACCGGTGACGACTCCAACCCGTTCGCCTCCGACGGCTACACACCGGTCGACGACCGCCCGGACCGCAACCCGGTCTACGACGCGCGGCGCACCTCCGGCAACAGCAACGACCTGCGCGGCAAGGTCCTGCGCATCAAGGTGAAGCGCGACGGCGGCTACGTGGTCCCGGACGGCAACCTCTTCGCGCCCGGCACGCCGAAGACCCGTCCCGAGATCTACGCCATGGGTCTGCGCAACCCGTTCCGCTTCGGGGTGGACGACAAGACCGGCGAGGTCTACGTGGGCGACTACTCGCCCGACGCCCGCAACGCGAACCCCGACCGCGGCCCCGGCGGCCAGGGCCGCTGGATGGTCATCGACCGCCCCGCGAACTACGGCTGGCCCTTCTGCGTGACCCAGGACATGCCGTACCACGACTACGACTTCGCCGCCAAGAAGTCGAACGGCGCCTTCGACTGCGCCAAGCCGGTCAACGACTCGCGCCACAACACCGGCCTGAGCGAGCTGGCGCCGGTCACGGACGCCGAGATCGTCTACGGCTACGGTGCCTCCGCGGCGTTCCCGGAGCTCGGCACGGGCGGCATCGGCCCCATGGGCGGGCCGGCGTACCGCTACGACAGGAAGAACACGGCCGAGAACCGCTGGCCCGACTACTTCGACGGCAAGCCGCTCTTCTACGAGTGGACCCGCGACCAGATGAAGGCCATCACCCTCGGCCGGAACAACGAGGTCGAGAAGATCGAGGACGCGATCCCGTCGATCAGGACGGACGGCCCGATCGACGCCGAATTCGGCCCGGACGGTGCGCTGTACGTCCTCGAGTACGGCACCGGCTACTTCGCGGAACTGCCCGAGGCGCAGCTCTCCCGCGTCGACTTCACGCGGGGCAACCGCACCCCGGAGCCCAAGGTCGCCGCGGACGTGACCAACGGCACCGGTCCGCTGACGGTCCGGTTCTCCAGCGCGGGCACGAAGGACGCCGACGGTGACGCCCTCAGCTACGCGTGGGACTTCGATGCCGACGGCACCGTGGACTCCACGGAGGCCGATCCGAAGCACACGTTCACCAAGAACGCCGTCTTCGACGCCACGCTGAAGGTCACCGACAGCACCGGCCGCTCGGCCTCCGCCTCGGTTCCGGTCGTCGTCGGCAACAAGGCGCCGGTGGTGTCGCTCACGACCGACCCGGCTCCGCACGGCGGCACGGCGTTCCACTGGGGCGACACGGTCACCTGGAAGGTCGCCGTCACCGACGACCAGGCGGTGGACTGCTCGAAGGTCACCGTCTCGTTCATCCTCGGCCACGACACGCACGGGCATCCGCTGTCGTCGAGCAACGGCTGTTCCGGATCGTTCAAGACGTTCGTGGACGGCGGTCACGCCGGTTCGAGCAACCTGAAGGCGGTCTTCAACGCCACCTACAAGGACTCACCCCCGGACGGCCTGCCGGCCCTCTCGGGCAGCGCCGAGGTCGCGCTGACGCCGGCCGGCTGACCGGCGGCGGAGACACAGGGGCGGGGCGCCATCCGTGGGGGGTGGCGCCCCGTCGCCGTCCCCACTCGGCTCCTCCTGGGTCACTACTGAGGCCCGGAATCCCCCGGGACGCGTTCCAGTGCGGCGGCGACATCGGTGCTCCGGGCGATGTCCGTCAGGGCGCGGGCCATCACCGGCCCCGGCTCCCGGGCCGTGGTCACCAGCCCGACCGGCACCGTCCGGGCGGGCTCGACCAGCGGCACCGCCCGCATGCCGTGCGGGACGCCGAAGACATGCAGCCAGGTGTGCGGCACGACACTGGCCCACCGGCCGGTCCTGACGTGGGCGAACAGGGCGGCCACCGAATCGGTTTCGACCCGGGGCGACGGCCGCAGCCCCGCCTCGGCGAACACCTCGTCCAGCACCTTGCGCCCCTGCATGGCCCCGATCAGCAGGCACAGCGGCAGCCGCGACGCCTCCGCCCAGGTCGCCGTAGTCTTATGGACGAAGCCGTCGGCGGCGTTCGTCAGCAGCACATACCGCTCCTGGTACAGCGGGACCGACCGGAAACCCTCCGAAAGACCCTTGTGCAGATAGGTGATTCCGGCGTCGAGCTCGAAATTCTGGAGCTGGCGGAGGATGTCCTCCGACTGGAGGTCCGCGATGACCTCCACGGTGACCAGCGGGTGCGCCGCGCAGAACGGGGCGGTCAGCAGGGACACGGCGCCTGATGCGGTCGGGACCGAGCCGATCCGCATCCTGCCGCTCAGTCCGGTGCGCAGTGCGCCGACCTCGTCCTTGAGGGCGTCGCGGTCCGCCAGGATCCGCTGCGCCCACACCACGATGCGCTCGCCCTCGGGAGTGAGGCCCTCGTACTTCCGGCCGCGCCGGACCAGAGGTACGTCCAGCTCTTCCTCCAGCTTCCGGATCGCCTCGGAGAGCGCGGGCTGGGAGACGTAGCAGGCCTGGGCGGCGCGGGCGAAATGGCGCTCCCGGGAGAGCGCCAGCAGGTATTCCAGTTGGCGAAACAGCACGTCATGGGTCTACCCGACCGCTCGTCGGAACGCCAGTCGGGCCGCCGCCCGTCGTGGCGCCGGGCGCGCCCCGGCACTCGCTGCCGCCCCTTCCGCGGCCCCGCGGGTGGGTCAGGCCACGGGCAGGGGGTGCAGGCGCTCGGCGCCGGTGTAGACGTTCATCGAGGTGCCGCGCAGGAAACCGACCAGGGTCAGGCCGCTTTCCGCGGCCAGGTCCACGGCGAGCGAGGACGGTGCGGAGACGGCGGCCAGCATCGGGATTCCCGCCATCACCGCCTTCTGCACCAGCTCGAAGGAGGCCCGGCCGCTGACCATCAGCACCGTCCCGCGCAGGGGCAGCAGTCCGGATCGCAGGGCGTGGCCGACGACCTTGTCCACGGCGTTGTGCCGACCGACGTCCTCTCGCAGGCACAGCAGCTCGCCGTCGGCCGTGAAGAGTCCGGCGGCGTGCAGCCCGCCGGTGCTGTCGAACACCCGCTGGGCAGCCCGCAGCCGGTCGGGGAGGGCCGTCAGTCCCTCCGGCCCTATGCGCAGCGGATCGTCGGCGACGGACCACGCCGCCGTGGTGCGCACCGCGTCCAGGCCGGCCTTGCCGCAGAGCCCGCACGAGGACGTGGTGTAGAAGTTCCGCTCCAGCGACGCGTCGGGAGCGGCCACGCCGTGGGCCAGGGCGACGTCCACCACGTTGTAGGTGTTTCCGCCGTCGGCCGTGGCGCCCGCACAGTAGCGGATCCCGGCCACGTCGTCCCCACCGTGCACCACGCCCTCGCTCACCAGGAACCCGGCCGCGAGGTCGAAGTCGTCACCCGGCGTGCGCATGGTCACGGCGAGCGGGCGCCCGCCGACGCGGATCTCCATCGGCTCCTCGGCGGCCAGGGTGTCCGGGCGATGCGAGGACGCCCCGTCGCGCACACGCAGCACCCTCCGTCGTACGGTCACTCGCCCCATCGTCTGCTCCCCTCCCCGGAGCCGCGCTCCGGATCCTTCCGCTCGTTGGTTCAGTCAGAGGTGCGGGCCGGCTCCAGGCGCACCACGACGCCCTTGGAGGTGGGGCAGTTGCTGAAGTCGGCGACGCTGTCCAGGGGGACGAGGACGTTGGTTTCGGGGTAGTAGGCGGCGGCGGAGCCGGGGCTGGTGGGGTACGCCACCACCCGGAAGCCGGGGGCGCGGCGTTCGATGCCGTCGTTCCAGACGCCGACGAGGTCGACCAGGTCGCGGTCGGCGAAGCCGAGGGCGGACAGGTCGGCGGGGTTGACCAGGACGACACGACGGGCGTTGTGGATGCCGCGGTAGCGGTCGTTCATGGCGTAGGGAACGGTGTTCCACTGGTCGTGGGAACGTAGGGTCTGCAGGATGAGGTGCCCCGCGGGGGCCTCCAGCA
Organism: Streptomyces sp. NPDC015127; assembly: GCF_043080095.1. Taxonomy (NCBI): domain Bacteria; kingdom Bacillati; phylum Actinomycetota; class Actinomycetes; order Kitasatosporales; family Streptomycetaceae; genus Streptomyces; species Streptomyces sp. NPDC015127. The sequence continues at coordinate 343,392 of NZ_JBIBVE010000002.1, forward strand.
TCGCGAACTCGTTGCGCGTGAAGACGGCCTTGCCGCTGGGGGTGGGGTAGACGCCCTGGTTGACGGGGTTGGGCAGGACGAACCCGCCGGGCCTGTCGACGCGGGCGTTGAAGTCCTCGAAGCCGGGGATGACGCGGGCGATACGGTCACGGATGGTGCTGTAGTCGCGCTCGAACTGCTCCCAGGGAATGGACGTCCGGTCGCCCAGGGTGCGTCCGGCCAGCCGGGCGATGATCGCCACTTCACTGAGCAGGTGCGGGGACGCGGGGGCGAGACGGCCGCGCGAGGCGTGGACCTCGCTCATGGAGTCCTCGACGGTGACGAACTGCTCGCCGCTTTCCTGGATGTCGCGGTCGCTGCGGCCCAGGGTGGGCAGGATGAGGGCGGTCTCGCCGCAGACGGTGTGGGAGCGGTTGAGCTTGGTGGAGATCTGCGCGGTCAGCCGGCAGCTGCGCAGTGCCCGCTCGGTGACATCACTGTCGGGTGTGGCGCGGACGAAGTTGCCGGCGACACCGAGGAAGAAGGCGGCCTTGCCGTCCCGCATGGCGCGGATGGAGTTGACGGCGTCCAGGCCGTGGTGTGCGGGCGGGGTGAAGCCGAACTCCCGGCCGAGCGCGTCGAGGAATGCCTGCGGCATCTGCTCCCACACGCCCATGGTGCGGTCACCCTGCACATTGCTGTGGCCGCGCACCGGGCACACGCCCGCGCCGGGCCGACCGATGTTGCCGCGCAGCAGCAGGAAGTTGACGACCTCGCGAATGGTGGGCACACCGTGCTTCTGCTGGGTCAGTCCCATCGCCCAGCAGACGATGATCTTCTTGCTGCCCAGGACCCGCTGGTGGACCTGCTCGATCTCGGCGCGGGTCAGGCCGGTCGCGGCCAGCACGTCGTCCCAGGAGGTCTTGCGGGCGTGCTCGGCGAACGCTTCGAAACCGGTGGTGTCGGACCGGATGAAGGAGTGGTCGAGGACAGTGCCCGGCGCGGCGTCCTCGGCCTGGAGCAGCAGCAGGTTCAGCGCCTGGAAGAGGGCGAGGTCGCCGCCGGCGCGTATGTGGAGGAACTGGTCGGCGATCGCGGTGCCCCGGCCGATCACACCGCGTGCCTTCTGCGGGTGCTTGAACCGCATCAGCCCGGCCTCGGGCAGCGTGTTGACCGCCACCACCTGGCCGCCGTTGCGCTTCGTCTCCTCCAGCGCTGACAGCATCCGGGGGTGGTTGGTGCCCGGGTTCTGCCCCACCACGAAGATCAGGTCGGCGTTGTGGATGTCGTCCAGCGACACACTGCCCTTGCCGATGCCCAGCGTCTCCTTCAGCGCGAAACCACTGGACTCGTGGCACATGTTGGAGCAGTCCGGCAGGTTGTTCGTACCGAACGCGCGGGCGAACAGCTGGAGGAGGAACGCCGCCTCGTTGTTGAGCCGGCCCGAGGTGTAGAACAGGGCCTCGTCCGGTGAGTCGAGGCGGCGCAGTTCGTCGGCGAGCAGGTCGAACGCCTCGTCCCAGCCGATGGGTTCGTAATGCGTCGCACCCGGCCGCTTGACCATCGGCTCGGTCAGCCGGCCCTGCTGGTTGAGCCAGTAGTCGGACCTGCCGCCCAGCTCGGCGATCGAGTGCTCGCGAAAGAAGTCGGCGGTGACCCGCCGCGAGGTGGCCTCGTCGGCGATGTGCTTGGCACCGTTCTCGCAGTACTCGTTCATGTGCCGCTTGCCCGGCGCGGGCTCCGGCCAGGCGCAGCCCGGGCAGTCGAAGCCCTTGGTCTGGTTGATGTTCAGCAGCGTCAACGCGGTGCGCCGTACGGATGTCTGCCCCAGGGAGTACTCCAGCGCGTGCGCCACCCCGGGCACCCCCGTCGCCCAGGTCTTGGGCGGGGTGACCGACAGGTCGTCGCTCGGGTCCTCGATGCTGCTCATGATCTCGTCTGCCTCTTTCTGCCGTGCGCCGTTGCGCGGGTGCGGCCTCACGCGAGGTGCGGACCGAAAGCGGCAGCGCGTTTCCCTGTCGACGACCCGTGCTCGTGCACCGAAACACTCTCCTGTGTCGTCCCCGTCCCGGAACGCCTGACTCCCGCTGCGGGAGCAGCTTCCGCCGCCCCCCGGGAGAAGTCAAAGAGGGCCTTTCGATCAACCGATAGGTGCCGCTTATCACGCCGCTTCCCGCGTGCCCCGACCGGCGATCCCGCAGCCGGCTCCCAGAGCCGACGTCGGCTTTCTGAACGGCGGTGCCTGTCCGAGGACCGGCGTCGCGCCATCGGGGCGTGCGCGGCCCCGGCGGCCGGCGCCCGGGATGTACGTCCCGGGCGGGCATGCCTCGTACTCCGGATCCGAACGAAACTGGCTCACAGACCCTCGACGGCCGTGAGCAGCCGCCGAGTGGCTTCGTCAACTGTGGAGCGAGGGCAGCCCAGGTTCACCCGCATGTAGCCGTGGCCCTCGATCCCGAACTTCTGGCCCTTGTCCAGCCACAGGCGCGCCCTGGTGAGCATGAACTTGTCCAGGGACTCGGCGTCCATCCCGAGGGCTCGGCAGTCCATCCACGCCAAGTAGAGGGAGTTGGCCGGCAGCACTCGCACCTTGGAGGTGGCGGAGTTGACCGCCTGCGCGAAGTGCGTGTGGTTGTCGCGCAGGTAGGTGAGCATCTCCTCCAGCCACGGCTCGCCGTGCGTGTAGGCGGCCTCGGCGGCGACCATGCCCAGCACGTTGACCAGCGGGAACACGTTCCGCTCGTACTGGCGGGCCAGTTCCTCGCGTAGCCTCGGGTCGGGCACGAACACGTTGGCACTCTGCAGACCGGGGAGGTTGAACGTCTTGCTGGGGGCCGTGCAGGTGATGCTGTTCCGTGCGAACTCCCCGCCGAGAGAGGCGAACGGGATGTGCTTCTTGTCCACGTTGACGATGAGGTCCTGGTGGATCTCATCGGAGATGACCAGGACTCCGTGCCGGGCGCAGATCTCACCCATAGTCCTCAGTTCGTCCTCGGTCCAGACGTTGCCCGTGGGGTTGTGGGGGTGGCTGAGGATGAACAGCTTGGTGTCGGGCCGGATCGCGGCCTCGAACGTCCGGGCATCGAAGCGATAGCCGTCGTCGGTCCGCACCAGCGGCGCGAACGCGAGATGCCGACCGTTGAGCAGGACGTCGTTGTGGAAGTGGGCGTAGACCGGCGGCTGGATCAGGACTGAGTCGCCCGGCGCGGAGAATGCCTGCACGGCGGTCTTGAGCGTGGTGATGACGCCTGCGGTCTGCAGCACCCACTCAGGCGGCACTTCCCAGCCGAACCGCTTGGCCTGCCAGCCGGTCACGGCGTCGAGGTAGCTCTCGGTGGTGCCGCCGGGATATCCGAAGACGCCGTGGTCCACGGCCTCGTGAAGCGCGTCGATCACGGCCTGGGGAGCCTTGAAGTCGGTGTCGGCGACCCACATCGGCAGCGGGTCGGCCGCGGCCTCGTCGGCCGTGAGGAGCTGATGGGCGTAGGCCCACTTCATCGAATTGGAGTTCTTGCGGTCCACGACGGTGTCGAAGATCGAACCTGCCGTTCCCGTGGTGACGTCGTGTGGCGCACGGTCGAGGGGGGTGCTGTCGGTTGCCATGGCTGGATGCTAGCCATCACAGAGGGCAAAATGTTCGTTACTTTTGCCATGGAAAGGTCATTCAGCATTAGAATCTTGCTCATGGACTCCACGGATCGCAAAATTCTTGCCACGCTCCAATCCGAGGGGCGGATCACACTCACCGATCTGGCCGAGAAGGTCCGGCTCAGCGTCTCCAGGTGCCAGCGACGCGTCCGTGAACTGGAGGCGGCCGGAATCATCCGCGGCTACCGTGCCGTCGTCGACGCCGCGGCCATGGGATACGGGTTTGAGGTCCTGGTCTTCGCCACGCTCAGCCGACCCGACGCGGTGACCGAGTTCGACGCGGCACTCGCCGACATCCCCGAGGTCGTCGAGGCGCAGCGGCTGTTCGGCGAACCGGACTATCTGATCCGGGTTGTCAGCGCCGACCTGCCGTCCTACCAGCACCTGTACGAGTCCGTGCTCATCCATCTGCCGGGACTCCGCGGCCTCAACTCGACCATTGTGATGAAGCAGGCCGTCCACCCCCGCCCCTTGCCGGGGCGAGCGCCGCGTGAGGTGACGGCACCGGCTGCCACCCGCTGAAGAGGCGCAACCGTCTACCCGGCCGGACTCCGCATCGCCGGCGTCTTCCTCCGGTCCGCTCGGTGATCCAGACGAAACTGCCTAGTCGCCCGCCCCGATCACCCGCGCGAGCGCATCCCTCGCGTACTCCTCGTCGTACTCCCCACCCGTCAGCAGCACCTGCAGACAGATTCCGTCGAGCAGCGCGACCAGGGCGCGCCCGGTGAATGGGTCGGTGCGTCGGGCGAGCAGTTCGGCGACCTCCTCGCACCACTCGGCGGCGACGGTCCGCAACGCGGGGCGGCGCAGCGCGGCGAGGTAGAGCTCGTACTCCAGCTCCACTCCGGGGCGGTCGCCGCCCAGCCACTGGCCGGTCAGCCGGGCCAGCTCGGCGGCGAGGTCGCAGTCGGGGTCGGCGAGAGCGCCGCCGTGTTCGCGTACGACCTTGGCGAAGCCCTCGTTGGTCTGGCGAAGGGCGGCCACGAGGAGGTCGTCGAGGGTCTTGAAGTGGTACGTGGTGGAGCCGAGCGGCACGTCCGCCTCGGCCGCGACGGTGCGATGGCTGAGCCCGGCGATGCCGGAGCGGCCCACCACCCGGATCGCGGCGTCGATGATCCGCTGGCGCCGCTCGGGGTCGTACCGCCGTGCCGGCGGCATCAGTGCGCCCCGCCGAGATTGAGCAGCACGACACCGAGGATCACGAGGACGATCCCGGCGAGCTTGACGAACCCGGCCGACTCGCCGAGGAAGAGGATCCCGATCGCGGCGACGGCCGCGGTGCCCACCCCGGCCCAGATCGCGTAGGCGGTGCCGACCTGCATCGTCTTCAGGGTCTGGGCGAGCAGCGCGAAGGCGAGCAGATAACCGGCGACCGTGCCGAGCGAGGGCCACAGCTTGCTGAACCCCTCGCTGTACTTCATGGCCGTCGTCCCGGCCACCTCCGCCGCGATCGCCGCGGCCAGCAGTCCGTATCCCATGTGTACGAGTGTACACATCGTTGTGTACGCGCGTACGCAACGATGTGTGGTCCGGCAGCACCGAGCCGTGCCCCGCCGAACGCCGGCGACCGGCAGCCGAGCATGATGACCGCATGACCGCACACGACCACCAGGCCCCCGGCCGGAACCGATCTCTGAGGACGACGGGCCTCACCGGCATGCTCCTGTTCGCCGCCCTGGCGGCCGTGTTGTGGCTCGTCGCCGATGCCTCCGGGACCAAGAAGTGTTTCGACAGCGGCTATGGGTTGGGCGACAGCATCACCATGACCGAGGAAGGGTGCGAAGTCACTGTGCGGACCGCCGACGGCGTGAGGAGCAGCGTGCTGCCCACCCTCGACGAACCGATCGCGACGGCGGCCCTGATCGCGGGGCTGGCCGGTGCCGTCCCGCCCGGCATCTGCCTCTGGCTGGCGACCCGGCGCACGCGCTGACACGCACCACAGGCGGATCCGCGGAGCAGTCGCGGCGACGAACGGTTCGCCGCGATGCGCCGGCCAGCTGCCGGCGGCGAGGAACGGTTCAACGCGATGCCCCCGCCACTGCCGGCGTGCCCACGGCGCCCGCGACGGGCGCCCGGGCCGTGGCCGGGGCGGGTGCCGCCGGGCGGAAGGGGTGGGTCCACAGGCCCTGCGCCTGAAGCCTCGGCAACACGCCCTCCCCGAACCAGTACGCCTCCTCCAGGTGCGGGTAGCCGGAGAGGACGAACTCCTCGATGCCGAGGGCGTGGTACTCCTTGATCCGCTCGGCGACCTCGTCGTGGCTGCCGACCAGGGCGGTGCCCGCGCCGCCGCGCACCAGGCCGATGCCGGCCCACAGGTTGGGGTGGATCTCCAGGCGGTCACGGCTGCCGCCGTGCAGGGCGAGCATGCGCCGCTGGCCCTCGGACTCGCTGCGGGCGAGGCCCGCCTGGGCGGCCGCGACGGCCTCGGGGCCGAAGCCGTCGAGGAGTCGGTTCGCCTCCGCCCATGCCTGCTCGGCGGTGTCACGGGTGATGACGTGCAGCCGGATGCCGAAGCGCAGGGTGCGACCCTGCCGCGCGGCCGACCCCCGGATCCAGGAGATCTTCTCGGCGACCTGTGCGGGCGGCTCGCCCCAGGTCAGGTAGACGTCCGCGTGGCGTGCGGCGACCTCGCCGGCGGCGGGGGAGGAGCCGCCGAAGTACACCTGGGGGACGGGGTCGGGCAGCCGGGCCAGCCGGGCGTCCTCGACCCGGAGGTGCTCGCCGGCCAGGTCGACGGTCTTGCCCTCCCACAACTGACGGACGACCTCGAGGAATTCGCCGGTACGGCGATAGCGCGCGTCCTTGTCGAGGAAGTCGCCGTAGGCACGCTGTTCGCGGCTCTCGCCGCCCGTGACGATGTTGAGCAGGAGCCTGCCGCCGGTCTGCCGCTGGAAGCTGGATGCCATTTGCGCGGCGAGCGTCGGCGAGACGAAGCCGGGGCGGAAGGCGACCAGGAAGGCGAGCCGTTCCGTGTTCTGGCTGACCATCGCGGTGGTCAGCCAGGCGTCCTCGCACCAGGCGCCGGTGGGGGTGAGCGCGCCGACGAACCCGAGGTCCTCGGCGGCGCGGGCGATCTGGCTCAGGTAGGCGACCGTCGGCGGCCGGTCGCGGCCGGACTCCGATGCGGGAGTGCCGTGGCCGCCGCCGACGACGTGGCGGCTGTCGCCGCTGGTGGGGAGGAACCAGTGGAAGGTGAGGGACACGTGGGGTCTCCGATCAGGGGTGTGCGCAGAGCACGCCGTGCCGGGCCGGTTCGGGTGCTGTGGGGACGTAGCGGCAGACGGGTTGTCACGGCGAGGCGAGGAGCCGCCCCGAGTTGTCCAGGACGTACCGGGCCACGCGTGAGCCGAGCGTGATGCCCGCCTCGTCGGCCGACCGGGTGTGGATGCCGGAGAAGACCCGGGCGTCGACGTTCTCGTCCGAGAGCTGCTGCCAGGCGGTGTACGTCCGGGTCACACCGGGTGCGGTGGGGCTGGTCAGCGTGAACGGGGCGGTACGCGGCCCGGCGAGCGCCGACAGCACCGTCCCGGCGGCACCCGAGTAGGTGGTGTGGCCGCTCGGATAGTCCGGGTGCGCGGGGGTGTTGTGCAGTGGCGTCCATCCCGGGTCGGGGTCGATGGCGCCGGTACGGATCGCGGTGACGGGACGCCACCGCCCATAGGCGTACTTGCTGTCGGAGGTGGCGATCTGAGTGTCCACCAGCGCGACGTGGAAGAGCGCGACCAGCCGGGCCTGACCGGCGGCTCCCTCGCTCGAGCGGGAGAGCGCCACGCACAGCGGCTCCGTGTAGAGGGTGAGGGAGGAGCCGAGCCAGAAGGTGGCGGTCTGCGTCTGCTGTGCGCTGCGCGCCGCGCTGTCCGCGGCGCCGTACGTCCGTACCTCCGCGAGGTCGGCCGCGTACCGCCGCGTCTCCAGGGCGGGCGGGGGACCGAGCCGGAACTGGCTCTGCGTCGTGAGCACGAACGGCTCGGCCAGACGGTTGCCGTACTGTGTCGCCGGGGCGTACGCGGACGGCGTGGGCTGCCAGACACCGGGCGCCGCGGGCGGCACGGGGTAGGGCGCGTTGACCGAGGCGGGGTCGAGGCCGTCGCTCTCCCTCGATCCGAGGACGAGGTCCGCCTGTCGCTCGCCCGCCGCGACACCGCGCTGCTCCGCCGGGCCGTCGGGCAGCGCGTCGAGGGTCTCCCCGAACGTCGCGTCGAGCTGCTCCCTACGGCTCGGGACCAGCGTCACCAGCGCACGGTGCACGGCCGCGGCGAGGGCCGCCTCCTGGTACGTGTCGCGCTCGACGCCCGTGGGCACGCTGCGGGTGGCCCGGGCGGCCGCGAGCCAACTGATGGCCCAGGTACGGCTGTTGGTTACCTGGGTGGGCGCTCCGGCCGTCGCGACGGTCTCGGCCGTGGCGTCGTACCAGGTGAGTGCCGTGGACGTACGGCCGGCCGCTGCGGCCTGCGGAACAGTGACGGACGCGGCCAGCAGCGCAGCCGCTCCCAGGACGACGAGGGCGGACCGGGATCCGGACGAATTCACGCGTGCTCCTTCGGTGTGTTCGGTGTGTTCGGTGTGATCGGCGCGGCGTGGCCGCCGGCGGGCCTCGGCAGTCCGTAGTGGTCGCGCAGCGTGGCGCCCTCGTACGCGGTGCGGAACAGGCCGCGCTCGCGCAGGATCGGGACCACCTGGTCGGCGAAGAGGTCGAAGCCTCCGGGCAGCCAGGGCGGCATGATGTTGAAGCCGTCCGCCGCCCCGTGCTCGAACCACTCCTGGATCTCGTCGGCGACCTGTTCCGGCGTCCCCGTGACGACACGGTGGCCGCGGGCGCCGGCGAGGCGGTGCAGCAGACCGCGGACGGTGGGCTGTTCGCGGTCGATGATGTCGAGGACCAGCTGGAATCGGCTGCCGTTGCCGCGCTCGCCCCGGGTCTCGATGAGCTCGCGTGGTACCGGGCCGTCGAGCTGGTCGGCACGGAGCTCGATGCCCAGGAGGCGGTGCAGGAGGTCGAGCGAGTACTCCGGCTGCGTGAGCTCGTCGAACTCCTCGTGCAGCGCCCGCGCTTCCGCCTCGGTCGAGCCGATGAACGGACTGATGCCCGGCAGGACGAGCACCCGGTCCGGGTCACGGCCGAGCGTCGCCGTCCGCGCCTTGATGTCGGCGTAGAACTCCTGGCCGCTCCGCAGGGTCTGGTGCGCGGTGAACACGGCCTCGGCGAACCGGGCCGCGAACGCGCGGCCGTCCCGCGAGGAACCGGCCTGGACGTAGACCGGGCGGCCCTGGGGCGTACGCGGTGTGTTGAGCGGCCCGCGCACCTTCAGATGACGGCCCTTGTGGTCGATGGCGCGGATCCGGTCGGTGTCCGCGAAGACGCCCGTCTTCTGGTCGGCGACCAGCGCCCCGTCCTCCCAGCTGTCCCACAACTTCGTCACGACGTCCACGAACTCCCGGGCCCGGTCGTAGCGTTCGGCGTGCACCGGGTGCGCGTCGAGGCCGAAATTCTGCGCTGCCTGCGGGGCGCCCGTGGTGACGATGTTCCAGCCCGCCCGGCCCCCGCTGAGGTGGTCGAGCGACGCGAACAGACGAGCCAGGTTGTACGGCTCGGTGTAGGTGGTGGAGGCCGTGGCGATGAGGCCGATCCTCTCGGTGGCCGCGGCGATCGCGGACAGCCAGGTGAACGGCTCCAGCCGGAAGCGGCTTGCGTAGCGGACGTTGTCGGCCAGGGACGGGCCGTCCGCGAGGAAGACGGCGTCGAAGGTGGCCCGTTCGGCCGCGCGGGCGAGATCCTGATAGAAGCGGATGTCCAGGATGCGGCTCGGGTCGGTGCCGTGGTGGCGCCAGGCGGCCTCGTGGTGGCCGCCCGGGTAGACGAACAGGTTCAGGTGCAGTTGCCGTCGCGTGGTCATGCCGGCCCGCCCTCCGCCGCGAGGTCCACTCCCAGCTGTGCGAGCAGGCGATCGCGCAGGGCCGCGTACTCGGGGCTGCCGTGGCGGCGCGGTGCCGGGAGACCCACGGAGAGGTCGGCCGCGATCCGGCCCTGGTCCAGCACCACCACCCGGTCGGCGAGGACGATCGCCTCGTCGACGTCATGGGTGACCAGGAGCACGGCGGGCCGGTGCAGTGCGCACAGCCGGCGCAGCAGGACGTGCATCCTGATCCGGGTGAGGGCGTCCAGCGCGCCGAACGGTTCGTCGGCGAGCAGGAGGCCCGGTTCGCGGACGAGGGAGCGGGCGAGCGACACGCGTTGCTGCTCCCCTCCGGACAGTTCGACGGGCCAGGCCCGCTCGCGCCCCTGGAGTCCGACTTCGGTGAGAGCGGCCCTGCCGCGCCGGTCGGCGTCCGGTCCGGTCAGACCCAGGACGACGTTGTCGAGCACGCGTTTCCAGGGCAGCAGACGGGCGTCCTGGAAGACGACGGAGACATGGTCGGGGGCGGCCAGTTCGCCGCTCCCCGCCACTTCGTGGTCGAGCCTGGCCAGCGCCCGCAGCAGCGTGCTCTTGCCGGAGCCGCTGCGCCCGAGCAGGGCCACGAACTCGCCCGGCTCGATGCTCAGGTCGAGCCCGTCCAGCACGGTGCGCCCGCCGAAGGAGCGCACCAGGTTCCCGATCCGGACGGTTGCGCGATCGGCACCACCGCCGGTCGCGGGCCCGGTCGTCCGGTCCTCGGTCGCGGTCAGTCCGCCAGCGTGCGCCGCCATGACAGCGACCTCCTCTCCACGAGTCGCACCAGGGCGTCCGAGAAGAGCCCGAGGAATCCGTACACGACGAGGCCGACGATGATGACGTCGGTCTGCCCGTACGTCCGCGCGAGCTCCATCATGTAGCCGATCCCGCTGGTCGCGTTGACCTGTTCGACGACGACCAGCGCGAGCCACGCGGTGGTCACCGCGAAGCGCATCCCCAGCAGGAAGCCGGGAAGGGCGCCGGGCAGCACGACGTGGCGGACGAAGCGCAGTCTGCTGAGCCGCACGGTCTCGGCGAGCTCGGCATAACGGTTGTCGATGGTGCGCAGCCCGTTGTGGGTGTGGATGTACACGGGTACGAAGACGCCGAGCGCGATCGTGACGACCTTCATCGTCTCCCCGATGCCGAACCACAGGATCAGCAGCGGGATCAACGCGAGCGACGGCACCGCACGCTTGATCTGCACCGGGCCGTCGATCAACGCCTCACCGAGCCGGCTGAGCCCGGAGACGACCGCCAGGAGCAGCCCGGTCGCAACCCCGAACACCAGGCCCAGCAGGGCGCGTTGGGCGGAGGTCGCGAGGTGGGACTGCAGCCTGCCGTCGGCGATCAGGTCGCCCGCCGCGGTCGCGATGGTCCACGGTGCGGGCAGGGCGCGGGCGTCGACGAGGCCGGAGGCGGAACCCGTCGCCCAGACGGCGAGCAGCAGCAGCGGGCCGAGCGCCCAGCCGTACGGCACCGGGCGACCAGGGCCGAGCCGCTTGCGCGTGCGGTGGCGTGAGGGGCGCCGGAGGGCGGAGGGAACGGTTCGTTCCCCAGCGGGCGGTGGCTGCTTGTCTGCCGTCACCGGTGACGTCTGCTCGTCGAAGACCGTGGTGCTCATGGTGTCTTCCCTTCGCCGTTCCCGTCACCGGCGAGTGCCTCGGCGGCCACGGACTCGTAGCGCCGGTCGAAGAGGATGTCCGCCGTGAACGGCTCGCGGTTCTGTTTCTTCGCCAGCAGATCGATGGTCTGCTGCTGACGTCGGATGGCGCCTGACCAGTCCGCCGGGATGTCGGGGTGGCCGTTCCGCTCGACGAGGTAGGCGCCGTCCTCGCGGCTCAGTCCCTGGTCCTTGACGTAATAGCCGTCGACCCATTCCTTCGGGTGCTTGTCGATCCAGATCTGCGCCCGCGCCCAGAATGTGATGAGTTCCCTGACGGCGGCGGACTTCTGCCCGTCGCCGACGGAGTCGGTCAGCGCCCACAGGTGCTCCGGGTCGTCACGCAGCCCGTGCTTGATGGTCGTTCCGCCGGTCCTGCCGTATTTCGTCAGATACCGCTTGACGTTGACGTCCCCGATGGGGGCGGCATCAACCTGGCCGTTTCCGAGTGCCGTGGGATAGACGTCATCGGTGCTGGCCAGCTCGACGAGCTGGACGTCCTCCTGCGTGAGACCGGCCCGCTCCAGGATCCGCAGCACGAGCGCGCCCTGCGCCTGGCCCGGGCTGTAGGCGATCTTCTTCCCGCGCAGGTCCGCGAGCGTCCTGATGCCCGCCCCGGGAGCGATGCCCAGCTCGTAGACCGGATGCCGGAACGGCTCCTTGCGGAATTTCGCCGCCACGAGTTTGGTGTCGAGGCCCGTCCAGTGCGCGTTGATCGACGGGATCTCCGCTGCCGAGCAGACGTCGAGAGCGCCCGCGCGGAAGGCCTCGGAGCACTTCGGACCGCCGCTGATGTTGGCCCACTCGACCGTGAAAGGCAGCTTGTCGATCTGACCCGACAGCTCCAGCGCGACCTTGAGCTGCGGCGCACCCACGGTGAGGGTGGTGTCCGGGGAGACCGCGGCCGGGATCTTCTCGTCGGAGAGTTCCTTGCCGGTCACCGTGGACTGCGTGGCACCCGTGCACGAGGTCAGGAGCAGGGCAGCCGAGAGCGTGGCCGCGATGGTGGTGAGTGTGGATTCGGGCATGCGTAGGCGAGGGATCATTCATGCCTTCTCAGAAGGGGGAAGCCACCAGGGCAGGGGGAAGTGCCCGAAAGGCGGCGAAAGACGAAAAGGAAAAGGGAAAGCGGAGCAGACGGACAGAGCGGTGGGATCAACAGCACACCGCTGTGGGAATCAGCCGCACAACCGCGGTGGGAATCAGCCGCACACGGCCGTGGGAATCAGCCGCACACCGCGGTGGGATCAGCTACACACCGCGGTGGCGACGCGCATCAGATCGATGGCCCGCCTCTTCCGGAACCGCTGGGAAATCCACATACCGGCGAACCTAACCACCGGCCACAACCCGGTCAAGGCAGGTCGGTCGGTTCGGCCACCTCCGCAATGACACTGTCGTAGGCAGGCCATGTGCGCGTTACAACACGGCCCGCGCCGCCGGAAAAGCGCTGCCCGGCCCCTCGCCGCACAGACCGGCCCGGCCCCTCCGACGGCTCGGTGTTCAGGGCGCGTTCACGGCCACACGCCGGAGAAGTCGAGCTCGTGGGCCCACTCCGGGTGGTCTATCAGCGGGTTGCGGTTGCCCTGGATCTCGGCGATCGCGGCATTGCGATGCAACTCGTACTCGCTCACCGGCTCGTTGTCGTGCCAGGAGAGCAGCAGCGGCAGCCGGTTCTCGGGGAACTCCCGCGCGGCGTCACCGACGAGCCCCGGGTACCGCAGCAGGAAGTACAGGGTGGCCCTCGCGACGGCGCCCTTGCCCTCCTCGGGCTCGAAGCCCACCGCCTCGCGCATTCCGCACTCGTGCCGGACCGCCTCCTCGAAGCCCGGGAAGTCGACGTAGGGGAAGTTGCCGCGGAAGCTGTTGCACCCCACCTCGCAGGCGAAGAGGTGGTGGAGGTCTCCCCGCATGGGTTCCTCCTTGGTGAACCACGACTGCGGGACGACGTGCTCGCAGTTGAACGGCATCGACGCCTCCAGCGCGTCGAACTCCGCCGCCAGTTCGGCCGGCCCCGCGGTGCTCTCCCGCAGCAGGAGTTCCTCCAGACGTGCGATGCGGGCCGTTTCGACGGCGGCGTCGGCGCGGATGAACTCCTCGGCCGTGAAGGTCCTGCCGGAGTAGATGCTGCGCAGCCGGCCGTCCTTGTGCAGGTCGACCCACGGGTACACGAGACGGATCGGCTGGTACCTCGGCCTCGGTGCGTGCGTGTCCTCCAGCAGCCGGGTCAGCGCCCTGCGCAGCGCCTTGCCGTCACCGGCCCGGATCCCCGCGTAGTAGGCGTCGCGTGCGGCGTTGTCGGTGGCACGGTCGAAGTACACGCGCTCCTGTCCGAGCCGGAAGTTGACCAGGGCCGCGTCCACGTCCCTCTCGACCGCGAGGGCGGCGTCCGACTGTCCGTCCGCGCCCGGTACGGGCGGGGCGCCGGCTGGCGCCACGACGGCCCGGGGTGCGGGCTCGCGCCCCCGTCCCATGCCGTCCGCCGGCCCCGCAGGTCCCAGAGATACGGTGAACCGCAGGGGGATCGTGAAGCGAACGGCATCCTCGAAGACGGCCGTTCCGCCTCCGGCGACTTCCCCGCGGGGAACGGCGACCCCGTCGGCAGAGGCCGTGACGGACTCGCCCGCCGCCGCGCCGTCGAGCGACGGCTGCCCGGCCGGACGGCGCGAGGCACCGAACGACGGCGGTGCGGCCGCGGCGGTGAACACCTCGTCCCGCAGCCGTGCTTCCGCTCCGGTCAGTGTGATCTCGCGCAGCGCCTGCAGTACGCGGCTGATCCGCACGCCCTCGTTGGCCTTCCAGGCGATGCGGTGCTCGCCCATCGCCGGTGTCCATACGCTTCCGTCGATGCTCAGGGGCCGGTTCGCCGAGTCCGTCACGGGAACTGCCGAGTGATGCAGTGCGACGACCTCCCACTGGTCGTTGAACACCGGAGAGCCCGACGACCCCTGATCGGTGTCGGACGCGTAGTGCAGGAACCGCTCCAGCAGGTCGACGACCTGGTTCTCGCGGAGCGCGAGTTGTTTCGGCTCACCCCGGGGGTGCTGGATGACGTTGACGAACTCCCCGAGAATGACCTTTCCCTGGGCTCCGCTGAGCGGCAGCCACCCGAACGCGGAGAGCGGATCGCCCCGCGCGTTGCGTTGCGCCACGGCGACAAGGCTGAAGTCCAGGGCCCGGTCCGTCACGAAGAACCGCTCGGGCTCCAGCGGGAACACGACCGGATCGAGCGCTTCGCCACCGGGTCCCGCCTGGAGGTTGAACGCGACGACGCTTCTGCCCGCCGCCTCCTTGCTGCGCAGCACATGGTTGTTGGTGAGTAGCAGGGAGGGGGAGACCATGAATCCCGTGCCGTGGCCGCCCCCTGGGCCGTTGGTGGTGATGCGGCCCACCGCTCGGGCTGCCCGGGTACCGTCCTCCAGGAACGCCACCGGGGTGAGGTTGTTGCGCCCGATGAGCCGTTCCAGCCCCAGGACATCGGCGCTGAAGCTGTCCGGGGGCACGGGCAGGGTGCTGCCCGCCGTGGTGGCGGGTTGCGTGGGCGACTGGTCGATCGCCCGGGCCAGGGACCAGTCGGCACCCAGCCGGGCGAGTCGTTTGCCGACCCGTTCCGGCTCGTCGGCGTACAGGACGCCGCGATCGTCGAGCACGGACCGGGTGCGCTCGCGTTCCGCGGTACGGTCCGCATAGCGCCGCGCCGCCGCCTCGAGCTGTGACACGTAGTCCGCTTCCACCTCGGAAACGCGTTCCGATGTCGTCATGGCTTCGTCTCCTCGCCTGCTTCCCGGGATGCCTCAGTCGTCCCGCCCGGGCGGAGGCATCCGCGTGCCGCCCCGGCAGCCGAAGAATGAGGCGTTCGGGCAGAAGGCGTCGAAGCCCATCCCGAACCGCGCGAAGGCGCTCCAGGCCGCATCGCGGACCTGTTCGTACTCCTCCGGGCTCAGCGGCCCGCCCTCGTTCTTCATCGCCTTGAAGACGCTCAGGACGGCGTCGCGGGCCATGAGGAACGACGGGTCCTTCGGTGTGAGCTTGAGACCGTCGACGACGGCCTGCCAGGTCACGCGGTATCCCCGCTTCTTGTCACCGAGCGCGGCGGAGACCTTGCGGGTCAGCTCCATGAGCGCCGCGCACCAGATCTCGCCGACGTCGTGGACCTCCTGGTACGTCAGGTTCTCGTTGCCGGCGCCGGAGATCTCTCCCGGTCCCTTGCCGATGTCCCCGAAACCGGCGGGGTACCCGGAGTCGTACGGCCGCTGCCGGATGCCTCCCGGCTGTTGGACCACCCAACTGCCGGTGACCGTCCGCTCGTCGGAGCGCGAGAAGTTCCGGATGGTGAGCGCGAAATAGTCTCCCCACCCCTCGCCCATCGCCTCCGACTGCTCCTCCTCCAGTCCGTTCGCGTCGAACATGCCGCCCACGAGGCGGTTCGTCACGCCGTGGACGAACTCGTGGTACACGACGTCAGCGTCGTCGGCCGTGTGGCGCTGGCTGCTGCCGCGCCCGACCGGGCCCATGTTCATCACCGCGGCCAGCCCGTCCGCCCGTGTCGCCATGTTGGCCGTCCCGAACACCGGCTTCGGGTGCGCGAAGGCGAGGACGGGGTCGGCGCCCTTCCCCAGCCCGCTCGGGTTCGTGGCCTGGAAGTTGCCGTGCTCCTCCGTGAAGCCGAGCGTCATGAAGAAGTCGTGCATGTAGTTGCAGAAGTAGAAGATGTTGGTGACGAACTGCTCGGGCGTGTCCTCCCGGGCCTTGAACACGCCGTTGCCTGCGCCGTCGAGTGTGATCCGCACGGGTTGCCGGCTCGTCCCGTTGAGGGCGCGCACGTTGTTGCCCTCGGTCGTGAGATTTCCGTTCTGCGGCTGGTTCCAGGCCATGAACTCGGGAGGGAAGCCCGTCGGCAGCAGGGTGGGATAGTCGCTCGCGGGCAGCGGGAAGGGCACCTCGTCGAAGGTGCTCTCGCCCGGGTTCTGCCGGAAGACGTGCCCGGCGACCGCGTGGTTGGTGGTGTCGTAGAAGTAGAGGATCTCCGGCGCGCCGAGGTCCGCGGTCCGGTCGTCGGCCTCGACGAAGGCCTGGTACTGGGCGGCCAGGTTCTCCCTGGAGAAGACGAACAGCCAGGTCAGCCGGACGTGATCGCCCATGTTGAGGTACACGAGACGGGCCGGGACGGGCTCCTCGAACGGTCCCTTGCTGAAGGTCATGGGCTGGTCGTTGCGCGGCTGGTGCGACAGGCGCTCGAAGCCCTCCGAGAGGTCCAGACGGGGGAGTTCGTCGGTGCCGAAGGGGCTTTCGAGCGTGCGCGGCTCGGCGGCCTTCGCCGCCGCCACCTGCAGAGCCACCTCGGCAGTGACCGCCGGCCTGGCCGGGAGATCCGTCGGCACGCTCGCCGTCTGCCCGACGATCCGGTCGACTTGGCCTCCCTCGCGAAGCCACACCTTCGGCGACATCGCCCACACCTCGATGCCGTTGAGCGTCTGCCGCAGGCTCACCACCCGCATGCCCTCGCTCGTGGTCGTCACCGTCGGATCGGCCTCGAACTCCACCGCGTCCTCGGGCGCGAACCCGATCGCCTCCGACACCGAGGTGATGTACGCCTTGGCACGGTCGATGTAGTCGGCGTCCGAGACCGCGCGCGTCTCGTCCTCTGCGGCGAATCCGGGAGCGTCGGCCGATCGCAGCTCGCCCAGATGCCCGGTGAAGCGGTTCAGCTTGCCGCGCTGGGCACTGCGGGTGTCGTCGTCCGGGCCGGTCGACTCCAGGAAGGCGTCGGCTCCCTCCACCTCGCCCAGGCGGTCGTACGTCATGTCTCGTTTGTCGATGAGTGCGCTCATGGCGCGATCCCCTGTCCGGAGTGTTCGAAAGAGCGTCAGAGACCCGCGAGCGTCAGCGCGGCCACCGCGACCGTGCGGGCGATCGAGGCTGCGTAGTCCGTGTCGTGGTCCCTGTCGAGAAGGGTGTCGCCCGGCCTGTGGTACTGCCGGGTGCCGGTGGCGGGTCGGCTGTCGTCGAAGAAGTTCTCGGAGACGGCGACGGCCGCCCAGCCGCGTTCGTGGAAGCTCGCATGGTCGCTGCGGCCCACGGCCGGATCGGCGGCGCCCGTGAGCCGCTGGACGGTGACGTCCGGGGCGACCGCGGGACCGGCCTGTGCGACGAGGTCGGCGAGTGCGTCGGAGGCGCCCGCGACCGGACCGGGAACGACGGAGCCCGCGTGGATCTCCATCGTCCGCGTGCCGCCCTGGAAGCCCGCGATCATGTCCATCTGGAGGACGCCCGCGATGTCGTCCCCGGCCGCCGCGGCAGCCCGCGCGTAGGCCTTGCTGCCGACGAGCCCCTGCTCCTCGGCGTTGAACAGCACGAAGCGCAGACTCCGTGCCGGTGTCCTGCCCGCGGCGACCATCGAACTCAGGCACTCCGCCGTCGCCATGACCGCCGCTGTTCCGCTGGCGTCGTCGTCCGCGCCCGGCGCCGGGTCGACCGCCGGGTCGTACGGGCGTGAACGGCCCGCGGAGTCGAAGAACTCGCCCTCTGCACCGGTCGAGTCGAGATGAGCGGTGACGAGGACGGCGCCGTCCGAGGCCTCGACCGCGAGCTCGGCCTCCACATTGGAGAGGCGGTGACCGCGCCACGTGAACGTGTGGCGCCTGACCTCCAGACCCAGCTGCCGCAGCCGCCCGGCGAGCGCGTCGACGACCCGTTCGTTGTCCGCGCTCGACGCGTCACGGCTGCGCACCGTGAGCGGGTCGCCCTCGACGAGCGGATCCACACCGGAGATACGGGCCACGTGGGCCCGCATGGCCGACGGCGTCACCGCCGCGCGCACCGCGTCGACCGTCTCCTGGGCCGGTGCGCCGGGGGCGAAGGCGGCGACGAGTTGTTCGGCACGCGCCTGACCGGGGCGGGAGAGGAGTGCGGGGTCGGGAAGCAGACGCTCGATGTGCCCGGGCCGGGTGCCGGGGATGTGCACGTTCTCGACCGGGAGACCGGCGGCGGCGGCGATGTAGACGCCGCCGGGCGCAGGACCGAGCGAGGAGACCGGCGGCCGCGATCCGGAGAGTTCGTCCGAGAGGAAGGCGAACGCCGCCGCCGCGCGCAGGGCCGCCTCGGCCGTGGCCCTGGAGGCCGCCGAGGCTTGAGCGAAGGCCTCCGGTACGGAAACCGGACGGTCGTCACGCACGAGGAAGGCGGACGTCTCCTCCACCTGACCGCGGAGGTCGGCGGTGAACCCGCTCTGCTCCACGGCGTGTACGCCCCGCGCGGTCGCCATGGCGAGCACGAGCCGCTCGGAGGCCACGTGCACCGGCACGATCTCGTCGCGGTTCGCGACCGCCTCCAACTCGGCCGGGCTCCGGTCCTCCGGCACCTCGATCCTCGCCCAGAAAACGGGACGGCCCTCGACCGCGGCGAGCGTGAAGACGGGGTGTGCCGCGGTGCGCATCCCGGCCTCGCGCGCGAACGCGCGCTCGTCGGGATCCTCGCCCACGAACACGCAGTCGCCTGCTTCCGCCCCCGCGCTCGTCACGGCGCCGTCGAATATCGCCCGACCGTCCTTGGCGCCCCAGTGAACCAGTGCCTCGTCCGTGAAGCGGCCGCCGAACGCCGCCTCCAGCGCGGCCGCCGCGTTCTCACGCGCGGTGGCCCCGGGGCCCGGGTTGGACATGATGCCCTTGCGTACGTGTGCAAAGGAATCGAGAACGTCGGCGACGCGCGGCCGTGGATGAAAGGTCAACGAGCCGTCGGCTGCGACGCTCACGTCCGCGAGTGTGGCACCGATGTCGAAGAACAGTACGGACATCTCGGCGTCCCCAGAGAAGAACACGCCTTCCGGTAAGGGCTCCAGCGGCTGCAACGAGAAGGCGTACCGCCCGCTGTAGGAGTCCCCGATATCTCCACTATTCCCGCAGCTGAGGATTCCTGCATCCGGGGCCGGAACCCGTGGGCGGCGCGGCAGCGACAACACCCGTGCTGTCGCTGCCGCGCATTGCCCGCGGTGCCCGGGGGCTGCTTCCGGTGCCGGGCGGCACCAGCCCTCGGGCCGGGGCGTACTCCTCGTTATCCGAACTGACCGGGCTGGTAGTCGCCGGCGGGCTGCTGGGCGATGACGTTCAGCCGGTTGAAGGCGTTGATGACCGCGATCAGGGACACCAGGGCGACAAGCTGCTCCTCGTCGTAGTACTTGGCGGCGTTCGCCCAGGCCTCGTCCGTGACCCCGCCGGCCGCGTCGGCGAGGCGGGTGCCCTGCTCCGTCACCTCCAGCGCCGCGCGCTCCGCGTCGGTGAAGACCGTGGCCTCCCGCCACGCCGCGATCAGATGGAGGCGCGTCGAGGTCTCACCTGCGGCGGCGGCGTCCTTGGTGTGCATGTCGAGGCAGAAACCGCAGCCGTTGATCTGGCTGGCGCGGATCTTCACCAGTTCCTGCGTCGCGGCCGGCAGCGCCGTGTCCGAGACCGCTTTGCCTGCCGAGATGAAGTGCTTGAGGACCTTGCCTGCGGTCGGGCTGCCGAAGACGTTCACACGGGCGTCCATGGTGTGCTCCTCTGTCGTTGTCGGTGGCTACACAGCTACGACGGAACGGCTCGGCACGATGTGACATGGGTGGATGTGACGTGCGTCACCACGGCGCCTGTGTCGCACGGTCGGCGGCCTGCACGCGCGCAACCGGCGCTGCCGGTTCCTCAGACAAGGGCTCCCACCGCGTCGACATGAGCCGGACGCGTGGATGGCGTGGACGTCAACTCCGCAACGCGGGCGAGGAGTTCATCGCGGCTGATGGGATCCGTCCTGGTCGACGGCACGGTGCAGGCATGCGCTCCGGCCACCGCGCCGTACAGGGCGCACCGCTGCGCCGGCTCGCCGGCCAGCCAGCCGGAGAGGAAGCCGGATGCGAAGGCGTCGCCGGCCCCGTTGGTGTCCACCACCGGGGCCGGGGGAGTGACGGCCGGAACGTGGGTCACCGCGTCGTCGGCGAGCACGTACGCGCCGTCCGCTCCGGCCGTGGCGACGACCACGTCGGCCCGGCCCCGCTCGGTGATTCGGCGCATGGTGCGCTCTGGATCGGCCAGAGCGGTGGTGGACAGGAAGACGAGATCCGCCTGGTAGGCGAAGGGTTCGTGATACGGGTTGATGCCGTCCCAGTTGTGCAGGTCGGTCGAGAGGGTCAGTCCGGCGTCGCGCACGGCGGGAAGAGCGAACGCGCAGGGCTGGGTGATGCAGACATGGGCGTGGCGGCTCACCGCGGCCAGGGACCGGACCGTCGCATCGGGCAGCCGATCCTCTTCCCGCGAACGGCCGGCGTCGTACAGGGACAGCCGCCGCCCGTCGGGACTGACGAGATTGACCGCACGCTTGGTGCCGCCGTGCAGGGCGACTTCGGTGAACGGGATGCCCCGGGTGCGGTGCAGTTCGCGGATCAGGTCACCTTCGTGATCGTCGCCGATCATGTCGAGGTGATGCGTGCGCAGGCCCAGTGCGCTCAGTCCCAACGCGACGAAGTCCCCGGTCTGTCCCGCCCGCGTCTCGATACCGGGCCGGATCATGTAGCTGTCGGCGAACGGGAGCGGCAACTCGGGGACGTACACGATGGTGTCCACACCGGCGCCCCCCAGGACCAGAACGTCGATGTCGGTGCTCATGGGCAATCCTCCCGGGCCGCGAGGTGATACGGAACGGTACCCCGACGAGGGTCCGCAGGCGGTCCGTTGCTTTACGGAGGGCGCGCCGCGCGCTGATGGGCGAGACGGCGGCCAGGGCGCCGGCCGGATACCGGCCGTCGCCCTGGAGGCTGACCGTTCGGTCGCGTCTTGACGACCCGTCGGTTCCCGGGCGGAGGCCACAGTCGTCGCCGCGTGGCCGGTGCCGGTCGAAGGGCGCGACGACCCGGTGCGGCAGTACGTCAGCCGCCCGCTCCGTGGCCCATCGCAGACCGTGCACCGCGCCACGCGGTAGACGCGTTATGTG
Organism: Streptomyces sp. NPDC015127; assembly: GCF_043080095.1. Classification (NCBI taxonomy): domain Bacteria; kingdom Bacillati; phylum Actinomycetota; class Actinomycetes; order Kitasatosporales; family Streptomycetaceae; genus Streptomyces; species Streptomyces sp. NPDC015127. Next base: position 364,566 of record NZ_JBIBVE010000002.1, read on the forward strand.
TGGGTATGCGAAGTATGTGGTTCTTGTTCCTCCGGTGGAGCCGATGCTGGCCCGGGCGGTCTCGGGCCTGCCCGGCCCCGGTGCGCTGCCCGGAGGCACGGTGTTCGAGCCGAAGTACGACGGCTACCGGCTGATCGTGTTCGCCGACGCGGAGGGGGTCTTCCTGCAGTCGCGCAACGGCCGGGATCTGACGGCGTTCTTCCCGGAGATCGCCGATGCCGCCGCGGCGCTGGGGGAGGACGTCGTGATCGACGGCGAGGTCGTGATCCACACGGGCGGCCGCCTCGACTTCTCGGCGCTGCAGCAGCGGATCAACCGCCGGCCCCGGACCGTTGCGCGGTTCGCGCGGGACACACCGGCGCATCTGATCGCGTTCGATCTTCTGCAGCACGCCGGTGCCGAGATGCTGACCTGGCCCTACCGTGAACGCCGGGCGGCTCTGGAGTCGCTGTTCCAAGGGCACGGCCTGGAGGCGCCGTGGGCACTCAGCCCCTCGACCACCGATCGTGACGAGGCGCAGCGGTGGCTGCGGAAGTGGGCCGCCGTGGGGGTGGAGGGTCTGGTCGCCAAGGGGCTCGGCCAGGCGTACGAGCCGGGCCGGCGCGGATGGCAGAAGTACCGCTCCCGCCACACCGCCGAAGCGGTGGTCGGCGCTGTCACCGGCACGCTCAAGCGGCCGGAGAGCGTGCTCCTCGGCCGATACGACGCCGGGGGCGAGTTGCGTCTGGTTGCCCGCAGCACACCCCTGCCTGCCGCGCTGCGCTCCGAGCTGGGCGGCCTGTTCACGGCGGCAGGCCCCGATCATCCGTGGCGTGGTGTGCGGATCTCGTCGCACTGGGGCAGTCGTGAGCCGCTCGACTTCACCCCCGTGGCGCCGCAGGTGGTGGCCGAGTTCTACGGCGACACCGCTGTCGACCGCGGACGGTGGCGGCATCCTGTCCGGCTCCACCGTGTGCGGACCGACATGACGCCCGATGACCTGCCGCTCCACGGGCCGCAGCGCACCGGTCGACCGGCCGCGGAACCGACGGCCGCCCCCGCCGAAGGTCGCACAACGAGACGACATCCGAGAGGACAACCCATGGCAGAGAAAGCGCCGGAGCGAACCGTTTACCACATCACGCCCCGCCAAGGCACGGCCGGTGGCGCGTGGCAGGTGGAGCACATGGAAGGCCGCCGCAGCGTGCGTGAGCCGCACCCCACCCAGCGTCAGGCCGTCGACGCCGCCCGGCGGCAGGCACTGCAGCACCAGCCCGCGCAGGTCGTCGTCCACGGTCGGGACGGGCGGGTCCGCACCGAGTACACCTTCGGCGACGGCCCGGGCCGCGCCCCCGGCCAGGCATGACGGCACCTGGTGAAACCGCCGGTCGGCAGTGGCTCTGCGGATCCAGCGCCCCTCCGGTGCAGGGCTGTCCGAGTGCGGCTGCGCGGGGCGCGGTGCTGTGCGACGGTGTCTGGAAGCCGACCGGAGAGGCAGGAGAGGGATGCAACAGGACAAGCACCCGGACTACTGGCCGACGGTCTTCCGCGACCGAGCGGCCGGCTACGCATTCCTGACGCGTTCGACCGCGCGCAGCGTCGAGACCATCGAGTGGGACGACGGGGAGACGTATCCGGTCATCGATGTGGAGATCTCCTCCGAGAGCCATCCGTTCTTCACCGGCAAGGCCCGCGTGGTGGACGGAGAGGGGCGTGTCGCCGCATTCGAGCGGCGTTACGGCGGCGCCGAGCGGAGCAACAGCTGACCGCGGCGGGTTTGGCTGCTCCGATCCTCATACCCCGGATACCCCGGCTTCCCGCCGCTCGATGTCGACCGCCAGGCGTCGCAGATCCTCCGGCGCCGCCGGCCCGCCGGCCTGAGGTGTCGACCAGTACGGATGCCACCAGACCCGCACCGACAGGCGCAGCAGCCGGCGCCGCAGGCTCGTGTAGTCGCGAGGCCCCGCTTTCGCGAGCGCCACATAGGTGCGGATCCACTCGCGCTGCGCCTGCACGAGGTCGTCGGGGAAGGTTGTCGGAAGCGCCACCCCCCAATTAGACCACTTGTTCGAATTACTGCGCATGTTCGACCTTGAAGCGTACGAACGTACGCTCCAGGGTGTACGATCGTACGCATGCCGACGGACTACTTCACCGACGACCCGCGCACGAACCTGGAGCGGATGCTCGCCGGGGATCTCTACATGGCCGACGACCCGGAGATCGCCCGGCGCCAGCAGCGCGCGATGCGGCTGGCCGCCCGTTATCAGGCCGCCTATGTCGAGGACGTCGCCGAGGCCGGGCCGATCCTGGCCGAACTGCTCGCTTTCGTGGGCCAGGACGTCGACGTGCGGCCGCCGCTCTCCGTCGACTACGGCAGCAACATTTCCATCGGGGCCCGCACCTTCGTCAATTACCACCTGACCGCGCTCGACGTCGCACGGATCACCATCGGCGAGGACTGCCAGATCGGCCCGAACGTCCAGCTGCTCACTCCGACCCACCCGGTGGAGCCGCAGCCGCGGAGGGACAAGCTGGAAGCCGCACAGCCCATCACCATCGGGGACAACGTCTGGCTCGGCGGCGGCGTGATCGTGTGTCCGGGGGTGACCATCGGCGACAACTCCGTCATCGGCGCCGGCTCGGTGGTCACCAAGGACATCCCCGCCGGCGTCGTCGCCGTCGGCCATCCCGCCCGCCCCGTCCGGACTCTGTGATGGCGACCGGACAGACCGACCCGCAGCGGCGCGAACGGATCCTCGCGGCCACACTCGACCTGATCGCGGACGAAGGGGTCGCCGGCGTCTCCCACCGCAAGATCGCGGACCGCGCCGGTGTCCCGCTCGGGTCGATGACGTACCACTTCGACGGAATGGACGGCCTGTTGCGTGAGGCCTTCACCCGGTTCGCCGACCGGATCGTGATCGTCTTCGAACAGCACCTGGCCAAGGCCGACACCACCGAGCAGGCCCGCGAGGCAGTCACCGATCTCGTCCACGCGCTCTCCGAGGGGCCCCGCCGCGACCTGATCCTCGCCCAGGAGCTCTACACCCTCGCCGCCCGCCGCCCCGAGTACCGCGAACTCACCCAGGCGTGGATGCGCCGCAGCCGCCGCCTGCTGGAGCGGCACTTCGACGCGGACACCGCCCGTCAGCTGGACGCACTGATCGAAGGACTGACCCTGCATCGCGCCCTGGACGGCGATCCGCACGACCGCGAGCTGACGCGCCTGGCCGTCGCCCGCATCACCGCGGCGGCATAGCCGCCGCCCCCAGCAGCCCGTGGGGCGCGGAACCTGACGCCGCGCCCCACGGGCCTCCAACCGACCGGCATCCCCAAGCGGAGCGCCGTCCGCCAAGGCGACCGCCGTGCCGGCCCCCATCCCGAACCCCGCCCTTTTCCGAGGCGGGGTTCTTCTCGTGTGTATCGGGTGGTGCGGCGGGTACCGGGGCAGGGCCCGACCACTACTCCTGGGAGATGCCATGATCACCCACGCAGACCTGACCCAGGACGTCGTCCGGCTGGCACGTCTGACGGATGCCGACCAGGCACTCCGTGTGATCAGGGTCGTCCTAGCCTCGTTGGCGCACCGGCTCCCGATGCCCCAGCGCCGGCGGCTGCGTGAAGCCATGCCCGGCCCGGAGCGTGACGCGGCCTATGCCACGGTTCCCCCTGCGGCCGACGACGTCACCGGTCTCGTCGGCGAAGTCGCGCGCCATCTCGACGTACCGCCCGAGCGGGCCCGGTTCCTGGCCCAAGCCGTTCTGTCGCGGATCGCGGAGGACGAGCCCGAACTGGGCCAGGACTTGCGCGAGCACCTTGCCGACGGATACGCCCCGCTGTTCTCCCCGCCGCCCGCGTACGCGGAGCGCATGCACTCGGCGACCGATGCCCCGGCGCCCCTGACCTCCGACGAGGTGGACCGCGAGCTGGGCCGGCGACCGCAGTGGAGCGGTGACCCCGGCCATCTGACGCGCATCGTGGCGCTGCCGGAGGACCGGCTTCCCCCGCTGCTCAACGCGGTGGAGCGAGCCGCCCGGGACGCACGTCACCAGGTCGACGTGAAGCGGACGGACGGAGGTGTCGCCTTCACCCTCAGTACCCGCTCGGTGCATGCGGTCACCCGGCTCGACCTGGAGCTGGCCGACCGGATCGACGAGGCCGTCGCGGCCGTCGGCTCCGGCGGCCACCCCGGATGACCGCCAGTCGAAAGGAGGCTGCCATGGATCACGACACGTTCATCGGACAGGTGCAGGACCGCGCCCACCTGGACAGCCGCGGTGCGGCGGAAGCCGCGACGAGGGCCACCCTGGAGACCCTGGCCGAACGCGTCCCCGCCGGCCTGGCGGACAACCTCGCCGCCCAGCTGCCGGCCGAGATCGGCGAACACCTGCGCAGGGTGGTCACCGCCCCCGACCAGCCCGCCACCGGGGCACGGATGACGAACCGCGAGTTCTTCGACCGGGTCGCGCAGCGTGCCGGCGACGACACGCCCAAGGCCGCCCACGAAGCGCGCTGTGTCATGGAGATCGTCGGCGAGGCCACCCAGGGCGCCCTCACGGACAAGATCCGCCAGTCCCTGGACGACGAACTGGCCGGCAGCCTGCTCGCCGGCAGCACCGGAAGCGCATGACCACCCGCCGGCCACGGCCGGAACGGGGAGCGAAGCTCACCGGCTCGGCAGTGGCACGGCCCGATGAGGAGGAGGTGACGCCTCGGGCTCCTCGACCGGACGCCGGTTCGTGCGCCGGGTCGTCTGTCGGCAGGACCTGAGCGTGTCTGCGCCCCGCGAGCGCGGAGACAGGCGACGATCGCACAGCACACGCAGAACGCGGGACGAGATCCCGCTCCCCATGAAGGAGATCACCATGGCCACCGGCACCGTGAAGTGGTTCAACCCTGAAAAGGGCTTCGGCTTCATCGAGCAGGACGGCGGCGGCCCCGACGTGTTCGTCCACTACTCGGCCATCGCCAGCACCGGATACCGCGAACTCTCGGAGGGACAGAAGGTCCAGTTCGACGTCACGCAAGGCCCCAAAGGCCCCCAGGCGGAGAACGTCACACCCGCCTGACGTCACACCCGCCTGAAGACGCCCAGTCCCCCAGCCCTTGGTCTCCTTGGGCTCGGGGCTCACAACCGGCCGGGCGGCTCGGCGCGGTCCTCTGCCGCCCGCACCTCGAATCCACCAGCATCGTCGATGCGCACCTCGTGAACGGCGTCGAACCCGTCGGTCACGGACGGCCTGCGCAGCCGCCGCAGGGTGGCGTGGACGCCGACATCCGGCACACGTTCACGGCCTTCGCGGGCGGCGTTGCGCCGCAGGGAGCCTTCGACGTCCGGGGGGAACCAGTACGCGGTGACCGTGGCCCCGTGGGCGTGGGCCTGCGCGATCAGTGGCTGCCACTCGTCCACCGACGGGTTGGTGTTGTCCACGGCCACGGGCCTCCCCTCTGCCAGCGCCTCCGCCACGAGACGCATCTGCCGCTGCTGCTTGTTCCGCGCCCCGCGCGGAAAGAGGTCCTTGCTCACCAGTGCGTAACGGCCGGCAAGGCAGCGGCGGTAGAAGGTGGACTTGCCCGCGGCCTGGAGCCCGACGAGCACGGCAACATCCAGACCTGTCGTCTCCGGGTCTCGTGACCCCACGGAGTGGTCAGGACTTCGTGTCGGGCTCATTGCGCCGGGTCTCGAAGGTCTTGTGCCCGTTGGGGCACGACGGGATCTTGTCCCCCTGGGTCACATGCACTTTCTCCCGGCACTGCGCGCAGTAGAAGTCACCGGTCTTCTGCGCCTTCTCTCCGGCGTGCGCACTCACTGTTCTCGCGTCCTCTCTCTGCCGACGTCCGGGGTCGTTCCACCGGTTCCCGCCGTGGTCGCCGCTCCGGTGCCCGATGCCTCGTCCATGCCCGGGGCGACGGAGCCGTCCCCGCCGAAGCCGAGCGCCACCTTCGTCCAGCCGGTCTCCCGACGGTCGAAGCTCGGGTACGCCTCGACGGCATCCTCGGCGCCGGACCAACGGGTGATCCTTCCGGCCGGCCCGCACAGGGACGTCCGAGTGCCCGGACCCGTACGAGAGAAACAGGACCCACCCCCCGTCGGGACCGCCGCCCCAGTCCGGCACGGACGGGGTCTTCCTGTCGGCCACTTGGCCCCAGACGCCTCGTGGCCGGCCTCGACCGGCGGTACAGCTGAGTACATGGCTGGAATCGACCTCAGCAGTTCCGCATTCAACGACCACGCGCTGATCCCGCAGCGCTACGCACGCGACGGCGAGAACGTCTCCCCGCCTCTGACCTGGTCAGGCGTGCCCGACGGCGCCGCAGAGCTGGTCCTGCTCTGCGAGGACCCCGACGCTCCCTCCGGCACCTTCCTGCACTGGCTCGTCACTGGCATTCGCCCCGCGGACGGCGCCGTGGACGCCGGTGAGACTCCTGCCGGCGGCACATCCCGTTCCAACGGCTTCGGCGGGGAGGGCTGGGGCGGACCCCAACCGCCCGTCGGTGACGGGGCGCACCGGTACTTCTTCCACCTGTACGCCGTGCCCGAGCCCGTGACGCTCCCCGACAACGCCACCGCCGACGACGTCCACCGCGCGGTGGACAAAGCACAACTGGCCAGCGGCACGATCGTCGGCCTGTACCAGCGCTGACTGTCCGCAGTCGGATGCGCGTCGTCAAGCGGGCGCGGGCGGCTCGAAGTCGGCCTGGAAGGCTGTCATGCAGGGGACGCAATGCCGGTCCGTTCTCCGGTCCTCGTCGCTGACGTCGCTCCGCCGGAGCTGTCCGCACAGCGTGGCAGCAGTGCCCGGCACCACAACGTGCCACACCAGCCCCTCACCGCTCGCGGCTGACCCGATCCACATCTCGTACATGACAGGCTCCCGGCTCGATACCAGAGACCCTCCCATCGGATCACCGGCCCACCCGGACGGCGCTCCCCGGCAGGCCATACGAGTGACAGGCCCTCATCGGCGGCCCCCTGCCCGGGGCCTCCACTGCCCATAATCCCCCTGTTGGGGAAGGACGCCCCTGCGCACCCGCATGGGACCGGATCAAGAGTGAAGGACGGCTATGAGGTACGACGAGTTCCTGGCCCAGGTGCGCGAGCGCGGCGAGTACACCGGCCAGGAGGAGGCCGCCACGGTCACCGCCGCGGTCCTGGACGTCCTCGCTGCCCGGATCACCCCGGGGGAGGCGGCCGATCTGGCCGCACAACTCCCGGAACCGCTGCGGGAACCGCTGATCGCCGACAAGGAGCAGCCGACCGAGCGCTTCGGCGTCGAAGAGTTCTACCGCCGCGTCGCCGCGCGCACCGGCGCCCGCCCGCGCACCGCACAGTGGGACGCCAGCGCGGTCTTGACCACCCTCGCCGACTCCATCTCCGGCGGAGAACTCAACCAGGTCATCAGCCAACTGCCCTCCGGCTACGCCGTCCTGTTCGGCAAGGCGGACCTGGCGGACTGACTCCCTGGCGCGCCGCGTCGCCCCCCGCCGGCGGCGTCACGCGGCAGCGGCGTTCTCCACGGCGACGGCCAGGTCGACCGCGTCCCGTGCGGGAGCGGCGTCGTGGACGCGTACCAGGCGGGCGCCCCGACCGACCGCGAGGGCGCACGCCGCGACCGTGGCCGGGCCGCGCTCGTCCTTGGCGCGGCCGAGCAGCCGGCCGACCGTCTACAACTCCTGTTCGCACAACGCCAACGCGACGACCCTGACGATGGGCATCTCCGTCGGCTGGGCGGACGTCTACGCCAAGGATCTGGCCGGACAGTCCTTCGACGTCAGCGCGTTGATGAATCTCCCGACGCAGGAGTACACCCTGGAGATGACGAACCCGCTCGGCATCCCGCACGAGTCCCACCGCACGGCCCCCCAAGTCGAGGTCACGATCGGCCGGGGCGTACCGGTGGGCGTCGGCGGTCCGCGACCGGGCGTCTGACCGCACCCACGCGCGGGAGCGCCAGCGGGACCTGCCTGCTGCCCGATGGGACTGGACCGCATCTGGGCCGGCCCGGGCACGGCGTGGACGGCGGCTGGAGTCGGGCCCGGCCGGCTCCGGCGGCCGTCACACCGGTCCGGCGGGGACCCGGCGGGTGACGTCGCCTCCCCGCTACGTCATGGGCCCCGGCGGAACAGTGTTCCGCCGGGGCCCATGGCCTCGATGCGTGACGACCGCCGACCGGTCTCAGTCCGTGCCGGACTCCATGGCGGCGCGGTCCAGCAGCGCCTCCTCGTCCGTGGCCTCGCCGCGCGAGGCGATCGCCTCGGCGCCGCCGGTGTCCATCGCGCCGATCAGACCCGTCGAAGCCGCCTGCGCCGCGCCGATCGGCGTCGGGTGAGCGGTGCCGACCAGGCCGAGCCCCACGTACTGCTCGAGCCGCGCCCGCGAGTCCGCGATGTCCAGGTTCCGCATGGTGAGCTGGCCGATCCGGTCCACCGGGCCGAACGCCGAGTCCTCGGTCCGCTCCATGGAGAGCTTGTCCGGGTGGTAGCTGAGCGCCGGGCCCCGGGTGTCGAGGATCGAGTAGTCCTCGCCGCGCCGCAGCCGCAGGGTCACCTCGCCGGTGATCGCGGCGCCGACCCAGCGCTGCAGCGACTCCCGCACCATCAGGGCCTGCGGGTCCAGCCAGCGGCCCTCGTAGAGCAGCCGGCCGAGGCGCCGGCCCTCGCTGTGGTAGGCCGCCACGGTGTCCTCGTTGTGGATCGCGTTGACCAGCCGCTCGTAGACGATGTGCAGCAGCGCCATGCCGGGCGCCTCGTAGATGCCGCGGCTCTTGGCCTCGATCACCCGGTTCTCGATCTGGTCCGACATGCCGAGCCCGTGCCGGCCGCCGATCGCGTTGGCCTCCATGACGAGGTCGACCGGGGTGGCGAAATCCTTGCCGTTGATCGTGACCGGGCGGCCCTGGTCGAAGCCGACCGTCACGTCCTCCGTGGCGATCTCCACCGACGGGTCCCAGAACCGCACGCCCATGATCGGTTCGACCGTCTCGATGCCGGTGTCGAGGTGCTCCAGCGTCTTGGCCTCGTGCGTGGCGCCCCAGATGTTGGCGTCCGTGGAGTACGCCTTCTCCGCCGAGTCCCGGTACGGCAGCCCGTGCGCGAGCAGCCACTCCGACATCTCCTTGCGGCCGCCGAGCTCCGTGACGAAGTCCGCGTCCAGCCAGGGCTTGTAGATCCGCAGGTGCGGATTGGCGAGCAGACCGTACCGGTAGAACCGCTCGATGTCGTTGCCCTTGAAGGTGGAGCCGTCGCCCCAGATCTGCACCCCGTCCTCGAGCATCGCCCGGACCAGCAGGGTGCCGGTCACGGCGCGTCCCAGCGGCGTGGTGTTGAAGTACGGGCGCCCGCCCGACTTGATGTGGAACGCGCCGCAGGAGAGCGCCGCCAGCCCTTCCTCGACCAGCGCGGCACGGCAGTCGACGAGCCGCGCGATCTCGGCGCCGTACGCGGTGGCACGGCCGGGGACCGACGCGATGTCGGGCTCGTCGTACTGACCGATGTCGGCGGTGTACGTGCAGGGGACGGCGCCCTTGTCGCGCATCCAGGCGACGGCGACCGAGGTGTCGAGTCCGCCGGAGAAGGCGATGCCGACGCGCTCGCCGGTGGGGAGGGAGGTGAGGACCTTGGACATGGCAATATTATGCATTGACATGCATGATCATGCAAGCCTCGTCCTCGCCCCCTGTGGCGAACCCCGGGGAGGGGCTGCTACCCCGCGTACGTCTCGTACTCGGCGACCTGCGGCGTGCCGGTCGAGCTGGTGATCTCGAAGGTGATCTTGTGCAGCGAGGTCCGGGGGAAGGAGACGGCGCCCGCCCCGCTGCTGGAGGCCAGGACGGCGCCGGTGTCGGCGTTGACGACCCTCCAGGACCCGATTCTGCCTGCGGCGCCCGACGCCTCCCGAATGTTGATCATGGACACGGTGGTCGGGGAGCCCCACTTGATCGAGACAGAACCGGTCGAGCCGGTCGGCGACCAGTAGGTGCTCATGTTGCCGTCACGCACGTTGCCGTAGCTCGTGCCGTCGGCCTTGCCGGAGCCGTCGGAGCCGGCTCCGATGCTGAGGTTGGTCCCGCCGGGCTGGGTCGGTCCCGGCGTGGGGTCGGTGGGTCCCGGTGTGGGGTCGGTCGGCGTCGGCGTCGGTGTCGGCGTCTGCGGTGAGCAGCTGCCGTCCGACACCTGAAGCCCCTTGTTGGCGCCTGCCGTCCGGTTCACGATGCCCGGCACGCAGCCTGCCGCGTCGAGGCTGTAGGAGTAGGGGATGCCGACAGTGGTGTTGGACTGCGGGTCGGGTCCTGCCGGGTGGTTCTCGCTGCCGGGGCCGGACCAGGTCACGTTGTCGAAGATATTGCCGCTGACCTGCCAGTAGCCCGCCGCGTCGGTGTAGAAGGTGCCCAGGACGTCCTTGGAGTCCTCGAAGTAGTTGCTGTCCACCTTGGCGCGGGCCCCGGCCCGGGAGTTGATGCCCGACTCGTTGAGCCGCACGTAGTGGTTGTTGTACATGTGGGCTGTGCCGCCGCGCAGCAGGGGAGCGCGGGAGTCGATGTTCTCGTACCTGTTGTGGTGGTACGTGATGAAGCTGTTCGAGAGGTCGCTCTCGCTGGACCCGACGAGGCCGCCGCGGCCGGAGTTGCGCAGGATGCTGTAGGACAGGGTCACGTACTGGGTGTTGTCCTTCATGTCGAAGAGGCCGTCGTACCCCTCCGACTCGCCGCCCGACGCCTCCAGGGTGACGTGATCGACCCAGACGTTGCGGACGCCGCTCTCCATGCCGATGGCGTCACCACCGTTGGACGTGGGCGAGCCCGACTTCTTGACGTTCTTGACGGTGACGTTCTGGATGACGATGTTGCGGGACTCGCGGATGTGGATGCCCAGTTGGTCGAAGACTGCGCCGCTGCCGGCCCCGATGATCGTGACGTTGCTGATCTGCTTGAGCTCGATCACACCGGCGGCGGTGTTGCAGCTGTCGCCCGACACCTTTTCGGTGTTGCCGTGGTTGATGGTTCCCTCGACCTCGATGGTGATCGGGGTGCTGCTGCTGGCCCGGCCGCACAGGGCGGCATGGATCGCGGTTCCCGTGGTGGCCCGCACTCGCTGTCCGCCCGCGCCGCCGGTGGTCCCGCCGTTCTGGGTCGCGTAGCCGGTGGCGCTGCCGGTCACTGCCGATGCCTCGGGTACCGACAGAACCGCACCGGTCGCGGCCGCGAGCGCCGTCGTGGCCAGCGCCGCGTAGAGTTTCCGTGCGAGTGGTCGTCTCATGCTCGTCTCCCCAATCCCTTTGGGCGTGCTGGTCGTTGCTGCTGCACGCCGTAGTCGTCACCGCAGGGTGTGGAGGTTGCCCGGAACCTCCCCGCACTTCAGCACTCCACGCAGGACGGAACGACCGTGATATCCGAGAATCGAACGGCGGCTCTGTGGCTGCGCGCGGCCCTGGCCGCCGCCCTGTACGCCGTCGCCGCCTTGACACCGCCGCCGGTGGTCCCGCCGTTCTGACGCGAGGGCTCGCCCTGCCCTCGTCGGGCGACCGGCCCTCCTCGGGCGACCGGCTCGCCGATGCCCAGCAGGCTCCCCTCGCTGTCACGGAACCAGGCAGCGCGCTCGCCTCGTGCGCCCTTGCTCGGGTGGCCGGGAGCCTCGTCGCCGCCCTGGCCTGGGCCAGGAGATTCCTGTCGTCTGTGTCGATGTCTCACTGGCCGTGAACGGGGACCGGAAGGCGGGAGGACCGGTGTGCAACTCGCGGGTTGCACCTGGAGGGGGTGATGTGCAACCCTGGAGTTGCATCAATGGCGACGGTGAAGGAGCCCCTCATGAGCGAGGACCGGATCGAACGCGAAACCCTGATCGCGGCATCCCTGGAACGGGTCTGGTCGCTGGTGACCCAGCCCGGGTTCTGGGTCGCCGATGAGGCGAGCCTGCCGGGCACGGTGGCCGAGGAAGGCGACTCGATGGTGGTGAGGAACGCCGAGCACGGCGACTTCCCGGTGCGCGTGGAGAAGATCGAGCCGCCCACGTACGTGGCGTACCGCTGGACCAGTGCGTTCCCCGGAGAAGAGCTCCGCGAGAACAACAGCACCCTCGTGGAGTTCACCTTGACGCAGGAAGGAGACCAGACGCGGCTTCGTGTCGTCGAGAGCGGGTTCGCCTCGCTGGCCGGGTCCGAGGAGCTGCGCAGCCAGAATCTGAAGGACCACGCCGCCGGCTGGCCCCAGTGCTTCGACGCGCTCAAGAAGCGCGCCGAGCAGTCATCCGTGTGACGGACGAACGTCCCGGCGGCGCCGAGGCGGTCGACAGCGTCCTCGTCGCACTGGCCGACCCGACCCGACGTCAGCTGCTGGAGCTGCTGGCCGCCAAGGGCGAGGCCACCGCGACGATGCTCGCCGAACGACTTCCCGTCTCGCGGCAGGCGGTGGTCAAGCACCTCGCCGTCCTGGACGCCGCCGGGCTGGTGTCCGGCCGCCGGGCCGGACGCGAGGTGCGGTACGCGGTGCGCCCCGCGGCGCTGGACGCGACGGCGCGATGGATGGCCGCGCTGGCGGCCGACTGGGATCGACGGTTGGCGAACATCAAGCGCGTCGCCGAGGCGGCGGAGCGGGAGGCGGGAACCAATGACCGATCACAAGACCGGAACACGTGAGGAGTGGCTCGTCGGCCCGGCTCCCCGGCGGCCTCGGCGGCGTCGAGGCCCGCCGCGACGCGGTCGAAGTCCTCGCGAATCGACTCGAAGAGCTTCACCCAGCGGAAGACCGCGATGTCCCCCAGGTCGATGTCGCTCATCAGGAACTTCGGCGCTTCGTCGAGTCGCCCATCGGATGCGAGCAGTTTGCCGAGCTCGATCTTGCAGTCGAGGTTGCGGCCCTGTTCCCAGCCGCGCCGGAACCATTCGGCGGCCTCGGGATCGCCGTTCTCCTTGAGCAGTACGCCGAGTCCGTAGGCGCATCCGGCATGCCGGTCGGCCACGGCGCGGTAGAGCGCCTCCGCCGTCTGCCGGTCGCCCCGGATCTTCCGGTACCGGGCAAGGGTGTAGTGCGAGAAGGCGTCCCCCGCGGCCACCGCCTGCTCCCAGTACGGGATTCCTTCGTCCACGTGATGGCCGAGCACGCAGAAGTCGGTGTGCCGGCGGGCAGTCTTCGCGTCACCGGCGCGCGGGGCGGCGACCAGCGCCTCTCCGCGGGTCTGTATGTCCTGCGTCATGAGCCGCATCGTGCCAGGTGGGGCCAAGTACCGGCCAGTTGGAGGCCGTTGTCCGCCCGCCCGGGCCCGGCCGGCGAAGGCCGCCAGGACGCGCCCTGAGCGTGGATCGATGATGGTGGGTCAGTTGATCGGGAGCTGTCTGTCCGGCTGGTTGGAGTCTTGAATCAGGCACCGGGCACCCCCGTCCGCCTGATCACGATGGGCTCTTCGATGAGCCGCACAGTCGGCGGCGTCCTGGGCACCGGCCGCAGCCACGCGGCCGGGGTGTCCGCAACCTCGTCGAGGAGCCAGTCCCGGCAGGTGCCGTCGAGTGCCAGCGGGTAGAGGGTGAGTGTGCCGTCCCGTGCGATGTGCATCCGCACGAATCCCTTGCGGTCGTCGATGGACTGGCCGGACATCTGCCACTCGGCGACCAGGCCCCGGTCCGTCCACAGCACCCACAGGGCGAAGAGCTGGGAGCCGAGGAACGCGCCCGTCACGGCAGCGACGACCAGCAGTATCGCCAGGAGCCAGAATCCGTTCCATGAGGGTGGGACCGACCGGGCCACGGCGACAGTGACGGACAGTGCCGCGACGGTGACCGCCAACTGAAACAGCACGGCGACGATCGCGCCGGACGGTGCCCTCGGCCGCCGTCCGTGCAGCAGCCCGTTACCCCAGCCGAACACGAAGGGCAGAGCGAAGAGGGCGGCGCTCGTGCAGAGCAGGCCGAGCAGGTCGTCGGTGCCGGCCCTGCGCAGGGCGTCGACGGGATCGAGTCTGCCTTCGGCCAGCGCGAACGCGGCACTCGTCAGAAGGACGAGTACCAGATGCAGGGCCCCGGCCAGTACGGCGAACCCGGGGTTGCGCCGCGGGAGCCAGTACCGCGACCAGGGCTTGGCGATCGCGCGCGCGAGCGAGCGGGACTCCGCCGCATCGGGGTACGTGTGTTGTGCGAGGGCGAATGCCGGCGGCGGGTCGTCCTTCGCCCGCATCCGCGAGGTGGCCGGCGGCAGCGGCAGAGCTTTCGGGAGCCTGTGTGTGGATGCCAGGAACGCGCCGCCCAGGCCGCACGTCACCATCTGGCGCCGCCGGGGATCCGGAGGCAGGGCGTCGTCGGATCCGGGCCGGTCATCGGGCAAGCGTTCCGCGTAGCGGGCGTAGTGGTGCTTGTCGCCGGTCAGCCACAGTCGGATGGACGCGCCCGTGTCCTCGCGTTTCCCGGTCGCCGGGTTGAAGCGGGTCCGAATGATGTTTCGGTCGAACCAGTGCAGGGAGTTGAAGGCGTTGGGTTCCTCGTTGCTCTTCACCCATGTGGGCGCGGCGGAGCAGACGATCACGCTGTCGCCCGGCAGCAGTCGCGTCGAGAGGCAGGACTCGAAGTAGCGCCGCTGCGGATCGTCGAAGTAGGAGCCGAGTTGGCTGTCCAGCCCGACGAGCCACCAGCGCTGAGGCAGCTGCACGGCGAAGTAGCTCCGGGTCTGCCGGGTCTGCCAGCCGCCGATGGGCCTTCCCTGGGCGAACATCCGCAGGAACGCGGTGAGTCCGTCGTACCAGTCGTGGTTACCCGGCAGCACCAGCATGAGCGGCTGGTCCGGTGCCGACGGGAGCGCGGCGCGGTAGGGCCCCTTCATCCTGTCCTCGTACGCTGTCGTGGACGCCACCGGGTACACCTGGTCCCCGCCGAGGACGAGCAGCGAGCCACGAGGGAGCGAGTCGGGCCCGGCGACGGCGAGCCGGGCCGCTGCCAGTGCGGATGCCACCGAGTACGTCGCCTCGAAACCGTCGCCGAGGTCGGCGACGAAGTCGATCCAGATGTCCTCGGCGCCGGGATTCGCCAAGGGTGCCCGCAGGAGATCGGCCTGCAGCGCGCCCTGTATCTCGCGCTTGTCCGAGTAGCCGGCGAACACGGCGGCCAGCCCGACTTTGACCGCCGTACGAGCCAGTTCCTTCGGTGCCAGCCAGCGCACCGGTTCCTGCGGGGTGAACCGCAGCGCCGCCGCGTGCTTGCGCAACTCATGGACGTCCACGATGGCTCCTCCGTCGGCCCGGATCCCTCACACGGGACATGTCGTCGCCGTTCGGCGTCACGTGGCAGCACGGCCATCGGTCACAGCGGTGACCAGGGCAAGAGGTTCTGCGCGTACACATCCCACAGCTTGCCGAAGAAGAACTGCCCGAAGCGCCCCAGCGTGGTTGCCTTGCCGGGGAGCGTTGCCGCTTCGACCCGGAAGGTGGTGAGTTGCTTCAGGAAGTCGGTCGGGCGGATGCGCACGGCTCCCGAGGCCACCAACTCGGCTTCGGACTCTTTGTCGGCATCGACATGCCCACGAACAATGCGCGTGTAGAGGACGGACGTGTCCTTCCAGATTCCCCGACGGGAGTCCTCACTGACGTCCTTGTATCCACTGAGTGTGAGCCGATGACCGGCGCGGTCGGTGAAGAACAAGCGATAACACATTCGAAGGTGTTCCGGGTCGGTGTGCTCCACGAACAGCTGGAAGGTTCCTCGCTCGACCTGAAGGCGTCCGCCCAGCTCCTGGCAGACGATCTCTCCCTGCAGTGAGGCTTCATGCTCCGGACTGACGATGAAGCGGTCCACACCCTGGATGTCGATGGTCAGGTGCAAGGCCATGTCGGCGGCTGCGCCACCCTCCGACGAGGCCCCCGTCCGGTAGTCGTTCTCGCCGAAGCCGACGCGGCCGACCATGCGTTCGGTAAATCGAATGCGGGTCGGGTCGGTGGGGAGGTCCGGAGGGGCACTGGGCTGCCACGGAATCCCCTGGGCCGTGCACCACTGGCGAGCACGACGGACTCCGAGTTCCACGGCCTGGGTGAAACGGTCCCTGCTGAAGTTGATCAGGTAGTTCAGCGGAACCTCGGCGCTCAGCAGCCTGACATCGATCAGGCGTCCGAACTCTCCGTGGTCTCCTCTGCGGATGGCCGCGTTGCTGACCTCGATCCGACGCAGCCAGTGCTTCAACTGACCGTTGGCCACCGTTTCGATGATGTGGAAATAGTTGGCCACGAAGCCGTCCCGCCAGCGGTGCCGTCGGCTGACCGTCCAGATGATCCACAGTTCGTCGCAGCCCCGCCGAATCGCCTCCTCGACGTTTCCATCGGTCAGATAGACCGGGTCGATGTAGGTCTGCCCGTCGATGACGACCGGTGGAAACCACATGGGCAGCGACACCCCGGCACAGAAGCGATCCTCGTCCATGCGGTCGGCGGTCACTGCCTCCAGTTCATTGGCGCTGAAGTTGTAGAGGTTGAAGGTGGCTTCCCGATCGGTGGCCCGGATTCTCTCCCAGTCCAGCCCCCAGTCCGGGAAGACGCGACGCCGATAGCCGTCCAGCGTGAAGAGGGAACGGGCGTACGGCCCCTTCGGCAACTCGCGCCAGTTCGGGGTGACGCCCTTCAAAGGAGAGAGACTGCGCCAATTGTCCGCAATCTCGCGCCCGGACTTCCCCTGGCAGTACATCGCGAGGTTGAAAATGCCTCCGCTGGCGCCGTCGACATGGTCGAATTCCAACTCGGCCTCGTCGAGCAGGACCTGGAGGACCCCCGCCTGGAAAGCCACCTTCAGCCCGCCGCCGGCGAGGATGAGAGATCTGCGCGGGGAGCCGCTGCGGGGCTCGGTGCCCTGTCCGGTCGTCATGAGGGCCTCGTCGGGTTCTTCCGGTGATCCTCGATGATGCGGTCGGCCGACCGGTCGGCCAGCGCCGCGATGGTGAGCGAAGGATTCGGGCCCACGGGACCGGGCATCACCGAGCCGTCGGCGATCGACAACCCCGGATGGCCGTACACGCGCCCGAAGGAGTCCACCACGCCTTCCTGCGCAGTGCGCCCCATTGGCGCGCCACCCAAGGGATGCACGGTGATGAGGCGGTTGAGCCACCACAGTGGATTCGAGGCGTAGCGCCCGCCCAGATCGTGTGACACGCGCTCCATGGTCTCGTTCATCCGGTCGAAGTACTGATCGGACGCGGCCAGATGCCAGTCGAGGTCCAGATGCCCGTCCCGGAGAAACATCCGGCCGTTGGGGACGTCCCTTCCCATGCCGAGCAACGGTAGGGACGTCGCGGTGAACAGCCCCTTGCCCATGGCGTCACCGAGCTGTCGGCCGACACGGCTCTTGGCGGTTCCGGTCAGCTGTGACCAGCCTCGCCGCAGCAGGAACCTCGCGACCCTGTTGGACATGGTGAGGACGTTGTGCTCCACGAGCCAGTTGAGGAATTCCGGGTAACCGGCATCCTCGATGTAGAAACCCCGGGTGGTCTCGCCGTTCGCCTTGCGGTCCATGCGCATCGCACTCGTGATGACCGGGCCGAAACTCGGTTCCAGCATGCGAGGAAGCGTCTCCCCGGGCCGGTCCTGACGCCTTTCGCGTGCTTTGAGCACCAGCCCGAGGAAGTCCCCGTTTCCGGAGAAACGAGTACCCAGCGCCGGGCCGAGTGCAGGAAAGGCGCTGCGGTTTCTCAGCAGCAGATAGGTGGTGCCGAGCGTACCGGCGGAGAGGATCAGCCGTCTGGCCTTGACGGTGCGCCGCTCGGGAGGAGCGAGCGGATCTCCGCCCCCGGCGGCGCCGTGCTCGATGTACGAGACCAGGAACCCCCCTCGGATCGGTTCGAACGAGCGGACCTCACAGAGGGGCCGGATATCCACCCCGAGCCTGTCCCCGGCGCTGAGGTAGGTGAAATCCAGGCTGTTCTTGCTGCCGAAGTTGCAACCCAGGTCGCATTCACCGACAAGTCTGCACGTATAGCGTGGGCTGTGGTGCAGATTGTTCTCACCGCCCTCGATGGGAACGCCGGGCACCGGGGGATCTCCGAAGGAGACGGCCAGCGGCGGAAGCTCCCACGGAAGCCCCAGCCGCGAGGCCGCCTGCTGCATGGCGGCGGTCTTGGGCGTGTCCTGGTAGGGCTTCTCATGGAACGGGTACCGCTGCGCACCCAGCATGATCTCGACACGATCGTAGTGAGGATCGAGATCCTCACGTGTGACGGGCCAGTTCTCGTAGCCCCCGTCGAACGACTCGTGCACGAACCAGCTTTCCGGCTTGCGAATCAGGACATTCGCATAGATCAACGAGCCTCCGCCCAGCCCGCTGGACACAAGGGCGTCGAGCTTCGAGAAGCTCCACATGTCGTACATCCCGTACAAGTGGGAATCCGGATCCCAGAAGTTCTTGGCCGTGTCATGGGGACTGCGTGGAAAAGACCCGGGCGGGAACGGCTTTCCTCTTTCCAGAAGGCATACGCGCAGGTCGGCCTCGGCCAGACGAAATGCGGTCACGGACCCGCCGAAACCCGACCCGACGACGACGGCATCGAAATCGTCCACGCTCGCCACCTCTAGAAGTCCAAGCCCAGGCCTTGACTTCCCCCGTATGCGGCTGCTGCACGCACGACCTCTTTCCATGGTTCACCCGCGTGTGGCGACGCGCACGTCGTAGCGCCGGCCCGCAGCCTCGAGCGCTTCGCAGCCACCGCAACGCGGCGGGGTTGCAGGGCGCCCGCCGGGCCACATCCCAGGTCAGGCGCCCTGCTCCGTGCCGCTAGAAGAAGCCGAGCTTCTTCGGCGAGTACGACACCAGCAGGTTCTTCGTCTGCTGGTAGTGGTCCAGCATCATCTTGTGCGTCTCGCGTCCGATGCCCGACTGCTTGTAGCCGCCGAACGCGGCATGCGCGGGATAGGCGTGGTAGCAGTTGGTCCACACCCGGCCCGCCTGGATCGCCCGGCCCGCGCGGTAGGCCGTGCTGCCGTCCCTCGTCCACACCCCGGCGCCCAGGCCGTACAGCGTGTCGTTCGCCGTGGCGATCGCGTCGTCGAAGTCCGTGAAGGACGTGACGGCGACGACCGGGCCGAAGATCTCCTCCTGGAAGATCCGCATCCTGTTGTCGCCCTCGAAGATCGTGGGCTGGACGTAGTAGCCGCCCGCCAGTTCACCGCCGTGCTCGATGCGCTGACCACCCGTCAGGATCTTGGCACCCTCCTGACGGCCGATGTCCAGATACGAAAGGATCTTCTGCAGCTGGTCGTTGGAGGCCTGCGCGCCGATCATCGTGTCCGTGTCGAGCGGGTGCCCGGGCACGATCTTCTCCGTGCGGACCACCGCCGCCTCCAGGAACTCGCCGTAGCGTCCGCGCTGGATCAGCGCTCGCGACGGGCACGTGCACACCTCGCCCTGGTTCAGGGCGAACATGGTGAAGCCCTCCAGCGCCTTGTCGCGGAAGTCGTCGTCCGCCGCCCACACGTCGTCGAAGAAGATGTTCGGCGACTTGCCGCCCAGCTCCAGCGTGACCGGCTTGATGTTCTCCGAGGCGTACTGCATGATCAGCCGCCCCGTCGTGGTCTCGCCCGTGAACGCGATCTTCGCCACCCGCGGGCTCGATGCCAGCGGCTTGCCCGCCTCCACGCCGAAGCCGTTGACGATGTTGAGGACGCCCGGCGGCAGCAGATCGGCGACCAGGCTCAGCCACACGTGGATGGAGGCCGGGGTCTGCTCGGCCGGCTTCAGCACGACCGCGTTGCCCGCCGCCAGCGCGGGCGCCAGCTTCCATGTCGCCATCAGGATGGGGAAGTTCCACGGGATGATCTGCGCGACCACACCCAGCGGCTCGTGGAAGTGGTACGCCACCGTGTCGTCGTCGATCTCGCTCAGCGCGCCCTCCTGGGCGCGCAGGGTGCCGGCGAAGTAGCGGAAGTGGTCGATCGCCAGCGGAATGTCCGCGGCCAGCGTCTCGCGCACCGGCTTGCCGTTGTCCCACGTCTCGGCGACCGCGAGCTGTTCGAGGTTCGCCTCCATCCGGTCGGCGATCCTCAGCAGGATGCCCGCGCGTTCGGCCGCCGAGGTGCGGCCCCACACCGGCGCGGCCGCATGGGCCGCGTCCAGAGCGCGTTCGACGTCCTCGGCCGTACCGCGGGCGATCTCGGTGAAGGGACGGCCGTCGACCGGGCTCGGATTCTCGAAGTACTGCCCGCGGGTCGGTGCGACGTACTCGCCGCCGATCCAGTGGTCGTAGCGCGACGCGTAGGAGACGACGGAGCCTTCGGCGTTCGGCTGTGCGTATCGGGTCATGTCCAGGGCCTCCCGGTGGGGGCGCCGCCCGCCGTTGGGCGGCGCTCCCGCAGAGGCTAGGAAGCGGAACGTTGCAACGACGTTGCTCGGTGCGGTCTCTGCGAACGGTGCCGCGGTGCGGCGGTCACCCGCGCTGCCAGGCGTCCAGCTCCGCCACGCGCGCCAGCGCGGCCGCCTGCCGGTCACGCGGCAGCACGGACGCCAGCGCACGCCAGGCGGGCAGATCGTCCTCGCCCCACGTGCTGTACGCCCAGTCAGCCAGCAGCGCCGGATCGCCGCGCGCGATCAGCGCCGCCCGCAGCTGGTTGTCCCGCCTCCCGCGCAGCCGGACCACCGCGGGCGCCTGCGACGACGGCAGCAGCGGGCCCGCGTACGCCCCCATCGCGCCCGTCACGGCACCGGACGCCAGCCGTCGCGTCACCGTGTCGAAGTCGGCGTCGACCGGGGCCGCGAGCCGGTAGGGGCGCGAGCGCAGCAGTCCGGGGCCGAGCAGGTGCCGCAGCCGGGACAGTTCCGCGCGCAGCGTCACGGGCGTGACCGTCTCGTCCTCGTACAGCTCCACCAGCAGCTCGTCGCCCCCGATGCCGTCGGGGCGGCCGGCCAGGACGACGAGGATCTCGCTGTGCCGACGGCTGAGCCGCAGCCTGCGGCCACCGGCGACCAGCAACGCCTCGTCCCGCCCGAGCGCGGTCAGCCGAAGGCACTCGGCCGCGGGCGCCGGCGCGAGCAGCGCCAGCTGCGACTCGGCGGCCCGGGCCACGGCGCCGACGAACGCGAGGCTGTGCGGATGGGCCAGCTGGTCCCCGCCGGTGATGTCCACCGCGCCGAGGACGCGGCCCGTGGCCGGGTCGTGGATCGGGGCCGCGGCGCACGTCCACGACTGCACGGGTCTGCGGAAGTGCTCCGCGGCGAACACCTGCACCGGCCGTCCCACGGTGATCGCCGTACCTGGCGCGTTCGTGCCGGCGACCGCCTCGGCCCAGCGGGCGCCGGGCACGAAGTTCATCCGGCTCGCCCTGCGGCGTGTCGCCTGCGGTCCGTCCACCCACAGCAGCCGGCCATGGGCGTCGCAGACGGCCACCAGGTGTCCGCCGTCATTCGCGTACCCACCCGTCAGTTCGCGGATCACCGGCATCACCCGGGCCAGTGCGTGACTGTCGCGGTAGGCGCCGAGATCCTCCCCGTCGAGCTCCACTCCAGCCATGCCCTCCGGGCTGACCCGCGCCCGCGCGGAGCGCCGCCAGGAGTCGGCCACCTCGCGCCGTACGGGCACCTCGACACGGCCCGCCGTCACATACGCGTCGTACGCCCGGCGCAGCGCCGCGCCGCGCTCGGCCGGATCGGCACCGGGCTCCAGGGCCACCCACGCATCGCTCACATCGCCCTCCCGCGCCCATCGTCGCCCGGACGGCGGGGTCCGACAAGAACCGTGCACCGGCCACGCGGCGCGCGGTTCCTGGCGGGATCTCAGGCGAAGTTGACGAGCCGGATGTAGCGGCTCCAGTCCCAGTACGGGCCCGGATCGGTGTGCGTGGCGCCCGGCACCTCACGGTGGCCGATGATGTGCTCCCGGTCCTTGGGAATGCCGTACCGGTCGCAGACCCAGGCCGTGAGCGCGGCCGACCGTTCGTACATCGCGTGGGTGAAGTACGCGGGACGGTCCACCCAGCCCTCGTGCTCGATGCCGATGCTGCGGGTGTTGTAGTCCCAGTTGCCGGCGTGCCAGGCGATGTCGCGCTCCCGCACGCACTGGGCGACGTGCCCGTCCGCGGAGCGCACGACATAGTGCGCCGACACCTTCCTGGCCGGGTCCTTGAAGATCGCCAGGGTGTCCGCGTACGTCTCCTGGGCGACATGGACGACGACGTACCGGACGGGATACGCCGACGGCCTGCTCGACACGGTGTAGTTGGACGCCGCCGCGGGCACCCACTCGGCGTCGGGGAAGTCGGCCGCGAGGGAGGCCGCGCGGGCGTCGGCGTGGGCGGAGGGGGCGGGTACCAGGATGCCGGCGGCGGCCGTCGCGGCGGCGCCCCGGAGCAGAGTCCTGCGGTCCATGGGAGACCTCTCCTCGTGGGGGGGTGGGTCACGGGCGCGGCAGGACGGTGGAGACCTCCCGCAGATGACGGTGCAGACCGCCATGAGGATCCCCTGCCGGCAGCCACTGTTTGCGGATTTTCGCCACACAGGTGTAGTTGGTGTCGCAGACGTTGGCGAGCGGTGCCTCGCCCGCCTGGGTGACCAACTGGTACGCGTCGAGCGTGGACAGGCCGTAGTCCCGGGCGAGCCACTGCACCAGGTCCAACTGCGAGACGCGGAACGCGTCTTCGAGGGGTCGAGCGGAGCCGGTCGACATGATGTGGGTGTCGGACTCCAGCCGGGGCCAGGGCGTCGCCACGCCCTTGAGCAGCTCGACCACGACCACCGTGTTCATCGCGCACTCGACCGCCACACCGCACGTCTCGCCCTCACCCTGGCGGGCGTGTCCGTCGCCGAGGCTCAGCAGCGCGCCCTCGACGTTGACCCCGAGGTAGCAGGTCACCCCCGCACGCATCTCCGGGGTGTCCATGTTCCCGCCGTGCGCGTCCGGCACGAGGGCGGAGCGCACCTCCAGGTTGGCGGGCGCCACACCGACGGTGCCGTGCATCGGGTCCATCGGCAGCTCGATCTCGATGTCGCTGTCGCGGGCGCTGAACAGGCAGGTGCGGCGCGCCCGGTCCAGCTGCCACATCCACACCACCTCCGGCAGCGGCTCCTGGAGCGTGGCCGTGGTGTGCGTGGAGGTGAGGGCGCCGAACAGCGGGACCGTCGTCGAGGCGGCCCAGTCCCCGGCCGGTTCGACGGAGACGAAGTGGACGGCGACCGTGTCGCCCGGCTCCGCGCCCTCCACATGGAAGGGACCGGTCTGCGGGTTGAGGAACGGGAACTCGCACACCCGGGACACCAGGTCCTTCTCCGACCGCACCCGGCCGGCGAAGCAGTCCTCGGTGTACAGGTCGAGGACCGTGCCCGGCGCGATGCGGGCGATCGGCGGCGCGCCGCCGAACGTCCAGGCGTACTCGCCCGCCTCGGGGCGTACGGTCACGATCCGCGGGTCGCTCATCGGCGCACCTTTCCTGTCCGCTCCTGGGTGCCGGCGCCGGGTGCCGGCTCGTCGAGATGGATCCGGCCCGTCCGGGCCACCCGTTCGGGATGCCGCCGCATCAGCACGGCGAGAACGACACAGCCGATGAGCATCCAGACGCCGACGACCGGTCCCGCGTAGGAGACGGGCGGGGTCAGCTCGGTCACGAAGTCGAAGACGGGGATCCGGGCGGCCGTCAGCAGGGCAGGGACGAAGGCGGCGATGCCCAGCAGCGGGAACAGCAGGTGCAGCACGGGGTGGAACGCGTCCCTGCGGCGACGCAGGAAGTACCCGGCGCACGCCAGGTCGGCGACGATGTACACCCCGATGACCACGGTCACGATCACGGTGGCCAGCAGCACGGACGCCGTCACCGGGTCGTAGGCGAAGCCGAGCGCGAGCAACCCGCCGTCCGCATCCCCCGACACCCTCGACTCCTCGTGTCCGCTGACCGGTAAGAGCCTCGCGGGCCCTACGGTACTGGCGTCGGCACGCGAGGCGGAAGACAGCGGCGGGCGTCAACCCGCCAGTTACCGCGAGGAGTTGGCGCCTCCGTCCGCCTCAGCCGCGCGGAGGTGCGTCGGCCGCCCCGGTCAGGCCGAGCCGACTCCGGATCCGGCCGTGCTCGCCGGCGCGGCACTCGGGCGGCCGGCGATTCGGCACCGTCCGGGAGCCGGCTCATCGCCGGTCACCGCCGCCCGGCACCGCCACGACCTTGCGCCGCCACTTCACGAGCAGAGTGGGTCTGCCTCCGGACGCCTACCGGCGTACCTTCCGCAGGCACTCGCCCTGACAGCGTCGGGCCGTTGAGTCACGCGGCGGCCGAGCGGCGCCGGGGGCCGAACCGACTCCCGATCAGCCGACCCCGGCAGCCGGGGACATCGCCGTCAGGACTCCGCCGCTCGTTCGCCCAGTGCGAGCGCCAGTGCCGAGGCGGGATCCGCCGACGCCGGGCCCGCCGGCGCCCACACCGAACGCTCCCGGCGGTACGGCCACCAGTGGCCGTCCGGGCCCAGGCGCAGCTGCACCTGCGCGCCGACCACCGTCCAGCGCGCCGCGCCCGCCGACCGCAACCGCGGCCGGTCGGACTCGTCCGCCTCCGCCCACGCCGCGTCGAGGGCCGCCGTCGCACGTGCCGACAGCGCCGGATCGGGCGTGACGTCGTCCTCCAGGACGGCAAGCGAGGCGGCCCCGCCGTACCGCCACGCCCGCACCGCGAGGTCGAGCTCCGCACTGCTGCGGCCGGTTCCCGCGGCGATCCGGCCGGCGACGACCGGACCCGGGGACGACGCCGCCATGCGCACCGCGTCCTGGTCGGGCGTCAGCGCGGGCGGAGGCGGAGCCTCCTCGTGCCCCGGCGCGAGCGCCGCCGCGAGCAGCACGCGGGCGCGCGCGGCGGCGTCCGCCGCGAGGTGCTCCAGGGCGTCCGGGTCGATCCCGGGCGGCGGAGGCGTCTCCGTGTCCAGCGCAGGTGCGGGACCCGGTTCCCCGGGCAGCGCCGGGGGAGGGGGCAGCGGGGGCAGGATGTCCCGGGCGGCGAACGCCTCGTCGGCACGTACGCCGGCCGCCGCCGCGTCCTCGTCCGTCTGCGTCGACTGCGCCGACGGCGTGGTCGCACGCGCCACGCTGCGCGCCTGCAGCTCGTCCAGCAGCCTCCGCTCCGCGCGACCGCGCATCAGCAGCAGCACGAACGGGTCCTGGTCCAGCAGCCGCGCGACCTGGTAGCAGAGCGCGGCCGTGTGGGGACAGTGGTCCCAGGCGTCACAGGTGCACTCGGGCTCCAGGTCGCCGATACCGGGCAGAAGCTCGACCCCGGCCGCCGCCGCGTCCTCCACGAGATGCGGCGGCATCTCCCGGTCGAGCAGGGCCGCGATGTGCCCCGACCGGTCCACCGCCATGTCGAGGAACCGGTCCCACTGCTCCCCGTCCAGCTCCTGCAGCAGCACGTCGCTGCGGTACGCGGTGCCGTCCCGGTCGCGCACGACCGCGGTGATACGGCCGGGACGCACCGAGACCGCGCCGACCGCACCGGCGCGCGCATGCCCGCGGCCCTTCTTCAGCTGCCGGCCGTCCAGCGCCGTGTCCTCCAGCGCCTTGAGCCAGGCCTGCCCCCACCAGGTCCGCGCGAAGCCCCTGCCCCCCGCGGGAGGCAGGGCCTCGAACGTCCGCTCCACGTCAGGTGATCCGCTCATCGTCCGCTCCCCCGCAGTTCCACCAGTTCCGCCAGTTCGGCGTCGGTCAGCTCCGTCAGCGCCGCCTCGCCGGAGCCGAGCACCGCGTCCGCCAGCTCCCTCTTCCTGTCCAGCATCTGCGCGATGCGGTCCTCGATCGTGCCCTCCGCGATCAGCCGGTGCACCTGCACGGGCCGGTCCTGGCCGATGCGGTAGGCGCGGTCGGTGGCCTGCGCCTCGACGGCCGGGTTCCACCAGCGGTCGAAGTGCACGACGTGCTCAGCCCTGGTGAGGTTGAGCCCGGTGCCCGCCGCCTTCAACGACAGCAGGAACACCGGCACTTCACCGTTCTGGAACCGCTGCACCATGGCCTCGCGCTCGGCGACGGGCGTACCGCCGTGCAGGAACTGCGTCCGTACGCCCCGGCCCGCCAGATGCTCCTCCAGCAGCCGTGCCATCTGCACGTACTGGGTGAACACGAGCACGCTCGCGTCTTCGGCCAGGATCGTGTCCAGCAACTCGTCCAGCAGTTCCAGCTTTCCGGAGCGGTCCGCGATCCTAGGCCGTTCCTCCTTGAGGTACTGCGCGGGGTGGTTGCAGATCTGCTTGAGCCCGGTGAGCAGTTTGACGACCAGACCCCGCCGCTCCATGCCGCCGGCCTCCGAGATCGCGGCGAGGGTCTCGCGCACGACCGCCTCGTACAGCCCGGCCTGTTCGGCGGTGAGGGACACCGTCCGGTCGGTCTCGGTCTTGGGCGGCAGTTCGGGCGCGATGCCCGGGTCCGACTTGCGCCTGCGGAGCAGGAACGGCCGCACGAGCGCGGAGAGCCGGGCGGCGGCCGCCGGATCGCCGCCCTCCACCGCCTGGGCGTAGCGCGTACGGAAAGAACCGAGCCGGCCGAGCAGGCCGGGCGTGGTCCAGTCGAGGATGGCCCACAGCTCGGAGAGGTTGTTCTCGACGGGCGTGCCGCTCAGCGCGACGCGCGCCTTGGTCCCGATGGTGCGCAGTTGCCGCGCGGTCGCCGAGTACGGGTTCTTCACGTGCTGCGCCTCGTCGGCGACGACCATGCCCCACGGCACCTCGCCGAGCCGGGCCGCGTCCAGACGCATGGTGCCGTACGTGGTGAGCACGAACTCGCCCTCGCCCAGGGCGTCGAGCGAGCGGGCGGAGCCGTGGAAGCGCCGCACCGGTGTGCCGGGCGCGAAACGCTCGATCTCCCGCTGCCAGTTGCCCATCAGCGAGGTGGGGCAGACGACGAGAGTGGGACCGGCGGCCGAGGGGTCGGTCTGCCGGTGCAGATGGAGCGCGACGAGGGTGATGGTCTTGCCGAGTCCCATGTCGTCGGCGAGACATCCACCGAGGCCGAGGGACGTCATCCGGTGGAGCCAGTTGAGGCCCCGCAGCTGGTAGTCGCGCAGGGTCGCGGCCAGAGCGGCGGGCTGGGCGACGTCCTGCGGCCCTCCCTCGGGGTCGGTGAGCCGTTCCCGCAGCCGTTCCAGGGGACCGGCCGCCGTCACCTCTACCCGCCGGCCGTCGACCTCCGCCGATCCGGTGAGCACGGCGCCGAGCGCGTCGATCGGCGTCAGCTTGCGGTCCTGGCTGTCCCGGGCCCGCCGCGCCTCCTCGGGGTCGATGAGCACCCACTCGTCACGCAGCCGGACCAGCGGGCGGCCCGCCTCGGCGAGCCGGTCCAGCTCGGACCGGGTGAGCTGCGTGTCGCCCAGCGCGAAACGCCAGTTGAAGGCGAGGAGGGCGTCGGCCGACAGGAAGGACGGCAGCCCGGACGACTCGTGGCCGGCCGCGTCCGCCCCTGCGCCGTCCGCCGGACCCCCGTCCCCGGGACCGCCGTCCGCTGCACCGACGTCGACCGGGCCGACGACCGCGCGGGCCGTCAGACGCCGGGCCAGCTGCCGGGGCCAGTGCACCTTCAGGCCGGTTGCCGCGAGGGCGCGCGTGGCGTCGCCCAGCAGTTCGGCGATCTCCTCGTCGGCGAGTTCGATCGTGTCGGGGACGGCCGCGTGGAGCAGCGGGGCGAGCGGAGGCCAGGCGCGTGCGGCTCGGCGCAGGGCGAGCAGGGCGTCCAGCCGGGCGCGCGGGCCGAAGGCGGCCGCGGAGGGGCCCGTGCCGGCCCAGACGTCGGCGGCGTCGGCGACCAGCGCCGGATCGCTCACACTGTGCATCTGCACCACGGCCCGGAACGCCGGACCGTCGCCGTCCTGCGGATCCGCCGTGTCGAGGCCGAGGACCTCGACGCGCAGGGACAGCCGCACGCCCGCGTCGTGCCCGGCGGCGATGTCGGCGGCCCAGCCCCGGTGGTCGGGCAGCCGCAGCGGCTCCTGCGCCGCGAACGCCCGGCCGCCTGCCGCGAGCGGCGCGGCGGGGCTGCGCGGCAGCCCGTCGGCCACGGCGTCGACGAACTCCCGCAGCAGCACTTGCGGTTCGGGCAGCAGCAGCGGGTCGGCCGCGGGGTCGAGGGGGACCGCGTGTGCGGCGGGAGGCATGGACGCCGCGAGCGTACGCAGCCGGTCCAGGTCCTCGGACGTGAGCGGTCCCATGCGCCAGGCGTCGCTGTCGGTGGCGCTCAGACCGGGCAACAGCAGTCCGCGCGCGGCGAGTTGCAGGGCGAACACCGCGGCCGTGCCCCAGAACGCGGCCGCATCGGAGGCACCGGGCAGGACGCGGGCCCGGGTCAGTACGGGAAGTGCGTCGGCCACGGGCATCAGCAGCGCCGGTGCGGCGGCGGTCCGCACGTCCTCCGTGACGACGGTGATCCGGCCGTGCTCGCCCGCGCGGCACTCGGCGGCAGGCGATTCGGCACCGTCCGGGAGCAGGAAGGCGATGCGGCCGGTCCTGGCCGGATCGCCCGGCAGGAACAGGGCGGGGCAGCGGGCGAGGGCGGAGGCGGCGGATACGGAGAGCGCGGATTCGGCGGGCGGAGACGGCGTTGCTGCCGTGGGAGCCATGGGCACAGGAAGACGTATTCCTCAAATTTGACTACTCGGATCCGGAATCGCCGAGGGTACCCCAACAAAGGCCCGCGCGGGCCCTGTCGGGCTGTGATGCCAGTCACTCTCCGCGTCGGTGCAAAGACGCCAGGTACAGTCGACACCACCCCCGCGGGCGGGGCCTTCCCCCGATCGATCCGGGTGGTGGCGTCATGGTCCGCCGGGCGCCGCGATCCCTACGTTGGGTTCAGGTCGGAACGGTCGTGCATCGGCACGGACGGCACCCGGCGCCTTCCCGGCACAGCAGGCTGCCGGCCATCTTCCGATCCTCAGCTCTCATCTCTCTCAGCTCTCATCTCTCGCGGCTGTCGGCCGTCGGTTGTCCACGGACAGCCGGCCAAGCCCGCCCAGCCCTCCCTCCCGCAGACCGGAGACCATATGCCTCAGGCCAGTGCCACCCTCACGGCCCCTCCCGCCGAGCCGTCCACCCGCGGCGCAGGCCCCGCCGCCCGCGGCCGGGCGGGCGCGGCGAGCGAGTTCTCGCCGCTGCTTCGGACCGTCAAGGAGCAGGGGCTCCTGGAACGCCGGCCGGGTTGGTACGCCCGCGGCATCACCGTGAACCTGCTGGCCCTCGCGGCGGTGATCACCGGCATGGCGCTGACGGGCGGCTCCTGGTGGGTACTCCTGCTCGCCCCGCTGCTCGCGCTGTTCTCCGCCCGCGCCGCCTTCTTCGGCCACGACGCCGGACACGCACAGATCAGCGGCGACCGCCGCAGGAGCAGGCTCATCCAGCTCGTCCACGCCAATCTGCTCCTCGGCATGAGCCAGGAATGGTGGAACGACAAGCACAACCGGCATCACGCCAACCCCAACCACGTCGACAAGGACCCCGACGTCGAGCCCGACGTCCTGGTCTTCACCAGCGCGCACGCCACGGGCCGCACGGGCCTGCGCGGATGGCTCACCCGGCACCAGGCCTGGTTGTTCTTCCCGCTCACCACGCTCGAAGGCATCGCGCTCAAGGTCTACGGATTCCGGGCGGTCTTCTCCCGCACGGCCTCCGTCCGTCAGAGCCCGCGTGAACGGGCCGTCGAAGCGCTCCTGCTCCTCGCTCACGTCGCCGCGTACGCGGCCCTGCTGCTGATCACCATGCCGCTCGCCCAGGCCCTCGTTTTCGGCCTGCTGCACCAGATGGTCCTCGGGCTCCACCTCGGCATGGCGTTCGCGCCCAACCACAAGGGCATGGAGATGCCCGACGGCGAGCACGGCAAGGACTGGGGCCATCTGCGCCGGCAGGTCCTCACCTCGCGCAACATCCGGGGCGGGGCCGTGACCGACTGGTTCCTCGGCGGCCTCAACTACCAGATCGAGCACCATCTCTTCCCGAGCATGCCGCGCCCCCACCTCGCCCTCGTCCGCCCTCTGGTCCGTGCCCACTGCCGCGCCCTGTCCGTTCCGTACACCGAGACCGGCCTGGTCGACTCGTACCGCCAGGCCCTGGGGCATCTGCGCGATGTGGGCGAACCGCTGCGCGGCGGCGCGTAGGGGAACCGGCGGGCGGGCGCGAGCGTTCTTCCCACAGGAGCGGCCACGGCCGCGGAGGAGGCGACGAAAATGTCGACACGTACGAAGATCGTGATCGGGGGAGTGGCTGTCGGCCTGCTCCTGATGCCGCTGCTCGGATTCTGGCTCTCACTGCTGGTGGTGGTCGGCGTGCCGGCCGTGGCCTATCTGATGCTCGACCCGAGCCAGCGCCGCAGGCTGCGCCGCGTCTCCCGCCGCGAGATCGGCCGCTGACCGTCCGCCGGCCGGCGGACCTGACGGGCCGCTGACCGGCCGAGGAGGACCCCCGAGGGGCGGGGGCGGGCCGCAGTGCTGCGGCCCGCCTTCCGTGTGCGGACCGTCGCGTTCCCGCAGAGGTATGGTCGTGGACGATCACTGGCACGGGGAGGGGAGCCCGACGATGGGTGCGGCAGTCACGGCGGTCAGCAGCAACGGGGAGTACACGTTCACCAAGCCGAACCGCGACAGCATCACGCTGCTCGCCGGACTCGGGGTGGAGGGCGACGTCCACGCGGGAGTGACCGTCAAGCACAGGTCGCGGGTCGCGCAGGACCCGACCCAGCCCAATCTCCGTCAGGTGCACCTCATCCACGAGGAGCTGTTCGCCGAGGTGGGGGAGGCCGGTTTCGCGGTGGCCCCCGGCGACCTCGGGGAGAACGTGACCACCACCGGCATCGACCTGCTGTCCCTCCCGGTCGGCACGCTGCTGAGGCTCGGCCCGGAAGCGGTCGTGGAGGTCACCGGCCTGCGCAATCCCTGCGTGCAGATCGACGCCTTCCAGGACGGCCTGCTCAAGCAGGTCGTCGGCCGGGACGCGTCGGGGGCCCTCGTGCGCAAGGCCGGGATCATGAGCGTGGTCAGGACGGGCGGCGTGGTCCGGCCGGGCGATGCCATCGACGTGGAACTGCCCGAGGGCCCGCACCGCCCGCTCGAACGGGTCTGAGACGGCGCTGCGCGAACGGGGCCGGGCCGGGGAGACCCCGGGCCAGGGCCGACCGGGGCGTGCTCGACCGGGCCGCAGTGACCCACGGTCATGCAGGGTGGACTGCCACCTGCTCCAACGCCTCCAGCAGACCGGGGAGTTCGGCCCCTCGTCCCACCGGGATCACCTCGCCCGGCTCCTCGTCCAGCAGGACGAAGGCGATGTCGTCCGTCCTCGCGACCATCGACCAGCCGGGACCGTCGGCACGGATCGTCCGCGCCCCTCCGGGCGCGAACGACGACCGGACCCGTCCGGGCGGCGGAGCCGACTCGGTGTAGGCGCGGGCTTCCCCGAGCGCGCGGCGCACGCCCTGGCTCAGCCCGCCCGACGCCGTCCCAGCACCCGCCTCCGCCGGGCCGGACGCCTGAGACGCCGCCACAGACGCCTCGGAAGCCCCGGACGCCTCGGCGGTGTCGGTGCCGTCCGGTGCGTCGAGATCGGTCTGCTCGCGCCACCGTGCCCACTGCAAGGCGATCTCGTCCGCACCCAGCCTGCGCTGGGCCGGGCCCCAGCGGTCCGTGTCCGGCGGCGCGAGCGGCGGGCGGTCCCCCTCCTCGGGGGCCGGATCGTGGGGGGAGGGCAGGTCGGGCGCGGCGACGGCGACCGCCAGGGGCCAGCCCGGCAGGGCTGCGACCATCGAACGCTCGTCGGGGGAGAGGTCGTACTCCATGCCGCAGTCCCACGAGGCGATGGCGACGGCGACGAGGGACACGTCGTCGACCACCACCGTCCAGCGGGCACCGTCCGCGTCCTGCCCGAGGACCAGCCCGTACCCTTCGGCGTACGGTTCGAGGCCGAGGGCCCGGCAGGCCGCCGGATAGTCGTCGCCGAGCACGCTGGGGAACTGCGCGGGTGTGAGCAGCACCGCGGTCAGCACATACAGCGCGTCGTCTTCGACGGCCTCTTCTGCCCCGGCCACGGCAACCTCCCCGTCCGATCGTTCGTCGGCGCACCTTAACCAGTGAGTAACCCGTGCGTCGAGGGTTCGCGGAGCTAAATCGGTCGGGACGGTTCCGCTCCGGGCAGGCCGAGGAGACCGCGCGCGACCGATTCGACGGGCTCGTTCCGCTCACGGGCGAGGGCTATGACCGCACGGCAGGCGAGTTCGTTGATCCCGAAGACGAGGGCGTCGGGCGCGACCCAGCCCGTGGCCTCGTCGATCCGGTCCCAGTCGTCCTCGACGCTCGCCGCCACATAGGTCGCGGCGGCCTCGAAGACGTTGTGCTGGGGCGGGCGCCCCGCGCCGGACGTCCGGGCGGAACGGGCGGTACGAGCGGTACGGGCGGAACGGGCGACGAAGAACGTGCGGATGCGGGCGAACACGTGGACCACCTTCCCCGAGGAGAGGGCGGCGGATGCCGCCGACGCCTCAAGTCTCCCACTCTCGCACGGGGTTCGAACGGGACGGAGCGGGTGTGCGAACGCGGCATTGCGTGCGCGCCGCTCTTGGTTCCTCGGGACCCCTGCCGGAGTGCTCAGGACCCGCTGTCCTCGCGTACGGCCAGCGCCAGGAAGCGGTCGTCCCGGTCCGTGTACGAGGTCATCCGCCATCCCGAACCGGCAAGAAGCGGACGCAGGTTGGGCTCCGCCCGGAGATCGTCGTCCGTGATCGCGCGGCCGTGGCGGGCGGCGAGCGCGGCCCGGCCGATGGGGTGGAAGAGGGCCAGCGCGCCGCCCGGCCTTACGACGCGTGCGAGCTCGCGCAGGTTCTCCGCCGGGTGCGGCAGATGGGAGATCAACCCCGCGCCGAACACGGCGTCCAGTGATCCGGAGCGCAGCGGAAGGCGGGCGACGTCGCCGAGCAGCAGCAGCCCGCTGCTCCCGCGTCCCGCCCGCCTGGCCTCGTCCAGCATCTCGGGCGTGAGGTCGAGGCCCAGGACGCTGCCGCGCGGGCCCACGGCGGCGCGCAGCGGTTCCAGCGCACGCCCCGTGCCGCAGCCGGCGTCGAGCACCCGGTCGCCGGGGCGCAGGCCGAGGTCCGCGACGGCGGCGGCGTACGCGGGTCCGTCGTCGGGGAACCGGCTGTCCCAGCGTGCGGCGCGCGCGCCGAAGAACTCCTGCACCTGAGTGTGGTCGTCGGCCATGGGGCCATGATCCGCCATGAGGGGGCGGCGCGTCACCCGGCCGTTCTGCGCACATGTTCGGACGGTGCACGATCGTTCAGGAACATCTCTCCGTCATATTCCATCAGCTTGCGAAGTGCGCCCGGCGTACGCCCCCATGAGGGCTAGCGTCCCTGGGCCATGGGACACCTGGACCACGCCGCATTCGGCATCCTGACCCCCGCGCTGTCGTACCTCATGGCCGTCATCGGCGCCGCCCTCGGGCTGCGCTGTACGGTGCGCGCCCTGAGCACGACCGGCCGCGCCCGGCGGAACTGGCTGCTCACCGCCGCGTCCGCCATCGGCACCGGCATCTGGACCATGCACTTCGTCGCCATGCTCGGCTTCGCCGTGCGCGGCACCGACATCCGCTACGACGTGCCGCTGACCGTCCTCAGCCTGCTGGTCGCCGTGCTCGTCGTCGGCGCCGGCGTCTTCTGCGTCGGCTACGGCCGCGACCCGGTACGGGCCCTGCTGATCGGCGGCCTGTCCACCGGCCTCGGCGTGGCGAGCATGCACTACCTGGGCATGGCAGCCCTTCGGCTGCACGGGAGCGTGCACTACGACCCCCTGCTGGTCGCCCTGTCCGTCGCTATCGCCGTGGTCGCCGCGACGGCGGCCCTGTGGGCGGCCCTCCACATCAAGTCGCCGCTCGCCGTCGCCGTCGCCTCGCTCGTCATGGGCGCCGCCGTCAGCAGCATGCACTACACCGGAATGCTCGCCGTCTCGGTGGACGTGGCCCCGGTGGCGGGGCGGCTGCCCGGCGCGGGGGCGATGCAGTTCATCTTCCCGCTCGCCGTCGGGCTCGGGTCCTACCTCTTCGTCACCGCCGCGTTCGTGGCGCTCTCCCCGACGGCGGGCGAACGCGCCGCGTACGTGTCGGCGGGCCGGGACGAGGACACCGACCAGGACCACGACATCCCGGGCAAGGCGATGGGTGCCGCCCCGCCGATGGCGCCCGGCCCCACCGGGCCCATCGCCGCAGCTCCCTCGGCGCCGGCCCCCACGACGACCGCCTGACCGGTCGGCCGCATCCCGCACCTCTGCGGGGGCCGCCTGATCGGGGCGGTACCGCCCCGCACCACTGCCGGGGGGCCGCCCTACCCGGTCGGCCCACCGCCCACCACCCATGGCGACCGCCTTACCGGTCGGCCCACCGCCCACCACCCATGGCGACCGCCTTACCCGGTCGGCCCACCGCCCACCACCCATGGCGACCGCCTTACCCGGTCGGCCCACCGCCCACCACCCATGGCGACCGCCTTACCCGGTCGGCCCCACTCCGCCCCACCACACGCGGCGACCGCCCGACCCGTCGGGCCCGACCCGCCCCACCACCGCGGGGCCGCCCGACCGGCCGACGGCCACGGCCGCCGGTCCCGCATCCGGAACGAGGAGGCCATGCGCACACCCCGCAGGATCCCGGGCGACGACACCCGGGCCCCGAACCCGCCGCCCACCGGGCCGGCAGCCCGCCGGCGGCGCGCACACGCCGGGGCACCCGCGGTCGAACACACCGGGCAACGGCCGGAGCCGCGGCCCGGCTCCCGCCCCACGGCCCGGCGCCGCCTCCTCCCGCGGCCCCGCACCGTACGCGCGAAGATCATCTCGCTTCTCATGGTGCCCGTGCTGTCCCTGCTCGCGCTCTGGGGCTTCGCGACCGTGACCACCGCTCAGGACGTTGCACGGCTGCGGCAGTCGCAACGCGTCGGCGAGCAGATCGGCGAACCGGTCGCCGCCGTCGTCGCCGCCGTACAGGCCGAACGCCGGGCCGCCCTCCATCGGATCGCCTCCCCCTCCACGGACCGGGACGCCGCGCTCACGTCGGCGTCCCGGCGCACCGACAGCGCCGTGCGCCGACTGCGCCTCGACGAGCGGCACACGGTGGCCGCGGGCGGGGAGACACCGAGCGAAGTGGCCGCGCGTCTGGACGAGTTCGTCACGCTCGCGGAGAGGCTCGGGCCGACGCGCACGGCCGCCGCCGACGACAAGATCGCCTGGAACAGCGCGTATGAGACCTACAACGGCGTCGTCACCGCCGGCCTCGCCGTCGGCGGTGCCGTCGCGGGCGTCCACGACAGCGGCCGCGCCTCCGACGCCCGTGTCCTGCTCGAACTCGACCGGGCCGGCGACATGCTCGCCCGCGAGGACGTACTCGTGACCTCGGCCCGGCTCACCGGCTCCTTCGACGCCCACCGGCTGCGCCTGTTCACCGGCGCTGCCGCGGCCCGCGCGGCACTCACCGAAGGCGCGGCCGCCGACCTGCGCGGCCCCGCTCGCGCGGCCTGGCAGAGACTCGCCGGACAACCCGCCTACCGGCAGCTGGCCGTCGCGGAGCAGCGCGTGGCCGCGGCCCGCGCGGGCCGCGCGGCGGCCACGGCCGTGCCCGCGGACACCTGGGAGCAGGCCCGCACCGCCGTCGGCAACGGAATTCGCGGCATCGGGAGCGACGCCCGCCGCAGCGCCACGAGCGACGCCGACCCGGTCGCGGCCGGGCTGCTGACGCCGGCAGGAGCGGCCGTGCTCCTCGGGCTCGCCGCCGTCGCCGCCTCCCTCGTCATCTCCGTACGCATCGGCCGAGCGCTCGTCGTCGAACTCGTCTCCCTGCGCAACAGCGCTCTGGAGATCGCCCGGCGCAAGCTGCCACAGGCCATGACCCGACTGCGCACCGGCGCGCCGATCGACATCCGCGCCGAGGCACCGCCCGGCACCGCGACCGACGACGAGATCGGGCAGGTCGGTGAGGCCCTCGCGACCGTGCACCGCGCGGCGCTCAGCGCGGCCGTAGAACGCGCCGAACTCGCCGGCGGCATCTCCGGCGTCTTCGTCAACCTCGCCCGCCGCAGCCAGACCCTCGTCCACCGCCAGCTTGCGCTGCTCGACGCCATGGAACGCCGCGTCGACGATCCCGGCGAACTCGGCGACCTCTTCCGTCTCGACCACCTCACCACCCGGATGCGCCGCCACGCCGAGAGCCTGATCATCCTGTCCGGCGCCGCCCCCGGCCGCGCGTGGAGCAGGCCCGTCCCGCTGACCGGCGTCGTGCGCGCAGCCGTCTCCGAGATCGAGGACTACGCGCGCGTGGAGGTCCGGCAGCTGCCCGAGGCGGCCGTCCTCGGCGCGGCTGTCGCCGACATCACCCACCTGCTCGCCGAACTGGTCGAGAACGCGGCCCAGTTCTCCCCGCCGCACACCAAGGTGCGCATCACCGGCGAGCCCGTGGGCAACGGCTACGCACTGGAGGTCGAGGACCGCGGGCTGGGCATGGGACAGGAAGCCCTCGCCGAGGCCAACCGCAAACTGGAGGAGTCGCAGGCGCTGGACCTCTTCGACAGCGACCGCCTCGGGCTGTTCGTCGTCAGCCGCCTCGCCTTCCGTCACGGCATCAAGGTGCGGCTGTGCACCTCGCCGTACGGGGGCAGCACGGCGGTGGTGCTGCTGCCGACCGCACTGCTGCAGGGCGCCCTGCCCGCGGG
Organism: Streptomyces sp. NPDC015127; assembly: GCF_043080095.1. NCBI lineage: Bacteria > Bacillati > Actinomycetota > Actinomycetes > Kitasatosporales > Streptomycetaceae > Streptomyces > Streptomyces sp. NPDC015127. The sequence continues at coordinate 401,159 of NZ_JBIBVE010000002.1, forward strand.
CGCGGGCGGCGGCCGCGGGCCTGGACCGGCGTCCCGCGTGCCGCAGGGCCGGGAGCAGTCGCAGGGCCGGGACCAGGGGAGCACCCGCGCGTACCCGCCGGGTGAGGGGCGGACCCCTGGGCTTCGCGTCGACAGCCCCCGGGCGGACGAGTTGACGGCAGGCCACGCACGGCCCAGGCCCGTACCGAACGCCGTCCGCGCCCCCTCGGACGCCCCAGCCGGGCCCTCGACACGGGCCGCAGGACCCGGGTCGCCCCCGGCCGGAGCCCGGGACGCGCAGCAGGCGCCGCCCGCCGCGGTCCGCGCACTGCGGCCGCGTGGCGTCCAGGCGCCGGCCGCAGAGGGTGAACTCCCGCGCCGGATACGCCAGTCCCACCTCGCACCCCAGCTGCGTCAGGCCCCGCAGGAAGCCCCGCCGAGCAGCGCCCCGCCCGCCGACGGCTCTGCCGACCGCAGTCCCGATGTCGTCCGCGCCCGGATGAACGCGTACCGCAGCGGCTGGGTGAGGGGCGGCGGCGCAGCGCCCGGATCTTCCCGCCCTGGCGCCCCCGGGGCGCACCGGGATGCCCAAGAGCCCCACCGCGACCTTCAGCCCCACCCCGCCCCTCAGCCCCACCGCGACCGCCGGTCACTCCCCGGCAGCGAAGGAGACCGAGCATGACCGAGCACGAATCAGCCGTGGCCCCTTACCGATTCGGCGACCTCGACTGGCTGCTGGACGATCTCGTCCTGCGCGTGGCCGAGGTGCGGCACGCGGTCGTGCTGTCCGACGACGGACTCCCCGTCGGCGCCTCCGACGGTCTGTCCCGCGAGGACGCCGAGCATCTCGCGGCCGTGGCCTCGGGCTTCCACAGCCTCGCCAAGGGCGCGGGACGCCACTTCCACGCCGGCGGCGTACGGCAGACGATGGTCGAGATGGACGACGGCTTCCTCTTCGTGGCGGCAGCCGGAGACGGCTCCTGTCTCGCCCTGCTGACCGCCGTCAGCGCGGACATCGGGCTGATCGCCTACGAGATGGCCCGCCTCGTCAACCGTGTCGGTGAACACCTGCGCACACCGGCGCGCGTCAGCACGCCATGAGCGGCACCGCCGAGCCCACCGGCAGCCAGTGGTACGACGCGGACGCGGGACCGCTCGTCCGCCCGTACGCGATGACCGGCGGGCGGACCGAACCGGGCCCCGGCCATGTCCGCTTCGACCTCATCGCCCTGGTCGTCGTGGACGACGACGCGCCCGGGTCGGACGATGTCTCGCTCCTGGGTCCCGAGCACCGCACGCTGCTGGCGCTGTGCCGGTGCGAGACGCAGTCCGTCGCGGAACTCGCGGCCGACGCCGACCTGCCCGTCGGTGTCGTACGCGTGCTCCTCGGCGATCTGCTGGCAGCCGGGCACGTGAAGGTCAGCCGCCCCGTGCCGCCCGCACAACTGCCCGAGGAAAGGATCCTGCGTGAGGTCATCGAGGGCCTGCGCGCCCTGTGACGGCTGCGGCCGGTACGCGGGCCGGAACCCCGGCCGCTCAGTCTTTCGGGGCGGCCCCGCCGCCCAGCCATTCCGCCCGGGTGACGGCGTACTCGACATCCCCGAACTCCGAGCCCTCGATGGCGTCCGGCCACTCCTCGAAGAAGGTGCGAACGTAGCCGAGACCCGCCTTCTCCATCACACGACGCGAACGCTGGTTGACCGTCATCGTGTTGGCGGTCACCCGCAGCACCCCCAGCTCGGTGAAGCCGAGCCGGATCAGCGCCCGCGAACCCTCCGTCGCCAGCCCGCGACCCCACGCCCGGCGGTTCAGACGGTAGCCCAGCTCCACCTCGTCACATCTGTCGTCGCGCAGCGGGCGGAACTCGAACCAGCCGAGGAAGGCACCCGAGCTGCGGTCCTGGGCCGCCCAGTACCCGCGGCCTTCGACGCCCGCCCTGCCGTCCAGGCACGGGTAGTGCCGCAGGAGAGCAGGCATCTTCTCGCGCAGCACCTCCTCACGGGACGTGGGCTCACCGCCGTTGAGGCAGCGCATGACCTCGGGGTCGCTGTCGAGAGCGAGTACGTCGTCCGCGTCGGACTCGCGGAAGGGCCGCAGCGTCAGACGGTCGGTCTCCAGGAAGGCGCGCATGCCGGGATCATCGTCGGCCGCCGCTGCGCCCGCCAGGGAATATCCGGATCAACGCGTCCCATCGCCGCCGCCGCCCGTATCCGTTCCCGACGGGAACGCGCCGCCCGCATCCGCCTCCGGCGGGAACGCGCCGGCGGTCCCTGCACCACCCCGCCCTTGCCCGTCCACCCCCCTGGGAGAAACGACCGATGTCCTCCACCACCCACGACACCGACGCCGCGGACTCCGTCGACCTCGCGCTCAAGATCCTCGTCGCAGGCGGCTTCGGCGTCGGCAAGACCACGCTCGTCGGCGCGGTCAGCGAGATCCGGCCGCTGCGCACGGAGGAACAGCTCAGCGAGGCCGGGAGCACCGTGGACGACACCGAGGGTGTCGCCCGCAAGACGACCACGACCGTCGCCATGGACTTCGGCCGTATAACGATCCGGTCGGGACTGTCCCTCTATCTGTTCGGCACCCCGGGCCAGGACCGCTTCTGGTTCCTGTGGGACGAGCTTTCACAGGGCGCGCTCGGCGCGGTCGTCCTCGCCGACACCCGGCGGCTCGGCGACTGCTTTCCCGCCGTCGACTACTTCGAGCACCGCCGCATCCCGTTCGTCGTCGCGGTCAACTGCTTCCCCGACGCGCGTTCCTTCGGTGCCCACGAGGTCTCCCGCGCACTCGATCTCGACCGGGGCACGCCGGTCGTCCTGTGCGACGCGCGAGACCGCGACTCCGGCAAGGAGGTCCTGGTCCGGCTCGTCGAGTACGCGGGCCGAGTGCACACCGCCCGGATGCTGGACTCCGTCGGTTGACCGGTCGTGCACTGTTGCGCGGCGGTCGTCCGCGGCGGCACCTTGCCGTGGGCGCACACGTGCGAAAGGCTTACCGGCGAACGAGACCACGGGGCGTACGAGCGGGGAGGGACCGGCCATGGCGTTGGACAAGGGACTCGACTGGCTGCTGGACGACCTGACCGAGCGGGTCGAGTACATACGGCACGCACTCGTGCTCTCCAACGACGGCCTGGTCACCGGGGCCAGTGCTGGCCTCGCGCGCGAGGACGCGGAGCACTTGGCGGCGGTCTCCTCCGGCCTGCACTCCCTCGCCCGCGGCTCCGGGCGCCACTTCCGGGCCGGCCGCGCGCGCCAGACCATGGTCGAGTTCGACGAGGCTCTGCTGTTCGTGACCGCGGCGGGCGAAGGCAGTTGCCTGTGCGTCCTCAGCGACGCCGAGGCGGACGTGGGCCAGGTCGCCTACGAGATGACGCTGATGGTCAACCGGGTCGGCGAGCACCTGGGCGTCGAGGCACGCCAGCCTGGCAACACGTTCTGACCTGCGAAGACAGGGGTTGTCCACAGGCCGGGCGGGATGTCGCGGCTGCGGGCTATGGTCATCACCGAGAGTATTCACGGCTCTACGGGGGAGACCGACCATGGTGACCAAGCAGGACGCGCTGTCGTACGCGGCAGGGGACGCGATGTACGCCTCGCGGTACGGAGTTCGGGTCCCGGCCGCGCAAGGCACGGGGCAGGCGCCGGCGCAGGATACGGGACAGGCCACGGGACGGACGGTGGCGCAGGCCACGGGGCAGACGGGGCCGCAGGGCCTCGCGCTGAGCCGGGCTGCACGGGACCTGAGTTTGAAACGCAGCGAGTTGGATCTCGCCGTACAGCTCGGTCAGGTGCGCACGACGCCGGACGCGAGCGGTGGCCCGCCCAGGATCGCCCGGTACGAGATCGACAGGCTCCGGGCGGCGGAGGGTTTCCCGGATGTGCTGCGGGAGCGGGTCCGGACGGTCGGCACCCGCGAGGGCGCCGAGCTTCTCGCGATCACCGGACACCGGTTCACCGGGCTCGCCCGCACGGGCCACTTCGTCCCGGTGCGCTTCTACCTCAACCGCTACCGGGCGGTCGTGTGGCTCTATCTCGCATGCGAGCTGCGCGACTTCGCCCAGGACCACGCCGAGCTGCTGACCGGACGGACCCCGCCCGCGGTGCGGGCGGCGCTCGATGCAGGTGAGGACCGGCGCGCGCGGAACTGGCGCGGCCGAAAGCTCGGGCTCCTGCTGCGGTCCACGGCGGACCCATGGGCGCGCGCCGCCGCCATCGCGGCGGTGCTCGACCCGGTGTCGGTGGCCGAGGTGGTTCCCGACCCATACGAGCGGTCCCGTCTGCGCGTGCTCCGGCCCGACCTGCTGCCCGGCGGCAGACCCGAATCCCCGGCGGGCCGCGAGCTGGTGGACCGCCTGCTGCTCGCGGACCACCCCGACGAGATCCTGTGGCACCGGGTCAGCCTGGCCGAGGCACTGCGCGAAGCGCGTCAGCAGACTCCGGCGCCCAGGCCCGGTCACCCCACGTCACCTCAGGGTGTGCCGCAAGGTCCGGTCGTGTCTCCGGGCCTGCCGCGTCCGGCCGGGCGGCGGGGCAGGCACGCGGCTACCAGCCGCCCGGACCGGCGCCCGCCCGCACTACCGCTGTCACGCCGCACCCCGCGCGCCCTGCTGGACCGTCTCCGGCGCCGAAAGCCGACCCCGGCGGGCTGACGCGGCCGTCGGCCGACCGCAGCGGCTGACACCCCTGTCGGCCGATGCCGGCCGGCACTTGTCTCAGCATGCTCCCGGGGGAGTCAGACGTGCTGCTTCGAAGGAGCACGTTCGACGACCAGTTCGGTGTGAGGCCGGAGGCGAAGCATGGCGCCTGGTTGATCGGCGTGCTCGTCGACGCAGCCCTCGGGTCCCGTGAAGAGCACGTAGTTGATCCCGCCGTTCTGGGCGGAGCGGAAGACGATGCCCTCGACCCGCAGCGGAGAAAGCCAGCGGAAGTACTCGGTCAGGACCTGAGTGGGGACGTACTCGGTGTGCTCGCGTCCGTCGAGCACCACCGGTCGGCTCAAGTCCTCGGAGAACGACCGGATGAACGCGACCGGGTGAACAAGGGACCTCCAGTCGGGGTCGAAGACGCTCGGGGGCTCCGGGACGGCCGACAGGTCGATCACGGCGACCGGGCGTGTCAGCTCGAAGGCGGCGACCGCCGCGTAAGGACGGACATCATGAGCCGATATCTCCGCGACGACGGTGTCCACGTCCGCGGATCCGTAGAACATGGACACCCCTGCCGGGCTCAATCGGTTGGCCGTGGCGCGGGTCCGTGGCGTCGATCCGATGGTGGCTGCCACGAAGCCGGGACGGGTCGTGTCGGCACGCATCCGGCCGCGCCACACCCGGTGACCTGCCGGCAGTGTGCGGACACGCCCAAGCTTCTCGATGACGGCCGATACGACGTCGAGCATGTCGACCGGCGGCTGCTCATCGTGGTCGGTCCCGGAAAGCAGAGTGAACCGCCGCTGATGTCTGACCCGTTCACGGAAGGCGGACCACGGTACGAAGGTCACTTCCCCGGTCGTTCCGGGCCGGGAGAACCCGCGGGACCGCCAGCCCGCGCGTTCCGTACAGTCCGCCACTGCGCGCGTGACGGCGGCATCGATCGCGCGGTGGCAGATCTCCTCGACAGCAACGGAGGTGGGGATTCCCTGATCAGGCCCGGCAGTCTGCTCGTATGCCTCTCGTACAGCCGCCATGACGCTCCGCACGAGTGTGCCGAGGTCCACGGCCACCGGCCGTGAGCGGTCCATGCGGGTACAGAAGTCACAGCGATCGGAGGTCAGCGACGCGGTGAGCCGGCGGCGGAGGTGGTCATCGGTGATGTGGTCCATGCAGACCACGCGCGACAGGAGGGCGGCTCGTTTCGATGGCGTCACCAGGCGTCTCCTCACGCGATCTCGTCGTACGCACGTCTCTTCGCCTGAAGCCGACCGTGGAGAAGGTCGTGGATCGTCCTGCGACGGGTGGTGAAGTGGATGCTCCAACTGGGATCGTCGGACAGCTCGCTCATCATCGGTTCCCAGATCAACTCGAAACTCTCCGAGACGCTCATCCCACCGCGCCCTGCCCCGAAGAGGGGGAAGCAGATGGAGTTGAGGGGGAGCCCCAGCTCGTCCCTTTCCCGTCTGGCCAGGTCGAAGGTGTTGTGGACCGCGCGGGGGATCGCCTGCGGGGCGATCCGGTAGCTGTTCGTTCCGGACACGGGGCTCGCAATGGCCGCGTGGTAGATCCGGTGGACGTTCCGTCGTTGGAGGGCGCCCGCCGGTGTCGGGGCCACAGTCCCTTCGGGCACCGGCAAACCGTAGCTGCCGTGGTTGCGGAGCCATGCGGCGAGGTGGTCGCCGGCCACATCCTCGAGGATCTGGCCGCTACCGCTCTTCTCGGCGGCAGCCCAACGCAGACTGCCGGAGGTCGACGGCTTGAAGAACTGGGAGAGCTGGAGGTAGGTGTTCTCCGACGAGACCACGATGTCGACGTTCCTGAGCTGTTCCACCGGGCCGCCGTGGAGGAAGAACTCGCTTGTGTGCGCGCCGGTGCCGCCGGTGGGGATGGTGATGGGGCCGGCGATCTCCAGTTCGGTGAAGACGTCGTCGGTGCGGTGGGCCGGTCGTCGATGGTGGGGGATGTCCGCTTCGGGTTGCGGCTCGACGGGAAACGGCTCGGCCAGGGCCCGGGCCAGCTCCTTGCGCATCGCGTGGACGATCCGGCTGTCGGGTCCCTTGGGCCGGATGATGGTGAAGTGGTCGCCGGGCAGGACGCCCGTCTCGGGGAAGAATCCCGCCGCCGAAGAGGGAACGACGACGTTGTCGCTCTCTCCTGCGTACGCGACGATCGGGATCGGGCACCTGTCGCTCGAGACATGCGGCGCCCGGACGATCCCGTCGATGACCCGGCGCTGTGTCTCGAGTACCGATGTCTGCAGCGGCTTGAGTTCTCGCTCCTGGCTGTTCCGGGTCATCGGAATCAGGCCTCTGCGGGCCAGCAGGAACAAGTCCGATCCGTTGTTCGGACACGCGAACATCACCAGTCGACGGAGCCTGGCCAGTTCTCTGCCCCGGCCCGACAACAGCATTCTGGAGAGAAACCGCTGGGCGACCAGCCCGCCCTGGCTGTGGGTGACGAGAGCCACGCGTTCATAGCCGCCCGTCAGGTCCCCGATGAAGCCGCGAAGACTCTCCGCCACGGTGTCAAGGTCAGGCATCCGCCGCAGAGGGTTCCAGGTGAGCGGCCTCGTAGCGTACTCGAAGAAGAGGAAGTCGAACTCGTCCGCGACCGAAGGGATCGCGCATAACTCCTGTTGGAGCGGCGTCCATGTGGCCGGAGAGGAGAACAGCCCGTGAACGAAGACGACGGCAGCCTGTCGCAAGTGTCCCCCTGGATGTCTGCCCCGGTGCGCGATCGCGGGCATCATACGCAGGTCTGTGAGGGCGCGCGGGGGTCGGTGCGGTCGCCGAGGAAAACCGGGGAGGCGTCCGGCAGTTGGGTCCCCAGTAATTGGTCGGCGCGGGTGCCCGCCTCGGGAATACCGTTCTGATTCTGCCCAGTCGGCTCGGTGATCAACTGATCGCCCGGCCCACCCCACGTCAGGATGGTCCCACAGTGCCCCAAGCCCTGTACCGCACCCCCGTCGTCGCCGATGCCCACAACGACCTGCTGATCGCTGTCGCCGCACGGCCCCCGCACCGCTGGGCCGAGTTCTTCCGTGAGCGGTGGCTGCCCCAACTGCGCGACGGTGGCGTCACCTTGCAGGTGCTGCCGGTCTTCATCGGCGACCGCTTCCGTCCCGAAGGCGCTCTGCGGGAAACACTCCGCATGATCGAATGCGCCCACGTCATAGCTGAGGGCAACGCTGACGCGGTGCGCCTGTGCCTGGACGGCGACGACATCGACGCGGCCCTGGCGGATGGCAGGATCGCGCTCGTGCTCGCGTTGGAGAGCGCGCCCGGAGTCGATGCCGACGTGGAGCTGTTCTCCACCCTGCACCGGCTCGGCGTGCGCATCGCCTCCATCGCGCACTGGGGGCGCACGCCGCTCGCCGACGGCAGCGGCGAGGACGCCACCGGCAGCCGGCTCACCGAAGCCGGAGTGGCGGCGCTGGCCGAGATGGAGCGCCTGGGCATCATCTTCGACGTGTCGCACCTGAGCGCGTCGGGCGTGGCCCATGTGCTGGAGCTGGCGACGCGGCCGGTGATGGCCACCCACTCCTCGGCCCGCGCCCTGCGCGACCACCACCGCAACCTCACGGACGACCAGATACGCGGCATCGCGGCCACCGGCGGCACGGTCTGCGTCAACTTCCTCCCCGAGTTCCTCGCCGCCGACCCCGCGGGGGCCACGCTCGACGTGCTGGTCGACCACATCGTGCACATCACCGACGTCGCCGGAGCGGAGCACGTCGGACTCGGCCCCGACTTCATCAAGGAGGTCAACGACGACATCACGCCGCCCTGCTGCGAGGAGGGCTACGCGTACGAGTGGTCCCTGCCCCGTCTCGAAGGCCCCCGCGGACTGCCCCTCGTCACCGAGGCTCTGAATCGGCGGGGCATGCCGGAGGACACCCTGCGCGCTGTCCTCGGTGGCAACCTCCTCGACCTGTTCCGCAAGGAGTTGGGCCGCCCCGCCTGACGGCGACGGCCCGGCCCGGCCCGACGACGACGGCCGGGCCCGGCCGGGTGGCCGGCCGGCGCGGGACGGGGTGGCCGCACGGTCCGTCGGACCGGGCGGGGAAGGGCATGAAGCTGGACTGTGGGGCCGCTTAAGAAAACCTCGATGGACGCGACGCTCCGAGCTGGGCAGATTGGAGCGCGTCCACTGAGCGGGGCCGTATTTTCGGTATCCGGCCAGTCCCGTCACCATGCCTGGAGCCGCCCTGATGAAGGCACTTGTCAAGCAGCACGCTGAGCCCGGGCTGTGGCTCATGGACGTGCCGGAGCCCGAGACCGGCCCCGGCGACGTGCTCATCAAGGTGCTGCGCACCGGCATCTGCGGCACGGACCTGCACATCAGGTCCTGGGACGGCTGGGCGCAGCAGGCCGTCACGACGCCGCGCATCCTCGGACACGAGTTCGTCGGCGAGGTCGCGGCGGTCGGTGCCGACGTGTCGGACATCGCCGTCGGGGACATCGTGAGCGGTGAGGGCCACCTGGTCTGCGGCAAGTGCCGCAACTGCCTGGCCGGCCGGCGCCATCTGTGCCGGAGCACCATCGGTCTCGGCGTCGGCCGCGACGGCGCCTTCGCCGAGTACGTCGCGCTGCCCGCCTCCAACGTGTGGGTGCACCGCACCGCGGTGGACCTGGACGTCGCCGCCATCTTCGACCCGTTCGGCAACGCCGTGCACACGGCCCTGTCCTTCCCGCTCGTGGGTGAGGACGTGCTGATCACGGGCGCGGGCCCGATCGGCATCATGGCCGCCGCCGTCGCCAAGCACGCCGGCGCGCGCAACGTGGTGATCACCGATGTCAGCGAGTCCCGCCTGGAGCTCGCCCGCAAGGTCGGCGCCACCCTCGCGGTGAACGTCTCCCAGACCGACATCGCCGCCGCCCAGCGGCAGCTGGGTCTCAAGGAGGGCTTCGACATCGGCCTGGAGATGTCCGGCCGGCCCGAGGCCATGCGGGACATGGTCGACAACATGACGCACGGCGGCCGGATCGCGATGCTGGGCCTGCCGGCTCAGGAGTTCGCCGTCGACTGGTCGAAGATCGTCACCTCGATGATCACCGTCAAGGGCATCTACGGCCGCGAGATGTTCGAGACCTGGTACGCCATGACGGTGCTTCTGGAGGGCGGCCTCGACCTGACCCCCGTGATCACCGGCAGCTACGGCTACCAGGACTTCGACGCCGCCTTCGACGAGGCCGCGACCGCCCGGAGCGGCAAGATCATCCTCGACTGGACCGTCTGAGTCCCGCTCTCTCACCGAGAAACAGCCTCAAGGAGAACCCTCATGTACGCGTCCGTCCGCGACGAGCTCCGCGCCACCCTCGACGAGATCCGCGACGCCGGTCTCTACAAGCCCGAGCGGGTCATCGGCACCCCGCAGAGCGCGTCCGTCGCCGTCACGGCCGGCGGCGCCCCCGGTGACGTGCTCAACTTCTGCGCCAACAACTACCTGGGCCTCGCCGACCACCCCGACGTCGTCGCCGCCGCGAAGGACGCGCTCGACCGCTGGGGATACGGAATGGCCTCCGTGCGCTTCATCTGCGGCACCCAGGAGATCCACAAGGAGCTCGAGCGGCGTCTGTCGGCGTTCCTCGGCCAGGAGGACACGATCCTCTACTCCTCCTGCTTCGACGCCAACGGCGGAGTGTTCGAGACCCTGCTCGGCCCCGAGGACGCCGTCATCTCCGACGCCCTCAACCACGCCTCCATCATCGACGGCATCCGCCTGTCCAAGGCCCGCCGCCACCGGTACGCCAACCGCGACCTGGCCGACCTGGAGCAGCAGCTCAAGGAGACCCAGGACGCGCGCCGCCGCCTCATCGTCACCGACGGCGTCTTCTCCATGGACGGCTACATCGCGCCCCTCGCCGAGATCTGCGACCTCGCCGACCGCTACGACGCCATGGTCATGGTCGACGACTCGCACGCCGTCGGTTTCGTCGGCCCCGGCGGCCGCGGCACCCCCGAACTGCACGGTGTGATGGACCGCGTCGACATCATCACCGGCACCCTCGGCAAGGCGCTCGGCGGCGCGTCCGGCGGTTACGTCGCCGCCCGCGCCGAGATCGTCGAGCTGCTGCGCCAGCGCTCCCGCCCCTACCTGTTCTCCAACTCCCTCGCCCCCGTGATCGCCGCCGCCTCCCTCAAGGTCCTGGACCTGCTGGAATCCGCCGGTGACCTGCGCGAGAAGCTGGCGGCCAACACCAAGCTGTTCCGCACGAAGATGACCGAGGCCGGTTTCGAGATCCTGCCCGGCGAGCACGCCATCGCACCGGTCATGATCGGCGACGCCGCGGAGGCGGGCCGCATGGCCGAGCTGCTGCTGGAGCGCGGCGTCTACGTGATCGGCTTCTCGTACCCCGTGGTGCCGATGGGCCAGGCACGCATCCGCGTCCAGCTGTCCGCCGCGCACTCCACCGCGGACGTCGAGCGCGCCGTCGCCGCCTTCACGGACGCCCGCCGGGTCCTGAAGGGCTGAGGCCGGAGAGAGCCGCCCGGGCTGGCAAAATGGCCTGGTGATCGACCCCCGGCGGCTGCGCATCCTGCGGGCCGTGGCGGACCACCGTACGGTGACCGCCGCGGCCTCCGCGCTGTACCTCACCCCCTCGGCCGTCTCCCAGCAGCTCAACGCGCTGGAACAGGAGACGGGCCACACCCTCCTGATCCGCAGCGGCAAGGGCGTGACCCTCACGGCCGCGGGCGAGATCCTCCTCGCCCACACCCACACCGTCCTCGCCCAGCTGGAGCGGGCCGAGGCGGAGCTCGCCGCGTACGCGGGCGGGGCGGCGGGCGAGGTGACCGTCGCCGCGTTCGCCACCGGCATCGCCGAGGTGGTGGCGCCGGCCATAGGGCGGCTCGCGGCCGACCGCCCCGGCATCCGGGTGCGCGTCCGGGACGCCGAGGGTGACGAGAGCCTGCCGCTGGTCCTCGACGGCGAGGCCGATCTCGCGGTGGCCGTCGAGTACCGGGGCGCTCCCGGCGCGGACGACCGGCGGCTGGCCAGGGTTCCCCTGTACGCGGAGCCGTTCGACGCCGTGCTGCGCGCCGATCATCCGCTGGCGGGCAGCGACAAGGTCGAGCTGGCGGAGTTCGGCGACAGCGACTGGATCGGCCCCTACCCCGGCAACCCGTGCCACGACATGGTGCTGCTCGCCTGCGAACTCGCGGGTTTCCAGCCCCGGCTCGTCCACCTGTCGGACGACTTCCGTGCCGTCGTCGCTCTCGCCGGCGCGGGAGCGGGTGTCGCCCTCGTGCCGCGCTCGGCGCTGCGCGGGATGGAACTGAGCGACACCGTGGTCCGGCCCGTGTCGGGCCCCGCCGCCACGCGCCGGGTGTTCGCCGCGGTGCGCCGCGGTGCGGAGAGCCATCCCCTGATCCGCCCGGTCCTCGACGCCCTCGCGCTCACGGCCGAGGGCCTGTCCACCGGCTGACGGGCCGGGAGTTCACCCGCGACCGCTCTCCGGCGCGCCGGTCCGGGGGCCAGGCTGGTGGACAGCGAGGACTACGCCACGGCCCAGGGCTTCGTCGCCGCCGGGCTCGGCATCAGCCTGATGCCGGTCATGGGCATCGGCGGGCGCCACCCGGGGGTCGTGGTGCGCAAGGTGCGCGGCCCCGAGCCGGTGCGAGCCGTTCACGCCGCCGTACGCCGCTCCCAACCCTGCGGGCCCCGCGCTGAGCGGCCTTCTGGGCGCCCTGCGCGAGGCGGCTCAGCGGTAGCCCCGACCCGGCGGCTCGGGTCCGCACCGACGCCGGGCCGCTCGGCGCACAGGGCCTTTGGATCACGGCATGCGCCCGGCTCACGGGATCGTCGGACCGCGTAGGCCGCCCGGACCACCGGGTGGTCGCACCCGCCCACTCGGCTCACCGGCCCGGCCACGGCGGCGCCGTCGGCTGCGCGGCCCGCCCGTGAGCCGGTGCGCAGCCGACGGGCCGCCGGTCGTCAGACGACCGCCCCGCTGCGGTCGTCCGACCGCAGCGCCCGTCCGCCGCGCGGTGTACGGGCCGGGCGGGACCGCCCGGAGCGGCGGGACTGGAGGATCACGGCCACCGGCATGGCCGTGAACACCGTGGACGCCATGCCCACCACGACCCCCGCGAGGAGCGCCACGGAGAAGTCCGTCAGCGAGTCGCCGCCGAGGACGGCGAGCGCGACCAGGACGAACAGCGCGCCCATGCCCGTGTTGACCGTACGCGGCAGGGTCTGCGCCACCGCCCGGTCCGCGAGGTCCGCCCACTCCAGGGACGTGCCGGTACGGCGCAGTTCGCGCAGCCGGTCCAGGACGACGACCGTGTCGTTGACGGAGTAGCCGACCACCGTGAGCAGCGCCGCCAGGAAGACGCTGTCGACCGGCCTGCCCAGCCAGGCGAACAGCCCCACCACCAGCAGCACGTCCTGCACCATCGCGACGACCGCCGCCGTCGCGAAGGTCCACCGGAACCGCAGGCTCAGATACACCAGTTGTGCCGCGACCGCGATGCCCAGGGCGACCAGCGCGTGGGTGCGCAGCTCGCCGCCGAGACTGGGGCCGATCAGCTCGTCCCGTTCCACCGTGACGTCGCCGCCGACCGTCTCCAGCGCCTCACGGATCCGTTCCTGCTGCCGGTCGCCGGTCTCCTTGGTGCGGACGGACACCGTGTCCTCACCGGTCGTCTGCACCACCGCCTGCGGGAAGCCCGCCTCGACCACGGCCGCGCGCGCCGCGTCCGCGTCCACCGGCCGCTCGGCCGCGTACTGCACGCTGCGTCCGCCGGTGAACTCGACCCCGAACTCCAGCCCGCGCACACCGATCCCGCCGACGGCGAGGAGCAGCGCACCGGCGCAGATCCCGAGCCAGCGCCGCCGGTGCCGCATCAGCCGCGGCGTACGCCGCGCGAGACGCGCCCGCAATCGTCCGATGGTCGCCATCCCGGTGAGCGCCGGCCGCCGGCGCACGAACGCCGTCCGCACGGCCCATTCGGCGAGCAGCCGCGTGATCAGCATCGCGGAGACCATGGACGCCAGCACACCGATGGCGAGGGTGACGCCGAAGCCCTTGACCGGGCCGGTGGCAAACGCGAACAGCAGACCGGCGGCGAGCAGTGTCGTCACATTCGAATCGGCCACCGCGCTCCACGCCTTGGCGAAGCCGGTGCGCAGTGGCGGGCGCAGGTCGCGGGGCCCCTTGGGCCGCCGGCCGCCGGGGCGCGTGTACTCCTCCCTCGCCCGTTCGAAGACGAGCACATTGGCGTCCACGGCGATGCCGATCGCGAGGACGAACCCGGCCAGGCCCGGCAGCGTGAGGGTCGCGCCGAGCGCCACGACCGCGGCGTAGGAGATGAGCCCGTACAGCGCGAGCGCGACGGTGGCGAGGAGCCCCAGCAGCCGGTACACGGCGATGATGAACAGCCCGGTGCAGACCAGGCCGATCACGGCGGCGAGCGCGCTCGCCCGGATCGCCTCGGCGCCGAGCGTGGGGCCCACCGTGCTCTGTTCGACCGTCGTCACGGGAACGGGCAGGGCTCCGCCTTTCACGAGCGCTGCCAGGTCGCGCGCCTCGGCGGCGTCGAAGCCGCCGCTGATCTGCGCGGAGCCGCCGGTGATGCCCGTCCCGCAGGGCACGCTGCTCTGCATGCCGGGCGCGGACACGATCCGGTCGTCCAGCACGATCGCCACGCGCCGGGCCGGGTCCGAGGGTGCCGCGCAGGCCGCGTCGCCCGTCAGGCGTGCCCAGGTCCCGCCAGCGGCGCCGCGGAACGACAGGTCGACGCTCCAGCCCCTGCCGCTCTGTGTGTCGAGCACGGCCTCGGCGTCCTCGACGCCGTCGCCGGTCAGGGCGGCAGGCCCGAGTCGCAGATGGCCGCCGGGCGTGTCGGGGTCGGCGAGGACGCGCGACCCGTCCGCGGCGGGGCGGCTCACCGGTCCCGGTGCCGCACCGGTGACGGCGTGGAAGGACAACTGGGCGGTGCGGCCGATGACGTCGGCGGCCTTGCGGGGGTCCTGCACCCCGGGCAGTTCGACGACGATGCGCCGCTCCCCGGAGCGGGCGAGGGATGGTTCGGCGACACCGAGCCCGTCGACGCGACGGCGCAGCACCTCCAGCGCGCGGTCCGTCGCCGACGCGTCGGCACGGACAGTGGGGGAGTCCTCGGTCTCCAGGACGATCCGCGTGCCGCCGCGCAGATCGAGTCCGAGGCGTGCGGGAGTGGTGAGAGCGACGCCGAGGGAGACGGCGACGACGGCGAGCGCGATCAGCGCACGCCACAACGTGGTACGGCGAGATGACATGAAGGCTCCACGAACGGTCCGCGGAGGACGGGCGCGCCGTTTCGGTGACGGGTGACGCCCGCGCCGGCGGACGGAAGGACACAGGAAGGGCGCCACGTCGTCCGGGGCGGCGCGGGCATGCCGCGGCGCCCCGGAACGGCGGGCGCGGGATCGTCAGCTGTGCCGGGTGGAGGGAGGTCCGCGGGTGTGCCGCGGATCGTACGCGTGGCGCGGCGGAGCACGCTCCTGACGCGGTCCCGCCGTCACACCCCCGCGCAGGGGGAGGGGCTGCACTGCGGTCACGGGACCGGCCGGCAGCGGCGGTGCGCCGGACAGCCGCACCGACTGCTCGGCGGCCGCGTCGTGGTGCACCGCCTTTTCGGGCCCCCGCGGAGTTGGCCGTTCCGCTCGTACGGTCTCGGCGCCGGCGACCGGGGGGAGCGCCGGTGCGACCACGGGGACCGACGCGAGGGCGGGCACGGGCGGCGCACTCTGCGTGCCCGGAGCCGTACCGGCGAGTGACAGGAGCAGCGACAGGACGCCGAGGAGCACGGACGGGAGGGCCGCCGCGAGGGCCCGATGCGTACGCCGGCGCATCCCCGCCCCCTCACCGCTCGTTCCGTTTGCCCAGCTGCCCTGCCGGGGCTCAGCCTAGGCGACGGGGACCGGTCAGGGGCACCGGCACGTGTGCTCGCCCGTCGGCCAGGGCAGGGAACCCGTCGTGGACGGCTGCGGCAGAGCACGCCCCGGTTGGCTTACGATCACGGCGGGCGGCCGCGCTCTGGCGGTCGCCGGCCCACACCCCTGGAGGTCACCGTGTTCGGGACGGCCCGCGGACACCGCACCCACCGAAGCAGCTTCCGCTCCCGCGCCACCGCAGGTGCCGTGGCGGCCGGCATGTTCCTTGCCGTCGGCTGTGCCTCCGCCGACGACGGCCCCGGTGAGGCGGCGGGCGGCGTCCCGGTGGTGGAGAAGGGCAAGCTGACCACCTGCACGCACCTGCCCTACCCGCCCTTCCAGTTCGAGCAGGACGGGAAGATCGTCGGCTTCGACGTGGCGCTGATCGACCTCGTGGCGAAGAACCTCGAGGTGGAGCAGAAGATCCTCGACACCCCGTTCGAGAACTTCAAGACCGGTGCCTTCCTCAACTCCGGTGAATGCGATCTCGCGGCGGCCGGTATGACGATCACCGACGATCGCAAGAAGAACGTGGACTTCTCCGTCCCCTACTTCGACGCCACCCAGGCGCTGCTCGCCACCAAGAAGAGCGGCGTGAAGACCCTCGCCGACGTCAAGTCCCAGAAGAAGAAGCTCGGCGCCCAGGCCGAGACGACTGGTGAGAGCTACGCCAAGAGCCAGGGCTTCGACCCCGTCGCCTTCGAAAGCTCCGACGCCGTCCTCAACGGCCTGCGCACCGGCCAGGTCGACGCCGTCGTGATCGACTACCCGGTCGTCCAGGGCTGGCTGAAGGACAAGGCGAATGCCGCGGAGTTCGTCCTCGGGGAGAACATCGAGACCGGTGAGCAGTACGGCTTCTCGGTGAAGAAGGGCAACGACAAGCTGCGCGCCGCGATCGACAAGGCGATCAAGGACGCCCGCGCCGACGGCACCTACAACAAGCTCTACGAGCAGTGGATCGGCCCGCTGCCCAAGGACGGGTCGTGACCTCACGACTCACCCGGCGCCAGCGGCGCCGGGTCTCGCAGGGCATTCAGTACGCGCTGTTCGTGGCGGTCCTGGTCGTCATCGGTGTGCTCGCCGACTGGGACCGCCTGCAGAACCAGTTCGCGCAGCAGGAGCTCGCCGAGGAACTGTTCCCGGACATCATCACCACCGCGCTGCGCAACACGGTGGTCTACACCGTGTCCGGTTTCGTGTTCGGCCTGGTCCTCGGCCTGGTCATCGCGCTGATGAGGCTGTCGTCCGTCGCCCCCTACCGGTGGGTGGCGAGCGTCTACATCGAGATCTTCCGCGGTCTGCCCGCGCTGCTGATCTTCATCTTCGTCGGCGTCGCGGTCCCGCTGGCCTTCCCCGGCACGGAGATCCCGGGCGGTACGTACGGGAAGGTCGCCCTCGGCCTCGGCCTGGTCGCCGCCGCGTACATGGCGGAGACCATCAGGGCGGGCATCCAGGCGGTGCCCAAGGGGCAGATGGAGGCGGCCCGTTCGCTGGGCTTCTCGCACGCCAGGGCCATGGTCTCGGTGATCATCCCGCAGGCGTTCCGTATCGTGATCCCGCCACTGACGAACGAACTGGTGCTTCTGTTCAAGGACTCGTCGCTCGTCCTGTTCCTCGGCGTGACGCTGCAGGAGCGCGAGCTGACCAAGTTCGGCCGCGACCTGGCGAGCCAGACGGCCAACTCCACACCGATCCTGGTCGCCGGCCTGTGCTATCTGCTGGTGACCGTGCCGCTGAGTTTCGTGGTGCGCCGCCTCGAGGCCCGCGCCGAGAAGGCGAAGTGAGGAACGGATGCCGGAGAAGCACACACAGGCGGGGAGCGGGAGCATGAGCGCCACGGGCCGCCCCGAGATCGAGATCCGGGGCCTCTTCAAGTCCTTCGGCGACAACCAGGTCCTGCGCGGCATCGATCTCGACGTCGCGGCGGGCGAGGTGGTCTGCGTCATCGGTCCCTCGGGCTCCGGGAAGTCGACGCTGCTGCGCTGTGTGAACCTGCTGGAAGAGCCGACCGAGGGCCAGGTCTTCGTCGGCGGCACCGAGGTCACCGACCTCGATGTCGACATCGACGCGGTACGCCGCCGGATCGGCATGGTCTTCCAGCAGTTCAACCTCTTCCCGCACGTGAACGTGACGGAGAACCTGACACTTCCCCAGCGGCGCGTGCTGCGCCGGGACAAGGCGAAGGCCGCCGAGGTGGCCCGGCGGAACCTGGAGCGGGTCGGTCTCGCGGACAAGGCCGAGGCGTATCCCGCGCAGCTGTCCGGCGGCCAGCAGCAGCGGGTGGCGATCGCCCGGGCACTGGTCATGGACCCGGAGGTCATGCTCTTCGACGAGCCGACCTCGGCGCTCGACCCGGAGCTGGTGGGCGATGTCCTCGCGGTGATGCGCCAGCTGGCCGCCGAGGGCATGACCATGATGGTCGTCACGCACGAGATGAGCTTCGCCCGGGAGGTCGCCGACCGGGTCGTGTTCATGGACGGCGGAGTGATCGTCGAGGAGGGTCCCGCGGAGCAGGTCGTGGGAAACCCGCGGCACGAGCGGACGCGCAACTTCCTGATGCGGCTGCTCGACCCGGCCGCGGCCGATCAGCCCGGCACCGAGGGACCGGCGGACGGTCCGGACAAGGAACGCTGACACGGGTCCGCAGGACCGGACGGCCCCGGCCGGGAGGGGGATGCCCGGCCGGGGCCTTCGCGGTGGTCCGTTTCCCCCGGTCAGCTGCCGGGGCACTCCTTCCACGCCAGGTGGTAGATCGTGCTGATGTCACCGTCCGTCGAGTCCATCGTCATGTAGCTCGTCGCCGCGGGGGCCGACGCGCCCGCGCTGACGCGGAGTTCGGTGTTGATGTTGAAGTTCCGCTGCACCCCGCAGGGCGCCCACACCAGCTGCGCCCAGTCGGTCTCGTCGGTGGCCTGCCAGTTGTCCTCGTACGGTCCCTGGAACGTGTGCGACCGTGACGCGGTGCTCGGCGAGCCCTGGAAGTAGTACGAGGCCTTCTCCGTGCCGCTCGCGCCGGCCTGCAGCGAGGCGTAGCCGCGGTAGTCGGCGCTTGCGACGGCGTAGGTGAAGCCGTGGGGGACGTGGACGACGAGGTTGAGCTGGCAGTTCTTGCGCGACGCGGTCGGCGAGGAGTCGCCGCCCACCTGGGCCAGATAGTCGCTGTACGTCACGGTGAAGGCGGTGTTGTCCTCCGAGACGGCGACGGCCGCGGTGCCCAGGGGGCATCCCGAGCCGTTGACCGTGGCGACATCGATGACGATCTTGTCGGGCGGCGGGTCGGTGATCCCCGACGGACTGTGCTGCGCGGGCAGCGCGGAGGCGAACAGAGCGGCGACCGCTCCACTCACCAGCAGACCGGCGTTCATGGTTCTCCCATCCATTGCTTTCGGTGCCGGGTGCCGGGCGCGCGCAGGGGCGCCCGGCGCGAGGTGGGGGGTGCGGCCGGCCGTGGAGCGCCGGCCGTCACGGACCAAGTGCGTTGGATCGAGCTGCGAGCTGCGTCGTACAGGAACGCGTCGAACGGCGGCGGGCGACTGCCGAAGGTTGAATAGTCATGTACATGACAGTCGCAGCGTCGTGGTACCCGGTCGCTGAGGACCGGGAGTGGTCGAATGGTACAAACCAGCGGCAGGGGCGACCAGCCGACGACCGGCCAATGAACAGGGCCCCGGAGGGCCTCTTCGTGGCCGGGTTCCGACCCTGCGGACCGGGCGGGGCCTCAGCCCAGCAGGTTCGCAATCGCGCTCGCGTCGTGGAAAGCGCCGGACCGTCCGGTGCCCGCCGCGGCCCCGAACGTTAGGCTGATCACGATGTTCACCGCACACGGGCCCACCCTGAAGGAGCTGGCCGTCCAGGCGCTGTCCTCGACCCAGCGGGGCTACGACCTGCTCGCACCGAAATTCGACCTGACGCCCTTCCGGACCCCGGATCCCATCCTCGACTCCGTCGCCCGGGCCCTGCGGCCGCTGGGCCCGTTCGCCTCCGGCCTCGACATCTGCTGCGGCACCGGCGCCGGGGTCGGGATGCTGCGCGAGCTGTGCACCGACCGCGTCACCGGTGTCGACTTCAGCGCCGGCATGCTCGCCACCGCCCGCGCGACCGTCCCCGCGAGCGGACCGCCGGCCGTCTCCTGGGTGCGGGCGGACGCTCGGGCCCTGCCCTTCGAGGGCGACTTCGACCTGGCGGTCAGTTTCGGCGCCTTCGGCCACTTCCTGCCGAAGGAGCGCCCCCTGCTCTTCGCCCGGGCCCACGCCGCCCTGCGGCCCGGCGGGCGATTCGCCTTCCCGGTGCTCGCACCGCCGAGCCCCCGGACCCCGCTCTACTGGGCGCTGTTCGGCTTCGACGTCATCATGCGCGTACGCAACGCCCTGTGGCGGCCCCAGTTCGTCATGTACTACCGCACCTTCCCGCTCTCGCGAGTGCTTGCCGACCTCGAACGGGTCGGATTCCAGGTGGATTTGATCCCGCTCACCGATCTCGGCCGACTGTCCGGCGGCGCGCCGCGCGCCCGGCTCGTGGTCGCGCGGCGGCCCGACTGACAGTCCGGCGCGTCAGACGAGGGTGTGCACCCGCTGCGAGGTCAGCTCGTAGCGCGCGCCGACGACTGCCAGGGCGCCGGTGGAAATCAGGGCGGCGAGGTCGGGCTCCTCGGCGAGCCGCCGGGTCACCAGGGCGACATTGCGGTCGATCGTGGAGTCGATCCGTGCCTCGCCCTGCTGGCTGTGGTCGATCGCGGGGCGTATGCGATCGGCTATGTACTGGATGTGGGTGGGCAGTTCCTCGCCGGTCTCCTCGGCCCGTACCGCCGCGCTCACCGCTCCGCACGCCTGGTGCCCGAGCACCATGACCAGTGGTGTGCCGAGTTCCAGGACGCCGTACGCCACACTGCCCAGCACGGCCTCGTCCAGCACCTCGCCCGCGGCGCGCACCGTCATCAGGTCGCCGAGTCCCTGGTCGAAGATCAGCTCCGGGGGCACGCGGGAGTCGATGCAGCCCAGGATCACGGCGAACGGGTGCTGCCCGTGGGCCAGAGTCTGGCGTACGGCATCGCTCTCGTGCGGGTGCTGCTGATGGAAGGTGCGCCAACGGCGGTTGCCCGCGGCCAGTTCGCGCAATGCGGCGGAGGGCGTGGTGGGCCGCGGGCGCGCGGGGGCGGTGCGGGGAGCCGCCGACGCGGGTACGGCGCCGAGGGCGAGGCCGCCCGTGGCGAGGGCTCCGCCGGCGACGGCCGCGCGCAGCAGGGTCCGGCGGCTCTCGCTCACCGGCTTGTTCGTCTGTCGAATGAGTGTCACGTACGTGAACGTAGAGTGTACGCCCGAACAAGGGTGCACCTCGCGGCGTTCTTTGCGGCTGCTTGGGCAAACCTTGGCCCGGGCAGCATCCGAGCGAGAGCAAGGGTTTGCATCCATGAACCGCGCGGGCACCCCGGGGCTCGATCGGCGCATAGGGTGGCCGCATGCCCACTCCGGTCCTCTACTGCCGTGACCCCCTCAACCCCCGCCGTGTCGACGAGCACTTCGCGCCAGAGGCCAAGGCCGTGCGCACAGTGGGTGGTGAGGTGGCGCTCGTCGACCACGACGCCCTGCTGGCCGGCGACGCCGACGCCGCGGTCGCCCGCGTCCCGCAGGGGCTCGGCGGCCTCTGGTACCGGGGCTGGATGGTGCCCTCCGAGCGGTACGGCGCCCTGGCCGAAGCGCTCCGCAGGCGCGGCGCCGACCTGCTCACTACCCCCGACCGCTATCGGGCGGCCCATGAACTGCCCGGCTGGTACGCCGCGTTCCGCGACGTCACACCCGCGAGCGTCTGGCACCCCGCCCGACAATCCGGGGGCGCCGTTCCGTCCCCCGACGAGCTCACCGCCCTCGCGGAACGGCTGCCGGCCGGGCCCGCCGTGGTGAAGGACTACGTCAAATCCCGCAAGGACGCCTGGGACGAGGCCTGCTACGTCCCCGACCTCGCCGACGGCCCCCGGCTGCGGCGCGTCGTGGCACGCTTCGCCGCACTCCAGGACGCGTACCTCACCGGCGGAATCGTGCTGCGCGTCTTCGAACCGTTCGCCCGCCACGGCGAGACCCCGGCCGAGATGCGCGTCTGGTGGCTCGACGGAGTACCCCGGCTCGTGACGCCGCACCCCGACAACCTCCACCGCGGCGGCCCCGCACCGGAACTCGGCCACATCGCAACCGCCGTCCGTGCCCTCGGCTGCCGGTTCGTCACCACGGACGTCGCGCTGCGCACGGACGGTGTGTGGCGTGTGGTGGAGGTCGGCGACGGCCAGGTCAGCGACCTCCACCGGGACGTCGACCCCGCGGACCTCGCCGTGCTCCTGGCGGGCACCCGCTGACGACTTCCGGTGTCACACCAGCTGCTTGACCGACATCAGCAGATGACGGTGCACCGGCTCCGTATCCTTGTCGTCGGCCGACGACAGACCCGTCAGGAGCGCCCGCTGTCCCGGACCCAGCAGGTCGAAACGGACCACGGGCGCGTCGAAGGACGACAACGCGTCCACGAGATACGACGGGTTGAACGCGACCGTCATCTCCGGAGCGCCCTCCAGTGCCGACGGCAGCCGCTGCGAGGCCACATCGTCCTCGTACCCCGCGCGCAGACACACCGAGCCGTCCGAGAAGTCCAGCTGCAGGGGACTGTCGCTCTCCGCGACGACCGCGACCCGCTTCACCGCCTCCAGCAGCGGCTCGCGGTCCGTCACGGCGACGGCAGCCGGTATGAGGGCGAACAGCTTGTCATGGCGCGGCAGTTGCCCGTCCAGCAGGCGGGTCGTGATCCGCATGCCCCCGTTCTCGAAGCCGATCGAGCCCGTGTCGAGCGCGATCCGGACCGTCCCCGAACGGGCCAGCGAGCGCCCGATGTCGGTGAGCCGGCGCGCCGACACGACGGCCTCACCGGACGCGTGCGGCGTCTGTGGCTTCCAGCCGAGCGTCCGCACCGCGTACCGGTACCGGTCGGTCGCGGCCAGCGTCATCGTCTCGCCGTCGAAGGCCACACGGATGCCCGTGAGCACCGGCAGCGCGTCGTCACGCCCTGCCGCGACAGCGACATGACCGACCGCCGCGGCGAACACCTCGGCGTCCACCACACCGCGGAACTCCGGCAGCGGGGGAAGGGCGGGGTAGTCGTCGAACGGCAGCACCGACAGCCCGAACCGCGCGCCGTCGCTCACCACCGAGAAACGCGACCCGTCGACCGAACACTCCACCGTGCCCGCGGGCAGCACCTTGCAGATGTCGACCAGTCTGCGTCCCATGACCAGCACCCGGCCCGGGCGCACCACATCCGCCGCGACCTCGATGCGCGCGGACGCCTCGTAGTCCAGCCCCGAGACGCGCAGCGTCCCGGAGTCCGCGTCCAGGAGAAGGCCGCCGAGCACGGGCACGGGCGAGCGGGTGGGCAGCACGCGGGCCGCCCACGCGACCGCTTCGGCCAGCTCACTGCGTGCGATCCGGAACTCCATGCGAGACCTCTCCTCGTCGACGGCGACGCTTCGACGCTATCGGCCACCACTGACAACGCCCTTGTCACAGCGACCTGGCAGGATCGTGCAGCGGGGACCACAAAGCGTCCCGGCAGCGGAGGGGGACAGGGGGATGCCGTGGGCGACACGGAGGAGGGACCCGTCGCGGGGACGACGGCGCAGCATGCGGGTCCGGCCCGGCCGCGTGGCCGCCTGATCGTCGCGTGCGCCGTCGTCACGGCGCTCCTGCTCACCTTCCACCAGGCCGTACCGAACACCGTCGGCCGGCTCGGCAGTCTGCTGGAGACCTTTCTGCCCTGGCTCGGCCTCGCCGTGCCGGTGCTGCTCGTCCCCGCACTGCTGCGGAGGTCGGTCACCGCCCTCGTCGCCCTGCTGCTGCCCGCGGCCGCATGGCTCGGCCACTTCGGCCCGCTGCTGCTGCCCGCCGGCGACGAACCGCACGACATCACCGCGGTGCAGCACAACGTCAGCGATGTGAACGCCGACCCCGCAGGCACCGCACAGGCGCTCTTGGGGGAGCGCCCCGACATCGTCGCCCTGGAGGAGCTGACCCCCGAGGCACTGCCGGTGTACGCCCGGACGCTCGCGTCCCGCCTCTCCCACCACGCGGTCGTGGGCACCGTGGGCCTGTGGTCAGCCCATCCCCTCAGGGACGTACGGCCGGTGGACATCAGGCCCCGAGGCATCGGACCGGGGTGGAACAGAGGGCTGCGTGCCACCGTGCGCACACCGGAGGGCGATGTCGCCGTCTACGTGGCCCACCTGCCCTCGGTGCGCCTCGGTGTGCCGCACGGCCTCGGCTCCGCCCGCCGCGACGAGAGCGCCGCCCTGCTCGGGGCGGCGATCGCCGCCGAGAAGGTGGACCGCGTGATCCTGCTCGGCGACCTCAACGGCACCGTCGACGACCGCGGCCTCGATCCGCTCGGCTCCCGACTGTGCGTGACGGGGCCGGGCATGGCGTTCAGCTGGCCCGCGGCGTTTCCCATGGCCAGGATCGACCAGATCATGGCGCGGTCCGCGGCCGTCCTCCAAGTCAGATCGTTGCCCGCGACCGGAAGCGACCATCTGCCCGTCGCCGCCCACATCAGGCTCTGACGAGGTCCGCCGTCCCGCTCCACGCGGAGGCGAGCCGGGCGGCCAGGAGAGCCGCCGGTCCCGTCCCCGTCCCGGCGTGCAACGCCTCGACCCGGTGCACCGTGCGCGGCGCCGTCACCGCGATGCCCACCACGCCGCACGCGTCCTCCAGCACCGAGCGCGGCAGCAGCGCGAGGCCGTGCCCGGCGGCGACGAGAGCGACCAGTCCGCGGACATCGGTCCCCTCGTACCGCAGGGACACGGGGAAGCCGTCGTACCCGCAGACGGTCCGCAACCGGTCGCGCCCCACCGCGATGTCGGGCGCGTCGATCCACCGCGCGTCGCCGAGATCGACGAGCCGGACGCCCTCCCGGCCGGCCAGCGGATGCCCGGCCGGCAGCACGACGGCCGGCGGCTCCTCGGCCACACCCGTCGCCGTGAGCGGACCCGTCTCGGGCAGGTGCAGGGGATCGCTCGGCGCGGCGATGCCGTCGACCAGCGCGAGGTCCAGCTCCCCGGTGGCGACACTCCGCACGACCGCGGAGTGACCGGCTGTCCGCACAGCGATCGCCAACCCCGGCTGTTCACCGCGCAGTTCGGCGAGCGACCGGGTCAGACGGGACGACATGGCCAGGGGCGTGACCCCGAGCGTGAGCCGGCCCGCCGGCACCGCCAGCAGCCGGGCGATGTCGGCGCGTGCGGCGTCGAGCCGCAGGAGCAGCGGCCCGGCGTGCTCCAGCAGACGTGCTCCGGCCTCGGTGGGGACGACGGGACGGCGCAGCAGCAACGCTGCTCCCAGATCGTTCTCCAGTGCGGCGATGTGCTGCGACACCGCGGACTGGGTGTAGCCCAGTTCGCGAGCGGCGGCCGAGAAGGACCCGAGACCGGCCACGGTGACGAAGGTGCGCAGCAGATGCGGATCCATGGTCCATCAGTATCGCTGATGGCAGGGTCATGAATCATCGTTGGTGCTGAACCTCACGGTCGGGTCAGGATGTGCGCATGTCCGCTTCCCACCGCACCTCTTCGGCCCGTCTCGCCCTCGTCGGCGACCGCTCACCCGGCGTGCGCGCCCACGCCCGCATCCCGGCACTACTGCAGTCACTCGCCGCGCGTGACCAACTCGTCCTCGACGCCTACTGGATCCCCACCCCCGACGCCGAACAGCCCGGCGCGCTCGTCGGCTTCGACGCCGTCTGGCTCGTCCCCGGAAGTCCGTACGCGAGCGAGGCAGGCGCGCTCGCCGCCGTGCGCACAGCGCGCGAACGGGGCATTCCCTTCCTCGGGACGTGCGGAGGGTTCCAGCACGCGGTCCTCGAGTACGCACGGTCCGTCTGCTCCCTCGGGGACGCCGCCCACGCGGAGAACCGCCCCGGCGCCGAGGACCCGTTGATCGCCCCGCTCGCCTGCTCGCTGGTCGGACACGAGGGCGCGGTCGAGGTGGAGCGCGGCTCGCTGGCCGAACGGGTCCTCGGCGCCGAGCGGACAGTGGAGCGCTACCACTGCTCGTACGGCACCAGCCCTGCGTACGTCGACGTCCTGCGGGACCACGGCCTGCGCTTCAGCGGGTGGGACGACGCAGGCGATGTCCGCATCGCCGAACTGCCGGGCCACCCCTTCTTCCTCGCCACACTGTTCCAGCCCGAACTCGCGGGGGACGGAACCCGCCCGCACCCGGTCGTGCGCGCCCTCGCCGCGGCGGCCGCGGAGCACGCGCGGCACGAGACCGGGTGACCCCGTGGCATCGGTGTGTTCCGAGTGCGATCCGGGGTGCGATCGGGACTAGGGTGGACGCCGGAGGTGATCCGCGTGGCCAACGAGCAGGCAGAGCTGTTCGCGGCGGTGGACGCGCTGCTGGAACAGGCGGCGGCACAGGACACGCT
This sequence comes from Streptomyces sp. NPDC015127, assembly GCF_043080095.1. NCBI lineage: Bacteria > Bacillati > Actinomycetota > Actinomycetes > Kitasatosporales > Streptomycetaceae > Streptomyces > Streptomyces sp. NPDC015127. The sequence continues at coordinate 427,162 of NZ_JBIBVE010000002.1, forward strand.
GCCCGCACCGGCGGAGCGCAAGCGTCTGCGCGAGGCCGCGGGGGTCAGCCAGGAGCAGGTGGCACAGGCGCTCAAGGTGCGGCGGGAAACCGTGACGAGCTGGGAGGCCGGCCGGACGGAACCGCGACCGCCGAAGCGCGCGGCCTACGCCCGCTTCCTGGAGGGCCTCGCCGCCCAACACCCGCCCCGGCCCACGCCGGAAGCGGTGCCTGCGCCGGAGGCAGCCCCGCACCACCCGGCCGCGCCCGAGCGGACCCCCGCCCCGGAACCGGTCGCCGGCGCCGGCCCCGGCGCGGCGCACCTCGCGTCCGGCCGCGGAGCCGGCACGCCGCCGGCCCCGACTGCGCCGCCGACCACGGCACCTGTGCCCGTAACGGACCGGGCGGGCACGCCGGCAGCGGCTCCCGTGCCGGCCCCGGCCCCCGTCACGTCAGAAACGCCCGCCGCGCCCGATCCGGCGGCCCGAGCAGCGGTACGCACCCCCGACCCCGCGCCCGACCCTGTCGCGCCGCGCCGCCCCAGTGGCAGGCCCGCGGCCGCCTCCACTCGCGGGCGCGCCACGAGGCGGACGCCCACGCCGTCCCGCCCGGCCACCGCCACCGCCGACCCCCGGTTCGCCGACGGGCCGCTCGCCGTGCTCGACGGTGACGGCAACGCCCACTGCGCCGGCGGCCTGGTCCTCGACTGCCCCGCCGACGACGTGCCCGCCCTCGTCGAGTGGACGCTCGGCGAGACACGGCTCGGCGCGCCCCGGCTGCACCGCAACGGCCAGGACGCCGACCCCCTGATCGTGCTCACCGAGGCCGCCGCCGTACGACTCGGGCTGCCCGCCGAGCTGGCGGACCGCCGCACGCTGCGGCTCCCGGACGACCACCCGGTCGTCCGCGGACTCGCCCGTGCCAAGTGGCGGCTGACCAAGCGCGGCTTCGGTCCCTGGCCGCGCATCTACCGCCCCGCCCAGGCCGGGCAGCGCAGGTGCGTCCAGCTCGCCGTCCTGCCGTGGGGCGCGCTCGACGCCCGTACGTGGGGCGATGCCGACACCCTCCCGCCGCCCGAACTGGCCCGCGTGCTCAGCACGTACGCCGCACGTGTCCTGACCCCGCGCGGGTCGGCCGCCGTGTCCGGGCTGGAGCTGATGACCGCGCTGCGGCCGCCGACCCGCGCGGTGCAGGACGCCGCCACGGGCGCATGGACGTCCGGCCCCGTGCCCGGCGCGCTCACCGAGTCCGTCGACCCGGCGCCGCCCGAGGCGCCGGACGAGCACCCCGTCGTCGCCTCCCTGTATCCGCGCGGCCACCGGCGCACCTCCGAGGAGGTTCTCGACGAGGAGGCGTTCGAGTGGACGCGCGACCCCGAGCTCCTCACGGACGCCGAGTGCGCGAAGGAGTACGCGGTCGGCATCGACGTCAACACCGCGTTCCTGGCGGCGGCCAACCGGCTCCTCGTCGGCCTCGGGGAGGCCGTCCACGTCCGCGCGCCGGCGTTCGACAAGGCGGTTCCCGGTTCCTGGCTCGTCGACCTGTCCGGAATCGAGATCGACCCGCGGCTGCCGAACCCCTTCACCCCTCACGGCGGCCGCCCCGAGGGGCCGGCCTGGTACGCGACCCCGACCGTCGCCTACGCCCGGGAACTCGTCGACACCTACCGCCTGCCCGTCACGATCGCGCCGGTCGAGGCGTGGGTCCGTACCGAGAGCGGACCGTATCTCGACCCCTGGTACAAGCGTCTCAGCGAGGCGTACAAGGCGACGATGGCCGACCTCGGGGTGGAAGCGGGCCTGGGCGAGGCGGAGTTCCTCGCCGCGATGGAGTCGCACCGGCACCAGGACCCGGCACTCGCCGCCGTGCTCACGGCGATCAAGGCGACGGTCAAGGGCGGCATCGGCAAGCTGCGGGAACGGCCCCAGGGCACCTCGTACCGGCCGGGGGAGCGGTGGCCGGCCCTGTCCCGCCCCACCTGGCGGCCCGACATCCGCGCCGCGGTCATCGCGACGGCCCGTGTCAACATGCACCGCAAGCTCCTCAGGACCGCTCTCGCCACTCAGCGGGACCCGGCTCCGGTCGGTCATCTCCGCCTCGGCGAGGACGCGTTGTGCGCGATCGCGCTGCTGTCGGACGGCGCGGTCTACCTTGCGGACGGCCCGGGCCCACTGGACTTCCTGCCGCACACGGCCGACGGCAGGCCGGTACCCGGCACCTTCCGCCTCGGGGGGAGCCCGGGCATGGTCAAGCACGAGGGGACGCGGTCCATGATGTGGGCGGTGCAGTTGCTCGACCAGGGGCTCAACCCGGCCCGGCACATCAAGGGCTCGGACGCCGCGGACGACGGAGAATAGGGGCAGGCCATGGGGCATATCGGCGACAGCCTGGACCGGGCGGCGCTCAGCGTCTCCACCCGCCCGATCCCGGTGGGCGCGCAGGCGCGGGTGCGGTTCCTCGTCAAGCGCGCCAAGGGCTCCACCAAGGCGGTCGCCGAACAGCTCGGCGTCTCCCAGCGCACGATCGAGCGGTACCTGAAGGGCGAGATCAGAAGGCCGCGCAAGGAGCTCGCGGACCGGATGGCCGCGGAGGTGCGCCGCCTGTGGCAGCCGCGGGTGAAGCAGCGTGCGCGCAGGCAGGCCGCGACGGCGACGGGCCTGGTGATCGAGACCCGGGCCCGCTTCGGTTTCACCGCGGCCCCCGGCAGCACCGACGACAGCCGCGTCCGCCGCATCACCCAGCACCTGCCGCCCGACTACGCGGCCCGCCTGTTCGCCGCGCAGGACGCGGGGGCGGGCGAACGCCAGTTGCAGCAGATCGCGGCGGAAGGGCTCCAGGAGATCTACTTCAAGGACCGCGGCCGCCGCGCGGATGGCCTGCAGGTGGAGTTCACCGACATCGACTACGTCGAGATCGACTACAGCTGACCGCCCCGTCCGGCAGGCGGTCCGCGGGTATCGTCGGGTCGGCGAGGGGGAAGCACATGACGTCACGGACGACTGACACTCCGGGCACGACGCGCACGTTCTCGATCGGCGGCGAATACCGGGTCGGCCGACTCGGGTTCGGCGCCATGCGCCTGTCGACCGAGCCCGGTTCCGAGCGTGAGGCCGCCATCGCGGTGGCCCGGCGCGCCGTCGAACTGGGCGTCACCCTGATCGACACTGCCCACCTGTACGGATGGGGGGCGAACGAGGAACTCCTGGCCGAGGCCCTGCATCCCTACCCGGACGACCTGTTGATCACCACCAAGGTCGGGGTCACCCGGGGCGGGCCGGAAGGGTGGGTGTACGACGCACGACCGGAGAGCCTGCGCGAGCAGGTCGAGCAGGGCCTGCGCCGGCTCCGGACCGAGCGCGTCGGCCTCCTGCAGCTGCACCGGATGGACCCGAAGGTTCCGGTCACCGAACAGATCGGCGCGCTCCGCGAACTCCAACGGGAAGGGAAAATCGGGCACATCGGGCTGTCCGAGGTCACCACCGCTCAACTCGCCGAGGCCCGGCAGACCGCCGAGATCGCGAGCGTCCAGAACCGCTACAACCTTGTCGACCGGGACCACGAGCCGGTTCTGGCGGCATGCGAGGCGGCCGGCATCGCCTTCCTTCCCTGGCGCCCCGTCGCCGCGGCAGCCGACTCCGGCCGGGCGTCCGCGCTCGACACCGTCGCCACCGAACTCGGCGCCACCGTCCCGCAGGTCATGCTCTCCTGGCTGCTCGGCCGTTCCCCGGTCCTCCTGCCGATCCCCGGCACCGGCTCGCTCGCCCACCTGGAGGACAACGTCGCCGCGGCAGACCTCCCGCTCACCGACTCCCAGCGGCAGCGCCTCGACCGTACAGCCCCGCCCGCCTGACGTGCCGACCGTCGCGGGCCGCTGTCCACTGAGTCGCACCACGCCGTCCGGCCGCAGCAACAGCGTTCGATGCGGTGACCCGCGTGTCCATGGACCGGCGCTTCACCGGCCGAACCGGCGCAGAGGCAGTCGCAGCCTTCACGACGCCAGATCGAGCGACTCGCCTCGGCGGGCGCGCTCTGCGGGCCGCACGGACGCGGCACTCATTCTCCGGGGCCGTCCGTACAGCAGCACGGCCAGACCGGCTCCCAGCGTGCCGCCCACGAGCTGCGCGGCCACGAATCCGGGCAGCGACGCCGGCGCGATGCCTGCGAAGGAGTCCGACAACGATCTGCCCACGGAGGCAGCGGGGTTGGCGAACGAGCCGGACGAGGTGAACCAGATCGCCGCGGCGATGTACGCGGCGACCCCGACGGGCGCGAACCTGGCACGGCCGGTCCGCCGCAGTCCCGTGATCAGCAGCACGAGTCCCGCCGTGGCGACCGTTTCGCCGAGGAGCAGGTGCCACTCCGATCGTGTGTGCGTGGACCACGTGCCGGGGCGCCGGCCGAACATGAGGTCGGCCAGCACGGCGCCCGCCGCCGCGCCCGCCAGCTGCGCCGCGACGTAGGTCAGCGCCTCCAAGGCGGCTGCGCGGCCCCGCCGTCCCTCGTACCACCAGGCGCACAGGGTGACCACCGGGTTGAGATGGGCGCCGGAGACGGGGGACAGCAGAGCGATCAGCAGACCGAGTCCGATCGCGGAGGCCAGCGAGTTGGCCAGCAGTGCGGTCCCCGGATCCGGGCTGAGCCCGGCGGCCCGGATCCCGGAGCCGACGACGACGGTCACGAGTGCGGCGGTGCCGACCAGTTCGGCCACCGCCCGGCGCGGCAGCGCCGCCTGTGCAGTCACGATCTCTCCCCACCCATGTCGCTGTGCGGAAAGTATATTCCGTAAAACGGAATGCTGTGTGGGGTCAGCCGACCGCCGCGGCCTCCCGCAGCGCGTCGCGGAATGCCCGGATCGCAGGATGCCGCCCCCGCCCGCGCCGTACCGCCGTGAAGAGCCTGCGCGCCCGCTGACCGCGCGGGAGCTGTCGCAGCGCCACGGTCGGCGGGCGGCCGGACCACACCAGGTCGGGCAGGAGAGCGGCGGCGTGCCCCTGCTCCGCGAGCCGCAGATGCAGCAGGAGGTCGGTGGACTCGTAGCGCACGTCCGGCTCGAAACCCGCCGCCCGGCAGAGCGCCGTCGCCCAGTGCCGGGCCGCCGTGCCCTCGGGCTCCATGACCCAGGGGTGCCCGGCCAGCCGCATGAGCGCCGCCTGCGGCCCCCGGCGCTGCGCGGACTCCCCGCTCCCGACTGCTACGCCTGCGGGCAGGGCGAGCCGCAGCGGGTCCTCGCACAGGTCCTCCTGTTCGAGCTCCGCCGGACGGGGATTGGCGCTGCCCGGATACTCCTCGGCCACCACCACGTCGAAGTCCCGGGCCAGCAGCGCCGGAAGGGCACGCTCGGGCTCCGCCTGCGTCATGTGCACGCGCAGCCGCGGATGGGCGTCGCGCAGCAGCGTCAGCGCGGTCGGCACCAGGGCGAGCGCGGCGGTCTGGAAGGAGGCGATGCGCAGGGTGCCGGTGATCTCGGACAGCGAGGTCGCGATGTCCGCCTCGGCCCTCTCCAGCCGTTCGAGCACCGCCTCGGTATGCGCGACGAGGATCTCGGCCTGTTCGGTCAGCCGCACACGGCGCCCGACCGGCTCCAGCAGCGGCACACCGGCCTCGGCCTCCAGCTGGGAGAGCTGCTGCGAGACGGACGAGGGGCTGTAGGAGAGCGCGGCGGCGACGGCGGCCAGCGTCCCGCGGTGTTTGAGCTCGCGCAGCAGACGCAGTCGATGAAGATCGAACACGGGCGGGAGTCCTTCCGGTGATTGTTCGGCTTCTCCGACGATTATCGGTCGGAAACATTCGCTGGACCGACGTAATGCTCAGGCGGCACGGTGGTGCACATGTCCGGAACCCCTGATCCCACCGCCCCGTTCTGGTACGCGCGGCCCGCCGCCCGTGCCTGGACCTGTGCTCCCGTGTCGCCCGGCGTGTCCCGCTTCCACGCCGGACTGCCCGGCTATGCCCCCACCCCGCTGACCGAACTGCCCGCTCTCGCGGCCCGCCTCGGCGTCGGACGGCTCTTCGTCAAGGACGAGTCGTCCCGCCTCGGACTCCCGGCGTTCAAGGCGCTCGGCGCGACCTGGGCCGTCCACCGCATCCTCGCGGGCCGCCCGGCCGGCACCCGGCTGCGCCTCGTCGCCGCCACGGACGGCAACCACGGCCGGGCCGTCGCCCGCACCGCCCGCCTCGGCGGCCACCACGCCGAGATCCACGTACCCCGCGGCCTGCATCCCTCGGCCGTGGCGGCGATCGCGGCCGAGGGCGCCCGCGTCGAGCAGGTCGACGGCGACTACGACACGGCCGTCCGGCAGGCCGCCGATGCCGCGCGAGCCGATGGGGCCGTTCTGGTCCAGGACAGCGCCTGGCCCGGCTACGAGGAGATCCCCGGCTGGATCGTCGAGGGCTACGCGACCCTGTTCGCCGAGATCGACGACCAGCTGGCAGCGGCCGGAGCCCCGGCGCCCGACCTGGTCGCCGTGCCGGTCGGCGTCGGCTCGCTCGCCCAGGCCGCCGTCACCCACTACCGCAGCCAAGGACGCGCACACGCCCCCGCGCTGCTGTCCGTCGAGCCGGTGACCGCCGCGTGCGTCCTCGCCGGACTCGTGGCCGGCGAACGCCTCAGCGTGCCCACAGCCCTCACCACGATGGCCGGGCTCAACTGCGGCACTCCCTCCGCGCTCGCCTGGCCGTACCTGCGCGACGGCCTCGACGCGGCCGTCGCCGTCACCGACGCCCAAAGCGCCGACGCAGCCCGCGAACTCGCCGCGCTCGGCGTCGGCTCCGGCCCGTGCGGCGCCGCCGCACTCGGGGGCGTACGCGCCGCACTCGAGGGCCCGGGCGCCGCAGCGCGCCGCGCCGCCCTGGACCTCGACCCCTCGGCCACCCTCGTCCTGCTCAGCACCGAGGGACCGGCGGCCAACCCCCATCACCAGGAGAACCCGTCATGACCGCCCCCACGACCACTGCCCCGATCCTCCGCGTCGACGGCGACCGCCTGTGGCGCTCACTCATGGAACTGGCCGAGATCGGCGCCTACGACGACGAACGCACCGGCCTGCGCGGCGTCAACCGCCTCGCCCTCACCGACGCCGACGCGGCCGGACGACGGCTGGTCATCGGCTGGATGCGGGAGGCGGGACTGACCGTCCGCGTCGACCGGATGGGCAACATCTACGGCCGCCGCGAGGGCGCCGACCCGGACGCGCGCCCCGTACTCACCGGCTCGCACATCGACAGCGTCGCCACCGCCGGCGCGTTCGACGGATGCCTTGGCGTCCTCGGCGGCATCGAGGTCGTCCGCACGCTGAACGACCTCGGCATCACGACCCGCCGACCCCTCGAAGTCGCCGTCTTCACCGAGGAGGAGGGCACGCGGTTCGGCACCGACATGCTCGGCAGCGCGGTCGCCGCCGGCCGGATCACCCTCGGCCGGGCCCATGCGCTCACCGACCGAGACGGCGTCGCCCTCGGCGCCGAACTGACCCGCACCGGATTCGACGGCACCGCCTGCGAACGCCTCGACCCCCCGCACGCCTACGTGGAGTGCCACATCGAACAGGGTCCCGTACTCGCCAGGGCCGGCGTCGACATCGGCGTCGTCACCGGCGTGCAGGGCATCTCCTGGCAGGAGATCACCCTCCACGGCCGTGCCGCGCACGCCGGGACGACCCCCACCGAACTGCGTGCCGACGCGGGACTCGCCGCCGCCCGCATCGTCACGCACCTGCGCGCCATGGTCGAATCCGGCGCGTACGGCGAACTGCGCGCGACCGTCGGGCACATGGCCGTGCACCCCGGCCTGACGAACATCGTTCCCGCACGCGCGGAACTCACCGTCGACCTCCGCAACCCCGACGACGCGGCCATGGCCCGTGCCGAGGAGGACCTGCTCAGCCATGTGCGCGCGCTGGAGGGCGAGCAGCCGGGGCTGACCGCGTCCGTGCGCCGGATGGCGCGGACGGCCGCCGTCCCCTTCGACGAGGAGGTGCAAAAGGCCGTCGCCCGGGCCGCGGACGACCACGGACTCGCCCATGTCTCCCTGCTCTCGGGCGCCGGACACGACGCCCAGGAGATCGCGGCGCTGTGCCCCACGGCCATGGTCTTCGTGCGGGGCGAGTACGACGGCATCAGCCACAACCCCCGCGAGTACTCCAACCCAGAGGCGTGCGCCCACGGTGTCGATGTCCTCGCCACCACGCTCCTGCGGCTCGCGGAGCCGGTACCAGGGGCGGCAACCGACGCGGTGCCCCGGTCCTGACCGCCCGTCGGAGCCGCGCCCGGGGCGCGACAGCCGAACGGCGCAGTCGACACGCGCCCGGGACGGGCCGCTCCGCGGAACGAACCGGGACGCGTCCCACCATGGACGCAACCACGACGGGCCGCCGGCCATCTTCCTGTGCAACGCGCCGTAGCCCGCCCGCACCACAGCGCATGGAGTGAGATGACAACGGTCCGTACGTCGGTCGTCGTGCCGTGCTTCAACGAGAGCGAGGTCATCGGGGCGTTCCACGAGGCCCTCGTCGCCGCTCTGGAGCCGACCGGGGCGACCTTCGAGATCTGCTACGTGGACGACGGCAGCGACGACCGGACGCGGGCGCACCTCAAGGACCTGGCCGCGGCGGACCGCCGGGTGCGGTACACCTCCTTCAGCCGGAACTTCGGCAAGGAAGCCGCGATGCTCGCCGGGCTGCGCATGGCTCAGGGCGATGTCGTGGTCCTGATGGACGCCGATCTCCAGCATCCGCCCGATCTGATCCCGCGGATGCTCGAACTGCACCGGCACGGCTACGACCAGGTCGTCGCCCGGCGCGACCGCACCGGCGAGGGGATGGTGCGCACCTCCCTCAGCCAGGCGTACTACCGCCTCGTGCGCCGCTTCATGGAGGTCGAAGTGGTCGACGGGGCGGGCGACTTCAGGCTGCTCTCCCGCCGCGCGGTCGCCGCGGTCCTGTCCCTGCCGGAGGCCAACCGCTTCTCCAAGGGACTCTTCTCCTGGATCGGATTCGACACCGTCAGCTTCACGTACACCAATGTGCGGCGCGCCGCCGGCCGGTCCAAGTGGGGTGGCCGGCGGCTGCTGAACTACGGCATCGACGGCCTGCTCTCCTTCAACAGCCGCCCGCTGCGCCTCGCGATCCACACCGGCCTGTGGCTGCTGCTCTCGGCGCTCGCCTACGCGGCCTGGATCGTCGGCAACGCCGTGGTCAGCGGCGTCGACACCCCCGGCTACGCCACGCTGATCACCGCGATCGTCGGCATCGGCGGCATACAGCTCGTCACGCTCGGTGTGATCGGCGAGTACGTGGGCCGGATCTACCACGAGGCCAAACGGCGGCCCCACTACGTGATCCGCGAGACCGACGAGACGGCCACCGCGCAGCCGGACCCCTCCGTCAGGGGAGCCGCTTGGAGTAAGTGACCTTCTCCAGGTGGTAGTAGTCCGCCACACACTGCGCGGGCCACGCCAGGCGCCCGTTGTTGCTGAACGGCTCCAGCATTTTCGCCACCGACACAGGGGTGTACGGCAGCTGCTTCGCACCGCGCGCGGCTCCCTCCCGCAGCGAGCGGTCCTGGCGGTCCCACCGCTCGGCCCGCACCTGCATGTCGTGCCCCAGGGAGACGAGCGGGGCCACGAGCCCGAGGACGGCCGCGGCACACAAGGCGGCGGCCGTCGCCGTCGCGACACCCGGACGGTGGCGCCGCAGGCGGCGCCCGAGGAACGCGCCCGCCGCCACCAGCAGCACGATGTACAGCAGCAGATAGTCGTTCCATGTCCTCTCCGTGGTCACCACCCTCGCGCCGAACACGGGATAGGTGATGACGGTGCACAGATAGCCGGACACCAGGAACGCGAGCGCGCCCAGCGACAGCAGCGGCAGCGGCCGCCACGGGAGGAGGGCCGCCGGCCGAGCGGACCGGCGCCGGGCCACGAGCCCCAGCAGCACGCCCGCGGCCACCGCGCCCACGTACTGCCATGTCGAGAACACCGTGGCCAGGATGTGGGCGAAGCCGCGCAGGGAGCCCAGCAGCGATTCGGGGGCGAGCATGGACGCGCTCTCGGCGCCGTGCCGCTCGCGCCGGTTGCGCGAGCCCGGGGAGGTGACCAGCAGCAGCGTGCCGATCCCGACACCGGCCATGCCCGCCAGCGACCAGAGACGGGCGAAGCGCCGTGCCCCGCCCGAAAAGAGACGCGGGGCGAACAGCACGGCGCCGGACAGCACGACGAGGGCGACGACCGACGCCTCCTCCGACAGCGTCCCCATGAACACGCCCGCGACCGCCACCGTCACCAGCGCGGCGACACGCCCCGCACGGCCGCGGGCCCGCAGCAGCGGCAGCACGGCGGCACACGCCAGGACCGGCGCCACGGTGTGCGAGACGGACGCGGCGGGCCAGTAGAACGTCTTGTACGTGTTCTGCGTGGCGAAGAGGAACACCGCCACGACCATGGCGGCGACGAGCAGCGGCACTCCGCGCGGCACCGACTGGCCAGTCCTGCGCAGCACCTGCGCGGTCAGGGCCCACAGCAGCCCCAGCATCAGGACACCGCTGACCAGTCCGAACCACTGGAGCCCGGCGACGGAGAACTTCGCGTACAGACCGACCAGCAGCCCGTTGCCGAACCGGCCGTTGTCGGTGTACCAGAACTTGCCGACCAGGCCGGGGATGCCGTGGTCACGGACCATGGGGAGGAAGCACCACTCGTCGGCGCTGGGCCGCACATGACGCCCGAACCACGACGCCAGCGCCAGCAGGCCCAGCGGCAGTGCGGCCAGCGCGAACGGCCAGGCGGCCCACCAGGGCGCCCAGCCGCGCCGACGACCGCTCCGCCGCTCCCGGCCGCCGCGCCCGTCCGGTTCCCGCGCGACGGTGATCCCCGATGCGTCGGAGGACATGTCATCACTGCCCTTCGGAAAACTGATGGTCCGGCATCCAAGAGGTGAATCCCGGATGTACCGTTCCATCTTCCGTCGGACAAGATCGGCAAGCCGCCACGACAGGCCGAGGACGAGGAAGCCGCAGGTTGCCGGCCGGCGACCGAGCAGAGCAATCAGCGTCTGACGATGCAGAAGGGATGGCCGGCCGGATCGATGAGGACCCGCCACCTGTCCTCATTCGGCTGATGAGCCGGCTTGCCCGCCCCCAGCTCCAGCAGCCGGGCCTCGGCCTCGTCCAGGTCCTCGACCGCGAAGTCGAGGTGGAACTGTTGGGGAACGGTTTGGTCGGGCCAGCGCGGTGCCCGGTAGCCGTCGACCCGTTGAAAGCCGATGAGGAGCCCGTCCGCACCGTTGAGCCCGGCGAAGTCGGCGTGTGACTTCGGGTGCGGTTCAAGGCCGGTGGCCTGCTGATAGAACGCCGCGAGAGCCGGCGGATTCAGGCAGTCGAGTGTGATCGCGGACAACGTCATCTGCAGGGGCATGGCACCTCCGGGCCGATCGGCGGACAGTCGCGACGGGCAGCCTAGAGGCGGCGGCCCGCTCGCCGACCCGCGGGCCGGGTGAGGGCAGGGGATCCGCGCCGGGTGTCCTCCACACGCTCTCACCGGCAGGAGTACACGAACCGCGCCGACGCCGTGTGTCGTGACGGTGAGACGATGCGCAGCTCGGCGCGCGCCCGGTACTCGCCGCGGCCGTGGAAGGTCCACAACAGGTGCAAGGTCGCCTGCTTCTGACCTCGCGCCACCTTCTCGTGGAGCGGTTCCGACGTCGTGCCGTCGCTGCGCAGCCAGCGGTAGGTGAGGGTGCCGGGCCTGCCGTCGGTTCTCACCACGCCGACGACATCGGCGGTGCCGTCGCAACCGGGCACCTCGGCGGGGGTTCGTACGGCGACGTCGCGGACGGCGACCCCGGGCCCGTAGCGCTGCCAGGCCAGGAAGGCCAGCACGGCCACCAGCACGACGGCCACCGGCGCCCAGCGGCGCAGCCGGGGGCCGCGCCGGCGTGCGGGGCCACCCACCGGCGGCTGCCCGGGGAGCGTGCCGTGCCACAGGGCGACGGCCGTCGTGGCACCGCCGGCGCGCCGTACGGCCGCGGTGACGCCCGGCCCGAATCGCAGGACGTCGCCCTCGACCCGGTCGGGCGTGGCGTCCGGTGTCCGGCGGGCGAACACGGCCGTCGGTGTGTCGTCGGCGTCCTGTGGCTCCGGATGGGTGAACCAGTGGCTTCCCAGGGCGGTCGCGCTGTAATCCTCGGCACCGCTGCCGTCCTGCCCCTCACCGGGGCGTGGAGCGAGGTGACCGCTCATGAGACCGGGCACCCCCTGCTCGTGAGGAGCTGCTGGGTGGACGTGCCGTTCGCGGCGCCCGGGTCCGTGGACGCCTGGACACCCCAGTAGCAGCCCTGCCCCTGGAAGGTGTGGGTGAGCGGGAGGGTGTACAGCGTGGCGCCGCTGCGTGCGAACGCCTGCGAGCCGTCCGGCGCGCCGAGCTGCCCCTTGGTGTCGCCGGTGTACCAGGACACGACGATCGTGACCGGACCCGTCCCGTCCGTGGTGACGTCGACCGTGGCCGATCCGGTCACCGTGCCGGTCTGGCGGAAGCTCGTGACGGAGACGGACCGTACGGACACCGGAGCCGTCGGCGTCGTGGGCGTCGTCGGGGTCGTCGGCCCGAGTGACGGCCCGGCGGACGGTTCGGTGCCGGGCCACGTGCTGGGCCCGGCCGTCGCAGGAGGTGGGCTCGTCGTCGGGGAGCCGGTGGGGCCGGGCGGGACACTCGCCGAGGGGGACGGTGAGGGCGACGGCGTCGCGGCCTCGTGCGACGGCGCCGGACCGACGGACCCCTCGGCCCCGGGGGCCGGCGTGCCGGGGCCGGTCGGCAGCGCACGCGTGGTGGCCACGGCCTCGGTGGTGGTCCGCCCGCCCGCGTCGCTGCCCGCCCGCGCGGCGACGGCGACGAGTACGGCGACCACGGCCGCGACGACTCCGGCAAGTATCCGGCGAAGCCCGGGAGTCAGCCATCCGCCGGGTCCCGTGTCCAGCGTGGTCGTCGCCACAGCGGTGGTGCCCGCCGCGCTCCCCCCTGCCGAGGGGAACAGCAGCGGCAGCAGCGCGGCGAGCGCCGCCAGCCTGCGCCGGCCGCGCTCCTCCCAGGCGGGCCCGTACGCCGCACCGGCGATCTCCTCCAGTTCGGCCACGAACGCCGCCGCGTTCTGCGGGCGTTCGGCGGGCGACTTCGCCAGCCCGCGCCGGATCAGCGGCCTGACCGCCTCGGGCGTGTCGTCCTCGGGGACCGGCGCGCCGATGTGCTGAAGGGCCAACTCGGCGATGTTCTCGCCGGTGTAGGGCTTGCGGCCGGTCAGGCACTCGTAGAACGTCGCGGTCGCCGCGTAGACGTCGGCCGCCGGGGAGGCCGGCTCGCCGTGCCACTGCTCCGGTGCCATGTACGCGGGAGTGCCTGCCACACCGGGCGTGCTGCCCCGGCCCGCCGCGATGCCGAAGTCCACCAGCTTGGACGTGCCGTCGGCCGACACCAGCACGTTCTCGGGCTTGTAGTCGCGGTGCACGACACCCGCGCCGTGGGCGGCGGCGAGTCCCAGCAGGGAGCCCTTGAGCACCACGAGGGCCGCCTCAGGACCGGTCGCCCCCTCGCGGACGAGCAGCGACCGCAACGCGATCCCGTCGACCAGTTCCATCACGATGGCGGCACCGTGCGGCGCCTCGACGTATTCGTAGAGCCGCACGACATGCGGTGAGTCCAGGGCGCCGAGCAGTCGCGCCTCCGCCCGGAACTCACGGACGAAGGCCGCGTCGCGGCGCAGCCGTTCACCGAGGTACTTCACCGCGACCGGCACGCCGGTGGCGTCATGGACGGCGAGGACGACACGCCCGCCGGCCCCCGATCCGAGCTCCCGGGACTCGGTGTATCCCGGCACCGACCACACGCTCATCGCGTCCCCCTGTCTGGCGGACGTCCCCGTGCCGGTCGTCGTCGCCGACCCGGCTCACGGACTGTCCCCAGCACAGACACATTTTCCTCACGGGCGGTTCCCGTAGGGATAGGGACAATTCCCGCACCCGCGACGCTTGGTATGGACCTGTCAGGCTCCCTCGGTTACGCTCCGCCCCGGCGCCTTCTGAGAGCGCTCTCAGTCCGACCTGTTTCCTCCCCACCCTGCCGGAACCAGTGAAAGGTCGAACGCCGTGAAACGCACGAAAATCCTGGTCACGAAACCCAGTCGTACCGGAGCCAGGAGCGCGACGACGCTCGTACGCACCGGCCTCGCCGCACTCCTCGCCTTCGGCGCCTGGGCGTCCGCCGGTGGCGGCCCCGCCTCCGCCACCGCGAGGGACCGGGTCCCGTCCGCAGGAGCCCAGGTGTCCGCGGGTCTGCTCGCGGCCGTGCAGCGGGACCTGGGGCTCACCGAAGCCCAGGCGCGGGAGCGCCTCGCGGCCGAGCGGGCCGCCGTCGCGATCGAACCCACGGCGCGTCGCGCCGCCGGGGGAGCGTACGCCGGGTCCTGGTTCGACGTGGACAGCGGACGCCTGACCGTCGCCGTCGCCGACGCGGGCAGGGCGGGTGCCGTACGGGCCACGGGCGCGGCGGTCCGGATCGTCGAGCACAGCGCGAGCCGGCTCGACGCGGCCAAACGGAAGATCGACGCGATGGCTGCTCCCGCCGGAGTGGGCAGCTGGCACGTCGACCCGGAGGCCAACCGGATCGTGATGAACGTCGTCGGCGCCGAGCGTGCGGACAACGATGTCGCAGCCTTCCTCGACCGTGCGCGTCAGGCCGGTCCGGTCGAGGTGAGGGAGGTGGCCGAGGCGCCGCGGACCTTCGCCGCGGGCACGGTCGGTGGCGACCCGTACTACACGGGCAACGTCCGCTGCTCGATCGGGTTCTCGGTGCACGGCGGCTTCGTGACGGCGGGCCACTGCGGGCGGCCGGGCGCGGCCGTGCGCGGCTGGGACGGCTCCCATATCGGCACGTTCCAGGGGTCGTCGTTCCCGGACAACGACTATGCGTGGGTGAACGTCGGCAGCGGCTGGTGGACCGTTCCCGTGGTGCTGGGCTGGGGCACGGTGCCCGACCGGTTGGTGCGCGGCTCGGCCGAGGCGCCCGTCGGCGCCTCGATCTGCCGCTCGGGCTCCACGACGCACTGGCACTGCGGGAGCGTTCTCGCGAAGAACGAGACCGTCAACTACAGCCAGGGTGCGGTCCATCAGATGACGAAGACCAGTGTGTGCGCCGAACCGGGCGACTCCGGCGGGTCGTTCATCAGCGGCGACCAGGCGCAGGGCGTCACGTCCGGCGGCTGGGGCAACTGCGGCGGCGGCGGACAGACGTGGTACCAGCCGGTCAACGAGATCCTGTCCCGCTACGGGCTGAGGCTGCACACGGCCTGACCGGTACGCGCTGGCCGCGCCTCTGTACCTGCTGATGCGCGAAACCGGCATGCTCAACACGCACCAGGGTCTGATCGTCGTCTACGTCGCCCTCAACGTGCCGTTCGCGATCTGGATCCTGCGGAACTACTTCCTGTCCATCCCCAAGGAGATGGAGGAGGTCGCCTGGATGGACGGCGCCTCGCCGGTCCGCACCGTCGTCTCGGTGATCCTTCCGCAGGCCAGGCCGGGCGTGTTCACCGCCGGCGTGTTCACCTTCACCGCATGCTGGACGGAGTTCCTGATAGCCGTCACGCTGAACAGTGCCGACGCCTACCGGACCATCCCGGTCGGCATGGCCCTGTTCGGCGACCAGTACGACGTCCCCTACGGCACGATCTTCGCCGCCGCGACCGTCTCCGTCCTGCCCATCGCCCTGTTGGTCCTCGTCTTCCGCAAGGCCGTCGTCTCCGGTCTGACCTCCGGCGCCGTCAAGGGCTGACCCGGCCTCGGCCCCCCGCCGCCCCGCATCGAAAGGCTGCACCCTCTTCATGACCACGTTCCGACCCGCCCCCGCCTGGCTGGCCGACGCCGTCTTCTACCAGATCTATCCGCAGAGCTTCGCCGACTCGAACGGCGACGGCATCGGCGACTTCAACGGCATCACCGACCGCCTCGACCACCTCGCCTGGCTGGGCGTGAACACGGTCTGGCTCAACCCGTGCTTCTCCTCGCCCTTCCGCGACGCCGGCTACGACATCGACGACTACCTCGCCCTCGCGCCCCGCTACGGAACCGACGACGACCTCGCCCGGCTCGTCGCCGAGGCGGCCCGCAGGGGCATCCGGGTCCTGCTCGACCTCGTCGCCGGACACACCTCGGACCGCCACCCCTGGTTCCTCGCGTCGGTCGACGACCCGGCCGACCACCGCTACATCTGGACCGACGGCGACCGGCCCGAAGGCTTCGTCGCCTCGCCGGGCCGCCGCCCCGGCGCCTACCTGCCCAACTTCTTCGACTCCCAGCCCGCCCTCAACTTCGGCTACGCGCGCCTCGACCCGGCCGAACCGTGGCGGCAGGGCCCCGACGCCGAAGGGCCGCGCGCCAACCGGCAGGCGCTGCGCGACATCATGGACCACTGGCTGCGGCTCGGCCTCGCGGGCTTCCGCGTCGACATGGCCGCCTCCCTCGTCAAGGACGACCCGGACAAGCGCGAGACCGCCGCCGTCTGGACCGGGCTGCGGCAGTGGCTGGACCGCACGCACCCGGAGGCCGTACTTCTGTCCGAGTGGGGCGACCCCGCCGTCTCCGTGCCGGCGGGCTTCCACGCGGACTTCTTCCTCCAGTTCGGCGGCCCCACCAACGGACGGCCCCTGCGCTCCCTGTGGAACAACCGCACCGGCACCGACAACGACGACTGGGACCCCGTCGACTGCTTCTTCGACCCCGAGGGCAAGGGAACCCCCGCCCACTTCGTCGAGGCATGGCAGTCCGCCGTCGAGGCCATCGGCGACAACGGCTTCACCGCCCTGCCCACGGCCAACCACGACTTCTCCCGCCTCAACTGCGGCCCCCGCACGGCCGAACAGCTCCCGGCGGCCTTCGCCTTCCAGCTCACCTGGCCCACCCTCCCCGCCGTCTACTACGGCGACGAGATCGGCATGCGCTTCGTCCCCGACCTCCCCGACAAGGAGGGCAGCGTCCTCGGTCCGCGCTACAACCGGGCCGGCTCCCGCACCCCCATGCAGTGGGACGACACCGAGAACGCCGGCTTCTCCACGGCCCCGGCCGACGCCCTCTACCTGCCCCTCGACCCCGACCCGGCCCGGCCCTCGGTCGCCGCCCAGCGCGACGACGACGCCTCGCTGCTGAACCTGGTCCGCCGCCTGATCGCCCTGCGCCGCGCCTCGCCGGAGCTCGGCCCCTCCGGATCGGTGGAGATCCTGCACACCGGCTACCCGTTCGTCCACGTACGCGGCGGCCGGTACCTCGTGATCGTCAACCCCGGCGCCGCCCCCGCGACGATCACGGTCGACGAGTCCCGCACCGCGGGCGCCCGCGCGCTGGAGGCGCACGGCATCCGCATCACGGACGGCACGATCACGGCGGACGGGTTCGCCTACGGCGTGTACAGCCTGACGCCGGGCGCCTGACACACCCGGGCACCGCCCGGCCCGCGCCGGATCCTCCCGCGCGTGCCGGCGGCTCGGCCGCCGGCACGGGCCGCCGACCGGGGGCACCGCGTCAGGCGAGCAGGGCCTTGATCGCCGGCCAGTCCGGCTCCATCGGTGCCGGCGATTCCCTGCCCGTCGCGATGTCCTTGAAGCCGCTGGACGTCGCGACGCACACCACGGGGCCGTCGTGGGACAGGGCGCCGGTGCGCAGGCCCGCGAGGGCGGCCGCCGACGAGAGCTCCACCCACAGGCCCTGGGCGGCCAGTTCGCGCGCCGCCGCGGCCATGTGCTCGTCCGTAACGGTGAGCGCCGCCCCGCCGCTCTCGCGTACCGCGACGACCCCGCGGACGCTGCCGACCGCACAGTCGATGGCGTACGCGTCCGTCGGGCCGACCGGCACCTGAGCGGCCGGGCGTCCCGTGCGGATCGCCGCGGCGAGCGCACCCGCCGCGGCGGGCTCGCAGGCGACCATGCGCGGGACGCGCGGCGCGAGGCCGAGCAGCGTCAGCTCGTGGAAGCCCTTCCAGACCCCGAACAGCAACTCGCCGTAGCCCGTAGGCACGTACACGGCCTCCGGCACCTCGCCGAGGTCGAGAAAGATCTCGTACGCGATGGTCTTGTAGCCCTCCGGCCCGAACGGGTGCCCGGTGTGCGCGCTGCTGGTCAGGCTGCTCACCGGCTGGTAGCCGAACTCGTCGGCGATGCGCCGCATCAGCGGCTTCACGGACTCGTACGGCACGGTCAGGACCACGGCGCCGTACGCCCGAAGGAAGGACGCGACCGCGGGCGGGACCGACGGTGAGGTGAAGACCGCGCACGGCAGACCGGCGCGGGCCGCGTACGCCGCCGCGGCGGCCCCGTGGTTGCCGGAGGAGGAGACGACGATGCCGCGGGCCCCGCTCGCCGCCGCCGCGCCGACGGCGACGCGGTTGAGACGGTCCTTGTGGCTCCACGTCGGGTTGCGCGACTCGTCCTTGACGAGGACGCCGTCGGGCAGTGCGACGAGCGGGGTGCCGCCCTCGCCGAGGCCGGGCGAGCCCAGCGGCGGCAGCAGCGGGGCCCAGCGCTCCAGACCGTGCGCCGCGGGGCGCGTGAACAGGTCCGTGGGCACCCGGTCGTAGTCGTAGTCGATCTCCAGCGGGTAGGGCAGGCCCACGGTGGACGTGGCGGGGCACCCGCCGGTGAGCGGAGGCCACAGCGGAAAGCGGGCCGTGGGATCGCCCAATGACCGCTGGGCGACCGCGAGTGAGGGCTCCGGCGCTGAACTCCGCGCCGGAGTCGGGGAGGTGGACCGGTCGGGCACGCGGTTCGGTGTCTCCATAGAGGCGATCATGCCAGCGCCCCCGCTGCGTGCCGGGCCCTTCCGCGCAACCCCGCTCGGCACCAGGCCCTCTCGCCCGCACGGCGGGTCAGGCCGCCACGACCCGTACGCTCTCCATCGACGGGTCGGCCGCGTCCGGGATCAGGAGTCCGGAAGCCGCACCGCTGCGCAGATAGTCCAGCACCTCGGCCGTGACGAGTTCGCCGGGAGCCACGGCAGGCACGCCGGGCGGATAGGGGCTGATCATCTCGGCCGCGATCCGCCCCACCGCCTGCGAGGCGGGAACCTGTTCGGCAGGACCGAAGAACGCCGTGCGCGGCAGCATGACCTGTTCCAGCTCCAGCGCACCCGGTTCGGGCAGATCCACCGGACGACCGCCGTCGACGGCACCGGCTCCGGCCGCGTCGACCAGCCGGGTCAGCGAGTCGAGGAACAGCTCCTCCGTACGGTCGTCGTCGGCATGCGTGATCACGCCACTGACCCGGCAGGTGTCCGACGCCCCCATGTCCACATGGCAGTTCGTACGCAGCCACTCGGTGGCCCGCATGCCGCTGATGCCCAGCTCCCGCACGTCCACCACGATCTTGAGCAGATCGAGGTCGGCCGCGAGACCCATCTCCACGATCTCGGGCCCCATCAGCCGCAGACCCGGTACCGCCTCCAGCGCCTTCCGCAGCCGGCGGGCGCGGCGCAGGGCGCCGTCGACGAGCTCGTAGCCCTGTTCCACCATCTGCCGCCGCCAGCCGTCCAGCGACGCGTAGACCAGCGACGAGGCGCTCGTCGTGCCGAGGAGGTCCTAGGGGGTGTCTCGCCGATCATGCCGGGCTCGCGACGCCCTGCGACCCCGTCTCCCGCGTTGTCGTCGGTCGCCATGGCTCCGCCATTGTCTCCCTCCTCCGCCTTGGATCCGGGCCCGCATGACGCCGCTCACTGATCCGGCCCGATCGGCGAGACACCCCCTAGCGCTGCTTGAGCGCGTCGGCCGACACACGGTCGCCCTAGAGGTGGAAGACCGAACTCTGCTCGACCGCGCTGCCCATCTTGTGCACGCTCGTGACGACGAGATCGGCGCCCGCGTCCATGCCCCAGGCCGGCAGGCCGTCGTGGAACGGAAGATGCGCGCCCCACGCCTCGTCGACGATGAGCGGCACGTCCTGGGCATGGCAGACCCTGGCCAGGCCCTCGATGTCCGCACACGAACCCCAGTCGGTCGGAGTGATCAGCAGCATGCCCTTCGCCTCAGGGTGCTCCGCCAGCGCCCGGCGCACGTCGTCCGGCTCCGGCGGGTGCGCGAGGTGCCGCTCGGCATCGAACGCGGGGTGCACCCACACCGGCTCGACGCCGCTGACGACGACCGCCGCGATCACGGACTTGTGGGCATTGCGGGACACGAGGAGCTTCTCACCGGGCGCGTACGGCCGATACGACCGCGGGGGTACGGGTTGCCACCCGGAGCGCGCTCAAACCGGCGTCGTCCCGCGTGGGCGCGGGGGTGCCCGACGGCCGTGGAGCGGACGGCACGCCAACTCCACGCCGAGCCCGTGCGGTTGGGCGGCGGCCCGCGCCTGTCCGACCACACGGCCCGGACCGGCGGAAGCCGGGGACCCGGCCGGGGTTGGCCGACCGGCCGGGTGGGCGATGTGCGCCGCTTGGCCAGAACGTTCCGACAGCGGCTACGGTGCTGAGGTGGTGATCACTGGAGAGAACTCGGCGCCGGGTACCGCGTTGCTGCTGGCAGCGGCCCCGGCCGGCAAAGGCCGTCTCGTGGACGCGGCGTCCGTGCTGCCGGCGCTCGCCGCCGTGCCTGCTCCTGTGCTGACCGGTACCACGGGCACGGCAGCCACCGTGATCGAGCTCGCCGACCCGCTCGACCCGCAGACCGTGCTGACCCGCATCCGCGGGGCGGCCGCCGCGCCCGGGCCGCTGTTCCTCTACCTCGCGGGGCAGTTGCACGTCGACCGCAAGCAGAGACAGCTGCACTTCGCCCTCGCCCGGACGACCCCGGCGACCGTGCGGTACACGGCGCTGCCGTGGCACTGGCTGGCAGGTGAGCTCAGGGCCCGCCGGCCGGGGACGACGACGGTGGTCGTGGACCTGGTCGCCGACGGCGAGGCATGGCAGCAGGTGTCCGAGGGCCACGCCGGACTCGGCCCCGGGACGCTGCTGTACGGCAGGATCGCGCCCGCACCCGGCCGCCGTACGGTGGCGCCGCCGGCGTACCTGAGGGCGATGGCCACCATCTGGCGCAGCGGCGCGCGGCCGTCCTTCGCGCAGCTGCACGAGCAGGCCGCCGCCCAGTCGGAACATCCGGCCGGCGCCCTGCTCTTCCCCCCGATACCGACGTCACCCGCAACGCCCCAGCCCCCAGCCGCACGTGCCCCGCTCCCCACACCGCCCGAGCCCCAGCCCCCCGGCACGCCCGCGCCCGCGGGGGCGACGGCGCCCGCGGTCCATGCGCCCACGTCCGCAGACGCGACCGTGGCCGGCGCCCAGGCGCCTGCGCTCGGGAGAGAGTTCGGTGGGGCGGTGCCGCCCGCGCCCGCACAGACGCCCCAGTCCGCGCAGGGCCCCGTGCCCGCGACCACGCAACCCGCGCCCGCGCGACCCGCATCCGCCCACGCGCCCGCGGAGAGGCCCCCGTCCGAAGTACCGTCCGCGGATCCTCAAGTCGCCGCAGCCGTCCCGGCCGTTGCGAGCGGCGGGGCGCTCTCCGGCCGGGAGGATCCGCATCCGGCCATCCTCGCCGCGGCCCGCGCCGGGCGGCACACCGAGGCCGCCGCGGCCGCCGCCGCATGTGAGGGCGAGGCCCTGCGCGCGTACGGGCCCGCCTCGGTGCAGGCGCTGCACTGGCTGGAGGTACGGGCCGACCTCGCGCGCCTCGCCCGCGACCCCGCCCGCAGCTGCGAGCTGTGGATGGCGGTGGCCGACGCCCGGCTGCGGCGGCAGCAGACCGCCGACGACCCCGATGTCGAAGGGGCCGTCGACCGCGCGCACCATCAGTGGGAGCAGATCCGCGACGCCGCGCGGGCACGCCGGCTCGCGCCGGAACTCGTCCGGTTGCGCAGGCGCGTACCGGGCCGTCAACGCGGCGCACTGCAGCTGCTCCAGCGCAGGCTGGAGCAACTGCAGTCGGGGCCTTCCGTCACATCCTGAGTTGCTCCCGCGCATCCGGAGTTGCTCCCGCGCACCGTCAGGTCGGACGGCTCCTGCCCCGCTCACCGGGCATCCTGCCCCGCTCACCGGGCATCGTGCCCCGCGCATCGGGCATGTCGGTCTCGATCCGCTCCTTGCGGACCTGGCCCGTGACCGTTTCCTCCTCCGTGCGCTCCTCGACCCTCAGGCGGATCCGCTCCACGGGTTCAGTGCGGGTCTCGACCACCGGCCGCTCCTCGTACAGCGGGACGTCGTGCTCCGCCTCGGAGATCTCCGGGCCGGACATCGCGGCCGCCCGGTTGGCCTCGGTGATCGGCTCGCGCTCAACGCGCACCTCGGTGTGGCGCAGCGGGACGGTCTGCTGTTCCTCTTCGGTGACGACGTACTTGCGCAGCCGGGCGTGCCCGACCTCGCGCCGCTCCGTGCCGACGTGCAGGTGTTCCTCGGAGCGCGTCATGGCGATGTCGGTGTCCTCGGCCTTGAGGTCGCCGGCGGTGCCGCGCCGCATCGATTCGCCCGCCTTGCCGCGCGATGCGGTGGTGTCGCCCGCGTCAGGGGTGCCGCGCATCGGCTTGGTGCCGGCCGCGCCGTGTGCCGGGGAGGTGCGGCCGGCCATGCCCTGGCCCTCCGCCGTTCCCCTCATGTCCTTGGCGGCGGATTCGCCGGTGGTGCTGCGGTCGCGTGCGTGCCTGCCGGTGCCCGCGACGCCCGCGGCTCCCGCGATGCCTCCGGCGGCGCCGGCTCCGGCCGCACCCGCGGCACCCGAGCGGTCCGTTCCGGAGGAGGTCCCCGCCGCGCCGGCCGTGCCGGACTGGGCCCAGCCCTTGTCGGGGCGGTTCGCGTCCTGCCATGCGGCGTCCCAGTCGATGCTGTAGTGCCGGTACAGGCGCTCCTCCTCCTGACGGGAGAGGTGGCCGCCGGCGTCGACGTCGACGTGGGGAGCTTCCTTGATCTTGTTCTTCGGGTAGGGCACCTCGAGGTGGTCCTCGACCATCGCGGCGTCTCTGATGGGTACGAAGGACTCGCTGGTGCCGAACAGGCCGGTCTGCACGCTGACCCAGTCCGGCTGCCCCGTGGCGTCGTCGACGAAGACATGCTTCGCGTTGCCGACCTTGTTGCCTTCGGCGTCGTAGACCGGACGGTCCAGCACATTCGGGATCTGGTCTCGGGTGATCACTGTCTTCCTCCCTCTTCGCGGCGTCCCTCCGCGCCCCGAGTAGCCGGAAGAAATAGGGCTAAACAACTATAAAGTTGGCAATATCGATCAGACCGGAAGGGGCCTCGTTGGCCTCTTTCCTCTCCGTGTCGCGACTGTTACGATCCGTTCCGGAACGGAATGAAAATAGGGGAGGCATGATGCGCGTCAAGGATTTCGATCACCTCGTACTCAACGTGGCGGACGTCGAGCGCTCGCTCGAGTTCTACTGCGGCCCTCTTGGGCTGGAGCCGGTCAGGGTGGAGGAGTGGCGGGCGGGCAAGGTGCCGTTCCCCTCGGCGCGGATCAGCCCGACCGCCATCATCGACCTGGTAAGCCGCCCCCGCGGCGAGTCCAACGTGGACCACCTGTGCCTGGTCGTCGACCCGCTCGACTGGCAGGAGGTCATCGACTCCGGGCGGTTCACCGTCCTCGAAGGGCCGGTCGACCGCTACGGAGCCCGGGGCAGCGCGCAGTCGATATACGTGCAGGACCCGGACGGCAACACGGTCGAACTGCGTTGGTACCCGCAGGATGCCGCGGACTGAGCCCCGCCGCGGGCGGCCCCGGGACCCGGCGATCGACACCGCCGTACTGTCGGCGACCCTCGCGGTCCTGCGCGAACAGGGGTACGCGCGATTCGCCCTTGAGGCGGTCGCTGCCCGGGCGGGCACGACCAAGCCCTCGATCCGGCGCCGTTGGCCGGTCCGCCAGGAGCTGGTCATCGATGCCCTGGCGTCGGTCCTCGTCACGCCCCCCGTCCCGGACACCGGCTGCACCCGCTGCGATCTGACGGAGAGTGTGCGGCTGCTCGCCGAGGCACTGCACGACCGGCTCCCGGCCGGCGTCCTCGCCCCGCTGGTGGCCGACTGCGCACGCGAACCCGCGCTGCACCGGCGCCTGATCGACACCGTGGTGCAGCCGAGCAGGCGGGCCGCGGCGGTCGCGGTACGGCGCGCGGTCGACCGGGGCGATCTGCACGCCGACGTGGATCCCGAACTGCTCGTCGATCTGCTCGCGTCGACGGTCTACCAGCGGGCGCTGTTCGGCGACGGGCCGATCGGCGAGACATCCGCACGCCCGCTGGTGGACCTGCTGCTGCGCGGGGTCGCCGTCGATTTCGACCGGCTGGTGCGGATCAGCCGGCGGTCCGCCGGCGCCCGGCACCGCCACTGATCCTCGGCCGACCGCCCGTACCGCCGGCGCCCGCCACCGCCACCGCCACCGCCACTGAGCCTCAGCGAACCGCCGCTGTAACGCCGACGCCGGCACCATCAATTGAGTTCAGTGAACCGCCCCGTACCGCTGCCCCTGTCACGGCACGAGCGGACGAACCTCCTCAGCGACGAACCGTACGAAGCCCTCCGGGTCCGGCTCGTCGGCGGTGGGCTGCAGCACGACCGTGTCGGCTCCGGCCTCCGCGAGACGCTGAACCGCCTTGGCCACCGCACCCGCGTCCCCGGCGACGCCCAGCTCCGGCACCGACTCGCCCGGGGAACCGGCCAGTTCGCCCCTCAGCCGGTCCGCGGCCCCGGGTCCGGTCGCGGCGTGGAGGTAGACGACCACCGTATGGGAGTCGGTGCGTCCGGCCGCCGCGCGTCCCTCGTCGATGAGCTGCCGGGCCCTGCGCACACCGTCGGCGGACACGCTCGCGTCCAGGAGCGTCCCGTCGGCCGCCTCGCCCGACAGGCGCAGCGACTTGGGCCCGAGAGCCCCGGCGAGCACAGGCGGCGCGGCCGGGGGCGGCCAGTCCAGGGCGACGCCTTCGAGCTTCACGTAGCGGCCCTGCACCGTCAGGCGCTCACCGCCCAACAGGGCCCGGGTGGCCAGCAGATGCTCGCGCAGCAGGGTGACCGGCGACTCGACGCGCGCGCCCACCTGCCCCATCCAGTCCTGCACACCGTGTCCCAGCGCCAGGGCGATGCGCCCGGGGAACAGTCGCAGGAGCGTGGCGGCTTCCATCGACGTCAGTGCCGCATTGCGCAACGGGACCGGCAACAGGCCGATGCCCACCCGCAGTCGCTCCGTCCAGGCGAGTGCGGCCGCGGCGGTGGCCATGCCGCTCTCGAGGAAGCAGTCCTCCCAGAGCCACAGCTCCTCCAGTCCGGCCGCGTCGGCCGCACGGGCCATGCCACGAAGTCGTTCAGGCGGCAACTGCGGCCGGAACACGGCGCCGAGAGTAGTCATGGGCCCATTCCTACCGACCCGTGCGGGCGCCCACAAGACCGCTCTCCCAGGCGGTGGCCGGGGACGAGGGCGGTGCGGGGTCGACGGGGGCGAATCTGTCTGCCAGGGCAGGGACAGCATGCCCGACCTGCTGGTTTTTCCGCTGACATGCGAGCAATGTCCGGCCGTGCAAGGCTGAACGCGCCCAGACCCCCACCTCGAAGGAGAGACTGATGGGTATCAAGGACCAGTTCCAGGACAAGGCCGAACAGCTCAAGGACGAGGCGCAGAAGCGCGCGGCCGACGCCAAGGCGCGCGGCCGGCAGTCCCGGGAGCGCGGCGGCCCGCAGCAGTCCGAGGAGCGAGCCCGGCAGGAGCAGGAGCGCGGCCGTCAGAGCCGTGAACCGCGCCAGGAGATGCTGGACGAGGACGAGGACCGCTTCTAGAGCTGATCCGGGCTGGAACGTCAGTTGAAGGGGCGCACCCCCGGGTGCGCCCCTTTCTGAGGCCGCCCCTTGTGCCGAGGGCCGCGGACTCCCAACTACAGTCGGGGAGCAGCCCGAACGCACCCCGGAGACCACTTTGACCCAGCACCTCACCGTCGTCACCGGCGGCAGCCGCGGCATCGGCGCCGCGATCTCCGCACGCCTCGCCGCCGAAGGCCACGACGTGGTGGTGGGCTACCGCTCCGACGAGGAAGCCGCGCTGAAGGTCGTCGAAACGGTCACCGCAGCCGGCCGGCGCGCGCTCGCCGTCCCTGTCGACACCGCTGACGAGGCGTCCGTCGACCTGCTGTTCGACCGCGCCGCCGAACTGGGCACCGTCACAGGTCTCGTCAACAACGCCGGGATCAGCGGCCCCAACGGCCGCCTCGCCGACGCCGATGCCGCGGGCATGCGCCGCGCCCTGGACGTCAACGTCCTCGGCTACCTGCTCTGCGCGCGCCGCGCCGTGCGGGACATGACCCGTTCCGGCGGCGGCGCCGTCGTCAACATCTCCTCGGCGGCCGCCACCCTCGGCAGCCCCGGCCAGTACGTGCACTACGCGGCGACCAAGGCCGCGGTCGACGCCATGACGGTGGGCCTGGCCAAGGAGGTCGCCGCCGACGGCGTACGCGTCAACTGCGTTGCCCCCGGCGTCGTATGGACCGAGTTCCACGAGGATCCGCAGCGCCCCTCCAAGCTCGCCGGCACCATTCCGCTCGGCCGGGCGGGACGGCCCGAGGAGATCGCCGGATCGGTCGCGTGGCTGCTGTCCGGCGACGCGTCCTTCACCACGGGCGCGGTGCTGCGCGTCGCGGGCGGCATGTAGGCGCGTCCGCGTCCAGCGCGCGCCGTCGTCAGCGAGGGGATCGCTCGGGCGCGGTCTCGCGCAGCACGCCCACCTTGTCGATGCGGTGCTCGGGGTTGCCCCGGTCGTCACGCCAGAAGTTCCCCGCGGCGTTGTCCTCCGGGGTCGCGCAGGTCGAGATCGTGATCATCGCCTTGACCGGCCGCTCGCCGGGACGGCCGGGGACGGCCGCCCGCTGTTCGGCGAGGGAGCGCTCGGAGCGGAACGACGTCGTCCTGGTCTCCGTGATCTCGTACTCGTACACCCGGCCGCCGGCCCGGACGAACACCGATTCGCCCTCGTCGAGCGAGGGCAGATCGCGCAGCGGGCCTCCCGCGGACAGGCGGTGCGCGGTGACCAGGTAGTTTCCGACCTCGCCGGGGCCTACGCCGCCGTTCTCGCCGTACGGGCTGGCGCCGACGCCGCGGTTCTGGATCCGGGTGCCGGGCCAGTCGTCGGTGGTGCCCTCGTACGGGACGACCTTCAGCTCCTTGAGCCCGATGGAGGGTATGGACAGCAGTGCTGTCTCCGTCCGGGGCCGGGACGGCTCGGGCGCCGGAGTCGCGGATATCGTCCCGGCCACGGGCTCCATCGATGTCGTCGCGGGAGCCGCAGGGGCAGGGGCGGGAGCGGCGGAGCGTGCGACCGTGGCGGTCGCGGCGCCCGCCGTCGGGCGCTCCTCGGAGGCCCTGCCGTCAGCCGCCGGGGCGCACCCGGCAAGGACGGTCACGAGCCCGCCCGCGAGGGCGAGGGGAACAGCTCGGAGAACAGTCATGGGATTCCGGATCGTCGGCCGTGCGCGCCAGCGGCGCTCCGGCGCGGACGCGCCGATCACACCAATGGCCCATTTTCAGACACAACGACGGCATTCGACCGGATGTTCCCGCGTCCGGCCCGGCGCCCTGCTCTGCCCTGTCCGTGCAGGTCAGGCGGTATGTCAGTGCCGCGTGCCAGCATGAGGACGTGACGAACCTGGCCCACCTGAAGCAGCTGAGGCTCGCCAAGGACGCGATGGATCGCGACTGGGCGGAGCCGCTCGACCTCGACGCGGTCGCCGCCCACGCGGGGTACTCGCGCTATCACTTCGTGCGCGCCTTCAAGGCGGTCTACGGGCAGACGCCCGGCCAGTACCTGTCGGGCCGCCGGATAGAGCGGGCGGAGGAGATGCTCCGCACGGCCAACCTGTCCGTCACTGAGATCTGCACCCTGGTGGGATTCACCAGCCTCGGCACGTTCTCGGCCCGGTTCAAGCGGCAGACCGGCCTGTCCCCGAGTGAGTACCGCGCGCGGCACGTCGGCCGCGGGGCCGCGCTCATACCGGGGTGCTACGCGATGCTGTGGGCCGGCGGCTTCTCCCCGGCGAAGGAGCCGTCCGGGCGAAGGGACGCGGGAGACCGCAATTCTGAAGAAGCGGGCTGAGAGGGCCACTGCCTACGGTGGCAGGGCAACGGACACCCACTCCCCAGGAGCACGTCATGATCAAGGGTCTCGCCATCTCCACCGTCTGGGTGCTGGACCAGGACCGGGCCAAGGAGTTCTACACCGAGAAGCTGGGCCTTGAGGTACGGACGGACATGACCATGGGGGAGGGTGGCATGCGCTGGCTCACCGTGGGGGCTGTGAACCAGCCCGACGTGGAGCTCACGCTGATGGTCCCCGGCCCGCCCGCCATGGACCCCGAGTCAGCCGAGGCGATGAAGAAGCTGGTCTCCAAGGGCATCCTCGGCGCCGGAGTGCTCGCGACCGACGACATCCACGGCGACTACGAGAAGCTCAAGGCGCGCGGCGTGCAGTTCCTTCAGGAGCCGCAGGAGCGCCCGTACGGCACCGAGGCGATCTTCCGGGACGACTCCGGCAACTGGTTCTCCTTCACCCAGGCCCGCGAGGGCGGCCTCGACCCGGACAAGGACTGGGCCTGCTGACGGCAGTCTTCGTGCAGGGGAGGGGGCGGACCCTGCACCGGTGTTCCCCTCTCCCCGAATGCGAGGCTGCCCATGTACCACGACGACCGCGCCCTGTCCGGAGGTGGTCGTGCCCTGTCCGCAGGCGATGACGAGCCCCCGCGCGGGACCGCCGCGGTACGGAGCGCGGCGACCGCCGCTGTGGCGTTCGCCGTCGCCGCGACCGGGCTGCTCGGGGGCGCCTCCGGCGAGCTGGAGGCGCCGCGCGCCGCGGGAGACCCTCCGGTGGAGGAGTCCGCGCCTGCCGCGGGCGCGCTCGGGACGACCGCCGACCATGCGCGGCGGATCGTCTCGCTGGTGAACGCGCACAGGGAGCGCGCCGGCTGCGCTCCGCTGCGCGTCGACGACCGCGTGCAGGCCGCGGCCCAGGCCCACGCCGACGACATGGCGGCCCGCGGCTTCTACGCGCACAAGAGCCCTGAAGGCCGCGAGGGGGGCGACCGCCTGAAGGCCGAGGGCTACGCGTGGAGCCGCTGGGCCGAGAACATCCACCGCGGCCCCCGCGACCCTGCCGCCACCGTCTCCGGATGGATGGGCAGCGCCGCGCACCGCGAGAACATCGTGGACTGCCGCCTCAAGGACACCGGAGTCGGCGTCAGCCTCAAGCCCAACGGCCCTTGGTGGGTCCAGGACTTCGCCACCGGAAGGTGACCGGCGAGGACACGGTCGGGGGCCTCGGTGCGAGTCAGACGGCGGGCCCGGACAGCGTCACTGTCGCCCAGACCGTCTTTCCCCGCGGGGGAGTCGGGCACCAGGACCACGCGTCGCTCAGCGCGCCGATCAGAGCGAGTCCCCTCCCGCCCGGCGACCCGGCGTCGGCCGCCCGTGGGCGCGGCGGCTCGGGGCTCGGGTCCATGACGGCGCAGACGACGTGACGTGGATGCCGGAACAGCCCGAGCCACACGGGGTATTCCGTACCGCTCGGCGCGACGGGGGAGAGCCCATGGCGTACGGCGTTGCTCACGAGTTCGGTGACGAGGAGCTGCATGTCACCCGTGAGCGAGGTCAGCGCCCAGTCGTCGAGGGTCGCCGAGACGAAGCGGCGCGCCTGGCCGGCGTTCTGCAGGTGGCCGTCGAGCCCGCAGGCCGCGAAGCCGCCCGGTGTGAGGCAGGGTGATTGACCGGCGGGCCCGCAGTCGGCCTCACCCACGCAGAACGAAGGGGCTGCTCCAGGAGGCGACTTCACGCCGGAACCGGCATGCCGAATCGTCCCTGCCCGCGTGATGCCGGTGTCCGGGAAGCCCGGCAGGTGAATCGCCACTGGTCATGTCTCCCTGCAGGATTCGCTGTTCGACAGATGACGCAGGACGAGTATTGTCGAGCACGGCCCGCTGATGCAATTGCATCTGGGATTGCACTCATGGGGTCAGGGGGACCGGATCGCGAGCGACGAGGGGCTGGTGCGAGTGGAGTTCGTCAACGGAATGCAGGCCGGAGCACTGACCGCGGTGACCTGGATCAAGAGCAGTCACAGCAATGCCACAGGGAACTGCGTGGAGATGGCCGTCCTGCCGGGCGGCCGGATCGCCGTCCGCAACTCCCGTGATCCGCACGGGCCGGCGCTCGTCTACACCCGTGAGGAGATCGCCGCCTTCGTGGCCGGCGCCCGGGACGGGGACTTCGACGCGATGGTTGGCTGAAAACCACCCCACTCAAGATGTCCGGTCCATTGGTGTGCGCAGGCATGTGCTGGGATACTGGCGCCTTCTCATAGTCTCCGCAGGAGTGTGTGATGACTGCCGCCGATCCGAGCCCGTCGTTGTTCGTTCGGCCGCTGGGAGCGGTCGAGGGCAACCCGACCGCCCTGAAGCTCATCCTGGGCGGCAAGTTGCGCGAACTGCGGACGAGCGCGGGTCTCGACCCCGCCGATGTCGACGGCAAGCTCGGCTTCTCCCGGTCGAAGACCAGCCGCATAGAACTGGGCCGCCACGGCTGCAAGCCGTCCGACGCGCTTGCCCTGCTGAGCCTCTACGGGGTGCAGGACGAGGACCAGATCGCCGAGTTCATGCGCCTCGTGCAGCAGTCCCGCCGTTCGGACTGGTGGCGGTCCTTCAGCGACGTCCTGTCCGACTTCTTCACGCCGCTCGTCGCCCTGGAGGGCGCCGCGGCCACGATCCGTACCTACGAGCCGTTCTACATCCCCGGTCTGCTCCAGACACCGGCGTACACCCGCGCCGTCATCCAGTCGGGGCCCGGGAATCCGCTCGCCCATGACATCCAGCGCCGCGTCGATCTGCGGCAGGAGCGCCAGCGGCAGCTCGACCAGCCGGATGCCCCGCGCCTGTGGGCGATCGTCGACGAGTCCGTTCTGATGCGCTCCGTCGGCGGCCGCCAGGTGATGCAGGATCAGCTGCGGCATCTCATCACGATGATGCAGCGCTCCCACGTCACCCTGCAGATCGCGCCCCTGGACGTGACGGCCGCCGTGGGCGTGGGTACGGGCGTGAGTTATCTGCGCTTCGCGCTCGGCGATCTGAAGGACGCGGTGTACATCGAGCACCTCACCGACAGCACCTTCACCCAGAAGCCGGGGACTGTCGAGCAGTACCGCGACATGCTCGACCGCCTCAGTGCGTGCGCGCTCACACCCAAGGAAACGCTGCAGACGCTCCGGGAGCGTCTGGCAGCGTTGTGATCCTCGGGGCCGGGACCCTCGACGGGGAGCCGACTCAGGCCAGCCGGCCCACGCCGCCCCACTCGATCCACTCGTCCGTCTGCTGGACGGGCGCCAGATCGGTGTCGGGCCGCCAGGTGGAGACCTCCACCAGGCCGGGTTCCAGGATCTCCATACCGTCGAAATACTGCCGGACCTCGTGCTCCTCGCGGACCCGGCCCCAGTTGCCACCGGTCGCCTCGGCCATGAAGTCGGTGACGAAGGTACGGATCTCGGGGCGGTCGCTCACCAGCTGACACACCACCATGAAGCTGCCGGGGGCGAGCCGTTCGGCCACGCGCCGTACCAGCGCGGCGGGGTCGTCCTTGTCCGGGATGCAGTGCAGCACCGAGACGAACAGCGCGGCGACCGGCCGGCTGAAGTCGATCAGCCGGGTCGTCTCCTCGTGGCCGAAGATGCCGTCGGTGTCGCGCATGTCGGCCTGGATGACCGCTGTGCGGTCGTTCTCGTCGAGCAGTGCCCGGCCGTGTGCGAGAACGATGGGGTCGTTGTCGACATAGACGACGCGGGACTCGGGGTCGACGGCCTGGGCCACCTGGTGGACGTTGTCCTGCGTGGGCAGACCGGAACCGTGGTCGACGAACTGGCGGATGCCGTACTCGCTCGCCAGCAGACGCACCACCCGCCGGAGGAAGTTGCGGTTGTTGACGGCCAGGACCTTGGTGCTGGGGACCTGTTTCAGCAGTTCTTCACACGCGTCGCGATCCGACTGGTAGTTGTCGTCACCCCCCAGGAAGTAGTCGTACATACGTGCCACGCTGGGCACCTTGGTGTCGATGGCGTCCGGGCGCCACGACTCGCGTCGCATCCAGTCCTCACCCGCGTCCGTGGAAATCAGGCTGTGGGACGAACATGCTAGGGAGCGCATGCGCGGCGGTACAGACGAATGGTCAAGTGACGCACTGTGCAGGGCGTCTTTCGGCCATGCGTCGTCCGGACGGCATGCGCCCCCTCGATGCATGCGGAAGCGCGCCGGGTGGCGTCGGACGCGTGTCGGCGGTCAGGCGGTGATGCGGACGTCGAACTCCAGGCACGCCTCCCACGTGTTGTTGTCGCCCGTCACGTGGACGCGCACGTCGAGGTCCTGACCGGCCAGCAACGGGCTCGGGGTCATCTCGTGCGCGACGGTGTAGGTCTCGCCGGCGCTCACGGCGCCGATCGCGCCGCGTGTGTACGCGAACTCGCCGAACGCTCCTCTGGTCCGTACATGGAGCTGGGTCGCCCCATGATCGAGGCCGGCGCGGAAGTCCAGTTCGAACCGTGTGGTCTTTCCGGCGTCGAGCGTGAGGGGACCCGTGTCCGTCCCGGTGTGACCGGAGACACGGAAGTCGGTCACCTGACCGACCCCTCCGCACTCCTCGGCCGGGCCGATGGGACCGGCGTGGGCGGGGGCGGCGGACAGCAGACCGAGGGCGAGCGCGCTCGCGGCGACGGAGTAAGTGATCTTCTTCACGCCCGCCCCAACGATGCCCCCCGTGCCACGGTCACCTCCTGTTACCCCGTCCGGGGCCGGTTCGGTGGTCAAATGCACTCGAACAGCGCATGGCGCGCGTACCGCCCCCGGGTCGCGTGACCAGCGGCGGAGCAAGGAGGCGTGTCCGAACGGTCACCCAGAGTGCCCACGCGGGGGTCGCCGACCGGGCGCCGCCGCCCCACCCCGTACACTCGGCCCCTGCTTCCGGCAGTACGGCGTGAAGCCCGTGCCGCCGCACGGATCCGTGCCAGGGCGCCAGCCCAGTGCAACCGAACGAAGGGACCCAACGTGAGCTCCGCAGACAGGGCTGACGCACCCATCTACGACAGCCTGGTCGAAGAGCGGGGCGACGTCCCCGCGGATGTCCGTCAGACGGCCGAGGAGACGCTGCGCGAGGTGAGCCGCACGCTGGACTTCGAGCTGCAGGGCTTCGCCGCACGCGGCTAGACCCTGTCCGACGACCGGCAGGTGACCGGCCGGCGGCGGGCAGACCGCCGGCGTCAGCGGTCCACGTCGACCGCGAACGAGTAGAGCCGCGTCAGCTGCTCCTTGGTGTCGTTGTCGTCCGAGACGAGATAGAGCACCCTGCGGCCCTTGTACCTCCCCTCGGTCAATTCCGGGCCCAGTGCCATGCCTTCGGCGTTGGCCAGCAGCGGCTGCTTCGCGTTGGACGGCTCGAAATTGCCCTTCGCCCCCGCCTGCGGGCACGCGGCGAGGTTGAACAACAGCTCCTTCCGGGCCAGGACGTCCGCCGGCTCCCTGCCGAGGTCGTCCGCTTCCGAGACGTCCCGGTCGGCCAGCGTCGTACGGAACACCTGGACGGTGTTGCCGTGCACGGAGTGGTACGACCTCTCCAGCGTCAGCAGCTCCCCTTCGGCGAGCGGTACGAGGTCGGCCAGCTCGCCGCCGTGCTCGACCGGATAGGCCAGCTGCTTGTGCAGCTGCCAGCCGCCGTCGGCCCTGGCGCGGTAGTGCAGCAGGCGCAGTCTGTCGCTGCCCTGGTTGCTGCTGTCCGAGGACAGGGCGGTCTGCAGCCCCGAGTACAGATGACGTCCGTCCGGCGTCATGCCCAGCGATTCCAGCAGCTCCGACGCCTTGGCAGCGCTTCCCGGCCCGGGGCGGAACCGCGCCGGGACCACCAGCTCCTCCTGGAGGCGGCCGCCGGCGCGGTCGAACCGGCTGATGGACGGCGCGGTCTCGGACGCCACCAGCACGCTGTCCCCCTGCGCGACGAGCCCCTCGCCGTCGAACTCCTCGTCCGCGTACCCCGCCCCGTCCGCGTCCTTCAGCTGGGTCGTGCCGACAGGGCGCACGTCCAGCCGGTCGGGGGCGCCCAGCTGCAGCTCGTACAGCCGTGCGTTCTTGTCGTCGACCACCAGGGCCCGGTCCTGGCCCGTCATGGTGATGCCCGACAGGCCGACGATGCGGTTGCCGCCGTAGCTCTCGTCGTCCAACTGGTCGGAGAAGTCCAGCAGTGCCGCGCCGGGGGAGCAGGGGCCCGCCGTGGCCGCGGGGGCCGTGGGCGACGGATGCTCGGTCGGCTGCGAGGGCCGGGGCGACGACGGGCCGGGACCGCCCTGCCCGTTCTTCCCGGGAGCGGTCTCCGGCCACAGGACCGCGCCGACGACGCCGGCCGTGACGACGAGCGCCGCGGCGCCGGCGGCGAGGGCGGTCCGGCGGGGCGAGCCCCACCAGCTGGTGTGCGCCTGGCTCCGGTCGGGCGGATCCGCCGCCGGGACCGGTCCGGCGGCGTGCGGCACGGACCGGCGCGGCTGCGGCTCGGCCCCGGTCTCCGGTTCCGCGCCGGTCCGTGTCCGGGCAGCCCGCGGCTCAAGGCTCGTGACCTCGGGGCTCACCGGCGCGGCAGTGCCCGGCACCGGCGTCTCCGGAACGGCAGGAGCCGGCGCGGCACTCCTCGCGTCCCGCCCCGCCGCTTCCGGGACGGGACCTACGCCGGCGTCGTCGCCCACGGCCCGGTTGAGCACGAAGGGCGCTCGGCCCACGTCCCCGCACGAGCCGCGCCGCGGCCGGGGAGTGGTGGTACGGCTCAGCTCCTCGAAGATCTCGTCCAGCGACAGCACCGGCCCCCGGCCCGCGACACCGTTGTCCAGCAGCTCCACCAGGGCGCCGGTGAACTCGGTGTAGCGCCGCCCCTGGAGGGCGAGGGCGACGGCGTCGTCGGCGCAGGCCGCCAGGCGGTACGTTCCTTCGATCCTGGTCATCGGCAGGATGTCCGTACCCGCCGACAGCGACTCGATCATGAGACCGCTGTGGCAGCAGTCCAGGATCACGATCCTGCGCCGTGCCCGGGAGACGCGCAGCGCGCGGCGGATCTCCTCCCAGCCGACGCTGGTGTGCGACTGCTGCGCCTGCGTGAGCCCCACGCTCAGCCGCAGCGTCCCGTGCTCGGGGTCGACCACGCCGTGACCGGAGTAGTAGATCAGCAGGGTGTCCTCGGCCGCCTCGGCGGCGGCCGTGACCGCGCCGAGGAGCTCGTCCGTGTGCTTCGGATCGATCAGCAGCTCGCAGTTCGGCACGGGCAGCCCCAGCACCGTGCGCTCGGTGAGCAGCTGCCACAGCTTCTTGCAGCCGTTCCTGGCCGCGGGGACGGCGTCCAGGTGCGTGTACGTGCCGACCCCGATGAGCACGGCGACCGAGCGCTCCGGGTCGGGCAGCCCCCAGGCCGTCATCCGGCCGCCCGCCGCGTCCCGTCCGGCTCGCCGCCGTCCGCCGTCGTGGCCCCGCCCAGCGCCTGCCGTACGGATGCGGGGTCCGATGCCGCATCCGCGGGCACGGTCACCGTGCGGCCTTCCGTCGTGATCACCACATCGCCGTTGGCCTGCACTGTGATCGTCCGGGCCTCGCCCTGCACGGTCGTGGCCGCCTGCGGCCTGCACGCCCGTCGCCAGGCGGCGATGGCCACGAGGAGGTTCGCCAGGTCGAAGGCCGGGTCGAGGGCGAGCTGGATGGCGTCGAAGACGGAGCCCATGCTTCCGGGCTGCTGGGGGGCGGGCACGAGCGTGATCCTGGCGTTCGTCCGGATCTCGTCGTGCTGCCGGAACCACGCGAGCAGGGATCGCTGGTCCCGGCCCCGCTCGTCCGTGGGGAGGGTGACGTAAAGGATCATGGAGATGCTCCCGGCCGTAGTGAGGTACGGGGCGCGTGGCACGAGTGGCACGGCTGCTGTGCAGGTGCCCGCCCGCCCCGTGCAACACGCCATGGTGACAACGCTGTTGCGCCCCCGCCGGTTCCGCCGGCACGGTTCCGGATTCGGGATTCTTTGAAGGCCCGTGTCACCCCGACGCCGACGCCTGCCCCGGCTGTCGCCTGCCCCTCTTTCGTGGTGCACTTGAAGGCACGGGAGCTGGGCCGATGAAGACACGACGAAGACAGCGTCACCGGCGGAGCGGCAGTGCCGTCGCCGCGCTCACCGCCGCCTCCCTCGCACTCGGGCTCTTCGGTTGCTCCGACGGGGACGACCGCCCGGAGCCGACGCCGACCCGCCCGCCGACCTCCGCGCAGCCGCGCACCTCGTACTTCACCGGCCTGCCGGCCGACCCGGGCCGCCCGGTGCTCGCCGTCAAGATCGACAATGTGCGCCCCGCACGCCCGCACACCGGGCTCGACGCGGCCGACCTCGTCTACGTCGAGCAGGTCGAGTCGGGGCTCAGCCGCATCCTCGCCGTGTACTCGTCCCGGCTGCCGCCGCAGGTCGGACCGGTGCGCAGCGCCCGCGAGTCGGACCTCGAACTGCTGCGCCAGTTCGGCCGGCCCGCCCTCGCCTACTCCGGCGCGCAGTCCCGGCTCGGACCGCTGATCGACGCGGCCCCCGTCGTCGCCCTCCCACCCGGCAAGGCGCCCGGTGCCTACATCCGCGGCAGCGACCGCCCGGCCCCGCACAACCTCTATCTGCGACCCGGGAAGGCGCTGGACGCGGCCCGCGGCGTGAGCGACGCATCCGACATCGGCCTGCGCTTCGGCCCCGCTCCCCGGGACGGGCGGCCGACCGCTGAGCAGACCGTGCGCTATCCGGCGGCCCGCTACGCCTTCACCTGGTCGGCAGCCGAGAAGCGGTGGCTGGTGGCCATGGACGGGACGGCGGCCCGGACGACGGACGGCAAGCGGCTCGGCGCGGCCACGGTGGTCGTCCAGTACACCGACGTCCGCCCTTCGGCGTTCCGTGACCGTGGGGGCAGTGTGTCCCCGTACACGGAGACGGTCGGCAAGGGCACCGCGCTCGTCCTGCGCGACGGCCGTGCTTTCGACGCCCGTTGGGAGCGGCGGACGGCGGGCGGGGACACGGTGTTCACCACCGCCGCGGGGGAGCGGTTCAACTTTGCCCGCGGCCAGGTGTGGGTCGTGCTCACCGAGCGCTGACCCCGCCCCGGGATCAGCGTTCCAGCTCCTTGTGGGCGCTCTCCGGCAGCCGCAGGTACACCGCCGACGACACGAGGCACAGCATGGCGACGTACCAGGGGAACAGGCCCGGACGGTCCATCTCCTTGAAGAGCGTGCCCACATAGGGTGCCGTGCCGCCGAAGACGGCGACCGTGAGCGAGTAGGGGAACCCGATGCCCGCGGCCCGTACCCGCGCCGGGAACACCTCCGCGTTGACCGCCGCCGAGACGGACGTGAACCCGGTCAGGAGCACCATGCCGGCGCACTGCACCAGGAGCAGCGAGACGAAGGAACCGTTCACGGCCTTCAGCAGCGGCACGCTCAGCAGTGCGAACCCCAGCCCGAAGAACAACAGCGCCGGCTTGCGCCCGAAACGGTCCGAGAGCAGCCCGCCGACCGGCTGCAGCAGAGTGAAGAACGCCAGTGACAGGGTGCCCGCGAGCAGCGCGTCGGCCTTGTCCATCCCGGTGTTGAGTTCCGCGTACGTCGGCAGGTACGAGGTCCAGGTGTAGTACGCGAGTGTGCCGCCGGCCGTGATGCCGCAGATCAGCAGGGATTCGCGCGGGTGGTGGCGCAGGGCGTCGAACAGGCCCGGCCGCTCGGCGCGCTGCTGCGCGGCGCTGCGGGTCTCGTGGGCGCTGCGCCGGATCCAGAAGCCGACGAGGCTGAGCAGCGCGCCCAGCACGAACGGCACCCGCCAGCCCCAGCTGTTCATCTGCTCCTCGCCGAGCCGGCTCACCAGCAGGGCCGCGACACCGGACGCGGCGAGCTGCCCGATGGAGGTGGAGACGTACTGGAAGGAGGAGAACAGGCCCCGCCGCCCCGGCCCGGCCGACTCCACCAGGAACGTCGTCGATGCGGCGAACTCGCCGCCCACGGACAGGCCCTGCAGCAGCCGCGCCACGACCAGCACCACCGGCGCCACGATTCCCGCGGCCGCATACGTCGGTGTCAGTCCCACCAGCAGACTGCTGCCGCCCATCAGCAGGATCGTGACCGTGAGCGCGGCGCGCCGGCCGTGGCGGTCCGCGACGGCACCCATGAGCAGGCCGCCGACCGGGCGCATGAAGAAGCCCACGGCGAACACCGCGAACGTGGACAGGAGCGGCACCAGCGAGTTGTCCGAACTCCTGGGGAACACCTGGTCGGCGATGTAGGCGGCGAGGAAGGTGTACGCGTACCAGTCGTACCACTCCACCGCGTTGCCGACCGAGGCCGCGAGCAGCTGCCTGACCGGGCGCCGGGTGTGCGGGGCCACGGTCCGGACGGAGGCGGAATCTGTCATGATCGCGACCATCCCCAGCTCGGCCCGGCCCTACACATCCCGCGCGCGCTCCGCGACATGAGGCACCGGGAGTGAGCCGCGATCACCGTCCACGATGCTCCGTCAAATCCCAAGTGCCGCCGATGCCTTGAATATCCAATCGCTTGACACGCTCATTTCATAACCCCCACAACTCTCCCTTGACGACCGACCACAGGTTGAGGAGAGACGATGCATGGAAGACGTGCACGGCGCTGGCTGATCGTCAGCAGCGTCGTCGCGCTGGCCGCCACCGGCGTGCCGCAGCCGGCATTCGCCGCACCACCCCCCGACGACGGACCGGGGCTCGTCGAGGGGTTCAGGAACTTCCTCGGCCTGGACGACGAGGACACCGAGGCCGTAGAGCCGCCGGACCTTCCGGACACGGCCGTGCCGCGCAACGAGCACCTGCCCAAGGGCAGGAACGCGGCCCCCGCGAAGCGGGTCAAGGAACTCGAGGACCGGCGCACCCCCAACGCCCGCTACTGGCAGCTGTCCGACGGCCGCGTCCAGTCCGAGGTGTCCGCCGTCCCCACGCACTACAAGGACGGCAAGGTCTGGAAGTCCGTCGAGACGGCCGTCACGGCCATCACGGCCGCCGACCGCACGGGCTTCACCCACGCCAACACCACCAACGTCGCCCGGACCTACTTCGGTGAACGCCCCGGCGAGCTCGTCCGCTTCGAGCTCGACCAGGGCCACTGGGTCGCCATCGGCATCAAGGGCGCGGCCGCCGGCCGGCTCACACCCGAGGTCGACGGGTCCACCGTCACCTACAAGGACGCCCTCGGCCGCGGCACCGACCTCACCTACACCGTCGGCAACGGCACCGTGAAGGAAGGCATCGTCCTCGGCGGTGCCCCCACCGCCGCCCCTTCCTACGAGTTCACCCTCACCACCCACGGCCTGAGCGCCGAGCGCCGCAAGAACGGCTCGATCGCCCTCCACAGCGAGAGCTCCGGCCCGACCCGGCCCGAACTGGTCATCCCTGCGCCCTTCATGACGGACGCGAAGAAGGACCCGCAGGCCGCCTACGGAACCGCGAGCAGCGACCGCGTCGAGCAGAGGCTGACCGGCCGCGACGGCTCGTACACGCTCACCCTGCGTCCCGACGCGGCATGGCTGAAGGCCCCGGAGCGGCGCTTCCCGGTGGTGGTCGACCCCACGATCTCCATCGCGCCGACCTCCACCCAGTCCCAGGACGTCATGATCTCCTCGGACGGGCCGGCGTCGAACTACGACGGGAACTGGCGCCTGTCCGTCGGCAACACCAGCAGCGGTTCCTCACGGGCACTGCTCAAGTTCCCGCTGGGCGCGGTCCCGGCCGGCACCCAGCTGGACTCGGCCGACCTCAAGCTCTACTACGACCAGACCCACACCACCGGTGACACCGAGGTCCAGCTGGAGGCGCACCGCGCCACGGCCGCCTGGGACGAGACCACCGCCACCTGGAACAGCGCCTCCGGCATCACCGGGGAGCTGTCCGGCACCTCCGTCGTCGTCGACGACGGCGACTCCGGGGCCACCGCGGCCAAGGGAGCCTGGCCCGCGTCCGGGAACACCGCGTTCACCCAGTACGCGGTCAACAAGGACTACCTCTACAACAAGGACGCGGTCGCCGGCGACACCTACACCTGGCAGCCGAACCTCCCGGAGGACGGCCAGTACCAGGTCGAGGCGCACTACGTGCCCGCCTCCGACCGCGCCGCGAACGCCCCGTACACCGTCACCTACAACGGCGGCAGCAAGACCTACACGGTCGACCAGCGCGCCGGCAGCGGCGGCATGTGGACGACGCTCGGCACGCACCCGTTCAAGGCGGGCACCGCCGGCAAGGTGGTGCTCGGCGACGGTCCCGCCTCCACGTCCACCGCCGTCCTCGCCGACGCCCTGCGCTTCACCAAGGGCGGCGTGGTCACCAAGAAGCCGGGCACCTCCAACACCTGGCACTCCTTCAGTGTGACCAAGACCGTCCAGTCCTGGATCAACGGCACGAACGCCAACCACGGCTTCGTCGTCAAGGCAGGGGACGAGAGCGCGAACGGGCCGAAGGGCGGGCCGCGTTACGAGGCCGCCGAGTACGCCTACAAGGGCGAGGTGGCCAACTACCCCAAGCTCGTGCTCACCTGGGGCCGCCCGGGCGTCACCCTCGACGCCCCCGAGGTCATCCGGGCCACCGGCGCCGAGCTGAAGTGGTCCGCCTACCAGGACCAGGACCCGGTCGCCACCGGTGACGACATCGCCGAGTACCAGGTCCACCGCAGCGTCTTCCAGACGTTCAAGCCGTCGTCGCAGACGCTCGTCGCACCGGTCCCCGCCGGCACGACCGCGTTCGCGGACACCACGGCGACGCCGACCCCGGCGGACTCGTCCGAGGCCTTCGGCAACGTCTTCTACTACATGGTCGCGGTGAAGACCCGGGACGGCGAGATCATCCCGGCGCCCACCCAGATCGTCCGCCTTCCCAAGGCGGGCCGCACCACGGTCGTCCTCCAGGGCAGCGCGGCCGACACCACCCTGTCCTCCGCCCAGCCCACCACCGGACACGACAGCATCGCCGACGGCGGTGTCGCCCACCCGTGGCTGTCCGTGGGCAACAACTCCGGCACGTACGGCACGACGCGGGCACTGCTGAAGTTCCCGGCGCTCAGCCAGGTGCCTGTGACCTCGCGCGTGCTGGAGGCGCAGCTCGACCTCTGGGGCACCACGACCACCACCGGCAGCGCCGGAGCCGTCTACGAACTGCACGCGCTCAATCGCGACTTCGACGAGGGCGCGGCGTCCTGGAACAACGCGACGGCCACCACGCCGTGGACCACCCCGGGCGGTGACGTCGACGCCGCCGTCGCCGACACCGTCTCCACCGTCACCAACGACCCGGCCCGTCAGTCCTGGTACCTGACCTCGCTCGCCCAGTCGTGGGTCACCACCCCGGCCTCCAACAAGGGCGTCGCCGTCAAGCTCAAGGACGAGTCATCGTCGGGACCGCAGGAGCGGACGATCTTCCTCTCCTCGGAGGCGGAGGAACCACAGCTGCGCCCGCAGCTCGTGGTCACCTACATCGACAAGTCGACCGACTCCACGTACTTCGCCCCGGACACCCCGGCGCGGATGATCCCCGGCGACCAGTACACCGTCGACGTCACCCTCACCAACACCACCACCGCCACCTGGAAGGCCGCCGACCAGGCCCTTTCCTACACCTGGTCCCTCCCGGACGGCACCGACGCCACGACGGGCGGCAACCAGCTCCGGACGGCGCTGCCCAAGGACGTCCTGCCCGGCGAGACGGTCACCGTCCAGGCCGCACTCAAGGCCCCGATCAACTCGGACTCCGGCAACAAGCGCCTGGAGTACGTGCTCAAGTGGGACCTGCTGAACACGACCGCGGGCACCTGGCTGTCGGCCACCGAGTCCATCCCCGCCCTCGCACAGAACGTGCGCGTGGAGGACCCGACCTCCGACCAGCTCGGCCTGGAGAAGTTCTACTCCTACGCGGGCAAGAACACCGGCGCCGGCTCGTCGCTGATGAACAACCTGTACGCGGGCAACACGGTCTGGCAGTACAACGCCTTCACCAACCCCGGCCGCGGCCTGACCACCTTCACGCGGTTCTCGTACAACAGCCAGGACACCTCCGACACCGTCCTCGGCCACGGCTGGTCCGCGCAGGCGGCGATGCCGCTGCGGCTCGGCGCGGCCCTCGACTTCCACCCCAACCCCAACCCGCGCGAGGTGACGCTGCCCGACGGCGACGGCACCGCGCACATCTTCCGCAAGCAGGACGACGGGACGTGGAAGGCCCCGGCCGGTGTGCACTACCTGCTCCAGCAGGGCTCCGGCACCGACTGCACCCCCAACCAGGACGGTGACCCGCAGGCCTGGTCGCTCACGCGCCCGGACCGCACCCAGTTCTTCTTCGACTGCGACGGCTACCTGACGTCCATCACGGACAAGAACGGCAACACGCAGACCTACACCTACGAAGAGCGCAAGTCCAACAACAAGCCGGTCAAGTTCCTCCGGTACATCACCGACCCGTCCGGCCGGCAGACGCTCACCGTCGACTACTGGACGAAGGCCGACACCAGCAGCCCGAAGATCATCGACCACGTCAGGTCGATGACCGACGTCTCCGGGCGCAAGCTGACCTTCGACTACTCCGACAAGGGGCTGCTCACCAGGCTCACCGACGGCGCGGGCTCCGCCCAGCCGAAGGTGTTCGCCTTCGAGTACGACGCGACCCAGGGCAACAAGAACGTCAAGCTCGTCAAGGTCACCGACCCCCGCGGCAACACCACCTCGCTCGACTACTACTACCCGAACGAGGGCGACGACCCGAAGTTCCACTGGAACACCCAGACCATCACCGACCGCCTGGGCGGCACCACCGGATTCGTCTACACCGATCCGGACGGCACGGCGGGCTCCGTGATCGACACCCGGGTCACGGACGCCGAGAACAACGACACCGTCCACGTCATGGACGGCTACGGCCGGCCCACCCGGATCACCAACGCCAAGCAGGAGTCCACCAAGCTCGCCTGGGACGCGGACAACAACGTCACCCGTCTCGAGGAGCCCAACGGAGCCGTCTCCACCTGGACGTACGACCACAAGACGGGCTACCCGCTGGAGAAGAAGGACGCGGAGGCCAACAAGAACGGCACCCCCGCGCAGACCCTCACCTACTCCACGGGGCTGAACGGCCACATCGCCGACCTCTTCGAGAAGAAGTCGCCCGAGGGCCGCACCTGGCGCTTCGGCTACGACCCCCGCGGCAATCTGACGTCCGTCACCGACCCCAAGGGCGTCGCGACGGCCACCGAGGGCGACTACACCTCGACGTCCGAGTACGACAGCCTCGGGCGCCTCGTAAAGGAGACGGACGCCAACGGGCACGCCACGCTCAACAGTGACTTCCACCCGTCCGGCTAT
Organism: Streptomyces sp. NPDC015127; assembly: GCF_043080095.1. Taxonomy (NCBI): domain Bacteria; kingdom Bacillati; phylum Actinomycetota; class Actinomycetes; order Kitasatosporales; family Streptomycetaceae; genus Streptomyces; species Streptomyces sp. NPDC015127. Next base: position 470,535 of record NZ_JBIBVE010000002.1, read on the forward strand.
CCGGAGAAGATCACCGATCCCCTGGGCAACGCCTCCGGCTTCGTGTACGACCCGCGCGGCAACGTGCTCAAGGTGACCAACGCCAAGGGCGCTGAGGTCACCCAGGCGTACGACGACTTCGGCCGCCCCCTGGAGAAGAAGGAGCCCAAGGACCGGGCGGCAGGCGTCTTCATCACCACGCCGGCACCCGAGTACGACGCCAACGACAACATCACCAAGGTCGTCGCGGCCAACGGCTCGGTGTCGACCTCCGTGTACGACAAGGCCGACCAGATCACCGAGGCGGCGGTCCCCGGTGACGAGGCGGGCGCCCCCGCCCGACGGACGACCACGACGTACGACAAGGTCGGCAACCCGCTGACCATCACGGAACCCAAGGGCAACGCGACCGCGACCGCCGGCGACTACACCACGACGACGGTCTACGACGCGGTGTACCAGCCGATCGAGGTGGTGAACGCCAACGGCGGCCGCGCCACGTCCACATACGACAACGTGGGCAACGTCGTCAAGGTCGTCGACCCGCGCAAGAACGCGACCGCCGATCCGGACGACTACACCACCAAGTACCGCTACGACCTCAACCACCGGGTCGTCGCGACCACCGACGCCGCCGGCAACACGTCGTCCCTGCGGTTCGACCTCGACGGCAACACGGTGGGCACCACCGACCCCGAGGGCAACGAGTCGCTGGGCGTCTTCGACGAGCGCGGCGCACTGGTCGAGTCGAAGGTCCCGCTGAGCAAGGACGCCTCGGGCACCGTCAGTTACCGGACCACCCGCTACGAGTACGACGAAGTCGGCAACCGGACCCGCACGATCACCCCGCGCGGCGTCGCCACCACCGGTGACACCACCGACTTCGCCGCGGAGACCGTCTACGACGAACTGAACCGGGTGAAGGAGGAGCGCTCGCCCTACAGCAAGGCGGACGCCCGGTACAACACCCCCGACTCGACGTTCTACTTCTACGACCCGGTCGGCAACCTCAGCTCCGTCTCGGCACCGCCGTCCGAGGGCCAGACGACCCGCAACGTCACCGAGTACACCTACTACGACAACGGCTGGACCAAGTCCTCCAAGGACCCGTGGGACATCACCACCTCCTACGACTACAACGAGCTCGGCCAGCAGACCAAGAACACCCTGACCGCGGCAGGCGGCTCCCAGCAGCGCACCATGACCTGGGACTTCTACCCGTCGGGCAACCAGAGGGCCCGCTCCGACGACGGCATCCCCGTCGGCCGGCACGCCGTCCTCGTCGACAGCTCGGACTTCAACAACACCGCGATCCAGGGCAACTGGTCCCGCACCCAGGCCGAACAGCAGTACGGCTACGACACCTATTCGCATCCGGCGGGTACGGGCACCAACACCTTCGCCTGGCAGCTCAACATCCCGCAGAACGGGACGTACGAGGTCTTCGTCCGCCACCCGAAGGTGACCGGTGCCGCCGGCGACGCCAGGTTCACGGTCGACCACGACGGCGGCTCCGCCACCCGGACGGTCGACCAGACGCAGAACGCCGGCGACTGGATCTCGCTCGGCAGCTACGCCTTCGTCGAGGACGGCCCGCAGAAGGTGAGCGTCACCGACCAGGCGAACGGCACCGTCCTCGCCGACGCGGTGAAGCTGGTCCGCTCGAACACCGGTGAACCGGACAACGAGAAGAAGGACTTCACCTACACGTACGACGCCAACGCCAACATGGTGGAGGTCAAGGACAACTCGCCCGGCGCGAAGATCGACACGTACCGGATCGGCTACGAGGGACTCAACCAGGTCTCCAAGGTCGAGGAGCTGGCCTCCGGCGTGGTGAAGAACACCACGTCGATCACCTACAACGAGATCGGCAACCCGCTCACCACGACGCACGACCTCACCTGGTCCAAGGTCGACTACGACGCACGGGACCTGGTCAGCCGGGTGACCAACGCCGACTCGCCCACGGCGGGCAACCAGCAGATCACCAACCTCACCTACACCCCCCGCGGGCTCCTGCTGAAGCAGACCAAGCCCAACGGCAACACGCTCGACATGTCCTACTACCTCGACGGATCGGTCAAGCAGTCCGTCGAGAAGACATCGGGCGGAACCGTCGTCGCCCAGCACGACCTGGAGTACGGGCCCAACGGCAACCGCTCCAAGGACGTGCTGAAGCTGATGAACGCGGACAACACCGCGGACTACATCGACAACACCTACACGTTCGACTACGACCCGCAGGACCGGATCGCCAAGGTCACCAAGGCCGGTGACTCCTCGTCCACCGAGTCCTACACGTACGACCGCAACAGCAACATCGTCGAGCAGACCGTCGACGGTCGGACCCAGACGTCCCGCTTCGACCGCAACCGGCTGCTGTCCTCCACGGCCGGCGGCGTCACGTCCACCTGCAACTACGACCCGCTCGGCCGCGTCGACACCGTCAGCAGCGGGGGCCAGACCGAGCAGAAGTACACGTACGACGGCTTCGACCGCACCGTGAAGACCCGCGCGGGCTCCGGCGCCACGGCGGTGACCACGTCCTACGTCTTCGACCCGTTCGACCGGACGGTGTCCCAGACGACGTCCGGCACCGAGTCCAAGACCACGGCGTTCACCTACCTCGGCATCGACAACCAGGTCCTGCGCGAGGAACTGAACGGCAAGGCGGACAAGTCCTACCAGTACCTGGCCTCCGGCCAGCGGGCCACGCAGATCAAGCACAAGGACGACGGCACCAAGGAGGTCTCGCAGTACACCACCAGCCCGCGCGGTGACGTCGAGGCCATCACGAAGGAGGACGGCAAGACCCGGGCCACGTACGGCTACACCGCCTACGGCTCCAACGACACGTCCCAGATGACCGGCGCCGACAAGCCCGACGACGCCGACCCCGACAAGGACTCGTACAACGCCTTCCGCTTCAACTCGTCCCGCTGGGACAAGGCGTCGGGCACGTACGACATGGGCTTCCGCAACTACGACCCGGGTCTGAACCGCTTCCTGACCCGTGACATGTACGGTGGCGCGCTCGCCGACATGTCGCTCGCCTCCGACCCGTTCACCGGCAACCGCTACGCGTTCGCCGGCGGCAACCCGATCAGCTTCGTCGAACTCGACGGCCACCTGTTCGGGCTCTCCCTCTCCGACATCGGCCACGCGGCGCTCGACGTCGTGGGCCTGATCCCGGTGGTGGGCGAGGTCGCCGACGTCGCCAACGGCATCTGGTACGCGGCCGAGGGCAACTACGTGGACGCCGCCCTGTCGATGTCCTCGGCCATTCCGCTCGTCGGCTACGGCGCGACCGCCGTCAAGGCCGGCAAGTACGCCAAGAAGGGCCTCGACGCGGCGGACAGCGCCAATGACGCCCGCAAGGCGGAGGACAAGGTCGACACGGCCACCGACGCGGCGTCGACCACCCGCAAGGGGGACGACGCGCCGGCGGCGCCGAAGGAGCCGGAGGCGCCCAAGGCCTGCAAGAACAGCTTCGTTCCGGGCACCCAGGTGGTCCTCGCCGACGGTTCCACGAAGGCGATCGAGGACCTGCGGGTCGGCGAGCAGGTCCTGGCCACGGACGTGGAGCGCGGTGACATCCAGTCCCGCGAGATCCTCGACGTCCGCAGCGACAAGGGCACCAAGCACCTGGTCACCCTCACCGTCGACACCGACGGCACCGAGGGCTCGGCCACCGGCAAGGTCACCTCGACCGACGGCCACCTGTACTGGCTGCCGGACTCGGGCCGTTGGGTCCGGGCCGACACGCTGGCCTCCGGCATGTGGCTGCAGACGTCGGCCGGCACCTGGGTCCAGATCACCGCGGTCGACCACACGACCCGTCACGAGCGCGTCCACAACCTCACCGTCGACGCGGTTCACGACTACTTCGTGCTGGCCGGCAAGGCCCAGGTCCTCGTCCACAACTGCAACGAGAAGGCCGCCAAGGAGCTCGACGACCGTGTGCAGCAACTGCACGGCCAGCTCCACAAGAAGGCGCAGACCCGGCGCACCACCGCCATCATCAGGGCGGACAAGGGCGACGGCACCTTCGTCGACGTCCTCGCAGCCAGCGGGGACCGCATCGTCGACCCGAAGATCCGCAACGCGATGAAGACGGACGGTTCGGAGATCCTGGCCGACGTCATCCCCGGCGACGCGGAGGTCAGTGCACTGGCCCACATCAGGAAGATGGGGTGGACCCCGGTCGCGGGCGCCGCGAACCGGGCCGTGTGCCCCTGGTGCCAGAACGAACTGTTCCAGCCCTTCAACGACAGCGTGGGCCCCGCCCGCCTGGTGGGCACGCACTGGAAGACTGTCATCCTGAACAAGTTCCGCAAGACGCCGAGCGGGGCCCAGCTCACCGGCGCCCGTGCATTCGCCTGGTAGGGAAAATGACGCAAGTGGAAGTAACGTCCGCGGGGCTGGCCGAGGCCGGCCCCGCGGGGCGGGCGATCCTCGCATCGCTCGCACTGCACAGGGTTTCCCTGTTCCCCCTGGAGGACAGGTTCTTCGCCCCGTACCCCGGGTCGAAGGACTTCTTCCGCCGGGCCGTGGCCGTGTGCCGGTCACTGGCTCTGGGGGAGTCGGCCGAGCAGGAACTGGCCGAGACACTCGAGGAGTACAACGAGATCGTCCAGCCGGACGGAGAACACGTGGAGGAACCGGACGGCCCCGCCGCCTGGGGCCTGGACGTGCTGGACATCGCCGGCTACGCCCTTGAGGTGTGGGACGATCCCGACGCCGGCGCCGAGACGGTCGCGGACACCCTGGACGCGATGCATTCGTTCGCCGACGCGCTGGAGGAGATGATCGCCGCTCCGGAAGGCGCCGACCCCTCGGAGGACCTGCGGGTCCGCGAGATCCGCCGCCAGGTGGAGGATCTCGCAGGGGTGCGGGACGCCACGTCGGGTGGAGCCGTCGACCGTGCCGCGGTCGAGAACCTCCACGCCGCGTCCCAGCCCCTCGCCACGGCCTACCGGGACAGGATCACCCTCCTGCCCTGACCGCCGCACGCGACGACGCTCTGCCGGAGGTGCACCGCACCTCCGGCAGAGCCGTGTCCGGCCGCTCGCCCGACGGCCGGCGATGACGCACATCTGTGCGCCGCCCTGCGTCGTTGCCCTGTTCGCAGCCGATTCGCTGATGTGATGACGTGCGAACGCGCGACGCGGTGGAGGTGGCCTTGTCCGGACAAGACGAGTGGCTGGATCGGGTACGGGCACGGCTGGAGGCGGTCGATCGGGCTCTGGAGCTCATCGGCAGCAGGCTCGACGAGAGGACCGTCTGCGCCGAGCTCACCCAGTTCCTGTGCCCGTCCCTGTGCGAAGCCGCCGCGGTCGACCTCCTGATCGAGGACGTCGTCGCGGACCGGCCGCACGAGCACGGCCCGCCGGCCCGCATCTGCGCGCGCGGTCGCGAGGACCTTCTCGACGCCGGGACCGACACCGCCGCGCAATCGGTGGCAGCGCTGGACGAGGGCCACGCCATCCGCACGGTCACGACCCTCGCGGGCGGCCGTCCCGTCACCCACCTGCACGTACCGCTCCTCGCCCACGGCCGCGCCTACGGTGTGCTCCTCGCCGCCCGGCCGGGCGAGGGCTTCACCGAGGACGAGACCGCGACAATCCACTACGCGGCCCGCCTCGCCGCCGTCCTCATCGGTCACGCCCGCGCCCACGCCTCCGTGCGCAGCACCGCGCTCAATCTCCAGCGCGCGCTGCTCGCCGAACCCGGCCAGCCGCACCCCAACCTGGAGGTCGCCACCCGCTACCTGCCGGCGGGAAACAGCACCCTCGTAGGCGGCGACTGGTTCGAGACCGTGCGGCTCCACTACGGGCGCACCCTGCTGGTCGTCGGGGACGTGATGGGCCACGGTCTCGACGCGGCCGTCGACATGAACGCCTACCGCTCCGCCCTGCGCTACGTCGCCTCCGCGGACCTGCCCCCGCACCGGGTGCTGCGCCAGCTCGACGCCACCAGCGCCGGCCGCCGCCCGGCCACCTGTCTGCTCATCCGGGTCGATCCCACGCGGCGCGTGGCCGCGATCGCCAGCGCGGGCCATCTGCCGCCCGTCCTGTTCACCGCGGACAACACCGCCGAGGTGGTGCCCGTCCCGGTCGGCCCGCCGCTCGGCACGGGCGTCGGCGGATACGAACTGATCACCCGCACGATGGTCCCGGGACAGACCCTGCTGCTGTTCACCGACGGCCTCGTCGAGCGCAGGGGAGAGGACATCGACGTCTCGCTGGCGCGTCTCGCCGGACGGTGGCTCCGGCCCGGCGCCGATGTCGAGGACCTGCTCGACACGGTCGTCGACCGGTTCGACGCGCACCACGCCGAGGACGACGTCGCGATCCTCGCCGCCCGCATCCGCCGCCGCCCCCCGGCGGCCCACGACTCCACGGCGGCACCACACCCCGACACGATGTGAGGCACCCCGGCGCGGGACCCGGAAGGGAGAGCCGCCGACCCGGCCTACGCCCTCGGCAGTCTCCTCACCGACGGGAGCACGAGCAGCACGCCCACGGCCAGCGCCCCGAGCACCACGCCGCCCAGCAGCACCTGCCGGGCGCCCAGCGCCTCGGAGGCCGGGCCGGCGAGCGCCCTGCCCGCCGCCAGCATCAGGAGCGAGCCGGCCACGTCATAGGCGTGCAGCCGGTTCAGCGACTGCTGCGGCACATGCGTCTGCACCGACGTCGACCACATCACCAGCCAGTACGCGAAGGCGGCGCCCACCACGAACTGCCCGGCGCCCAGCATGGCGACCGACACGTCGGAGGCCAGCAGGGCGAGGTTCACCGGCACCCCGAGCAGGGTCACCGCGCCGGCGGCGAGCGGGCGCACCGGACGTGAACGCAGCGCCAGCAGACCGCCGGCCGCGCTGCCCGCCCCGTTCACCGCCATCAGCAGCCCGTACGACGCCGAGCCGTGCCGGTCCGTCACCAGCGCCGCCGTGAGCGGCAGCATCGGTCCGAGGACGGTCAGCCCGTACACCGTCCAGACCGCGATCACCTGCCACAGCCAGCTGCGGGCCCTGAACTCGCGCCAGCCGTCCATCAGTTCCGCGAGCATCGACCCGCGGGGAACCTGGTCGCCCGGCACGGGAACCAGCCGCATCAGCGCCAGACAGACGGCGCTGACACCGAACGTCGCGGCGTTCGCCCCGAAGACCGCTCCCGCACCCGCCAGCCCGACGACCAGACCGGCGAACGCGGGCCCGGCCATCGTCATCAGCGCCTCACTGACCCGCAGAACGGCATTGGACCGCTGGATGTCCACCGATATTCGCGGGATCGTGCTCGCCACACCCGGCTGGAACAGGGCCGCCCCGACGCCGCTGACCGCGCTGAGCGCGTACACCGACCACAGGGGCGGGCTGCCCGCGGCGAACAGCACGGCGAGCGCCGACGCGCCGGCGAGCCGGAGCACATCCGCGATGATCATCATGCGGCGGGCCGTGAACCGGTCCGCCAGTACCCCTCCGAAGAGCACCAGGAGCGCGAACGGCCCCATCCAGGAAGCCAGCGCATACCCGACGGAGGACGCGGGACGGCCCGCGTCCAGCAGCCCCGCAGCGAGCGCCACGGGCACCATCCCGTCACCGAACACGGCGACGGAACGGGCCACGAAGAACAGCCGGAAGTTGCGGTTCCAGAGGCCGGGGCGTTCCGTGCCGGCCGCCCACCCGCGGGCCTCGGCGTTCACTGGAGAGGCGGGAACCTGCCGGCCCGCCGGAATGTTTTCCGTCACGGATGTGACATGTATCAGCCGAGAGGTCTGGACCACCAGGGGTTTTCACGGGCCGCGTCGCAGCCCTGCAGAGCGCCGCGGCAAGTGCCCACGCAGGACCGGCGCGAACTCACCGCCGCCGGAGCGGCGTTGGAGGCGGGGCGGGCTGCCAGGGCCAGGTGATCACGTGGGTATGCTGCGGGCGCGGTGCTGCGGGGCTTGACGGGGCGGGTCTCGGCTTCCTTGTTTCCTTCCTTGTTCTCTGGAGGTTGTGGTGACCACTCCTTTCTCCGACTCGTCGGACACGCCTGCGGCCGTTCCCCCCGTGGGGTGTCCGGCGCACGCGTCCGGTGGGATGGGGCGGCGACGGTTGTACGGGCCGGAGGCGGACACTCCGTACGCCCTGTACGACGCGCTCCGCCGGGAGCACGGTCCGGTCGCACCGGTGCTGCTGCCGGGTGACGTCCCGGCCTGGTTCGTGCTGGGCCACCGCGAGAACCTCGAAGTGATGCGCTCGCCCTCGCAGTTCTCCTGCGACTCGCGCATATGGAACATCCAGCTCCAGGCGGACTCCCCGCTGCTGCCGATCACGGCATGGCAGCCGCTGCTCGTCTTCGCCGACGGGGAGGAGCACGCGCGGCTGCGCTCCGCGGTCACCGACAGCCTCGCCCGCTTCAACCGGAACGGCGTACGCCGCTACGTCGTCCGCTACACCCACCAGTTGATCGACTCGTTCGCCGGCACGGGCCACGCCGACCTGGTGGCCGACTTCGCCGAGAAGCTGCCGGTGCTCGTCCTGGCGCGGCAGTTCGGCATCCGGGAGTCCGACGCGCTCGCCCTCGGCGCGGCGGTGCGCGACATGGTCAAGGGCACCGAGACGGCGCTGCAGAGCAACCAGTTCGTGGTGTCGGTCATGTCCGAGCTGGTGCAGCGCAAGAAGGAGCAGCCGGGCGAGGACTTCACCAGCTGGCTGATCGCCCACGAATCGGCCCTGACCGACGACGAGGTGATGGAGCATCTGCGTCACGCGATGGTCGCCGCGAACGAGAACACCACCAACCTCATCGCCAACACGCTCCGGATGATCCTCACCGACCGCCGCTTCCGCGCGAGCCTGTCCGGCGGTTCGATGACCCTGCCGGACGCGCTGGACCAGGTGATGTGGGACGCTCCCCCGCTCGCGGTCGGCGCGTGCCGCTGGGCGACCGGCGACACCCGGCTCGGCGACCAGACGATCAGCGCGGGCGACCTGGTGCTCCTGGGGCTCGCGGCGGGGAACGTGGACCCGGAGATCCGGCCCGACCTGTCCGCGCCGGTGCACGGCAACCGCTCGCACCTCGCGTTCAGCAGCGGGCCGCACGAGTGCCCAGGCCAGGACATCGGGCGCGCCATCGCGGACACGGGCATCGACACGCTGCTCGCGCGGCTGCCCGACCTCCGGCTGGCCGTCGGCGAGGAGGAGCTGCATGTGACGGCCTCGCTCGTCTCCAGCCGGCTCGACAACCTGCCGACCCGGTTCACCGCCCGTCGCCCGCTGCGCGACGGCGACACGGGCGCGATCCCGGTCGCGGCCGCGCCGGCGGCCTCGGCGGGCCGCCCGCTCCCGGCGGCCGCACCGGCACCCGAGCCGGTCCCCGCGGGCCCGGCCCGGTCGCCGCGCGTTTCGTGGTGGTCCCGGCTCGTCGGCCGCTAGGGTCTTTCGTTTGGATCAGGCCGGATCAGTGAGCGGGGTCTGGTGCGTGCGATCGCAAGGCGGAGGAGGGAGACAATGGCGGAGCCATGGCGACCGACGACAACGCGGCGAGCGTGCGTGCCAGGGCCCGCGAGCCCGGCGTGATCCAAACGAGAGGCCCTAGGCGTTGCGGGCGGTCCGGATGCCGCCGGGGCCGCGCCAAGCGTCCGGCGGGCGGCCCCGATGCAGCGGGCATGCGGCCCCGGAGCGGCGCCCGCTGCCGGCCGCCGCCCCGGCATCCGAACCGGTACCGGCGGGCCTCCTCGCACGTCGTGGGCCGGCGAGCCGTCCGATCATGCCCTCGGACGGTCGCGCGGCGGACCGGCGCCCGGCCGGTCGGACGGCCGCGAACGACGCCGGATGTGCTGCTTGCGGAATGGGCGCACCCGTCCCGCGCCTTCCGCCGCCGCATCTGCGCAGGTGCGGGATCCGGTCTGTGATCCCGCAGTGGCCGGTGCGCCACCGGCCCCCTCCCTGTTGGGCGGGGTGGCCAGGCGCTCCCGTCAGCTCTGCGGGACCTCTTCGGTCGGGCGCAGCCGTACGGGCAGGGTGTGGAAGCCCTGGAGCGCGATCGAGGCGAGACGGCCCGGCTCACCCGCCGCTGCCAGGCCGGGGAAGCGGCCGAAGAGCGTGCCCAGCGCGATCTCCGTCTCGAGGCGGGCCAGCCGCGCCCCCAGGCAGTAGTGCGCGCCGAACCCGAAGGCGACATGGTCGCGGCGCGTGGGCCGGGTGAAGTCGAACTCGTCCGGTCTCTCGTGCCGCACCGGGTCTCGTCCCGCGGCGAACAGGCTGGCGACGACCGGATCCCCCTGCGCGACCGGCACACCCGCGATCTCGGTGTCCCTGACCGCGTATCGCATGAGCGCGTGCGGCACGGGCGAGGAGTAGCGGAGCCCCTCGTCCGCGACTGCCGACCACGTGTCCGGGTCCTCGGACTCAAGGGCCCGCGCGAGCGCGGCCGGGTTCTCCAGGAGCGACTGCACGGTGTTGGTGATCGCGTTGATCGTCGTCTCGTGACCGGCGATGAGGATGAGGAACAGCGTCTCCACCAGTTCCTGCTCGCTCAGCCGGTCGCCGTCGTCGCGGGCCTGGATCAGAGCCGTCGTCAGATCGTCGCCGGGAGCGGTGCGCTTGGCCTCGATGAGCGCGCCCAGCGACGCGTAGATGTCCGCGACGGCGACGCGGATGTCTCCCGCACCGCTGCCGTCCTGCTGCGGAGTGACCAGGCGGTCGAAGCGGTGCCGCAGCTCGGACACCGCCGTGTCCGGTACCCCGAGGACCTCGCAGATGACCCGTACGGGCAGCGGATACGCGAACTGCTCGCGCAGGTCCACCGTCTCGCCGTCGCCCTTCGCCTCTGCCTGGTCGAGCAGTTCACCGGCGATCTCCTCGATGCGCGGCCGCAGGGCCTCGATGGGTGCGCGGGAGAACGCGGAGCTGACCAGGTGCCGCAGCCGGCGGTGGTCCGCGCCGCCCTGGTGGAGCATGGCGGCGCCGCGGACCAGGGCGATGAGCTCCCAGTCGTCCGGTATGCGGCCCTCGGCCAGGTCGGGCCAGTACGCGGGGTCCTTCGTCAGGTCCTCGTGGCCGAGCACCTGCTGCGCCGTGACCAGGTCGGTCGCGGTCCAGGCAGCGACACCACCGGGCAGTTCGACCGCGACGAGAGGGCCGAGGGCACGCAACTCCCTCGCCTGGGCGACCGGATCCGCCTGGGGATCGAGCACGAAAGGCTTGCGGCGCAGCAGTTCCACGGACACTCCTTCTTCGGGGCGACAGTCCGGGGGAAGCGTAATGAAGCCGCGGTTGCGATCACAGGGCACCAAAGGGGAAGGGAACGGGACGGACCGGCCACGAAACGGCTGGTTGGAGGTCCGGGAAGGGGGAACTCGGGGGCTTCCGGGCGGCAAGCCCAGCATGATCAGGAAGGCGGTCGGACCCATGCACCCCACGCTTGACAGCCGAGGCCCCGCGGCGGACACCGACGGCACCGGCGGCAACGCCCCCGTCGACGAGGCGCGTGCCGCGCTGGCGTCGAACGGCGTGTACTTCATGCCCCCGGAGACAGTTCTCGCGTCGCTCGGCGCCGACGGACCGCACTGGGCCGACTGGGCCGCGTTCGCCGCCCACTGGGACGACCTGGTGGAGGACCCGTACGCGGCACAGCGCGGCACCCGCCGGCTGCGGCGCTACGGCCACTTCGCGCTCGAACCCGCCACCGGCGGCATACGGCTCCTGCCGCACGAGACGTTCGTCCAGCCGGAGCACACCAACCCGCTCTACGACGCCGTCGACCGCCACTTCGAGCCGCTGACCGGCGCTTTCACCGACGACCCCGTCCTGCGGGCCGTTCTCGGCCTTCTGGGGCACCTCGCGGGGGCCCTGGACGGGACAGCGCGGTGGAGTGTCAAGGTGCACCCGTTCCGCGTGATCGCGACGGCGGGCGGTGTGGCGGAGCCGACCCCCGAGGGACGCCACCGGGACGGCGTCACCCTGGTGTCCTCGCTGCTCGTCGCGCGGGACAACGTCTCCGGCGGCGAGAGCACCGTTGTGACCCCGGAGGGACGGCAGCTGCTGTCGACGACGCTGCGCGATCCCGGAAGTCTCCTGCTCAACGACGACCGCTGCACGCTCCACGGGGTCTCCGCCGTCCGCCCGGTCGATCCCGCGCGCCCGGCGCACCGCGACGTCCTGGTCACCACCTTCACCGCCACCTGACGACGGCATGACGGCCTGACGGGATCAGCCGACGGCCCCGGCGAGGAGGCCGTCCACCACGTCCGCAAGCCGGGACCGCCGCTCCCACAGGGCACGTTGCCGCCGCGCACCGCAGCCCTGCGCGGCCAGCCGCCCGAGGAACGCCGTCACCCGGCCGAGGTCCCCGCACTCCTCCAGAACCTCCCTCACCTGGCCGACCAGACGGGCCGCCTGGTCCTCGAACGGCACCACCTCCTCGGTGGACCCGTCCACGCCCGCACCCGTCCACCCGTCCCGCGCCGCCCGCCAGTACGAGGCGCGCAGCAGCTCACCGCACGTCCGCGGACCCGGATCGCCCTGCCGGACCAGCGCCACCGAGCGCACCACGAGCGCCCGCACGAGCGCGGCGAGAGCCGCGGTGTCCGCCGGGTCGGCGGGCACGTCCATCACGCGGACCTCCAGAGTCGGCACCCGCGGATTGGGCCGCAGGTCCCAGAAGGGGTTGTTCGCGTCGAGCATCGCCTCCGACGCCTCCAGCGCCGCCGTCAGACGCTCGTAGTGCGCGAGTGACTCGGCGTACGGCGGTGCGCTCAGGGCGGGGAAGCGAAGCCGTACGACCGTGCGCCAGCTCGCGTAACCGGTGTCGCGGCCGTGGAAGTACGGCGCGTTCGCGCTCATCGCCACCAGCAGTGGCAGCCAGGGCCGCACATGGTTGCCCGCGAGGACCGCGGTCTCCCGGTCCGGAACGTGGACGTGGACATGGGCCGAGCACACGGTGAAGTCGTCGAGCATCGCGCCGAACTGCCGGATGCCCGCCCGGTAGCGCGGATGGTCGCCGACGACCCGCGCCCCGGGGCCGCCGATGACCGGAGTGCCGCTCGCACACAGCCCCAGGCCGTCGGCACGGGCGGCCCCGGCCGCCGCCGCCCGCACGGAGGCCAGCGCCCGGTGCACCTCGCCCGCGTCGTGGCACGGCGGTGTGCGCACCTCGATCTGGCTCTCGTGGAACTCGCCCGCCACCAGGTCACCGGCCGTTGCCCGGGTCTGCGCGACGAGGCGGCTTCCCGCCGGTTCCAGGGCTCTGCTGTCCGCCCGTACGACGAAGAACTCCTCCTCGACTCCGACCGTCGGCATCCGGCCGTCGCCGGACACCGGCTCGGGCATGGCCACCACCTCCGCCGCCCCGGGTACCCCGGGGAGCGGGCACGATGTCCGGGCCCGCCGGCGGCCACGGGTCACGGCGGTTCGCCGGACCGGCGCCGCAGGCGGTCCAGGCGGGTGATGACGGGCGTGGCCGCGACGCCGTGGATCACCACGGACCCCATCACGGTGCACGCCACCACCGCCCACAACTGCTCGGCGCGGCCCCCGAAGCCGTCGTGCCCGAGTGCGTACGCGAGGTAGAACAGCGAGCCGATGCCCCGGATGCCGAACAGGGACGTCACCAGCCGCTCACGCGGGCCGGCGGGGAAGCCGATCTGGGCGGCCCACCCCGTGACGGGCCGCACGACCAGGAGGAGCAGACCCGACAGGAGCGCCCCCTGCCAGGTCAGTGCCGCGAGCCCGCCGTCCGCGACGAACCCGCCCAGCAGAAACAGGAGAAACGCGGTGAGCAGCCGCTCGATCTGCTCGGTGAACTCGTGGAGGACCTTGTGGTACCCGTGACTGCGCTCGGCCGCGCGGATCGTGCAGGCGGTGACGAACACGGCGAAGAACCCGTAGCCGTGCAGCAGCTCGGCGACCCCGTACGACACGAACGTGGCACCCAGGGCGACAAAGCCCTCCATGTGCTCCGACAGGCGCAGCGCCGACGCCTTGGCGCGGAAGAACATCCGCCCGAGGAGCCGGCCGATCACCAATCCGGTGGCCAGCCCGACCGCGGCCCTGCCGAGGACGTCGGTCAGCAGCCAGCCGCCCATCCACCCGGCCGACCAGCCCGCCCCCGCCGCCGCGGACAGCGCCAGCGCGGCGAGCACGAAGGGGAACGCCAGCCCGTCGTTCAGCCCCGCCTCGCTGGTCAGGGTGAAGCGCACCTCGTCCTCGTCGTGTTCGTCGTCGGTCGGCTCCCCGACCCGTACCTCCGCGGCCAGTACGGGGTCGGTGGGCGCCAGCACCGCCGCCAACAGCAGGGCCGCGGCCGGCGGCCAGCCCAGCAGCCACGCCGCGAGCGCCGCCGTCGCCGCGACGGTGAGCGGCAGGGTGATGCCCAGCAGACGCCAAGGACCCGCCCATGCCCGCAGCCCCACCGGCCTGTTGATCGCGAGTCCCGCACCCATCAGGGACACGATCACGCACACTTCTGTCACGTGCTCGACCCACAGCCGGTCGCGCACCGGGTCCACGGTCGGCAACGGGACGGGGAGCAGTGCGGCGAGCACCCCGGCGGCCAGGAACACCATGGGCATCGACAGGGGTCGCCGGAACACGATCCGCGGCACGACGGCGGCGGCCAGCGCGCCGATTCCCAAGGCGGCGTAGACGGCGTCCGAGAGCATCATCCCGGCCATCCTCACCCACCGATGTCGGCCCGGCAGGTCAGCCGCGTACCCCGAACGCGCCCCCGTATGCGTACGAACGCGCCCCCGTACAACTACGGCGGGCGGCGGCGCGCTGCGTGCATGGAGGCCGGGCCTCCGGGTAACCGGGCAGAGCGGGCGGCGGGCACGTCGTTGCAGGAGAATCGTCGTGCTGCCGGCTCATCCCGCGGCTGCGCAACCCGCCGGTCGGGGCAGGACAGGGCCCCTGAGCGGCGGGAGGACTGCCGACTCGGAAGGGACGGACACTGTGGCACGACCGACGATTCTCGTGGTGGGCGCCGGATTCGCAGGAGTGGAGTGCGTACGCCGGCTGGAACGCGAACTGTCCGCCGCGGAGGCGGAGATCCTGCTGGTCACCCCCTTCTCGTACCAGCTCTACCTGCCGCTGCTGCCCCAGGTGGCGGCGGGCGTGCTCACCCCCCAGTCGGTCGCCCTCTCCCTGCGGCGCAGCCGCAGGCACCGGACCCGGATCATCCCCGGCGGAGCGATCGGCGTGGACACCGCGGCGAAGGTGTGCGTCCTGCGCAAGATCACGGGCGAAACGGTGGCGCAGCGGTACGACCGCCTCGTCCTGGCACCCGGCAGCATCACCCGTACCTTCGACATCCCCGGCCTCCTCGAGCACGCGCGCGGCATGAAGACCCTCGCCGAAGCGGCCTACATCCGCGACCACGTCATCGCCCAGCTGGACCTGGCGGACGCCAGCCAGGACGAGGCGGAACGCACGTCCCGGCTCCAGTTCGTGGTGGTCGGCGGCGGATACGCCGGTACGGAGACCGCCGCCTGCCTGCAGCGCCTCACCCACCACGCCGTGAAGCGCTACCCCCGTCTCGACCCCCGGCAGATCAGGTGGCACCTCGTCGACATCGCGCCCAAACTGATGCCCGAACTCGGCGACCGGCTCGGCCTCGTCGCCCTGGACATCCTGCGCAGGCGAGGGATCGAGGTGTCGCTCGGCGTGTCGGTCGCCGAGGCCGGACCCGAGAAGGTGACCCTCACCGACGGCCGAGTCCTGCCGAGCCGCACCCTCATCTGGACGGCCGGCGTCGCGGCGAGCCCCCTCGTGGGCACACTCGACGCGGAGACGGTCCGCGGCCGTCTGGTCGTGACCCCAGAGATGACCGTCCCCGGCGCCGACGGCGTCTTCGCCCTCGGTGACGCCGCGGCGGTGCCGGACCTGGCCAAGGGCGACGGAGCGGTCTGCCCGCCCACCGCACAGCACGCCCTGCGGCAGGGACGCAAGGCCGCGGGCAATGTCATCGCCTCGCTGCGCGGGCAGGAGCTCAAGCCGTACGCGCACAAGGACCTGGGGCTGGTGGTGGACCTCGGCGGCAAGGACGCCGTCTCCAAGCCGCTCGGCGTCGAACTCCGCGGCCTGCCCGCGCAGGCCGTGGCCCGCGGCTACCACTGGTCGGCGCTGCGGACCAACGTCGCCAAGATCCGCGTCATGACCAACTGGATGCTCAACGCCGTCGCCGGGGACGACTTCGTGCGCACCGGATTCCAGGCGCAGAAGTCCGGCACGCTGCGGGACTTCGAGTACACCGACGCCTACCTGACGCCGGAGCAGATCCGCGAGCACACGGCCTCCTTGCGCGCCCGTACCTGACGGTCCCGCTCCCGACGACCGCGCTCCCGACCGCCGCGCGGGGGCCCGGCGGCGCCGGGCCCCCGCGCCGGTCCCGTTCGGGGCCGGTCCTATTCTGCTGGTCATGATCTTCGAGTCCGACGCTCCCGCCGACGGCCTGCATCTGCGTCCCCTCGCCGTCGCCGACGCCGAGAACCTCCTGGACGCCCATGTGCGCAACCGCGCGCACCTGCGTCCGTGGGAGCCGGAGCGCGGCGACAGTTTCTTCACCCTGGACGGCCAGACCGAGCGCCTGCGCGACCAGGTCGCGGAGCAGGAGGCCGGCAGGCTGCGGGGCTGGCTGATCGGGGACGGGCAGTGCGTCGTCGGACGGGTGACCCTGACCACCATCGTCGGGGGACCGTTCCGCAGCGCGAGCCTCGGCTACTGGGTCGACGCGCGGTACACGGGCCGGGGTCTGGCCACCGCGGCCGTCGAACTCGCCTGCCGCGCCGCCGACGAGGACCTCGGGCTGCACCGCGTCGAGGCGGGCACGGTGCTGGAGAACACCGGGTCGCAGCGTGTCCTGGAGAAGTGCGGCTTCACCGTCATCGGAGTCGCCGCCGCGTACCTCCACATCAACGGCGCCTGGCGTGACCACCGGCTGTTCCAGCGCATCCTGAACCAGCGCGACCCCCACTGAGCGCCGCCTGCGCCGCGGGTCTGCGGACGGAGCCGGCCGCGCGGTCGGCCGTGTCCTCCGGCGCCCCTCGGCAGTTGAACAGGGCATGAAGAAGCGCAGCATTCTTGCCGTCATGTCTCTGGCCACCGGTGCCGTGATCGCCGCCGTCAGCCCGCCGCCCGCGGCGCAGGCGGACGCCCTGGACGGGGCGCTGATGGCCCCGGACGTCCTCAGCAGCGTCGACGCACTCCTCACGGACGCCGACGGCGACGTACAGGCAGCCCAGGACGGCACGGCCGACCAGGTCTGAGACCACTCCTTCACACGTCCTTCGCACGCCGGACGCCCGTCTCCGCAAGGAGGCGGGCGTCGCTCGTTCCCCGGACCGGGCTGCGCGGTCAGCGCTCCGCCGACCCGTCCTCCGCGGCTGCGTCGGCCGCCACTCGCTTGAGGGTGCGGCCCGTGCGGGCGGACCTGGCCCGGCGCGGTTCCGTCGCATGGTGCGAGGACGCGTACCGGTCGTTCTTCTTCACCAGCAGCCAGGTCTCGCGCTGCCCTTCCCCGCCCGGCCGGGTCCGCGTCAGCGCGTAACCGCCGCGGAGCTTGCCGCCGTGCATGCAGAACGAGGCGTGACCGTCCCGCAGGGCGTCCGTGAACGGGATCTCGCGCCCACGGCGGTCGGTGGCGATGCTGTGGTACGTGCCCTCGTCCCAGATGATGACGGTGCCGCCGCCGTACTCACCCTCGGCGATCACGCCCTCGAAGTCCGCGTAGTCGAGCGGATGGTCCTCGGTCGGCATTGCCAGGCGCTTGTCGTGCGGATCGGCGGACGGTCCCTTCGGCACGGCCCAGCTCCTGAGGACCCCGTCCACCTCGAGCCGGAAGTCGAAGTGCACAGCGGTGGCGTCGTGGATCTGCACGACGAACGTGGGCTCGGCCCGTCCGCGGTGCCCGGTGCTTCCCCTGGGCTCGGCGGTTCTGCGGAAGTCGCGTTTGCGGTGGTACTCCGCCAAGGCGTCGGTCGAGGGCATGGGAACCTCCTTCGCGGCCGGACACGGCTCCGGCCCCCGGGTTCCCCGGCAGCCGGGCCCATAAGCGCGCGGCGGGGACCCGCCGCCGCGCACCTGGGCGCCGGACCTGCAGCCGCGCACCAGACTGCGGCACCGCTCGGCGAGAACGGCGCGAAGGCCGGAAGTCGCCGTAACGGGCCCCCGACCAGGGACGTTGAGGTCTCGGACAGTCCCCGACGTGGAGGTGTGCCGTGCCCGTGCCCCCTGACGGCGCCGCCCCGGCCGCCGACCCCGAGCTGGTGGCCTACCTGGCCGGGCACCCCGCCCCGGCCGCGTGCGCCGACGCCCTGATCCGCGACGGCCTGGGTCGTGTCCTGCTCGTCGACCCCACGTACAAGGACGGCTGGGACCTGCCCGGAGGCATGCTCGAGGACGAGGAGCCCGCCCGCGGACTCGTCCGGGAGGTCCGCGAGGAACTGGGCGTGGCCGTCGAGGCCGGCCGGCTGCTCGCCGTCGACACCGTGCCGCCCGGTGTGTACGGCCGCACCGTCGTCGCCTTCCTCTATGCCGCCGTCAGCGGCCGCGCCCCCCTCGACATCGCCGACCTGGTCCTCCAGGGCAGCGAGATCCGCGAGGCACGCTTCGTCACCGAGGACGAGGCCCTCGCGTTGCTTCCGGCGGAGCTGGGCCGGCGCCTGGCCGCGGCGTGCGCGGCCGAACGCGGCACGGGCACCGCGGTCCTGCGCCACGGGCACCCCGTCGCCACCGGCGCCTGTTCCGACGAGGCCGCGCGTGCCGAGCGGGTGCGCCGCGCGGCGGACCGGGCGCGCGCCGCGATGGTCGAACGGCTGGAGGCCCAGGGCGCCCTCACCGACGACGGTCTGCGCCGGGCGCTCCTGGGGGTCCGGCGCGAGGTCCTGCTGCCGCGCTGCTACGTCCCCCGCACCACCGGGCCCGGTATGCCGAAGGCATGGCAGCTGCTCGACGGCGCCGACCCGCGCGACGAGGACGAGTGGCTGGCGGCCGTCCACGACGGTGACTCCGTCATGGTCCAGCACGGCGGCGAGGCGCCGGACGCCGTCGAACGGGGCCGGGTCGTCGTCGGCCGCGGGTTCACCGCCATGAGTACGGGCATGACCGTCTCCGTGCAGGTCCTCCAGGAACTGCGCCCGGGTCCGGGGGACCGGGTGCTGGAGGCGGGCACGGGGCCCGGGCTCACGGCCGCCGTCCTGTGCGAGCTGGTGGGCGAGGCGCACGTGACCACGGTCGAGGCGGACCCGCACATCGCGGAAGCGGCCCGCGACCGCCTGGCCCGGCTCGGTCGCCGGCCCACGCTGCTGTGCGGGGACGGCACGGCCGGGGTGCGGGGCGCCGCGTTCGACCGGATCACGCTCTCCTTCGCGGTGCGCTGCCTGCCGCCGGCCCTTCTCGAACAGCTCGCGCCGGGCGGGGTGCTGGTGGCACCCGTGACCACGGGGCGTGCGGGCCGGGCGGCGCGTGCCCTCGTCCGCCGGACCCCCGAGGGGCTGGACGCGGTGCTGCGGCCGGTGCACTCGGGGCACCGGCCCGGCCGCGGTCTGGACCTCGTCCTCCCTCCGGGGTCCATGCCGGAACCGGCCACCCGCACCCTGCACCGGGCGGGCGTGCTGCCGGGCCCGTCGCAGGGCGGGTTCTGGCTCGCCGTCGGCCATGTCGTCCCGGGCGTCGTCACGGACCGGTCGGCCGACGGACTCGTGCTGCACGCTCCCGAGGACGCGTCGGCCATCGACATCCGCATGGGTCCGACGGGCACGACGGTCGACCACTCGGGTCCGCGGGACCTGTGGGCGGAGATCCGGGGACTGCACGGGCGATGGGTGCGCGCGGGCCGCCCCGAGGAGTACCGGATCGACCTGACCGTGCCGGGACGGCAGCGGGTGACCGGCGGAAGCGGCCACCCGCTGGTATGGGAGCTGCCGGACCGGCCGCTCGGCGAGCCCGCCACCGAGGCGGCCACGGATGCGGACCCCGGCGCGCCGGTGCCGCGGTGACACCCGTCCCGAGCGGCCGGACGCGCCCTACCTCTGGAGGAACCGCGCATCCGGTGTCAGGCTCCCGAGGTCCGACCGGGCCGCGACGGCTTCCGGTGCGACGTAGCGCTCCAGCGTTCCCGCGGCCGTCCCGGCGGCTCTTGCGGTGACCGGCGCCCGGTCGCCCGCCTCGGCGGCGAGGAGGCTAGGGGGTGTCTCGCCGATCTTGCCGGGCTCGCGAGGCCTGGCACCGCGCCTCTCCCCCGTAGCCCTTCGGGCACGGGAGGTGCCCCCAGCGTTGTCGTCGGTCGCCGACGCTCCGCGTCGCCTCCCTCCTCCGCCTTGCGATCCACGGCACCAGACCCTCCCCCTACGCCCTGCGGGCGTGGGGGGACCCCCACTCCCTCATCCGGCCTGATCGACAAGACACCCCCTAGGGCCACGGCCGCTACCGCGGTGGCCGGGCGCGGTGTGAGTTCTGCATGCCGTGCTCAACGACGCGGACCGGAGGAAGTCAGCGGCACCCCCGCGCACGCCCGGCACCCCCGTGCACGCCCGGCTCAGCCGCGCGTGCGCGCGGTGAACAGCAGGTACTCCCAGTCCATGGCCGCCGGCGCGGTTTCGTCCGTGTCGCCGGCCTGGCGCGCCAGGGCAGCGAGTTCCCGGTCGAGCGCGGCGACGCGATCGGGGTCCTCGGCGATGTTCCGGTACGTGGCGATGGTGGGTCCGTAGTTCGCCTTGAAATAGTCGCGGAACGCCTCCGGCGACTCGAACCGGTCCACCCGTACCGTCTGCCGCACGACCTCCACATCGGTGACCCGGTCGGCGAACAGCGCCTGGAGGTGTTGTTCCTGGCCCCACAGCGGCGGCGGCTGGGCGCCGGGCGGAGGAGGCGGCGCGTACGGCTTCATCGTGGCGAACATGCGTCCGATGAAGCCCTCGGGCGTCCAGTTGATCAGGCCGATCGTGCCGCCGGGACGGCAGACCCGCAGCAGCTCGTCCGCGGTCGCCTGGTGATGCGGGGCGAACATGACCCCGACGCAGGACATCACGGTGTCGAACTCGTCGTCCCCGAACGGCAGCGCCTCGGCGTCCGCCTCGCGCCACTCCAGCTCGATACCCTGTTTCTCCGCCGCCTGCCGGCCGGCCTCCAGCAGCTCCGGCGTGAGGTCGGAGGCCACGACATGGGCTCCGGCGAGCGCCGCGGGGATCGCGGCGTTGCCCGTACCGGCCGCGACGTCGAGCACGCGCTGCCCGCTGCCGATCCCGCAGGCCCGTACGAGTACCGGCCCCAGCTCGGGGATCAACTCGTTCGCTATGGCCGGGTAGTCACCCAGTGCCCACATCTTTCGGTGCTTGGTCTTCAGGGCACGGTCGGCTTCGGCCGCGCTGTTCGCGTCACTCATGACGGATCTCCTCGCAAGCCTTCTGCGCGTCCGCGCGGGACGGCTTCTGCGCGTCTGCGCGGGACGGCCGGGTCCGGCGCAGGGCCCGCCTCCGGCGGATCGTGTCCGGGCGAGACGCGCCCCGGTCCGCCGGACAGGCCCAGGTCACCTCTTCCCCATCATCCGCCGTTGCCCCGCACCGCGCCGCCCGGCCGCGTCCCGCGGCCGACGCTCAGCCGGACACCGCCTCGCGGGTCATGGGCGGCTTGCCCGGCGTCCGAGCCACGGGGCCGAAGAGCACGGCGCGGGCCACATTCGGCGCGAACACCCTGGTCAGCGGGGAGGTGAGCGTCAGGACGGAGCGGAAGGCGGGCCCCACGACGGGGTCGCCCGGATACCGCTGCAGGACACGGCTCAGATACCAGTCCGCGGCCCGGTCCGCGGCCCGGACGGTCACGGCGTTCCCCTCCGCGCCCGGCATCTTCTTGTCCGCGCCCGCCGAGATGTCCCACGCCTGCCGCGACGCCTCGAACAGCGCCCGCTGCACCCGCGCGGTCGTCGGTGTCCGCCGTGGATCGGCGAGCGCGTCGCGCAGCGCCACCGCGCTCATCGCCGCGACCGCCATGCCCTGCCCGTAGATCGGGTTGAACGTGCACAGCGCGTCACCCGTCGCGAGGAAGCCGGCGGGGCGCCGGCCCGGCCGGTCGTAGCGGCGGCGCAGGTTGGACGTCTGGCGGAAGCCGAAGGGCGGCGTGTCCGGCTCGGCCTCCCGCAGCCAGTCGTGGATGAAGGGATGCGGGAAGCGGGCGGCGTAGGCGGTGAACCCCTCCTCGTCCGTGGGCGGTTCGTCGCCCCGCAGCCCCGAGAGGATGACCAGATAGCGCCCGTCCTCCAGGGGCAGGACCCCACCGCCGTACACCTGCTCGGGGCCGGGGAAGACGTAGTAGCCGAGGGCATCGGAGCCGAGGTGGTCGCCCTTGTTGTGGTAGATGCGGGAGGCGTACGCGAGTCCCGTGTCGATGGTCTCCTCCTCGGGTGGCTCGGCGCCGATCGCCGACAGCCACTGCCGGGCACGTGAACCGCGCCCCGAGGCGTCCACGACCAGGTCCGCCTCCAGCGTCCGCGGCTCCTGTCCGCCGTTGCCCGCCTCCTCGCCGCGCTCGCGCAGCAGCACGCCGCGCACGCGTGAGGCGTCACCGAGCAGCCCGACGGCCTCCGTCGACGTGACCGAGGTGATCACCGGGTTGGCCAGCACCCGCCCGCGGACCAGGTGCTCGATCTGCGCACGCGAGCCGGTGTAGATGTGCGAGGTCGCCTCCGTGCGGCGGAACCAGCGGCCGCTCTGCCACTGCACCATGTCCGAGGGCATCCCGATCCGGGGCGCGCCCGCAGCCCTCAACTCGGCCATGAACCCGGGCAGCAGCGCGTCGAGCGCGAGCTGCCCGCCGTCGAGGAGCACATGGGCGTGACGCCCCTGCGGAACGCCCGGGCGGGTCTCCGGTCCGGAGGGGAAGCGGTCGCGTTCGACGATCGTCACCCTGTCGGCGTGCTCGGCGAGGACGTGCGCCGCGAGCAGTCCCGCGAGGCTGCCCCCGACGACGACGGCGTGCCGCCCGGCCGCGCCGCGTCGCCAACTGCCCTGCTCCTGCGTGGTGTCCACCATGTAGCTGCCCCTCGTGGTCGGCGAGCCGGTCTTGTCCGACCAGTATTCCGGCCCCACGGTCCCGAAGATCACCGCGACGGCTGGATGACGACCTTTCGGGGGACCCGATGCGCTTCCGCGATCAGCGTGTCCTGAAGTCGCGTAGGAGAGCGGCGAGTTGCGCGCGACCCTCGCCCGGTGTCCTGCCCCGTGTCATCCTCAGGGCCGTCGGCCGGGTGGTGCGGCCGGGCCCGCGCAGCGCGTACCGGCGGCACCCGCGCCACTGGCCCGGCAGGGCACCGAGGCGCTGTCCGCCGTGTGTGATGAGCGTGTTGACCGGCGTCATCGGGTCGGAGCCGACCGATCTGGCGAGCAGCATCCCGGCCGCCAGCGGCAACAGGACGCCCGCCAGGGCCGTGCCCGTCGTGGCGACGTGCCGCATACGGGGTCGGGGGGACGCGTCAGGAGTCATGGACGTCATTCGATCAGCGGCGTGACCGGCCGGAATCGGACGAGGTACTCAGCGGCGGTGCCCCTCGTACTCATCCTCCGCGCGGAGCGGCCTACGATGCGTCCATGAGCCACCTCCTGCATCTCGACCGCACCCTCGAGGAGCTGGAGGACTTCCGATGGCCGCCACCGGGCGACACCACGTACCTCGTCACGAAGGTCCACGCGCTGCGGCGCAGGCCGCTCGGGACGCTGACGCCCGAGGACCTGCGCACGCTGATCGCGCAGAGTGTCGGTCTGCCCTTCCTCCTGCCGATCGCCATGGAGGTGCTGCGGCAGGACCCGCTGACGGACGCGCGGTTCTACGAGGGCGACCTCCTGGAAGTGGTCCTGTCCACGGACGCGGGCGTATGGGCGCTGTTCCCTGATCTGGCAGGCGAGTTGCGCGGGGTGGTGCAGCAACTGACCGGTCTGCCGGGCCACCTGCGGAGGGAGGCGGACGGCTTCCTGGAGCGTACGGCGGTGCTGTGACACCGGGATCGTTTCTGCGGTGAACGTACTCGCCCGTCCGGGTGAGCGCCCTCTGGCGCGGCACATCCCCGTGGCCCGGACCGCTATCAAGCTGCTGTGCCCACCGACCCGATGCTTCGCCCCGGCGCGCTCACCCCTGTGCTCACCCTCACCCTCCTCCTCACCCAGCTCACCGCGACGCCGGCCGCAGCCCGGGCGGCGGAGGTCCTCACGCTCGCCGACGCCGTCGGCAGGGTCCCCGTCGTGCCGGAGGACCCCGCCGGATACAGCAGGGACGCCTTCCGGCACTGGAACGCCGGTACCCGTCCCGGCGACGGCTGCGACACCCGTGGCGAGGTCCTGATCGCCGAAGCGGTCAAGGCCCCGACGACAGGTCCCGGATGCGCCCTGACGGGCGGGACGTGGCTGTCGTACTACGACGGGCAGGAGGTCACCGACCCCGCCGACCTCGCCGTCGACCACATGGTCCCGCTCGCCGAGGCGTGGGCGTCGGGCGCGTCCTCGTGGAACGCGGCCCGCAGGGAGGCGTACGCCAACGACCAGGGGGCGAGCACCACGCTCGTCGCGGTCACCGCCCGCACCCACCGGGACAGGGCGGGCAGGGACCCGGCCGACTGGATCCCCCCGGCGACGGACCAGCGCTGCCGCTACGTCGCCGAGTGGGTCACCACCAAGCTCCGCTGGCAACTCGACGCGGACACCGCCGAGATGGAGGCCCTCAAGGTCTTCGCCGAGGGGCCCTGCGAGGACGCCCTGGTCCAGTACCGCCCGGCGCCGTAGGACGGCCGGGGCCGGGCCCGAAATACGTTCGAGGACCGCCGGGCACCGCCGGTAGGGTGCGCGGCATGACAGCGTCGCTCCGCCTGGACAAGATCACCGCCGACAACGTGCTCGCCGCGTGCGACCTGGCGGTCCGACCGGACCAGCAGGGCTTCGTGGCGCCCGTGGCCCGGTCGCTGGCCGAGGCGTACGCGCAACCCGACATCGCCTGGCCCCGGCTGATCGTCGACGGCGACCGGCTCGTCGGCTTCGTGATGGCTTTCTTCGACGTACGGTTCCACCCCGAGGACCCTGACGACCGGCCGCGGTCCGGGCTGTGGCGGCTCGCCGTGGCCGCCGGCGAACAGGGCCGCGGATACGGCCGCTTCGCCGTCGAAGCCGTGTGCGAGGAGATCCGCAGGCGGGGCGGCACGCGCGTGACGGTGACGTGGAAGCAGGGGGAGACGGGGCCGGAGGACTTCTATCTGAAGCTCGGCTTCCGGCTGACCGGCGAGCTGAGCGGGGACGAGGTCGTCGGGGAACGCGACCTGACCGGCGCGCACGGGATCCTCCCCGCACCTCGCGTCGCCGGACGGAGCCGGTAGCCTCGCGCCATGGGGGAACAGATGTCCGCGGCCGCCGCAGGCGCGGTCCGTCCGTGCCGGTGGTGCGGCCGGCCCTTCCGGCACGCCGGACGGCGGGGCCGCCTCGCGCTCTACTGCCGGCGGACGCATCTGTGGCGGCGCCGCCTGTCCGACCTCGTGGAACTGGTGACCGACACCGTCTAGCGACGGCCTGCCCCGGGCCGTCGCCCGCGTCCGCGCCGCGCGGTGGCGGGCCCGCCGGAAATATAATGAGTGCGGGCTGTACGAGCCCAGCTGAGCCGGGGCCACCGTGCGGCACGGGAGTGGCCGGGCCAGTCGGCCTTCGGACGTTCCTCGGAGAGGTCCATGACCCGGCGTCGTCCCTCGCGATCGGCGACCGCCGACGATCTCCTGACGACCCTGGGACGGCTGACGGACCGGGTGCGGCAGGGCGCGGAGCGCCAGCGTGCCCGTGTCGAGCTCGCCGAGGCCCTCCAGCGTTCGATGCTGCCCACCGGCCTGCCCGAAGTGCCCGGACTGCGGGTCGCGGCCGAGTACGCGCCGGCGCGCAACGGCCTCGACATCGGCGGTGACTGGTACGACGGCTTCGTGCTGCCCGACGGGTCGCTCGGCTTCTCGATCGGCGACGTGCAGGGCCACGACGTGGAGGCCGCCGCGTTCATGGGACAGGTCCGCATAGGGCTGCGCGCCGTCGCCACCGCCACCACGGACCCGGGTGAGGTCCTGGGCAGGGCCAACGAACTCCTGCTCTCCGTGGACCACGGCCTCTTCGCGACCTGCAGTTTCCTCCGCTTCGACCCGGCCACCGGCGAGCTGGAGAGCGCCCGGGCCGGCCACGTGCCCGCCGTGTGGGCGACGTCCGGCGGGCAGGGCGGGGTCGTCGAGGACGAGGCGGGCGTGCCGCTCGGCATCCTGCCCGGCGAGGTGTATCCCGTGGCGCGGCGCCGGCTGGCCGGCGGCGCCTTCGTCCTGCTCACCGACGGCGTGGTGGAAGGGCCGTCGTATCCGATCGAGGCGGGTCTCGACGCCGTGGCCGGCCTCGTCCGCTCCGCGGTCGCCACCGGCGCCTCGGCCTCCGAGCTGGCATCACAGGTGATGGGCGTCGCCGGCCTCACGGACCACACGGACGACGCCGCGGTCCTGGTGCTCGTCCACGATCCCGACGAGAGCAGCCCGGCATCCCCGGGGCCGTCGGACAGCCGGTAGATCCACGGCGCGGGCAACGCGTGTCAGGGCGGCGCGCGGAGGCGGGAACGTTGTCTGATGACAGACGTGCCCCGTAGCGAACACCTCCGACGTCCGGCCGCAGCGCTGCTGCGGATGCTCGCCGTCGCCGCCGCCTACTGGGCCGGTGGACAGATCGGCCTCCTCCAGCAGGTGGTGGTCGAAGGGGCGGTCGTGACACCGCTGTGGCCGCCCACCGGGATCGCCCTGAGCTGCCTGCTGTGGATGGGCGCCCGGGTGTGGCCGGGGATCGCCGTCGGGGTGCTCGCCGTCATCGCCACGATCGACACCGTGGACTTCTCGACAACTGGGTTGCTCGTGGGGAACACGGCCGCGCCGGTGGCCGCGTATCTGATGCTCCGGCGGATCGACTTCCGGCCGGAGCTCGACCGGCTGCGGGACGGGCTCGCGCTGGTGTTCCTCGGAGCGCTGGGCGGCATGCTGATCAGCGCCACCTTCGGCGGGCTGACGCTGGTGTGGAGCGGGTCGCTGCCGCTCGGCGAGTTCTGGTCGGTGTGGTCGGCGTGGTGGGCGGGCGACGCCATGGGCGTCCTCGTGATCACGCCGCTCCTGCTGGTGCTGCGCCGCGCCCGGCTGCCCCGCGACACGCGGCCCTACTGGTGGACCGAGGCCGTCGCCCTTTCCCTGGCTTCGGCCGGGGTCGCGCTTGTCGTCACCCGGATCGAACTGTCCCTGCTCTTCCTGGTCTTCCCCGTGCTGATCTGGGCGGCCCTGCGTTTCCAGCTGCCCGGATCCGCCCCGTGCGCCCTGCTGATCTCGGTGCTGGCGATCTCGGCCGCGACGGCAGGGGCCGGGCCGTTCGCGGGCCGCACGCTGCTGGAGCTCATGGTGATCCTCCAGGCCCTCAACGGCTGTGCCGCGCTGACGGCCCTGCTGCTCGCCGCCATCGTCACCGAGCAGATCGGCATCCGCCGCCGGATCGAACAGGCGTGTTCGGCCCTCGCGGAGGTCGTGGACCAGCTCGCGCCCGGCGAGACCGCCCACCTGTGGCCGGTGGTCGACGGCAGGAGAGGCGCGTCGGAGGCGGCGGGCGGGGACGAGTAGCGCCACGCCCGTTACGACGGTCGCGGCCCGCCTGCTTTTCATCGGATCTCTCCCGGTCTGTTGACTGGTCCGACGCCTCATCTCTGCCTCCCTCGGTGAGAAAGCTCGGATGAATTTAGGGGAGTTACCCGACGAGCCGCCGGGAAGGCGTCCATGGTCACGTCCAGGAGAACCGTCCTCGCCACCGGCACCGCGCTCGGCGGTGCCCTCGCGACGGGAGGCGTCCCCGCCGCCCGGGCGGCGTCCGGGGCCGGCGCGGCACCGGGAATCGCCGCGGCACCGGGACGCTCCGAGGGCGCCTGGTGCGCGGTCCTCGACGACGCCGACCTCGTCTGGCAGCGCATGCCCAGGACCTGGTACGAAGGGCCCTTCCTGGGCAACGGCCGCCTCGGCTCGGGCATCTACGCCGAGCCCGGCGGCGAGAACGCGATCCGCTTCACCGTGCCGCACTCGGAAGTGCAGGACCACCGGCCCCAGTTCGGGTCCCTGTTCGGCCTCGCCCGGCTGCCGATCGGGCGGCACTTCACCCTCGAACCGGTCGGAACGGGCGCCTTCCTGCTCGGCGCGGTCCGGGAACAGGGGCGTACCCGCTGGGTGCGGCTGACCAGCGAGGCCGGTGCGCCCTGCGTCGTGCGGCACGGCCTCGACGGTCCGGTCGACGTCCGCGACGACCGGGGACGGCCGCTGCCGTACGAGGACGTCGCCGACGGCACGGTCCGCGTCCCGCTGGGCAAGGGCGAAACGGCGCTGATCACGGCCCGCGGTGACCGCCCCGACCTGCGGATCCGCCCGGTGCCCGCGAACGAGCCGGCACCGCCGTGGGGTCTGCCGGCCTGACGGGCGCCCCGAGGGGCGGCGCGGGGAGCGTCGGCCCCGCTGGTGGGCCGCTCTGTGCGGGTGAGTCGGTCGGGCCTCAGTGCTCGCTCGGCTCGTTCTCGAACTCGTCGGCTGGGGCGAGGCCCTCGATGAAGGAGCGGAGGTCCGGCGCGAGGGCCAGCTCCGAGTTGTCGTCCGTGTCGAACCAGGTGACGGACGGTTCCCCGTGCGGGCCGCAGGCCCGGTAGTCGAGTCCGATCCAGTAGTGCCCGTCGCCCGAGATCAGCACCACTGCCGGAGGAAGACCCCATTCGTCGGCCAGGTACGGACTGTCGAGCAGGGACAGCGCCTGCCCGCTGCGGCCGATGCCCATCAGGCAGTCGAAGGGGACATGGTCGGCACTCCACGATGTCGGCCGGCTCGTGGGGAAGGCATCCCTGCTGGGGGAGACCTGGCCACCGTTCTGATGGCGCAGCAGGTCGAGCAGGGTGCTGGGGAGGGTGACGTTCAACAGGTCCTCGGCCTCCGGAATCGCCTCCTCGGTCAGGGCGGCTGCACTCCGTAGGTGCTGTTTGTGTCCCAGAAGAGGTGCCGGAGATCCTCAGAACGTGCCATGACCGCATCGTAGGAGCCGGGTCGGACAGTTCACCGTCCGGTCCCGGTCGGAGGAGCACAACCGTTGTCCGGCCTCTGCCGCCTTGGCCGGCGCCTCTGTTCACCGGTGCGGCGGTCCGTCATTATGTCGGTGTCATGTCAAGAGCCGCGCGGTCCCTGCGTACGCCGGAACGGAGAGCCGTGAACAGGACCCTCTTCTGGTCTGCCGTGGCGGCGCTCGTGCTGGGCCTGTTCCCCGCAGGCCCACCGGGCGAGGCCGCGTCGGCGGCGCCCGCCTCCGCCGCCGGCCCGGCCACGCGGTCCGCCGCCGACTGGACGCCCCCGCTCAGCACCCGCGGCCGGTACATCGTCGACGCCGAAGGCAACCGGTTCAAGCTCAAGTCCGGGAACTGGCACGGTGCCTCCGGCACCTGGACCGGGTCCGGCAGCCCGGACGACCCGGCGAACCACCACGCGGGCGAGATGTCCGGGCGCATCCCGCTCGGCCTGGACCGCGCGCCCCTCGGCGAGATCGTCGTCGGCTTCCGTGAACTCGGGCTCAACAGCGTCCGCCTGCCCTTCTCCAACGAGATGGTCCACGACACGCGTCCCGTCACCGATGCCGCCGTCGCGGCCAACCCCGGGCTGCGCGGCAGAACACACCTGGAGGTGTACGACGCCGCCGTCAGCGCTCTCACCGGAGCCGGGCTCGCGGTGATCCTCAACAACCACACCAACACCACCCGCTGGTGCTGCGGCCTGGACGGCAACGAGCGCTGGAACGCCGGCCAGAGCGACCGCGCCTGGGAGGACGACTGGCTCTTCATGGCGAAGCGCTACCGCAACAACCCGCGCGTCGTCGGCGCCGACCTCTACAACGAGGTGCGCCGTTCCCTGTGGGACGACCCCAACTGGGGCCTGGGGGACCGGCACGACTGGTTCGCCGCCTCCCAGCGGCTCGGTGACCGCATCCTCCAGGAGGCGAATCCGGACCTCCTCGTGATCGTCGAGGGCATCAACTGGACCGGTGTCCCCGTCGACGGCCTCCCGCACGGTCGCCCCACCCTGGAGCCCGTCCAGCGGCTCTCGCACACGCTCGTCACCTCGGGCAAACTCGTGTACTCGGCCCACTTCTACGACTACACCGGGCCTCACCACAGCGGCGCGACCGGGACCGGCGAGACCTCGGACCCCCGCTACCGGGACCTCACGCCCGCTGCTCTGGAGGACGTCCTGCACCAACAGGCCTTCTACGTCACCGCCAGAAACGACCAGCACTTCACCGCGCCCGTGTGGATCAGCGAGTTCGGGATCGGCGGGCGGGACGAGCACGGTGAGAAGCAGCGCGCGTGGTTCGAGAACTTCGTCGACCAGTTGATCCGGGCCGACGCCGACTTCGCCTACTGGCCGCTCGTCGGCTGGCACGAGGACAAGAAGGGCAACGGCTGGGCGCTGCTCCACTGGGACAGCGCCGGCCGGCGCATCGGCGTCTTCGACGGCGACGACTGGCGGGCGGGCGCATGGTCCCGGCTGACCGGCGCCGACGGCAGGACGGGCCAGGTCCCCGTCGTGGACCGGTGGTCGATGCTCAGTCCCGACCACGGCGACTTCGTCCAGTCCGCGCGGATGCGGGCCGCGGGGGACTGGGACACGGGCGCACGCAAGGCGGCCTGCTCCGACGGGCAACGTCTCGCCGGACTGAGCCACACCGGCAACCGCGGCCTGTGCACCGACGCCTCGGCCCGCGACCTGTGGGCGCCGGACCGCGCGCACGAGGCGGTGCGCGACGAGCGGTACGTGGTCCCGGGCCGTGACTGGGCGAGCGGCTGGACCAAACTCCAGTGCGCGCCCGGCCACTTCCTCATCGGGTACAGCGTCCGCGGCGCCGCCGTCTCAGCCGCCCTGTGCGCCCCGGCCGCGACGCCGCTGGGCACGGCGGACCGGACGGTCTGGTTCGACCGCCACGACAACCGTCCGCCGGCGCCCTCGGGCGGCGACTTCGCGCACGGCCACTACAAGGGCCAGTGCGCCGACGACGAGTACGTCGCGGGCGTCGCGTTCACTCGCCGCGCGGGGGCGCCGGGCAGACCGGACGCCTTGCTCTGCCGCCCACTGCGCTGATCGTGCCCGGCGCCCGGCGCCCGGCGCCCGGCGCCGGGCACCGGGCAGGGCGGGGGCGCCGGCCCTCTCGGCGCCCCGCCGCCGGCGGAGCGCCCGTCGCCCCCGGGCAGGCCCCTGTGAAGGAGCGTTTTGTCCCAGCAGGATGCTTTGTTGCGCTTCGGGTGGCGGGGTGTTCAGGGCTGGCTGAGGTAGCGAACGTCTGTTGTGGCAGGTGGGACGACGGTGCTGCTTACGGTCCGGACCAGTAGCCCGGGCGGCTCACGCCGCCGTGCGGAGGCTGGGGCGGGCTGCTCGACTGGAGGCGTCCCCCGCCCCTGACTTCACGGGAGCAGCACTATGGCCATCATCGTCATCGTCGATTTGCCGGGCGTCACCAAGGAGCAGTACCTGGCCAACCACGCGAACATCCACGCGGCGCCGTGGTGGCCGGCGGAGGGCTTCATTTCCCATGCGGGGGCCCCGTCGGACGGCGGCTGGCTCGTGGTCGACCTGTGGGAGTCGAAGGAGGCTTTCGGGGCATGGATGGAGAAGGCGGCGCCGATCTTCGAGGACGGTGGTTTTCCGAGGGTCGAGCCGAAGATCTACGAAGCGGTGAACGTGGACATCGGCTAGGAAGACCGTCCGCGACGACCCTCCGGCCAACGCCACAGCCCCCACACACACATAGCACTCCACGGGCGGATCCTCACACGCCTCCATGCGTCGCACCATCGGCCGACACCGTACGAGTTACCCAACACCCCCCGACAGAAGAAGACGCTCCATTACGCACTGTTCGCCGGCCTGCTTCCCGGCGTACCTCGGGAGGTTCGGTGAGGACGAGCGGGGCTGATCAGGAAGGCCGCCTCCAGCCCGCGGCCGCAGAGTGCACTTCAGCCGCTGCCCGTCAACACGAGATCGGCCACCGCTTCGCGATCGTCGGACATCGGCGAATGCCCGCAGCCTTTCAGACTGACGTGATGTGCTTGCGGCAGCCGCCGCGCAGCGCGTCGGGCCTGATGCGGCGGCGTCAGCAGGTCACGCGTGCCCCACGCGATAGTGACGGGCACCTTGGGGACGAAGCTCGTCAGCCGATACGTGCGGACCGCCCGCCGCGTCGCCTCGAATCCCGGTGAGCGAGCCAAGTTGTGCAACGCGTCGCGGGCGGTCTGTTCGGGGACAGCCCACGGCCGCGCAGCGAGTTGCCAGAATGCGAGCGTGCGCCCCACCGGATTGCCCGCCACCAGTTGAGTACGGTGATCGACTGCGCGCGCAAACATGCCCGCCAACCGAAGCGAGCCGGTCGCGTAGATGGCCTCCGGTCGAGTCCACAGGCCGATCGGGGAAAGTGCCGTGGCGCTGCCGACGGCATCGGCGCGTGCCATTTCGATCGCGACAGCACCACCGAGCGAGTTCCCTGCCACCGGTGGGCGCCCGAGGCCGGCGGCGCGGAGCCAGGCAATGACTGCGTCGGCCAGCGCCGCGACCGTGGGGGTCGTCCCCTGAGGAAACGGGGGACTGTCACCGAAGCCAGGCAGGTCGACGGCCACAACCTCGCGCTCGCGCGAGAGGCGGTCAACAACCGGGCCCCACCCCTCCCGATCCAGTTGCTGGATCACCACGAGCATCGGCCCGCTGCCCCGGCTTCTGTGCGCTAGCTCCATGCCCAGACGCTAGTAGATGCCCGGTAGCCCGCAGCGGATCCTGACGGGTCAGTCCTTTTGTGTCCGCGCCCGGTGACCGTCACGGCTGACTCCACGCCCCGAATGTGCTGGGCTGCGGCAGACCTACTCGCGACAATCCGGCCCGGCCACCCCTGGGGAGCAAGCCGTCACCGCCCACCTGACCGTTCGCGCGGCCCGCTTCCGCGCACCCTCGGTGGTGTGTCCGAGGAAGAGCTAGGGATCGGGAAGGGGATGTCGAGCCGGCGCGGCCCGATGGGGGCCAGGTCCGGTCAATGACGTGGGGGCGCAGGGTCGGTCAGCTGAGCAGCGAGCGGGGCCGTGAGTTCAGGATGGCCTCGGCCTCATCACTGATCTGGC
The DNA here is from genome assembly GCF_043080095.1 of Streptomyces sp. NPDC015127. NCBI lineage: Bacteria > Bacillati > Actinomycetota > Actinomycetes > Kitasatosporales > Streptomycetaceae > Streptomyces > Streptomyces sp. NPDC015127. The sequence goes on from NZ_JBIBVE010000002.1 coordinate 503,689, forward strand.
GTACCACGTCCGCGGCGGGGCGGATGGCATCGACGAGGGCCGCTGACTGACCGTAGAGGATCATGCTCGTGTCGGGGTCGGGTGGGGCGTCGAAGGGGTTGACGTCTTCCGGGGGCGCGAATTCCTCCTTGCGGTCCCGCAGCGTTGGTTCGCGATCCGCCCACTCGTCGGTGAACCGGTTGCGGCGCATGCGTGCGCCGATCGCCGCCGGCCAGGGCAGTCCCGACACGATGTCGTAGGCCCGCGTCCATACGGTGTCGCCGCCGTCGCTCTCGATGATCAGGCGCTTGTGGACGTCGTGCACCTCGACCGCTTCAGGCGTAGCGAGAAACGCCGTGCCCAGCCAGGCGCCGTCCGCGCCGGCGGTGAGAACGGCCGCGAGCGTTCGGCCGTCGGCGATGCCGCCCGCGGCCAGCACCGGAATGTCGGGATACCGCTTCACGACCCCGGCCAGGAACGGCAGCAGCCCCATCATCCCGGTATGGCCGCCGGCCTCGGTGCCCTGCGTCACGAGGACGTCCGCTCCCGCGGCGACGGCCAGCTCGGCGTCGTCGTAGGTCTGGACCTGGCACATCACCCGGGCGCCTGCGTCCTTGGCCCGAGTGAGCCACGGCTGGGGGTCGGCGAACGACAATGCGACGATCTCTGGTCGCTCCTCGAGCGTGGCGTCGAACAGCGGCTCGGTGAAGGGGAGGAACGGTGTGATGAAGCCGACTCCGAACGGCCGGTCCGTCGCGGCGCGGATGGTCGCGATCTCCGCGCGGATCCAGTCAGGCCCTTTCCAGGGATGCGTACCCCCGAAGGAGCCGAGTCCGCCGGCAGCGGACACGGCGGCGGCGAGTGTCCCGCCGCTGTGCAAGCCCATGGGGGCCGCCATCACCGGGTAGGCGAGACCGAACATATCGGTGAATCTCGTATGCAACATGGACTGACGGTAGCGGACTTGGCGAACCGAACGCACTCGCAGCGGGGCGGGCGGTCGAGCAGGTCTTGGACGGTCCGGATGCCGACGAGTGATCCATAGAACGCTCTTTAGGCAGAACTGCCCCCGCGCGGCAGCCCCGGCCCGAGCCGCGCCCGTGCCCGGCGGTACCGGGGCGGGAGACCCCCGCGGTAGAGACCCCCGCGGTACCGGAGCCGGTGGCGTCGCGGCGCGTGGGATCAGCCGATGTCGAGGCGGGCGGCGGTGCGCAGCAGGCCGGGGGAGAGGCGGCCGAGCACGCGGGCCGCCTTGGCCTCGAAGGTGACCGGCACGACCGCCCGGTCGGAGGTGACGGCGCGCAGGATCTCGTCGGCCACCTTCTCCGGCGGGAAGTTCCGCTTGGCGTACATGCCGGAGAACCGCTTCTGCCGCGCCGCCTCCTGCGCGGCGTCGAGGCCGGAGAACGTCGTCGTCCTCGTGATGTTGGTGTTGACGATGCCGGGGCAGATCGCGGAGACGCCCACACCGAAGCCGGCCATCTCGGCGCGCAGACAGTCGGAGAGCATGAACACGGCGGCCTTGCTGGTGGCGTACGCGGCCAGCATCTTGGACGGCAGATAGGCCGCGGCGGACGCGAGGTTGACGATGTGCCCGCCCTCGCCGCGTTCGGCCATGAGGCTGCCGAAGGCGCGGCAGCCGTGGATGACACCCCACAGGTTGACGTCCAGGACGCGCCGCCACTCCTCCTCCGTCGTCTCCAGGAAAGTGCCGGAGTGGCCGATGCCCGCGTTGTTCACGACGATGTCCGGCACGCCGAACTCCGCGGTGACGCCGGCGGCGAAGGCGTCGACCGCCGTGCCGTCCGAGACGTCGACCCGCCAGGCACGGGCCGAGGCCCCGAGCAGGCGGGCCAGCTCGGCGGTGCGTTCGGCGGCCTCGACGTCGAGGTCGCACAGCGCGACGTCGGCGCCCTGCTCGGCGAAGGCCAGGGCGGTGGCCCGGCCGATGCCGCTGCCGGCGCCGGTGACGACGGCCAGCCTGCCGGTGAAGGGCTTGCGTTCCTCATGGGACCGGCTCGGCGCGGGTGCGGTCCGCCCCTCGTGGCGGGCGACGAACTCCTTGACCATACGGGCCACGGTGGTTCCCTTCTCCAGCAGTGCGGACCAGTGGGTGGCGGGCACGGTGCGCCGCGACAGGTGCGGGACCCAGCGTTCGACGCCTTCGGCGAGTGCCGGGCTGACGTAATGGTCGCGGGTGAGGCCGATCAGCTGCACCGGCACCGTTGTGGGCCTGGCCCGCGGGCGCAGCAGCCGGGGCAGCATGTTGGCGCGGTAGAGGTTGATGCCGCGTACCGCGTCCTCGGCCAGCGTGGGCTGTGGGTGGCCGGGTCGCGGGCTCACCGCCTCGGCCAGGCGCAGCACCGTGCCCCAGCGGTCGGCCAGCCCGTGCCGCCAGGCGGCGGGGGCGAGGACGGGCAGATGGAAGGCGGCGATGTACCAGGAGTGCGCCAACTGACCCAGGAGCTGGGCGACATGCCGTGGCGTGGGCCTGGCCAGGCGGTGGCGGATCCAGTGTCCGACGTGGTCCAGACACGGGCCGGAGAGCGAGGTGTACGACGCGATGCGGTCGGCCGCGTCGCGATGGGTGACGGCCTCCCACGACTGGATGGAGCCCCAGTCGTGTGCGACCACGTGCACGGGGCGGTCGGGGCTGACGGCCCGGGCCACGGCGAACAGGTCCTCGGCGAGCAGCTCCAGGCGGTAGTCGCGCCGGCGGGCGGGCTGCCCCGAGTCGCCCGCGCCGCGTACGTCGTAGCGCACGACGTGGTGCTCGGCGGCGAGGGCGGCGGCGACGTCGTCCCACACCCGGTGGGTGTCGGGGTAGCCGTGCACCAGCAGCACGGTGGGCCGGGCGGGGTCGCCCTGTTCGTACACGGCGAGCGGGACGCCGCCGGAGCGCACGGTGCGGCGGCGGGGCTCGCCCAGGGCGCCTGGGGTCTCTGCGGCGGCCATCAGGCTGCGGCCTGCTGCCAGCGGCGGACGTGGGGCAGGTCGTCGTCGAGCCAGTAGGCGTCGTCCTCGGTGACCACCAGCAGCTCCTCGAACTTCAGGCCCACGTCCCGGAATCCGATGTGCGGTTCGACCGCCCACAGCCCGGGGGTCGGTGCGTGGCGGGAGGAACGGCCGTCGGCCCACAGCGGGGACCGGCCGTGCAGCCGCTCGCTGATCAGTTCGCGGCCCAGGGTCTGCAGCGTACGCACGCCGAAGCCGAACACGGTGACCCCGGCCGGCCCGCGGGCCTTCATCCGGGTGACCTGATGTCCGATGACCCGGCCCGGGTAGACCTTGTGCCGGTTGTCGTAGCCGTGCCGGGCGATGAGCGCGTCCACGGCCGCGTACACCTCGTCGAGCGGCTTGCGATGCCGCACCTCACGCACGATGAGTTCGCGGTACTCGCGCAGGTCCTGGGCGATCTTGTCCCAGACGGGGTTGTCGCCGATCTTCCCGGCGTATCCGATGTCGGCCGTGTAGCCGTCGACGACGGGAGCGCAGTCCAGGACGTAGGACATGCCCTCTTCGAGGCGGCGGCCGCTGGCGAAGAACTGCAGCGGTGTGCGGAAGTGCCGGAACGCGGTGCGGTCGCCGAACCAGGCGAACGGCACGTGGAAGAAGTCCTGGACGCCTTCGGCGACCAGTTCACGGCGCAGCCGGGCCGCGGCCTGGCGTTCGGTGACGCCCGGTTCCAGCCAGTCGCCGACGCGCTGGGCGCAGCTGTAGGCGAGCTGCTGGAGGGCGCGGAACCGGTCGAGGTCGTGGTCGTCGAACGGGAACGAGGGCATGCGGGAGGAGCGTGTCGTGCGGCCTGTCGCGTCGGTGCTCATGGTCTCGCCTTCGTGGTGTCCGTGGTGTCGGGGGAGGGGACTACAGGTCCAGTTCGAGGCGGGAGCCCTCGGGTGCGCGGGAGACGCACACGCGGATCCGGCCGTCGGCGCGCTCCTGCTCGGTGAGCCGGCCGTCCCGGTGGTCGACCGTGCCCGTGGTGACCCGCTGGGTGCACACGCCGCAGAAACCCTGGCGGCAGGAGTAGGGGGTCGCCGGGTCCCGCGCCAGCAGCACGTCCAGCGCGGACCGGTCGGCGGGCACGGGCAGCACCGCACCGCTGCGTCGCAGCCTCAGTTCGAACGGCCGGCCGTCGCGGACCGGCGCTGCGGTGAACCGTTCGAAGTGCAGGGCGGACGCGCCGCTGCCGTCGAAGGCCCCGCGTACGGAATCCAGCATGGGGCCGGGGCCGCAGCAGTAGACGGCGGCTCCGGCCGGCGCGCGGCCGAGGAGCTTCGCACCGTCGGGAGCGCCGTACTCGTCGTCGGGCAGGATCTCCACCCGGTCGCCGCCGAGCGCCGCGAGCGCGTCGAGTTCGGCGGCGAACGGCAGTGAGGCGCGGGTGCGGCCGGTGTGGACCAGGTGCCAGTCCAGTCCGAGCCGGGCGGCCTCGCGGACCATCGGCAGGACCGGCGTGATGCCGATGCCGCCCGCGAGGAACAGCACGGCCGGCTCGGCGGCGAAGGGGAACGCGTTGCGCGGCCCCTTGACGGTGACCCGCGAACCGACTCGCAAGGTGTCGTGCACCTCGACGGAACCACCGCCTCCGCCGGCGATCCGGCGAACCGCGATCCGGTAGGCGTACCGGTCGTCGGCCGCGCCGCACAGCGAGTACTGCCGTACCCGCCCGGACGGCAGGCGCAGGTCGAGGTGGGCGCCGGCCTGCCAGCGGGGCAGCGGTGCGCCGTCCGGTGCCGTCAGCCGCAGCGACACGACGTCGTCGGCCTCGGTCTCGCGCGCGGCGACGACGAGTTCGAGGCCGGTGGCCGTGGGCAGGGGCGGACGCTGTCCGTAGCGGTCGGCCCGGGTGACGGCGGGGAGGTAGACGTCGGAGAACGCGGCGAGGAAGCGCATGAGGCGGTCGCTGCGGCCTCTTCCGTAGAGGTCGGGTGGCGCGGGGGCGCGGTGGCGGCTCATCGGGGTCCTTGTCTGGCGTACGGCGGATCGGGGGCGTACGGCGCGGGGCGCGGGCGGGTTCGTGCGCCGTGCCGCGCTCCGGTGCCAGGGGGCGCGGCGGGGCCGGGTTGGTGCATCGTCGCGAGCCGGACGGTGTGCCCACGGCGCGCGCGGGCAGCGGGTGGGCGCGCGCCCGTTCAGTGCGCGGCGGCGCGGGCAGCGGGAGAGGAACCGAGATAGGCGACCGCCTGCTGGGTCGAGCCCTCCTGCGAGGGGTGGTAGCGGGGGCTGAGGTAGCGCGACGCGGAGCGCGTCAGCCTGCCGAGCCGCGGCAGCAGCCCCCGCCGCGCGGCCTCCGCGTAGGCGCGCCAGGTCGGCCGGGCGCCCGGCGGGAGCGTCGGATCGGCCGCCATCAGGAACCGGGCCCCGCGGATCCACAGGTGGAAGAGCACCGGGCCGCCGACGGCCATGGTGCGGATGCGCCGCAGGTATCCGGGGTCGAGATGCCGCAGGAGGTCGTACGCCACGCTGCGGTGCTCGACCTCCTCGGCGCCGTGCCAGCGGAGCAGGTCGAGCATCGTCGGATCGGCGCCGGCCCGGTCGAGCCCCTTCGCGTTGAGCACCCAGTCGCCGAGGAACGCGGTGAAGTGCTCGACGGCGGCGATGATGGCGACCCGCTCGATCACCTGCTCACGCCGCCGCACCTCCGACAGACCCGGCCGCGTGCCCAGGACCCGCCCGAAGACGAACTCGACCTGCTCGACGTAGGGACGGGGGTCGAGGCCCTGGGCCAGCAGGTGGTCCAGGACGCCCTGGTGGGCTTCGGCGTGGACGGCCTCCTGCCCGATGAAGCCGAGGACCTCCTCGCGCAGCTTCTCGTCGGTGATCAGGGGCAGCGCCTCCTGGAAGGTCCGCACGAACCAGCGTTCCCCCTCCGGCAGGAGCAGGTGGAGGACGTTGACGACATGGGTGGCCATCGGCCGCCCGGGGATCCAGTGCAGGGGCAGCCGCGTCCAGTCGAAGCTGACGTCCCGCGGCTGAAGGACCAGATCGTCGTGCTCTTCCATGGTGCTCATACGGGCACTCCTCCGACGCGTTGCGAGGGGGCGGGCAGGAACCCGGAAGGGGACGGCGTCGTCCGGCCGCGCCCCTTATTGAGGGTTACTCAACAGTAGAAGTTATCGACTTCTTGTCAATAGGATGGGGACATGACTCGGCACAGCTCCTCCGCCCGCGCGTCGCGGATGCCTCCGACCGACCGGCGGACCCAGATCCTGGCCGCGGCGCGCCGGATCCTGGAGGCCCGCACCATCGACGAGATCTCCGTCGAAGCGGTCGCCGCCGAGGCCGGCGTCTCGCCGGGGCTGCTCTTCCACTACTTCGGGTCGCAGCGCACGTTCCGGCAGGCGATTCTCCAGGCGGCCGCGGAGGAGCTGCTGGCGCACGTCCGGCCCGACCCGGCCCTGGGCCCGGCCGAGCAACTGCGTTCCGGCATGGAGACCTTCGTCGCGTACGTGTCCCGGCATCCGACCGTCTATCAGGCCGTCACCCGGCTGAACGCGGGCAGCGGGATGCGCACCCTGCACCGCTCGGCCAGGTCCACGCTCGCCGGCTGGCTCTCGGACGCGCTGCGTGCCGCGGGCGCGCCGGACACCCCGGCCGTCGCGCTGGCCGTGGCGGGGTGGCTCGCGTACATGGAGGAAGTCGTCCTGGCATGGCTGGACGAGCCGTCGATGGAGCGGACGGCCCTGATCGATCTGTGCGAACGCAGCTTCTACGCCCTGGTCAGGACGGCCGTCGACGACGACGCCGGGTGGGAGCGCATCCTCGCCGGCATCGGTGTGCACCCGTCCCGTTGACGCATCCCGCTGTACGCAGCACCGCCCCGCCGGCCGGTGGCCGACGGGGCGGTGAGGTGTTCACAGCGGTGCTGCGTACCAGGCGGTGCTGCGTACCAAGCGGTGCTGCCTGGTGGTGCTGCGTACCAAGCGGTGCTGCCTGCGGGGGCGGCGTTCCGACCGGGGACGGGTCACCAGTAGTGGCGGCGACCGCCGACCGCGTGGCCGACCGCGCCGAGCAGCCAGAGGATCGCCCCGACCGCGATCAGGATGATGCCGATGGTCCACAGGATGCCGATGTTGGCGACGGCGCCAACGATGAGAAGTATCAGCCCGAGGATGATCATTTTTCCCTCCGTTGTCGGAGCGGCCCTGTGCTGTACGGCTTTCCACTCTCCCCGGACGCAAACGGGCTGAGGCCGGGCCGCGTGGTCGTGACGGCCTACGGCTGCGCGCCGGCCCCCGGCTCGGACGCGGCCAGGAGCGTACGGAAGTGCGCGATGCACGCGGTCACGGCGAGTTCGAACGCGGCGTCCGCACGGCGCGGCGACAGCGCGGCCAGCGCGCCGGCCAGCTGCGGCGTGGCCGCCTCGTCGGCGAGCTCCCACATCGCCTGCGGCGCCGCGAGGTCCAGGGCCGAGCCCAGGACCAGGTTCTCCAGGGCGATGATCACGTTCATCACCTCGGCGAGCGGGAAGCCCGCGCCGAGCAGCAGGCCGACGGCCTGCTCGTACTGTTCCAGGACCTTCGGGGCGCGGACCGGCGAGGTCATCAGCAGCGGGATCACCCGCGGATGGGCGGCGAAGGCGGCGCGGTAGGAGCGGGCCCACATCGTCATGGCGGTGTCCCACGGCCGCAGGTCGAGGGTCCGGGTGTCGATGGCGTCGCACACCCGCTCACGCATCAGCTCGACGATCCCGTCCCGGCCGTCCACATGGTGGTACACCGACGCGGTCTGCACCCCCAGTCGCCGGGCGATCTGCGGGACGCTGAACTCGCCCTGCTCGTCGATGAGTTGCAGCGCGGTTGCCGCGATGCGCGTCCTGTCCAGCATTGGTGTCCGCGGCCGTCCCATGTGCGCTGCTCCCCGTCGATGTCTTCCCCGCTGCCCAGGTGGAAGCTACATTGCCACAACCGAAAGCCTTTAGGTTTACGGATCGCGCCCGTCCTCCCGCCGCTTCGCAGAAGGGCTATCCCCGCATGTCCGCAACCACCGAGGTGAGAGCCGGCTCCGCTCCCGACCTCCGCCCGGGCACGCTCGGCACCGCCGACATCGCCTTCTTCGTCGTCTCCGCCGCCGCCCCGCTCACCGTGATGGCGGGCGTCGCCCCCATCGCCATCGTGCTCGGGGGCATCGGCGCCCCGGCGGGCTATCTGCTCGCCGGGATCACCCTGGCGATCTTCGCCGTCGGCTTCACCACGATGAGCCGCAACGTCCGCAGCGGGGGCGCCTTCTACGCCTACATCACCCGCGGCCTCGGCAAGCCCGTCGGCATGGGCGCCGCCCTGCTCGCGATGATCGGCTACAACGGGATGGAGATCGGCGTCTACGGCCTCCTGGGAACGGCCACCGCCGACACCGCCCATGCACTGTGGGGCATCGACATCCCCTGGTTGCCGGTCTCGCTCGCCGGACTGCTGCTCATCTGGTGGGGCGGCTTCCGCTCGATCGACTTCGGCGCCAAGGTGCTGGGCGTCCTGCTCGTCGCCGAAACCGGAATCCTCCTGCTGCTCGCGGGGGGCGTCCTGATCAAGGGCGGCGCGAGCGGCATCGGCCTCGGCTCCTTCGCCCCCGAACACGTCCTCGTCCCGGGCACCGCCGCGGTCCTCGCCTTCGCCTTCTCCGCCTTCACCGGCTTCGAGTCCACCGTCATCTACCGCCGCGAGGCCCGCGACCCGTCCCGCACCATCCCCCGTGCCACCTACATCGCCGTCGGATTCCTCGGCCTCTTCTACGCGTTCATCGTCTGGACCGTGATCCAGGCCTTCGGCGACGAAGCCGTCGTCGCCGCGGCGGGCGACGACCCCGGCGGGCTGTTCTTCACCGCCATCACCACCTACGTCGGCGGCTGGGCGGCGGACCTGATGCACGTGTTCATCGTGACCAGCATCCTGGCGTCGCTTCTCGCCTTCCACAACGCCATCAACCGCTACGGCCTCGCCCTGTCCGAGGAAGGCGTCCTGCCCAAGGCGCTCGCCACGGTGCACCCGCGCCACCGTTCCCCCTACGTCGCGGGCATCGCCCAGACGGTCCTCGGAGCCGTGGTCGTCCTCGGCTTCGCGGCCGCCGGAGCCGACCCCTACACGCAGCTGCTGCTGTGGGTGAACACCCCCGGCATGATCGGGCTCATGGCGCTGATGCTGCTCGCCGCCGTCGCCGTCCCCTGCTACTTCCGCCGCGTCAGCCACCGCGAGGGCCGGATGCGCACCGTCGTCGCACCCGTGGCCGCCGCGGTCCTGCTCGTCGTCGCCATCTGGCTGGTCGTCTCGAAGGTCGCGCTCTTCACCGGCGCGTCGCCCCTCGTCAACACCGTCCTCGTCGTGCTCGTCCCCGCCGTCTTCCTCGTCGGCATCGGGCTCGCCCTGTGGCTGCGGCGCACCCGGCCCGAGGCGTACGCCGGATTCGCCACCGAACCGAACGAATAAGGAACCGTCCGTGCCCACCGCAGACATCGTCCTCACCGCAGCCCGCGTCCACACCCTCGACCCGGCCCGTCCGCACGCCACCGCCGTCGCGGTCAAGGGCGGCATCATCGCCGCCGTCGGGGACGAGCACGACGTACGCCCGTGGCGGGGACCGGACACCGTGCGCATCGACCTGCCCGGTGCGACCCTCGTCCCCGGCCTCACCGACAGCCACAGCCACCCCGTCTGGGGACTGGAGATGGCCACCGGCACCGACCTCTCCGCCGTACGCGACCTCGACCAGCTGCGCACCGCCCTGCGCTCGGCGGTCCGCACCGGCGGCTGGATCACCGCGTACGGTCTCGACCACAACGTCTTCGGCGGCAAGCCCGTCGACCGCGACCTCATCGAGGACGTCCTCGCCGGCGCACCCGCCTTCATCCGGCTCTACGACGGCCACTCCGCCCTCGTCAGCGGCGCCGCACTGCGGGCCGCCGGCATCGAGGGGCCCCGGTCCTTCGACCAGCGAGCGACCGTGGTGTGCGACAGCACCGGCCGCCCCACCGGACACCTGATCGAGCACGCCGCCATGGACCTGGTGAGCGTGCTGGTCCCCAAGCCGTCCGTTGGCGAACGCCGGGCCCGCCTCGTCGAGTTGCTCTCCGCGATGGCGGCGACCGGACTGACCGGCGCCCATGTCATGGACCTCGGCGACGGCGACGTCCCCGAACTCCTCGCCGCCGTCGAGGAGGAGGTCGTCCTGCCGCTGCGCCTGCGCCTCGCGCCCTGGTGCATGCCCGGTGCGACCGCAGCGGACCTGGACGAGCTCATCGCGCTCCAGGCCCGCGGGGGACGCCACTGGCAGGTCGACGGAGTCAAGTTCTTCATGGACGGCACCGTCGAGGGCGGCACCGCGTGGCTGGAGCACGCGGACTGCCACGGCCAGGGGACGGACGCCTTCTGGCCCGATCCGCAGGCGTACACCGCGGCCGTCCACCGACTGCACGCCGCCGGAGTGCGCACCGCCACCCACGCCATCGGCGACGCCGCCGTCCGGCACGTGCTGGACACCGTCGAGGCACTGGGCACCGGCGCACGGCTCAGGCACCGCATCGAACACATCGAGACCGTGCCGAAGGAGCAGATCCCCCGCTTCGCGCAGCTGGGCGTGATCGCCTCCATGCAGCCGCCGCACACCGCGTACACCCGGGCCGACCGCACCGACGAATGGTCCCGGCGGCTCGGCGGCGAACGGGCCGGCCGTGCCTGGCGCTGCCGCGACCTGCGGGACGCCGGAGCGTGGCTGGCGCTCGGCTCCGACTGGCCGATCGCCCACTACGACGCCCGCGAGGTGCTGTCGACCGCCCGCGCCCCGAAGGGCGCCGCGTCGTCACGCGCCGGACTGACGGGCCTGATGGCACTGGAGGGCTGCACCACGCACGCGGCCGTGGCGGGCGGGGAACAGGCCGTGGCCGGCCGCATCACTCCCGGCCGCAGGGCGGACCTCACCGCCTTCGGCCTCGATCCCGTGGACGCCCCGGCGGACGAGGTCGCCGAGGCGCCGGTCCTGCTGACCATGACCGGAGGACACATCACCCACCGCCCGGCGGGATAGTGCGCCCGCGGGCCCGGCGAATACGCCGGGCCCGCAGAGGGACCCCGGCAACGGGCTCAGGTGTCGATCCCGCCGACCCACGGTGGCCCTGGGGATCCGGCTGGTTGACGTCATATGGTCACCGCGATGCGCCCCATCGCGCGCTGGTGAGCCGCCGGGCACGCGTTGATACGATCCCTGGGCGTGCGAACGCCGCGACTGCCGCTGCGACAAGGGAGGTTGATGCATATGGCCCGCCAGGCCCGTCATCGCCATGCCCTTGTCCGGGCCGCGCGCGGAGTGTGAGCGGTCCGGTCGTCAAGACGACCAGGAGAGTCGCGTGTCCTCTTTCTTCTCATCCACCGGTACGGATCTGACCACCGACCGCCTCGTGCTGCGGACATGGTCCGCCGGCGACCTCGCCGCCGTCCTCGGTGGCGCCTCCGCCGCCCACTGGGCGGACGACTTCCCCGCCGAGGGCGACCGCGTCATCGCGGGGTTCCTCACCGGCCACCCCGAGGCCCTGAACACCTACGGGCACCGGCTGATCATCGAACGGGCCGGTGGGCTGCTGGTCGGCTCCATCGGCCTGTTCTGGCCGCCCACCGACGGGGCCCTCGAAATCGGCTACGGCGTCGTGCCCTCCCGGCGGGGCAGGGGCTACGCCTCCGAAGCCACCCGCGCCCTCGCGGAGTTCGCCCTGACCGCACCGGGCGTGCACACCGTGCACGCGCAGGTGGAGCTGTCGAACCCGGCATCGGTCCGTGTGCTGGAGAAGGCCGGGATGCGGCGCATGAGCGGCGACGGGGACATGGTCCGGTTCCGTATGACGGCAGTGGACCCGACCCGGAGGTGAACCGCCGGGGGCTGGGCTGCGGAGTGCTCCCGCGGCCGGCCCCCGGCGCCTCGACGAGGGGCCCGGCGAGGGCCCCACGGGCGGAGAGGCCCTCGCGGAAGCCCTCCGGGACGACAACTCGTCTGCCGGGTTGGGCAATTGTTCGACCACCTGTCGATTGTGGCGTGGGTCACGTCGGAGGAAGCTCTCTCGCCATGGCAGACAACCGCACCCCCGAGGTGCAGCGGCTCAAGGCGAATTCGGTCGGCCTCGTCGGCGTCGTCTTCATGGCGGTCGCGACCGCCGCCCCCATCACGGCGATGACCGGCAACCTTCCGATCGCCGTCGGATTCGGCAACGGCACCGGCGCGCCCGCCGGTTATCTCTTCGCGACGCTCGTCCTGACCGTCTTCTCCGTCGGCTACGTCGCCATGGCGAAACGGATCACCGCGGCCGGCGCCTTCTACGGCTACATCTCCCACGGCCTGGGCCGGATCGCCGGCATGGCCTCGGGGATGCTCGCCGTCCTCGCGTACATCGTCTTCGAGGCATCGATCGTCGGCGTCTTCGCCTACTTCGCGCGCACGACCGTCGCCGACCAGCTCGGCGTGGACCTGCCGTGGATCGTGTACGCGGTGGCGATGCTCGCGGTGACCGGCGTCCTCGCGTACTTCGACATCAACCTCACCGCCAAGGCACTCGGCGTGATGCTCGTCGCCGAGATCGCGGTCCTCTTCGCCGTGGCCACCGCCGTACTCCTCGCCGGCGGCGGCCCCGACGGAATCCCGCTCGAACCCGTCAACCCGAAGAACGCCTTCACCGGCGCCTCCGCCGGTCTCGGCCTCTTCTTCGCCTTCTGGTCGTGGGTCGGCTTCGAGTCGACCGCGATGTACGGCGAGGAGTCCCGGGACCCCAAGCGCGTCATCCCCCGCGCCACGCTCGTCTCCGTCATCGGCGTCGGGCTCTTCTACATCTACGTCTCGTGGATGACGATCGCCGGGAACGGGCTGCGAGGCGCCGTCGAGGTCTCCGCCTCCACCAGCCCGCTCGACCTCTTCTTCGACCCCACCACCGCGTTCATCGGAGCCTGGGCCGTCGACGCCTTCCAATGGCTGCTGCTCACCGGCTCGTTCGCCTGCGGCATGGCCTTCCACCAGTGCGCGTCGCGGTACCTGTACGCGATCGGACGCGAGGGCTTCCTGCACCCGGCCCTCGGCCGTACGCACCGCTCGCACGGCTCCCCGTACATCGCCTCCTACGTCCAGAGCGCCATCGCCGTCGTGCTCGTCGGCGCCTTCTGGCTGACCGGCCAGGACCCGTACATCCACCTGTACACGCTGCTCGCCATCCTCGGCACGATGGCGATCCTGATCGTCCAGACGCTGTGCTCGTTCGCCGTCATCGGCTACTTCCTCCGGAACCACCCCGAGGACCGGCACTGGTTCAGGACCCTCACCGCACCGCTGCTCGGCGGCGTGGGCATGATCGCCGTCGTCGTCCTGCTGGTGCTGAACATGGAGACCGCCGCCGGACTCGCAGCCGACTCGGTCTTCTTCGCCGCCATCCCGTGGATCGTCGGAGCCGTCTTCTTCGGCGGCCTCGGCCTCGGCCTCTACCTGAAGGCCAGGCGGCCCGACCGGTACGAGATCATCGGCCGGATCGTCCTGGAGGACGCGACCGAACGCACCGATGACGGCGAGCGACCCGCCACCGACGCCACCGCCGTCACCCAGAGCTGACCCCCACCTCTTCCTCCCAGGAGCGCCCCATGGCACGCACCAACCCGATGCACCTCCTGAAGCAGTTGGCGGCCGACCACGCCGCCGCCCGGCGCCTGCGGGTGCCCGTCGCCGAACTGCGCGGCATGCGCGGCGAGATGGCGGTCCCCCCGACCGGAGACCGGACACGGTCCGAGCAGGTGGACCGCAGAACCCTGCTCAGGTACGCCGCCGCGGCCGGCGTGACGGCCACCGCGGCGGCAGCCGTCTCCCGGCCCGCGCCCGCCGCCGCGGCGACGCCGCGGGCCGCGGCCGGCAGCAGCGCCCGGATCGCCGTCGTGGGCGCCGGGATCTCCGGCCTCACCGCCGCCCTCACCCTCCAGGACGCGGGCCTCGCCCCCGTGCTCTACGAGGCCAACCCCTCCCGCGTCGGCGGCCGCATGTGGACCCAGCGCGACCACTGGGCGTACGGGCAGACCTCCGAGATCGGCGGCGAGCTCATCGACACCAGCCACAAGAAGATGCTGGAACTCTGCCGCCGCTTCCACCTCCCCGTGGAGGACTTCCTCGGCGGCGGGCCCACCGGCGCGGAGGAAGTCCTCTGGTTCCACGGCACCTACTACCCGCGCCACCAGGCCGACGAGGACTTCAAGGCGGTCTACCAGGCCCTGCACCGCGACCTGTCCGAGGCGGGCGAGGTCATGTGGAACCAGACCACCCCCGCCGGCACCGCTCTCGACACCATGTCGATCCACGAATGGATCGAGTCACGCGTTCCCGGCGGTCACTCCTCGCCGCTCGGCCGGTTCATCGACGTCGCCTACAACGTGGAGTACGGCGCCGACACCACCGAGCAGTCCTCGCTCGCCCTGGTGCTGCTCATGGGCTACCAGACCAATCCCGGCCACTTCAACGTCTGGGGTCTGTCCAACGAGCGCTACCACATCACCGGCGGCAACGATCAGCTGCCGAACGCCATCGCGGGTGCGCTCGCCCCCGGCACCCTGCGCCGGGGCTGGTCGCTGACCGCCGTACGCGCGAACGCCGACGGCACGCAGACCCTCACCTTCGACGAGGCCGGCACCATCCGGACCGTCACCGCCGACCACACCGTCCTGTGCGTCCCGCTGCCCGTCCTGAAACAACTCGACCTCAGCCGGGCCGGGTTCGACCCGCTGATGCAGAACCTGTTGCGGGACGCGCGGATGGGGCACTGCACCAAGCTGAACATGCAGTTCGGCACCCGCCCCTGGCGCGGCACCGGTGCCTGGCCCGGTGTGTCCGCAGGCGATTGCTTCACGGACACCGACGTCCAGCAGACCTGGGACACCACCAAGATCCAGCCCGGCACGGGCGGCATCCTCATCCAGTACGGCGGTGGGCACCTCGCGCAGGAACTGACGCCCGCCGCGCCCTTCTCCACCGAGTCCGATCGGTACGTGCGCGACCTGGTCGCCCGCCGGATCGCGGGCATCGACGCCTTCTTCCCCGGCACCTCCAGGGCCTACACGGGCCGCGCCCAGCTCTCCGCCTGGCACCGCAACCCGTACACCCTCGGCGCGTACTCCATGTGGCCCGTCGGCTACCTGCACCGGTACGCGGGCTACGAGGGAACCGCCCAGGGCAACATCCACATCGGCGGCGAGCACTGCAGCTACGACTTCCAGGGCTTCATGGAAGGCGGCGCGACGGAGGGCGAACGCGCCGCGCTGGAGGTGGTCGAGGCGCTGCGCTGACGCCGAGTCCGCCGTGTCCGTGATCGCCCTCCGCTCGGCGGGCGTTCACGGACACGGCGGGTGAGGCCCGCTGCCGGGTCAGTGCTCCGCGTGCTCCCCGTGGTCGGCGACCTGCGCCGCGCCCCACCGGTGCAGGGCGTCGACCAGAGCGGGGTCCGCGGTGCGGAAGCGGAGGGCCGCGCCGTCGGGCCGCTCGCTGTACGAGACCTCGATCCCGGCGGAACCCGCGGACAGTTCCCGCAGGCCCGGCATGCCGGCGCCGTGGATGCGGGCCGGGTCGGCGTAGTCGCCCCGGCGGAACCGCTCCGCCTCATGGGTCAGGTGCTCGCGGATCAGCCGCACCTGCTCCGCGTCCGTAGCCGTGTCGCTGACCACCTCCTGCCGCAGGCCGTCGTCCACCGGGACGAAGCGGTGCGTCGTTCGTTCCAGGTCGAAGGGCATCACCGACGCGCCCTTGCGTGCGACGTCCTGCTGCCGCGCCGTCGGCGGCGCATCCGCCGCGGACGTCCCGCAGCCGGCGGCCGTCGCGAGCAACGAGACGGCCGCCAGTGCGGCGAGGCCGCGCCTCAGCCGTCGCGGCCGGCGGCGGTCGGCCCGCGCGGGGCCGGTGACCCGGGGCCTAGGTGTCACGACTTGCCTCCTCCAGCAGGCGCAGAGCTCGGATCACGGTCGGGCGCTGCGCCGTGGGCACCCGGTCGAGGAGCGCGGAGAGGCGGTCGGCCCGGCGCCGCGCCACCTCGGCCGCGACCCGTTCACCGTGCTCGGTCAGTCCCACGAGCCGGCCCCGTCCGTCGGCCGGGTCGGGGGCCCGGTCGGCCCAGCCCCGCGCCATCAGCTGGTCGACCAGCCTGCTCATGGTGGATTTGGTGACGCCCAGCCGCTCGCCCAGGACGCGCTGAGACATCCGGCCGGAGCGCAGGAGTGTGATCGCGTGTGCCTCTGCGGTGGTCATGGCGGCGCCGCAGGGGGTGCGATCGGAGTCGAGCAGGCCGAAGGAACGGACGAAGCCGACGAAGGCATCGGAGAACGCTTCCGCGGAAGCGTTGTCAAGGCGACCGGACATGGTTGCAATGTAGAATCAGTTGGTCCCGAACTGCAACTACTTTCCGGGAAGTTGGCGACGTCGGTTGCGCGGGGGCGCCCGCCCGGTGTCCGCCGCGGCCGTGACCGATACGCGGCCGTCGTAGGGTGGCCGACGTGACGACACAGGACGACGCACGCCAGGACAGCGTGCTCTACGGGTGCATGGGACTCGGCGGGACGTGGGACACCGAGCCCTACGGCGCGCAGGAGATCGCCCAGGCCGAGGCGGCGGTCGAAGCGGCACTGGACTGCGGCATCACCACCTTCGACCACGCGGACATCTACCGGCACGGCAAGGCCGAGGCGGTCTTCGGCGAGGTGCTCGCCCGGACGCCCGGGCTGCGCGAGCGCATCGTCGTACAGACCAAGTGCGGCATCCGGCTCGCCGACGGCGACCGGCCCGGCGTCTACGATCTGCGCGGCCACACCGTCCGGCGCCGCGTCGAGGAGAGCCTGACGCGGCTGCGGACGGATGTCATCGACGTCCTGCTGCTGCACCGCCCCGACCCCCTGGCGGACCCGGACGACCTCGCCGAGGCGCTGACCTCACTGAACCGGCAGGGTCTGGTGCGCCGGTTCGGTGTGTCGAACATGGGTGCACCGCAGATCGCGCAGTTGCAGGCACGGCTCGATGTCCCGCTCGTCGCCAACCAGTTGGAGATGAGCCTCCACCGGCGCGACTGGCTCGAAGCAGGTGTCCTGGTGAACACCCCGGCGGCCGCCGCCAACGGCTTCCCGTTCGGGACCCTCGAGTTCTGCCGGGACAACGGGGTGCGGCTGCAGGCATGGGGCGCCCTCGCGCAGGGACGCTACACGGGCCTGCACGAGACGCCCGACGAGGAGGCGACCGCGCAGCTGATCGCCGCCATGGCGAAGGCGAAGGGCACGACGCCGGAGACCGTCCTGTTGTGGTGGCTCCAGCGCCATCCCGCGAGGATCGCACCGGTCGTCGGCAGCGCGCGCCCCGATCGGATCCGCGCCTGCCGGGACGCCGTACAGCGCGACCCCGAGCTGAGCCACGAGGAGTGGTACGAGCTCTGGCTCACCGCCCGCGGAGCCCCACTGCCCTGACCGGCGCGCAAGCGGGCCGCACACGCGAGGTCGGGCTCGGCGGTGCACAAGCGAGGTCGCGCACGCGGCGGTGCGCACGTGGAGGTGCACACACGCGAGGCCGTGCACCCGCGGGGCGGTACGCGTGCGAGGCCGCGCATGCGGCGGTGGGCACGTGGCGGTGCGCACTCTGCGGTGCGCACACGAGGCCGCGCACACGCGGGGCGCTGTACACGCGAGGCCGTGCACGCGGCGGTGCGCACACGCGACGCCGTGCACGGCGGCGGGGTGCACACGAGCGGCCGTGCACGGGGCCGCGCGCACTCCAGCCCACGCGCACGCGGGGCGGGGCGCGCCGGGACACCCCCGGGCGCGGCCCCGCCCCGCCGGCCGAGGCCGCTCAGGTGTCCTCGCGGAGCAGGTCGGCGCACTTCTCGCCGATCATCATCGTGGTGATGCACGGATTGACCGTGACGAGGTCCGGCATGACGGACCCGTCCGCCACCCGCAGCCCGTCGACCCCTTTCACCCGCAGCCGGGCGTCGAGCGGCGCCGACGGATCGTCGTCCGCGCCCGTCTTCACCGTGCAGGCCGGGTGGTACACGGTGTTGTGCGTCTTGTGGATGTAGTCGAGCAGCTCGTCGTCCGTGCGGACATCGGGACCCGGCGCGACCTCCGCCCCGGCCCAGCCGGCGAGCGCGGGCTGCGCGGCGATGCGGCGGGCGAGCTTCAGACCGTACGTCATCACCCGCACGTCGTGCTCGTGGGTGAAGTACCGCGGGTCGACTATCGGCTTGTCGCGGTAGTCACGGGTCCGCAGCCGCACCGTGCCGCGGGACTTCGCGCGCGTGACGTTGGGCGTGAGGCAGAAGGCGTTCTCGGACGTCGGGAAGCCGTGGCGGGCGGTGTTCATGTCGAAGGGCACCGAGCCGTAGTGGAACATCAGGTCGGGCCGGTCCAGGCCCGGTTCGGTGTCGTAGAAGATGCCCGCCTCCCACCACTGGCTCGACACCGTGGTCATCGGCTGCTTCGCCTCCCACATGATCACGCCCTCGGGGTGGTCCTGCAGGTTCTCGCCGACGCCGGCGGAGTCGATGAGCACGTCCACACCCACGTCCCTCAGGTGCTCCGCCGGGCCGATTCCCGAGAGCATCAGCAGCTTGGGCGTGTCGATCGAGCCGCACGAGACGACGACCTCGCGGCGGGCACGGACCGTGCGGGAGTGCACCAGATCGGGGTCCAGGTACTCGGCGCCGACACAGCGGCGGCCCTCGAACACCAGCTTCTTGGCGCGCACCCCGGTGCGTACCTCCAGGTTCGGCCGCTTGCCCATCACCGGGTGGAGGTAGGCGACCGAGGACGACTGGCGGATGTTGTTCTCGTCCGAGTTGATCTGGAACCAGTTGGCACCCCGCACCACCGTCGTCCCGGTGTTGAACGCCGTCGTCGGTATGCCCTCCTGCGCGCACGCCTCCAGCAGTGCCGCCCCGCACGGGTCGCCCCCCTTGAGCGTGCGCAGCTTCACGGGGCCGGTGCGGCCGTGGTGGTCGCCCGGCGCGTCGTTGTTCTCCAGCCGGCGGTACAGCGGGAAGACGTCCGCAGCGCTTCACCCCGAACAGCCCGCCGCCGCCCAGTCGTCCAGGTCCTCCGCCGGCGCCCAGAAGGCGATGCACGAGTTGTGCGACGAACAGCCGCCGAGCACCTTGGCGCGGGCGTGCCGCATGAAGCTGTTGCCGCTGGCCTGCGGCTCGACCGGGTAGTCCCAGTCGTAGCCGGACTCCAGCAGGCCCATCCAGCGCTCCAGTCTCAGGACGCTGTCGTCCCCGACACCGCTCGGTCCCGCTTCCAGGACGCACACCGTGACGGAGGGGTCCTCGCTGAGCCGTGCGGCGACGACATTGCCCGCGGTTCCGCCGCCGACGACGACGTAGTCGAACTCTTCGTTCATGAGGTGGTGAACTCCTTCACTGCAACGGACTCCGGGGACGCGACGGCCGCGTGCTCGGCCAGCACGCCCGTACGGTGCCGCTGGACGAACCAGTAGTAGGCGAAGCCGCCCGCCGCGATCACACCGACGAACAGGACCGCACCCCAGCGCAGGTACCAGTGGTAGGGGGCGGTGGCGTTGTAGACGGCGGACCGCGGCCAGATCAGGTTGAGCGTCATCGCCCCGCCCCACAGGACGGCGAGGATGTTGACGGGCAGTCCCCAGCGGCCCAGGGAGAACTTGCCCTCGGCGGGCTGCCACCTGCCGCGCAGGCGCGCCACCAGCATCGGGCCGGTGACCAGCAGGTAGGCCACGTAGATCATGATGATGCCGATGCTGGTGACCACGGTGAAGATCTGCGGCTGGCGGATGTTGACCACGAGGATCGCCAGCGCCAGCACCCCGATGATCACGGTCGGCAGGACCGGTGTACTGAACCGGGGACTGACCTTCGCCAGCCGGGAGGACGCCGGCAGATTGTTGTCCCGGGCCATGGCGAACGCGAGCCGGACCGCCGCCGTGTGCACAGCCAGCGCGCACACCGTGACCGCGATCAGCACGCACCACAGCATCGCCTTGCCGGCCGTCGGTCCGAGCACGTCCAGCACGACGTACTGGAGCCCGTCCGTCGACAGCTTCTCGCCGCGCAGACTCGACACGCTCATCAGCGCCAGCAGCAGGATCAGTCCGCCGAGCACGAAGGAGGCGACGATGGCCCGGATGATGGCGCGCGGCGCGTTGCGGGAGGGGTCCAGCGACTCCTCGCCGAGTGAGGCGGCCGTGTCGAAGCCGTACATGACGTACGCGGAGGCGAGCGAGGCGATCAGGAACGCGCCGAGATAGCCGAAGGACTGGCCGGACCCGGTCCCGGCCGTGTCCGTGACGACCTGCGGTCCGCGCACGACGTTGACCGCGAGCAGCACGATCAGCACGACGGTGGCGATCAGTTCGATGAAGACGCCGGCGGTGTTGATCCTCGCCATCAGCTTCACGCCGAAGGCGTTGACGGCGGTGGTGAACGCGATCAGGACGGCGGCCAGCAGGACCGCGTTCGTCGCCACGTCGTACGTGCCGGTGCCGTCCCCGACGAACTGGAAGAACGAGGAGATCTGCGGCAGCGTCAGCTGGTAGGCCAGAGCGACCGCCGCGATGGAGACGACGGAGGCGAGGAGCATCATCCAGCCTGCGAGCCAGCCGATGTGCGGATTGCCCACCTTCTTCGACCAGTTGTAGATGCTTCCGGCGACCGGGTAGCGGGCCGCCAGCTCGGCGAAGCAGAGCGCCACCATGAACTGGCCGACGAAGACCATCGGCCACGACCACCAGTACGCGGCGCCGCCGGTGGCGTATCCGAAGTAGAACAGCTGGAAGGTGCCGGTCAGGATCGAGATGTACGAGATGCCCGCGGCGAAGGTGTGGAAGTTGCCGAGGGTGCGCTTGAGCTCGGGGCGGTAGCCGAATTCGGCGAGTTCGGCGTCGTCACCGGCCGGGACAGGGCCGGGTGGGGCAGAGGTCATGAGCTACTCCTTGACGGGGAATGGGAAGTGTCAGGCGAACCAGCCCTGCGGCCCGGGGGCCGTGTTGCGCCAGATGTGTTTCGCCTCGCGGTACTCGGCGAGGCCGGCCGGACCGAGTTCACGCCCTGTGCCGGACTGTTTGAACCCGCCCCACTCGGCCTGCGGCAGATACGGGTGGTAGTCGTTGATCCATACGGTGCCGAGCCGCAGCCGGGAAGCGATCCGCTGCGCCCTGCCCTCGTCGCCGGTCCACACCGCGCCCGCGAGGCCGTAGATCGTGTCGTTCGCGAGCCGCACGGCCGCGTCCTCGTCGCCGTCGCGGAATCGCTCCACCGTCAGGACCGGTCCGAAGGA
Organism: Streptomyces sp. NPDC015127; assembly: GCF_043080095.1. Classification (NCBI taxonomy): domain Bacteria; kingdom Bacillati; phylum Actinomycetota; class Actinomycetes; order Kitasatosporales; family Streptomycetaceae; genus Streptomyces; species Streptomyces sp. NPDC015127. The sequence goes on from NZ_JBIBVE010000002.1 coordinate 524,943, forward strand.
CTCCTCCCGGACGACCGACATCCCGGCGTGGCACTCGTCGAGCACGGTCGGCAGGTAGTAGAAACCGCTGTCGTACGCGGGGCCCTCGGGCCGGGCGCCGCCGCAGCGCAGCACCGCGCCCTCGGCGACGCCGGCCTCGACATACGCCTCCACCTTGGCGCGGTGCGCGGCCGAGATCAGCGGCCCGGTCTGCGCCTCGTCGTCGAAGGGCCCGCCGAGGCGGATCCGCTCCGCCCTGCGCACGACCTCGTCGACGAACCGGTCGTGCAGCGAGTCCTCCACCAGCAGCCGCGTCCCGGCCGAGCACACCTGCCCGGAGTGCAGGAACACGGCGGTGAGGGCCATGTCCACGGCCGCCTCGAAGTCGGCGTCCGCGAACACGATGTTGGGGTTCTTGCCGCCCAGTTCGAGTGCGACCTTCTTCACGGTGGGCGCCGCGGCCGCCATCAGAAGGCGGCCGGTCTGCAGGCCGCCGGTGAAGGAGAGCAGGTCCACATCGGGGTGGTCGGCGAGTGGCGCGCCCGCCTCCGGGCCCGCGCCCAGCACCAGATTGGCGACGCCGTCCGGCAGTCCGGCCTCCGCCAGCAGCCGCATCAGAAGGATCGCCGTGTGCGGAGTGAGCTCGCTCGGCTTGAGGACGAACGTGTTGCCGGCGGCCAGCGCGGGGGCGACCTTCCAGGCCGTCTGGAGCAGCGGGTAGTTCCACGGCGTGATCAGCCCGCACACCCCGACCGGCTCGTACACGACCCGGCTGTCGGTCCCCGCCGTACCGGTGTCGATCACCCGGCCCGTCTCGGTGGCGGCGAGCCGTCCGAAGTACCGGAAGCAGGCGGCGATGTCGTCGATGTCGTACGCGCTCTCCACCAGGCGCTTGCCGGTGTCGAGGGACTCGGCGCGGGCGAGTGCGTCCTTGTCGCGGACCAGGAGGTCGGCCACACGCAGCAGCAGATCGCCGCGCTCGGCCGCCGGGGTGTGCGGCCACGGGCCCTCGTCGAACGCGCGGCGGGCCGCTGCGATCGCGTCCACGGTGTCCTTGCCGCCCGCCTCGTCGACCTCGCCGACGAGGGAGCCGTCGGCGGGACAGCGGATCTCCCGGGTGCGTTCGTCACGGGCGGCGGTCCATGCGCCGCCGATGAACAGATCAGGCACCGATGCCTCCGAGGTTCTCGGTCAGCCAGGAATGGAAAATGCCGATGTGGTGCTCGGTCGGCACCAGGACACCTCCCGAGCGGTAGGCGCGGGACGCCATCGCGGGCTGGGTACGCTCACACGCCTCGAAGTCCTGGGCGTTGACCCGGTGGAACAGCTCCACGGACTTCGACACGTCCGCGCCCGACTCCACCACCTCGGGCGCGTACAGCCAGTCGCACTCGACGATCGTGCGGTCCTCGGCCATCGGGAACATACGGTGCAGGATCACGTGGTCGGGCACGAGGTTGATGAAGACCGTCGGCTTGACGGTGATCGCGTAGTAGCGGCGGTCCTGGTCTTCCGCCACCTCGGGCAGCTTGGCGAAGCCCTCGCTGCCGTCGACCGTGAAGCCCTTGACGTCCTCACCGAACTCGGCGCCGTGGCCCACGTAGTACTGCGCCGCGTATCCGTCGGCGAACTCCGGGAGCACCTCGGTGAGTTCGGGGTGGATCGTCGCGCAGTGGTAGCACTCCATGAAGTTCTCGACGATCAGCTTCCAGTTGGCCTTCACGTCATACGTGATGCGCCGGCCGAGCGCCAGGTCCTCGGTGCGGTAGCGCTCGATGGACGCGGTGTCCCCCAGGCGTTCCACGGCCGCGCCGATCACGGTCTCCTCGAAGGACGGCGGTTCGTCGGCCAGGCACACCCAGGCGTAGCCCAGCCATTCCCGCAGTGCCACGGTGACCAAGCCGTACTCCGTACGGTCGATGTCGGGCATCTTCACCAGGTTCGGGGCGGCGATCAGCTTGCCGTCGAGGTCGTAGGTCCAGGCGTGATAAGGGCACTGGAGGGAGCGCCGGACCTCACCGGACTCCTCGGTGCACAGCCGGGCGCCGCGGTGGCGGCAGATGTTGAGGAAGGCGCGCAGCTCGCCCTTGCGGTTGCGGTTGACGATGACGCTCTCGCGACCGATCTGGACGGTGCGGAAAGCGCCGGGCTTGTCGAGGTCGGCGCTGCGCACGGCGCAGAACCACATCGATTCGAAGAGCCGCTCCTGCTCCTGCCGGAAGATCTCCGGGTCGGTGTAGAAGTGGCCGGGCAGGGTGGCGATCAGGCTCGGGGAGACGGGGGACTCGGGGGAGACGGGGGTTGTCGTCACGACGGGCTCCTCAGGCGGGCGCGGCGCAGAGCCGGCGAGGGTCGAAAAGCTCGATGGGGTGTTCGGTGGTGCCGTTCAGCGACAGGTCGGCGACGATCTCGCCGACGACAGGCACGAACTTGAAGCCGTGTCCGGAGAACCCGCAGGCGACGGTGACCGACTCGGGGTGCTCCGGGTGGCGTGCGATGACGAAGTGCTCGTCGGGTGTGTTGGAGTACATGCAGGTGGCGGCCTTGAGAAATCGGCCGGGGAGGGACGGGACGCACCGGGCCAGCTGGTCCGCCATGGCGGCGACCTCGTCGTCGCGCACGGTCCTGTCGATGGTCTCCGGAGTGCACACCGCGCCGTTGCGGAAGAAGGCGACCTTCGCGCCCAGATCCGGCCCGTCGATCGACGGGAAGCCGTAGATCTGGGCGTCGTTCACGTCCTCCCAGATGTAGATGGGGTGCTTCTCGGGGAGGAAGGGCTCCGTGCCGCCTTCCGGCTGGAACCAGTACATGACCTGCCGCTCGATGGTGAACGGCACGCCGAGGTCGGTGAGCAGCTGCGGCGCCCAGGCGCCCGGGCAGATCACCAACTGCCCGGCCGTGTAGGTGTTCTCCGCGGTGTGGACGCGCACGCCGTCGCGGTACGGCTCCCACCGCACCATCGGTTCCTCGAAGTGCAGGTCCGCTCCGGCCTGCGTGGCGAGCTGGAGATGGGCGGCGACCGTGTTCTCGGGGCGCACCAGACCGGCACGGGGCTCGTACAGCGCCACCTCGTCGTCCCTCGGGGTGAGGGTGGGGAAGCGGCGGCGGATCTCCCCGGCGTCGAGCATCTCGTGGGGCAGGTCCCACTGCCGGGCCGACAGCAGGGAGCCGGACACGGTCCGTGACTCGGGGCGCCCGACCATCACACCGCCGCACAGCGTGGAGATCCGGCGTCCGGTGTCGCGCTCCAGCGCCTCGTACAGCTCGTACGAGCGCAGCAGCAGCGGCACGTAGGCGGGGTCCTCGAAGTAGGACTGACGGGTGATGCGGGAACCGCCGTGGCTGGAGCCGCGGTTGTGCACCGGGCCGAACTTCTCCAGGCCCAGCACGCGGGCCCCGCGCGCGGACAGGTGGTGGGCGGCGGCGCTGCCCATTCCACCCAGGCCGACGACGATCACGTCATGGGTGGGTGACATCCTCGGACCTCCCTAACGGCGGATACGGGCCATCTCGGGGTCGAACAGCGGCTCGTCGGCGACAGTTGCCGGGACCTTCTCGCCGAAGTACTCGACGTGGACGGGCGTGCCCGCCGGCAGCGGCGGCAGCCAGGCGTACGCAATGCAGCGGCCCAGCGTGTAGCCGTACGAGGCGCTGGTGACGTACCCGGCCGGCGCCCCGTCGACGTACACCGGCTCCTTGCCGAGGACGACGGCCGCCGGGTCGTCGAGCAGCAGCGCGGTCAGCCTGCGCCGCGGCTCGCCCGCCTTCTCCAGGGCCTCGCGGCCCGTGAAGTCGCCCTTGTCCATCCGCACGGCGAAGCCGACGCCCGCCTCGTACGGGGTGTGCTCGTCGGTCATGTCGAGGCCCCAGGAGCGGTAGCCCTTCTCCAGCCGCAGGCTGTTGAAGGCCGATCGGCCGGCGGCGATCACGCCGTGTTCCTGCCCGGCCTCCCACAGGGTGTCCCACAGCCGCAGCCCCAGATCGGCGCTGGTGTACAGCTCCCAGCCCAGCTCGCCGACGTAGCTCAGCCGCATCGCCGTCACCGGGACGTGCCCGAGGTGGGTCTGCTTGGCCCGGAAGTAGCCGAATCCCTTGTGGGAGAAGTCGTCCTGGGTGAGCGGCTGCACCAGATCGCGGGCGAGCGGTCCCCAGACGCCGATGCAGCAGGTGCCGGACGTGATGTCGCGGATCTGCACGTCGTCCGGGGCGTGCCGCAGCAGCCAGTCCTCGTCGGCCGGCGAGTTGGCGCCGATCTGGAACCGGTCGGCGGCGAGCCGCGCCACGGTCAGGTCGGACCGGACGCCGCCCCGCTCGTCGAGGAGGAGGGTGTAGGTCACCGCGCCGGGCTTCTTGGCCAGGTTGTTGCTGGTCATGCGCTGGAGGAAGGCGAGGGCGCCGGGGCCGGTGACCTCCAGCCTGCGCAGCGGCGTCATGTCGTACAGGGCCACCTTCTCGCGGGTCGCCCGCGCCTCGGCGGCGGCGATGGGGGACCAGTAGCGGGCCGACCAGGCGTCCCGCTGCGGCAGGTCGATTCCTTCCGCGAGCGGGGCGTTCGCCTCGTACCAGTGCGGGCGTTCCCAGCCGCCGCCTTCGAGGAAGTACGCCCCGAGTTGCTGCTGCCGGGCGTGGAAGGGGCTGACCCGCAGCGGGCGCGGCCGGTCCATGGGCTGGAGCGGGTGCAGGACGTCGTAGACCTCGACGAACTGCTGGGCGCCGCGCTCGGCGACATAGGCGGGGGAGCGCTGTGCGTCCTCGAACCGGGTGAGGTCGCATTCGTGGACGTCGGTCCGGGGACGCCCGTCGACCATCCACTCGGCGACGGCCTTGGCGACCCCCGCCGAGTGGGTGACCCACACGGCCTCGGCGAGCCAGAAGCCGCGCAGTGCCCGGGACTCGCCGAGCACGGGCATGCCGTCGGGGGTGAAGGAGAAGACGCCGTTGAAGCCTTCCTCCACCTCACTGCCGGCGAGCGCCGGAAGGAGCCACCCGCAGTCCTCCCAGCTCGGTGCGAAGTCCTCCTCGGTGAAGGGGTAGGAGGACGGCATGACCGGTGCGTCGTCGTAGGCCGGGACTGTGAACGGGTCGACGGGCAGTGGCTTGTGCGCGTAGCTGCCGATGCCGATCCGGTCGGTGTGCTCGCGGAAGTACAGGTCCCGGTCCTGGAACCGCAGGATCGGCCGGGACGCCTCCGTTCGGGGGTCGTTGACGCCGGCGAGCTCCGGCAGCGGCCGGGTCTTCGCGTACTGGTGCGCGAGCGGGAGCAGCGGGACGTCGACGCCCGCCATCCGGCCGACGACCGGGCCCCAGAAGCCTGCCGCCGAGACGACGTGGTCGGCGGGGAAGGTGCCGCGGTCGGTGACGACGGCGGTGACGCGGCCGCCCTCCTGCTCGATGCCGGTGACGGTGTGCCGCTCCAGGAAGCGGGCGCCGCGCGCTTCGGCCCGGGCCATCTGGGCGCGGCAGGCGAGGACGGCGCGGGCCAGCCCGTCCTCGGGGGTGTGGAAGCCGCCGAGGACCTTGGTCTCGTCGAGCAGCGGCCACAGTTCCTTGCACCGCTCGGGGGAGATCAGTTCGCCGCGGATCCCCCAGGAGGTGGCGTACCCGGCCTTGCGGTGCAGGTCGGCCCAGCGTTCCTCGGTGGTGGCGAGTTCCAGGCCGCCCACGGGGTTGAAGCAGGGCAGGCCGTCGACTTCGAGGGCGCTGAACTTCTCGACGGTGTACTGGGCGAATTCGGTGAGCGTCTTGGACGGGCCGGTCCGGAAGACGAGGCCCGGGGCGTGCGAGGTGGAACCGCCCGGGGCGGGCAGCGGTCCCTGTTCGAGGACCGTGACGTCGGTCCAGCCTCGGGCGGTCAGTTCGTCGGCGAGCGAGCAGCCGACGATGCCGGCGCCGATGACCACGACACGGGGGCTGGATGCGGGCGAGTGGGACATGCCCCTCCTTGAGTCGGGTGGGGTTGGCAGGGATGGCCGGGCGGCGGCGGGACGCGCGGGGAGGGCGGTGGTGACCGCGGGCGCGTCCGGACGCCGCCCGGGCGAAGCGGGGAGCCGGGTCAGCCGGCGTCCGGCACGTTCGGCCGCTCGGCGGCGACCGTGGTGTCCTGGCCGTGCCCGGTGTGGACCACGGTATTCCCGGGCAGGGTCAGCAGCCGCTGCCGGATCGACGCCAGGATCGTCGGGTGGTCCGAGTACGAGCGGCCGGTCGCGCCGGGTCCGCCGTGGAAGAGGGTGTCGCCGGTGAACACGGCGTCCAGGGAGGGCGCGTGGAGGCTGCAGCTGCCCCAGGTGTGGCCGGGGGTGTGCAGGACGCGCACCTCCGTGCCGGCGACCGGGAGCCGCTGGCCGTCGGCGAGTTCGCCGTCCGGCTTGCGCTCAGGGTGGACGTGGTCCCACAGCTCGCGGTCGGCCGGGTGCAGCAGGACGGGCGCACCGGTGGCGTCGGCGAGCGCGGCGGCCGCGCCGATGTGGTCGTCGTGGCCGTGGGTGCACACGACGGCGGTGACCCGGCGGCCGGCGACGGCGGACGTGATCGCGGCTGCGTCATGGGCGGCGTCGACGATCAGTACCTCCTCGTCGTCGCCGATGAGCCACACATTGTTGTCGACGTCGAAGGTCTCGCCGTCGAGGCTGAACGTGCCGGAGGTGACGACCCGTTCGGCGCGGACCGAGCCGCCCGTCACAGGACCACCACCGAGCGCAGGACCTCGCCGTGGTGCATCTTCGCGAAGGCGGCCTCGACCTGCTCAAGGGAGATCGTCTCGGTCACGAAGGAGTTGAGGTCCAGCAGGCCGTAGAGGAACTGGTCGATGAGGACGGGGAAGTCGCGGCTCGGCAGGCAGTCGCCGTACCAGGAGGACTTCAGGGCGCCGCCGCGCGAGAACAGGTCGATCAGCGGGATGTCGATCCTCATCTCGGGATCGGGGACGCCCACCTGGACGAGCACACCGGCGTGGTCGCGCATGTAGAAGGCCTGCTTGTACGTCTCCGGGCGGCCGACCGCGTCGATGGCGATGTCCACCCCGAATCCGTCGGTGAGCGCACGCACGGCCTCGACGGGGTCCGTTCCGCGGGAGTTGACGGTGTGCGTGGCGCCGAACTTCTCGGCCTGGTCCAGCTTCTTGTCGTCGATGTCGACGGCGATGACCTTGCGGGCCCCGTTCAGGCAGGCGCCCGCGATGGCCGCGTTGCCCACGCCGCCGCAGCCGATGACGGCGACCGTGTCCCCGTTGCCGACGTTGCCGGTGTTCACGGCCGCGCCGTAGCCGGCCATCACGCCGCAGCCGATGAGTCCGGCGGCCTCCGGCGGGGCGGCGGGGTCGACCTTGACCGCCTGGCCCGCCGCGACCAGAGTCTTCTCGGCGAAGGCGCCGATGCCCAGGGCGGGGGACAGGGGCGTGCCGTCCAGCAGCGTCATGGGCTGGGTCGCGTTGCGCGAGTCGAAGCAGTACCAGGGGCGGCCGCGGCGACAGGAGCGGCAGGCGCCGCAGGGGGCGCGCCAGGCGATCACGACGTAGTCCCCGGGGGCCAGGTCGGTGACGCCGTCGCCGACGGCCTCGATGGTGCCGGCGGCTTCATGGCCGAGCAGGAACGGGAAGTCGTCGTTGATGGCCCCCTCCCGGTAGTGCAGATCCGTGTGGCACACCCCGCACGCCTGGACGGCGACGAGCACCTCACCAGGGCCGGGATCGGGCACGAGGATGGTCTGCACCTCGACGGGGGCGCCCTTCTTGACCGCTACGACGGCACGGACCTCATGTGGCACGACGTGACTCCTCTGTAGTTGCGCAGTGCACGATGGGTTGCGCTGTGGGGAACATCGTGGGGAGGCGTGGGGCCGCCGTCAAGAGCCGTGGGTTAACGAGAGGCAAAACCGGTCGTGGCGCGGACGCGTACCCGACACACGACGACGCGGGGCCAGGTGTCCCTGGCCCCGCGTCGACGGGCGGTGCTGCTTCGGTCCGGTTGGGTGGTGTGGCGTCAGAAGCCGTACCCCATGCGCCGCGACAGGTCGTTGGCCGCCGCGACGGTGCGCGCCGCCACCTCGGGCAGCCGCGCCCGCTCCAGCCGGTAGGACGGCCCCGACACGCTGATCGCGCCGATGGCCTTGCCGTCGTGCGCGTGGACCGGAGCCGCGGCGGCGTGCAGACCGAGCTCCAGCTCCTCGGTGGCCAGCGCGAAACCCTGGGAGACCACCTTCTCCAGTTCACTGCGCAGCATCCCCGCACTGGTCACCGTGTTCTCGGTGAACCGCGGCAGCGGCCGAGCCAGCAGGCCCTCCCGCAGGGTCACCGGCAGGTGCGCCAGCAGCACCTTGCCGCTGGAGGTGGCGTGCAGCGGAGTGCGTCTGCCCAGCCAGTTCTGCGCGGTGACGGAGGACGGGCCGCGGGCCTGCATGATGTTGACCGCGGCGTCGTCGTCCAGCACCGCGATGTTGACCGTCTCGCCCAACTCGTCGGCCAGCTCCCGGCAGACCGGCGCGCCCTCCTGCGAGATGTCCAGACGCACCGCGGCGGCTCCCGCGAGGCGCAGCACGCCGGCCCCCAGGTAGTACTTTCCGCGGTCCTGGGCCTGCGAGACGAGGCCGCGGTTCTCCAGCACGCCGAGCAGCCGGAAGGCCGTCGACTTGTGCACGTCCAGCTCGTCGGCGATGTCGGTGACTCCGGCCTCGCCGTGCCGCGCCAGGATCTCCAGCACGCTCACGGCGCGGTCGACCGACTGGATCGCTCCTGCGCCGCCCTTCGGTGTCCGCTCCTGTGTCCCCTCGATGTGGTCAGCCGTTATCTGGTCGCGGGTCATAGCTCAACTCTCACCATCTTGCGGTCCATTGGGCACGCATCTTCGGGAAGCCCTTGACGCGGTGGGCCTCCCGACCGGATTCTGTTGCGCATAGCGCTCCCTCATGCGCTATGCGGAACATTATGTTACCGAAGAGTCTGGACCGAGGGGGGCCCGTGATTCCCGTCTGCCGCCTTGAAGACCTCCCTGCGGGCGAATCCGTCCGTATCGACACCACGCCGCCCATCGCGGTGTTCAACGCCGATGGCGAGCTGTACGCCATCGACGACACGTGCAGCCACCAGGACGCGTCCCTTTCCGAGGGATGGCTCGAAGGCTGTCTGGTCGAATGCCCGCTCCACGCCGCCTCATTCGATCTCCGTACCGGGCAGCCCACCTGTCTGCCCGCACGCCGTCCCGTCCGCACCCACCAGGTGGTCGTCATGGACGGTTTCGTCCACGTTCGCCCGGCCGCCCAGGAGGACACCGCAGCATGAGAACCGTCACCGTCGTCGGCGCCTCGCTCGCCGGGCTGTACGCCGCCCGCCAGCTGCGCGCCCAAGGGTTCGACGGGCGGCTGGTGATCGTGGGCGAGGAACGCCACCGCCCGTACGACCGCCCGCCGCTGTCCAAGGACTTCCTCACCGGCACGGCGGACGAGGCACATCTTGCCCTCGCCGACGCCGAGGAGGAGACGGAGCTCGCCGCTGAGTGGCTGCTCGCCACGCGCGCCCGCGGGCTCGACGCACGTGGCCGCACGCTACTACTCGACAACGGGCGCACCCTCGCCACCGACGGTCTCGTGATCGCCACCGGCGCCTCCGCCCGCCCGCTGCCCGGCGCCGACGGCCTCGCCGGCGTCCACACCCTGCGCACCCTCGACGACGCGTACGCCCTGCGGGAGGCGCTGAGCGGCACGTCACGGCGCGTCGTCGTGATCGGCGGCGGGTTCATCGGCGCCGAGACCGCCTCCTCGTGTGCCTCGCTCGGGCACGAGGTGACCGTCGTGGAGGCCGCTCCGCTTCCGCTCGTGCCCCAGCTCGGGCCCGACATGGCCGCTGTGTGCGCCGCTCTGCACCGGCGCGGCGGCACGGAGCTGATCACGGGGACGGGAGTCGCCGGCCTGCACGGAGGGGACGCCGTCACCGCGGTCGAGCTGGCCGACGGGCGCGTGCTTCCGGCGGACGTGGTCGTCGTCGGCATCGGGGCCGTACCCAATACGCGCTGGCTCGCAGGGTCCGCGCTGCTGGTGAACGACGGTGTGCTGTGCGACGACGGCTGCGCGACGGCGCTGCCGCAGGTCGTGGCCGTGGGCGACGTCGCCCGGGTGGGCGCGGTGCGCGCCGAGCACTGGACCAGCGCGACCGAGCAGCCCGCCGTGGCCGTGCGCAACCTGCTGGCCGGACGCACCGTGGAGCACGTACGCCCCCTGCCCTACTTCTGGTCGGACCAGTACGGGGCGCGCATCCAGTTCGCGGGACGGCGGCGTGACCGGGACGTGGTGCGGGTCGCGGAGGGCTCCCCGGAGGAGGGCAGTTTCCTGGCTCTGTACGAGCGCGAGGGCCGCACGACGGCGGTTCTCGCGGTCGACCGGCCCCGCCCCTTCCTGCGCGCCCGCAAGGAGCTGGCCCGGGCGGCCGTGCCCGCGCCGGCGTAGGCCCCGGCACCACCCTCGCGTGACACAACTCGCGCGCCTGCGGATGGGCGTGGGGCAGACGGGGTAGAACGGTGCCGGGCGCTGAGGCACGGCGCCCGGAGCTGCTCGTGAAGCGGGCTGTTCCTCAGATGGACAGAAGGACGGGTATGGCCAGCGGCACGGTGAAGTGGTTCAACGCGGAAAAGGGCTTCGGCTTCATCTCACAGGACGGCGGAGGCCCCGATGTCTTCGCCCACTACTCGAACATCTCGGGTACCGGCTACCGCGAACTGCGTGAGGGCGAGATCGTCACCTTCGACGTCACGCAGGGACAGAAGGGCCCGCAGGCGGAGAACATCGTCCGCAGCTGAGCCGCTTCGACGGCATGAGCACCGGACCGCCACCTTCCCGGTGGCGGTCCGGCTCGCGTTCGGGCCGGTATCCACGGCCCCGAGGTGTCAGTCCACCCGGAGTACGAGCTTGCCGCGGGTGTGGCCGCTCTGGTTGGCACGCCAGGCCTCGACGGCCTCGGCGAGCGGGAGCACACGGTCGACGTGCACCGTGAGCTTCCCGTCGTCGGCCAGGGCCGCCAGCTCCGTCAGGCCCACGCTGTCCGGCCGGACCCATACGTAACGGGCGCCCTTCGCGGGCGCCTTCGGGTCGGCGACGGACGCCACCCGGTCGGGCCTGTCGACGAGTTCGAGCGAGACGTCGACCGCGTCGCCGCCCACGAAGTCCAGGGCCGCGTCGACCCCTTGCGGCGCCAGCGCCCTGACCCGGTCCGCCAGCCCCGGCCCGTACGTGACCGGCTCGGCACCCAGCTCGCGCAGGAAGGCGTGGTTGTGCTCGCTCGCCGTCCCGATGACCCGGGCGCCGAGCGCCACGGCGATCTGCGTGCCGAACGACCCCACGCCACCGGCGGCGGCATGGATGAGGACCGTCTCGCCCGCGCGGACACCGACGCGCTGGACGGCCTGATGTGCCGTCAGCCCGGCCAGTGGCGTACCCGCGGCCTGCTCCCAGCTCATGGAAGCGGGCTTGCGGGCGAGCATCCGCACGTGGGCGGCGACGAGCTCGGCGTAGGCGCCCAGCTCGGCGGTGTCCTTGCGGACGTACCCGTACACCTCGTCGCCGACCTGGAACTCGTCCGCGTCGAGACCGACGCGCTCGACGACTCCGGCCACGTCCCAGCCGGGGATCAGGGGGAAGCGCACCTCCATGATGGCGTCGAGCCCGCCCTGCGCGAGCTTCCAGTCGACCGGGTTCACACCCGCGGCCTTCACGCGCACGAGCACTTCGCCGGGGGCCACCTTGGGCTCGGGGCGGTCCGAGAGCTCCAGCTCGTCGGCCTTGCCGTACCGGCTCATCGTCACAGCTTTCATGACCGGAATATAGCCGGACCGCTCACATGCGCATCGGTGACAAAAAGGCGTGTTCGCAAGGATTTGACGGCTCGGCAGAACGGTCGTCGATCACGCTGCGAAGCTTGCGTCCACCCCACACCGCAGCGGCCGACCCCCGCGCACCATCTGCTCGTGGACATCGACGACGGCTACGCCGATCCCGAGGCGGCCTGTCATGTGGTGCGGAGCCTGGAGCGGAACATCAGCAGGCACCACCGGTAGCACCCTTGTCCCGCCCCCGAAGCTGTCCCATACTCACACCGGTGATTGACAGGGGCACATCATGCAGGGATCGACCCCCTGCCGGTGTCCCTCCTGGCTGCACCTCACGGGTCCGTCACCCATCGGGCCCCTGAACTCCTGAGGAGGAGATCGAGTGAGGAACAAGCGCACCAACTCCGGTACGTCCAGACGGGTCCGCCTGCTCGCCGTCGCCGCCGGCATCGTGGCCGTCACCTCGGCCGGCCTGCCGAACGCCGGTGCCGCGACCCCGGAGACCTACAGCGCCACCCAGCTGTCCCGGGTGAGCGACGCCGTGCTGAAAGCCGGCGTCGGCGGCACCGCCTGGCACGTCGACGAGGCATCCGGCCGGGTCGTCGTGACCGCGGACAGCACCGTGTCCCGGGCCGGGATCGAGAAGTTGAAGCAGGCGGCGGGCGCCCGGGCGGGAGCCCTCAGGATCGAGCGTGACACCGGTGTCTTCACCCCGCTCGGCTCCGCCGGTGACGCCATCTACGGCAGCGGCTACCGCTGCTCGCTCGGATTCAACGTCGTCAGCGGCAGCACCTACTACTTCCTCACCGCCGGGCACTGCGGGGACGTGTCCAGGAACTGGTACACCAACTCCGCGCAGACCACACTCATCGGCCCGACCGTCGGGTCGAGCTTCCCCGGCAACGACTACGCCCTGGTCCGCTACGACAACGCCTCGCTCAGCCACCCCGGCGGCTTCTCCGCGGCCGACGCGTACGTCGGCGAGTCCGTCAAGCGCACCGGATCCACCACCGGCACGCACAGCGGCACCGTCACCGCGCTCAATGTCACCGTCCACTACAGCGGCGGCGGCACGGTCAGGGGCATGATCCAGACCAACGTCTGCGCCGAGCCGGGTGACTCCGGCGGCCCGCTCTACGACGGCAGCAAGGCGCTCGGCATCACCTCGGGCGGCAGCGGCAACTGCCGCACCGGCGGCACCACCTTCTACCAGCCGGTCCCCGAGGCGCTCAGCAAGTACAACGTGAGCGTCTACTGAACGACCGGCGGCCGGACCGGGCTGCGGGCCCGGTCCGGCCGCCGTGCGCGAGGGGGGACTAGAACGTCAGGTTCCAGGCGTTGATCCGGCCCGTGTCCTGGGTGGCGGCGTCACGCACACGCAGCTTCCACGTGCCGTTCGCCACCTCGCTCGAGGCGTTGACACTGTACGTCTTGGCCACGTTGTCGGTGCCGTCGTTGTTCGCGAAGTCCTCCAGCAGGTACACCGTGCCGTCCGGCGCGACGAGCGAGACGACGAGGTCGCCGCGGTAGGTGTGCTGGATGTCCACACCGACCTCGAGCGTGGCGGGCGCGTTGCCCGTGACACCGGAGACCGTGATCGGGCTCTCGGCCGTGGCGTTGTCGGCGATCGCGACATCGGCCGTGTTCTCGAAGAACGTCCCGGTCGGCGGCGTGCTGCCGCCGACGGCCTTCAGCGCGTCGACCTGACCCTCACCGAAGAACCCGTTGTCCGCCGTCGTACCCGTGCACCGGCTGTCGGCCGGGCAGGCGGTGTCGGTGGCCTGCGAGTCCAGCCGGGCCCGGATGTCCGCGGGCGTGTACGCCGGGTTGACGCTCGCCAGCAGCGCGGCGACGCCCGCCACGTGCGGAGAGGCCATCGACGTGCCGTTCATGTTGCCGTACTTGCCGCCGGGCAGCGTCGAGTAGACCCCGTAGGCCCCGTCGCCGCCGGGTGCGGCGACGTCGATGACGCCATTGCCGAAGTTGGAGTACGACGCCTTGACGTTGCCCCTGCCCATGGCGGCGACGGTGACCACGCCGGGCAGTTCGGTCGGGATGTCGATGCAGTCGTTGGTGATCCTGCGGGTGACCGGCGTCGAATCGTTGGGGCTCTCGCTGTCGGTCGTCTTGTTCGCCAGGTCGTAGTTCGAGTTGCCCGCGGCGGCTACCTGGAGCGAGCCCTTGCTCTCGGCGTACTCCTGTGCGCGCCGCACACCCTCGATGATGGCGGCCTGATCCGCGTTGTCCGGGCAGTTGAACTGCCACGGATCGGTGTAGAAGCTGTTGTTGGTGACCTTGAACCCGTGGTCACCGGCCCAGACGAAGCCGCAGATCGTGTTCTCCGCGAAGAACAGGCCGCTGGGCTGCTCCGCGATGCGGACCGACGAGATCTTCACGCCCGGCGCGACGCCGATGACGCCCTTGCCGTTCTTGGCCGCCGCGATCGTGCCCGCGACATGCGTGCCGTGGGTGTCGATGTCCCGCCACGCGCCCGCGCGGGTGTCCGCCTTGCCGTAGGCGCAGGAGACCGAGTCGGCCGCGTTGAAGTTGGGCGCGATGTCCTGGTGCTGGTCGTCCACGCCGGTGTCGAGCACACCGACCTTGACCGACGCCGAGCCGGTGGTCACCGCCCACGCCTGATCGGCCTTGATCTGCGTCATGTCCCAGCGGTTGGACTCCGTCAGCGTCGTCGCCGACTGCGCCGGATTCGCCGGCAGCTTGGGATTGTACGCGTCGGCCGGCACGTCCGACGTGCGGGTCGCGCCCACCTGCTGGACGCCGCTCACGGCGCGCATCGCCGGAGCGAAGGAGGCGGATGCCGAGTGCGCCACGATCACGCCGATCGCGTCGTAGGACGCGAAGACCGTGCCGCCGTTGGCCGTCACCGCACTGCGCGCGGCCGTGGTGTCACCGGGCGCGGTGATCACCAGGTAGGCGCGGGTGCCCGCCGCCCAGGCGGCCGCCTGGGCGGGAATCGCCTCGGGGGCCGCCGGTGCGGCGTGGGCCGACTGGACGGGTCCCGTGAGCGCAACGGCCGTTCCGACGGCGGCAGCGGCGGCCATGGCCGAGAGTCTCAGCCGGGTGGATATGTGGGAAAACAATGCGTCCTCCGAAGGCCCGGAGGCGCTGGTGGCGCCTGCCCCGGGCCGAGTGTTGTGTGGGGTGGACGCAAGATCTCAGACTCTTGTCGTGGAAGGAAGACTTCCGTTCGACGAACCGCAGTGCGTTTACACGCTGTTGACCTGCCCCGGCCTCATGCCCGGCTGCGGTACCGCCCCGGCGCCATCCCGTACTCGCGCTCGAATGCCTTGGCGAATGCGAACTCCGAGCTGTAGCCGGTGCGCTGGGCAAGGTGCGCAGAGGCGAGCCGTCCGCCCCCCTGCAACGGTCGGTTCTGCTGCTCGATGTACTGCCGCAACACGCTGAGCGGTGCCCCGCAACCAACCGAGCTCGCGAAGTACGAGCCTGGCCGGAGCTTGACGCCTGCGGAGCGCACGTAAGACCCGGCGAAGGCCGGGCAGCGCGCACAAGCCCCACCGGCGTGGGGACGAACCAGGAACCCACCCGAAGCCGGTGGATGGCACACGCCCGCGCCTTCGGCGTGCCCCCGGCGGCCGCCCGACCAGCGCGGTGAAGCGGCGGGCGGACGCGGCACGGGACAACCGCGACGGCTCGCTCACGCCGGTGACCGCCGAGACGTACGACGGGCTGGAACGAGTCGTCGACGTTCACCGCTTCATGGAGTCGAACCGGCACACGGGCAAGGTCGTGAGTCGGGTCTGACGCGGGGCTCAGCCCGCGGTCTGGCCGCGATCGAAGTAGGCGGCCAGCTCCGGGGCCAGGGCCTCGACCCGGCGTGGCGTACCGCCGTCCCGGAGCGAGGCCGTGGCCTGAACACCGGCGGCGACGGCCATCCGGGCGGCGACCGGGGAGGTGTCGGTCCGGCCGCCCTCCCGCACGAAGCGGACGAACTCGTCGATGAGAAGCGGGTCGGCGCCGCCGTGTCCGGCGTCGACCGCGGCGGCGGGGATGTCATGGGTCTCGTCCGCCTCGGGACGGTGGCCGGAGCGGCGCGTGTTCCACACCTTGACGCAGCCGCCCGGACCGTCGCCGAAGTTCTCCAGCCGGCCCGCGTCCCCGATGACGGTGTAGTTGCGCCAGTAGTCCGGGGTGAAGTGGCACTGCTGGTAGGCGGCGAGCACACCGTTGTCCAGGCGCATGTTGAGCAGGGAGACGTCCTCGACGTCGATGACCGGGTTGAGGGCGCGCTGGGTGTGCGGCGGCCAGTGGCCGTCCTTCGTGTACCAGTCGTCGGCCTTCGGCTCGCCCGGGGCGCGGCGGTGGGGGTTGTCCCCGTAGACCATGAGGTCGCCGAGGGCCTGGACATCCCTCGCCCAGCCGCCCGCGAGCCAGTGCAGGACGTCGATGTCGTGCGCGGCCTTCTGGAGCAGCAGACCGGTGGTGAAACGGCGTTGGGCGTGCCAGTCCTTGAAGTACCAGTCGCCGCCGTAGCCCACGAAGTGGCGGATCCAGACGGTCTTCACGCGGCCGATCGCGCCCCGGCCGATCAGGTCGCGCATCAGCCGCACCACGGGCATGTGGCGCATGTTGTGACCGACGTAGAGGCGGGTGCCCGTCGCGTACGCGGTGCGCAGGATCTCGTCGCAGCGTTCCACGGTGATGTCGAGGGGCTTTTCGACGAAGACGGGCTTGCCCGCGCGCAGGGCCTCGCACGCCACGTCGGCGTGGGTGTGGTCGGGCGTGAGGACCAGCACGGCGTCGATGTCCCGGTCGGCGATCACCTTGCGGTGGTCGTCGGTGGTGGCGGCGTCGGGGAAGGCCGTTGCCGCCTCCGCACGGGCCCGCGCGTCCGGGTCCGCGACCACGGTGACACGGGAGCCGGCTCCCGGGCGGTGGGCGGTGCGGGCGAGGCTGCCGCGCAGGCCGTAGCCGAGAACACCGATGCGGAGGTCGGTCATGGTCTTCCTTCCCTGGAACTACGGGTGGACGAGGACGTGGGAGAGCGCCACCCGGCCGGTACCGGTGAGCCCGGTCCTGACGAACCGGGTCTCCGAGTCGACTTCTATCAGGGCCGGCCGCAGCGCCGTGCCCGGGATCTGCACCGTACCCGTGTCCGTGATCATGTCGAAACCGGCGGTCGTCATCGGGGAGTTGCGCGTGTGACCGCGTCCTCGGTCCACCCTCTTGCGCGGGGTGGCAAGTGCTTACATGATGCGGTGCACCTCCGGCCTTGGGGACCAACGGAGCAGCCAGTATCGGTGAGATTGATCATGGTCCGGCTGTAGCCGCGGGGAGAGCGTTGACGCGGTTCTCGTACTCGCGGCGTGCCTTGCGCTGCGCCGGGATCACCGGGGCGTCCTCGGTGCCCTCGAGGAGCCGGGCGAGGAGTTGGCGGTGGACGGCGGGCGCGGCGCTGACGCGCAGGGTGTAGCCCTGGCCGCGTCGTACGGTCACGCCGTGGTCGAGCGCGGCCTGCTCGGCAGGGTCCAGTTCCTCCGCGCGGAGGAAGTCGGCGACCTTGCCCGGCATGTCCAGAGTGACCGGCAGTTCCGGGCCCGGCGGCGAGGGTCTGCACCATGAACTTCACGGTGGAGAGCAGTTCGCCGGTGCGCGGGTGGCGGGCGGTGAGGTCCTTGGCAGAGAAGGCGCCGTCGTGGATGCGCAGGGCGAGGCGGTCGCTGTGGAGGACGTCGAGGATGTGCTGGGTGCCGCGCACGAGGCGGAACATCTCGGAGATGTGCACGACATCGCCGGCCGCGCGTACGCCAGTAGGTCACCGAACTTCGGGCGCTGAAGTGGGTGGAGGCGACTGGAGGTGCCGGCCTCCTCCTCGAAGACGACCGGATCCTCGATCCGGGCCTCGGCGAGGACGAGGTTCTGCCGGGCGGTCGACACCCGCTTGTAGACCAGGTTCGCCATCGCCGGCCCCTTTCGCGCGGAGGAACGGACCCTACTGTCACCAAACCCTGTCATCAATCACCAACGGATCTGATGGGATCGACGCCGCCCCGGTGTCCCGGAATGTCGGGGTTCAATGGATGCGCGCCCGGCCTGTCGGCAAACGAACGTTTGCCGACACGTTTCCCCGGAGCGTCGACTACGACGGAAGGGGGTCATGGGCGGGGCCTGCGGGCGTGGAGGACGAAGGCCGGGGGTGTGTTGCGCCATATGGTGCGGCTGGGGACGACTTCCTCGAAGTGGTCGGCCAGCAGCTCGCGGAACCGACGGGCGGGGGTGAGGGGAACGGCGTGGAGGTAGGTGAACGCGGTGAAGGCACCCGCCGGGGCGAGCACCGCGGCTGTCGCCCCCATGAGACGGTGTTGGACGGCGGAGGGAAGGAGTGCCCAGGGCAGGCCGCTGACCACCACGTCGGCGCTTTCGATGCCGCGCTCGTCCAGCAACTGGCGCAGGTGCACGGCGTCGCGCTGGATCACCTCCGCCCCCGGGTGGCGATGGCGGAGGCGCTGGGCGAGGAGTGGGTCGATCTCGATCGCCAGGTGGCGGCCGCGGCCGCCGAGCCGGCGCTGGATCTCGGCGGTGAACGGTCCGGTGCCGGCACCCAGTTCCACCACGACGGGCTCGCCACGTTCGGGCACCGGGGCGCAGACCGCCTGGGCCAGGTGTCGCGAGCTGGGGGCGATGGCCCCCATGCGGGCCGGTGCGCGCATCCACTGCCGCAGGAACAGGGTGTAGTCGTTCGGCTCCTGCGAGGGCCTGCAGAGACGGCAGTGCTGGGCTGCGCGGGGCGTGGTGCTGGTGATCATGCCGATGTCCTTGTCGGGGAGTGCGGGTGGTCGATCGTGTCGGCGTGAACGGGCAATGAGCCGCGTGGTCCAACCGGGCAGGCCGTTCAAGGACGGTGCAGCGTCTCGATGATCTTTGCGGTGACGGCCTGGGGCCGCCGGTCGCCGCTTGGGCCGGTCCGCCAACGGCCTGTTCCTGCCGATCAGCGGGAACAGGCCGTGCCATGCCACGGGCTTGGCGTTCAGACCTGCTCGGTGGGGCGTACGAGGAGTTCGGCGACGGCCACGTGCCGGGGGCGGGTGACGATGTAGCCGACGGTGTCGGCGATGTCCTGGCTCTGCAGCCGGTCGATGTCGCCCAGGGCGGCGACGATGTGCTGCTGGATTACGTCGGGGTTGTGGGTGCGCAGTTCGGTGTCGACGCTGCCCGGCTCCACGACGGACACGCGGACGTGCTGGCGGGCCAGTTCCTGGCGCAGTGCCTCGCTGAAGGCGCCGACGCCGAACTTGGTGGCGCTGTACACGGCGGACATGGCGTAGGCGTTGCGGCCGGCGAGTGAGCCGATATTGACGATGTCGGCGACCTGACGCGGCTCCTGGGCGGCGGCCTTGACCAGGTGGGGGACCGCCGCGTGGGTGGTGTACATCAGGCCCATGAGGTTGATGTCGATCATGCGCTGCCAGTCGTTCAGGTCCGCGCCGGGGGCGGGCCCGAGCAGCATGAGGCCGGCGTTGTTGACCAGGATGTCCAGGCGGCCCAGGTTTTCGACCGTCCGCTCGACGGCCTCCGCGGCGGCCGTGGCGGTGGTGATGTCGGCGGGTACGACGAGGGCCTTCCCGCCGGCGTGGGAGATTTCCGCGGCGAGGTCGGTGAGGCGGTCCTCGCGTCGGCCGACCAGGGCCACGGAGGCGCCCTGGCGGGCGAGCTCCAGGGCGGTGGCGTGGCCAATGCCGCTGGAGGCTCCGGTGACCAGGGCAACGGTTCCTTCAAGACGCTGAGTCATGGTTCTAGCCTTTCGTTGGACGGCCGCGTTGTTGCGGGCCGTGCGGGACAGCGGTGGACGGCCCTGTGGGGTGGGGGCCGTACGGGGGTGGAGACTGCTCAAGGCCGGGCCGAGGGCACAATGTGGGGGTGAGCATCACTGGGCAGACCACCAACGCGACTCGCCGAGCGACCGAGGCCGAGCTGCCGCCGCGCGAGCGCCTGGTCCGGGCCGCGTCGCGGCTCTTCTACTACGAGGGCGTACGCGCGATCGGGGTGGAGCGGCTGATCGCCGAGGCCGGGGTGACCAAAGCGACCTTCTACCGGCACTTCGCCGCCAAGGACGACCTGGTCGTGGCCTATCTGCAGACCAAGGACGCCTACTACCGGGCGGTGGCCGAACCGCTGGCGGCCGGGCACCCGGCCGCGGAGGCGATCGACCTGATCTTCGAGGCCATCGCCGAGCACGCCCGCGAGCGCGGGTTCCGCGGGTCGCCGTTCATGAACGCCGCTGCCGAGTACCCGGACGCCACACATCCGGTGCGCCGCCTGGTGACGTCCCACCGGGACTGGCTTCGCACCCTCTTCCGGGGCCTGCTCACCGAGCTCGGACACACCGACCCGGAGTCGGCGGCCGGCGCCCTGCTGATGCTGTACGACGGGGCGATGGTCGCCGGCCACCTGGACGACTCGACTACTGCCCGTAAGATCCTGCTGGACGCGGTCCGGCTGATCCGATCGCGCGGCTGATTCCCCGCAGGGTGCGGGAAACCGCGATCCTCTGCGGGGCCGCCCCGGCCCCGCCGGTACGACGAGACTGTCGGACATATCCTGCTCCACTTTCACGCAACCGCCCTCCCGGACAGCGGGGACCTCTGTGTTGCCAGGCAGAAAGACCAGTCGCTCCGAGCGGTCGTCGTACGCGTCGTCGGCGTCGCGTCCAGGCCGCCTTGGCTGACACGGCTGGGCGAGTGGCGCCGCAACGGGCTTCACCACGCATTGGGAGAAAGACCGGTCGTTCTACCTCTTGGACGATAGCCTCCCAGGTGCCTTCGCGCCAGTTTCGCCCTCAGCGGCCCAGGTCTCCCTCGCCATCGCCCCGGCTGCGCGAAAGCCCTCCTCCCTTCTTCGGGAGCCCGAGGGAGGGCTGTGACCTGCGAAGACGCTCCGCACGGGCACGCTGAAGCGGACCCCGTCGGCGGAGGCGCACCGCCTACGTGCGGGACTCCGTCTGCAGATACGCCTCGGCCAGCGACACACCCGACGAACGCGCCACAATGCCCCTCCTCGCACTGCGGCCAGACTCTGGCCGGCACCCCGCCTCTTCCAGCGATGTGGCAGGCCGGCGGAGACGCGCCAGGCCGAAGAAGGGCCGTTGGCTACTCCGCGCCGTCCTCATCGTCGTCGAGCCCGGCCGCGTCCCGGGTCGGAGCCTGGCCTGGATCATGCACGCCCGCCGTCACGCCCGGGACTACGAACGGCTCATCCAGCACTCGGAATCTTTGATCACCTGGGCCGCGATCACGTTGATGACCAGACGCATCACCCGCCGGTCCTGCCGCAGGAGCACACAGCCCGCCTCGTATGAGGCCAACCGGGACTGATCGTTCTCAAGTTCACGGTCGGCAACGCCACCAGGACCGGCCCGTGCTCCCGGCCGGGAGCCTACTTTCCCACCAACTTCCCTGAAGCCGCTGACTGTTCATTCTCTGAGTCGCCGCACGGCTCTACAGGTGAGAAGTGAGACGAGACTGCTCGGGGAGGTAATTTCTGACTCCAGTGACGCGGTGGTGGAAGTGCCCGGGTGCTAGTCCGCCTGCAGGACGAACACAGGAAGCGCGGCTTGGCCGCGATGGCTTCGGGGAACAGCTCACGGGCGGCTGGATCAGGCTCCGGCTCGCTGATGACCGTGATCCGGAGACCGGCCCCGGTGAAAAACCTCGATCACCGCGTGCAGCGGCGTGCGCCAGATGCTGATCCGCGCGGTCTGGCCGCCCATGGTCCACTCGTCGGTCCAGTGGGTGGTGTCGAAGTAGTCGTACTCGGCCTCACGGCCAGCCCGACGGCGCATGATGAGCTGCCCCTGAGGGCCCATCTGCTCTCTGTCTGGGGCGAGTGATTGTCAAGAAGCAAAGGTTTTTGCTGTCCCCCTTTGACGCCCCGCGAGTGGTTCCGGATGTCTCACCGGCTACGCGTCGGTGACGTCCTGGGGCGTCGCCGGGTGGAGGGAGTCGATGTCCTCCATGAAACTCAACATCCGGGCGTTGACGAGGTCGGGGTGGTCGATCTGCGGCCCGTGTCCGGTCGCGGCGACGATCTCGGCGCGGGCGCCGGGAATCACCCGAGGAACGCGGTCGAGCTGACGCTTCGGGTGCACCAGCAGGCTGCGCTTACCCATGATCAGGTAGAACGGCGTCCGGATGGAGCTCAGTTCGGCGTCGGACAGCGGCAGTGGAGCGGGACGGCGTATCCGGAAGGCCTTCACGCCGGCCTGGATCCAGGCGCGCAGATCCGGATCGGATATGACCGGCTGCTCCAGCCACTTGGCCAGAGCCGGGCGCAGTCGCTTAGGAGCGAAAGTGGCGAAGAGGCCGGCGAAGATCCAGACGAAGAAGCGGAGCCCCACCTTCTCCAGCCCGCCCGGGTCGAGGGCGGTGACTGAGGCGAGCCGTTCGGGCCGGCGGTGGGCCTGGTTGATGACGAGCCAGCCGCCGTAGGAGGAGCCGACGAGGTGGACTTTGTCGAGGCCGAGGGCGTCGAGGGCCTCGTCCATCCACTGGGCGGCCCGCTCGGGTTGCCACATCGGTTCGCGGTGGATGCTGCGGCCCGGGTCGCCGGGGGTGTCAAGGGCGTAGACGGGGCGGTCGGCGCTGAGCGCGGCCGTATTGGGGTACCACATCGCGGAGCAGCCGCCCGAGCCGTGGATCAGGACGACCGGCGTGCGGGACTCGGCCGCCGGGTCCGCGGGGCCGTACCGGTAGACGTGAGTCGTCCCGAAGCTCGTCTCCACGTCGGTCTCGGAGCGGATCGGTGCGCCCTTCGCGTAGAGCACGTCGCAGGCGGCGAAGTAGCGGTCGCGCAGCTGGTCGTTGACGTAGCGGCCTATGTCGCGGCGCGTTCGGCGCGTGTTCTCGGGCATGGGCACCTCCGTGAGTTCCGCTCTTTGTGATACGACCGTATCATATTGGTGATACGGCGGTACCATGAAAAAGTGTCGCCGAGCCGGACCGGACGGCGAACAGACAACCCATCCACCCCCACCACGGCCGGAGACACCACGGATGCCCAAGCGCGTGGACCACGATGAACGCCGCACCCAGATCGCTGAAGCACTCATCCAGGTCGCAGGGCGGCAGGGCCTGCACGCGGTCGGCATGCGCGACGTCGCCGCCGAGGCGGGCGTCTCACTGCGCCTGGTGCAGTACTACTTCCAGACCAAGGAGAAGCTGCTCTTCCATGGCCTCCAACACCTGACCGACCGCTTCACCGCACGCGTCGGCGCCCGCCTCGCCGCCGCAGGCCGAGACCCGGGCCCCCGCGCGACCATCGAGGCACTGCTGCTGGCCTCGCTGCCGACCGATGAGGAGAGCCGCACCTTCCACCTTCTCTACAGCTCCTACGCGATCCTGTCCGTGACCGACGAGGCCCTCGCCGCCCAGCCGTTCATCGACAACCCTGACGCCGCCGAGAACGCCATTGTCCAACTGATCCAACAGGCACAGGAGACGGGCCGAGCCGACTCTGGAGCCAACGCTCGCACGGAGGCGATCAGCCTGCTTGCCATGACAGCGACCATGGGTACCAGCATCCTCGTCGGACAGCGCACGCCGGAGTCTGCCACCGCGGCACTCCAGTACCACCTCGACAGGATCTTCAATCGCAGCCAGACCGCGCCTACGACCCGGTGACTTCCGCTCTTGGTCTCACCGGGGTCGGCCTGAGCTGCCGTGGAGCGGAGACATCAGCTCACGGTTGGTGTCCCGCGGCGATCTTCAGCCTGTCGCAGGTCAGTCGTCGAAGGCGGCCAGGACGCGGCGGCGTCCACGGACTGAATCGTCGGCGTATGCCTTCGCGAGCCGGTCGGCAGGCAGCGGCCAGCCAACGCTTCCCGTCCTAGCCGGATACCGCTCGCAATACAACGGATGACGGCCTACCTCGTGGCTCAGCTCGGAACATCGAACGGCCTTTGGCGAGGGACCACACACTCGGAGTGCGCTCAGCCAGGCAGTTTCGCCGCGTAGATCCAATCGAAGCCGTCGTATCCGGGGCCGTCGAGATGTTCGGCCCGCATCAGGCCGGCACGTACCGCCACGCGCTGCGAGGCAGCGTTAGCCGGCCGGACTCGGGCGATCAGCGGGAGGTCGGTAACGTGGCGCGATACCCAGTCGGTCACTGCGATCGCCGCCTCGCTGGCGAAGCCCTGACCCCATGCCGAGGTGGCAAAACGGTAGAAGAGGTTGAGAACGTTCATGCCATTCAGGTCCATGGGCTTGATCCCGCAGAACCCCAATTGCCGGGCAGAGTTGTGGCGTCGGACAACCCAGTACCCGTATCCGCAGCTCTGCCATTGGTTGTTCCAGCGCTGATAGAGCACCTCGGCCTCTTCGGGCCGGGCGAGGGCGTCGGAGGGATTGTGCAGGCAGGTTGCGGGGTCACTGTGGATCGCGAAGATCGCATCGATGTCGGCTTCCGTCGGACGCCGCAGTGATAGTCGGGCGGTCGACAGCTCTTCGCCTGCCAGGCTCCATTCGCTCATACGAAGATCGTAGAGCCGCGAAGACGGCGGCGATGTGGAGTCCGGCGAGGTAAATAGTGGCGGACTCACTCCCGGCCTCAGCCGTTCACCACAGCCCCCACGCACCCGCCCTCCGCGCCGCCTTGGCGACCGTGGTGTGCAGCCGCTCCTCCGCAATACGGCGGACCTCGGCGACCTGCCGGGCCAGCACCGAGACCCCCGGCAGCAGCACCCGGTTCCGGCGCAGCCAGCCCACTGCGTGGTCGAACAGAGCCTTCGGCCCCTCCGAGTGCGCCGTCCACGCCCGCCCGTGCAGGAACGCCCGGAACTTCCGGCCCCACTCATGATCCTCGAACTGGTGGTAGCCGTACGCGTCCCGGATCTCCCACGCACGGTCGTACACGGTCTGCCGCCGCTCCGTGTACCGATCAGATCCCGGTCCACGTCGTCCAGGAAGAAGAACCGCTCCAGCTCGGGCCGCGTCGACTCCTCGGCGAACTTCCCGTACGCCTCAGCCTGCTCATCAGTTAAGAACTCCACCGGCATGCGGCGGACGCAACCATCCAGCCCCGGGTGACCGTGGATCTTTCGCAGGACGCCCGCTCGGCGCTGATCACCTGTGCTACTGGATCACGACAGCCGGACCATGATCAATATCACTGATACTGGCTGTTCCGTTGGTCCCCAAGGCCGATCCCCGTGTCCTCGGTGGTCCGGGCGGACGACACGGTGACGGTGGTTCCGGGGCGCAGCCCCTGCTCACTGTCGCCGTCGGCGGCTCCCGCGGCCACACCCACCACGCCGAACTGGCCTGACAGCCCGGACACCGGGAGCCCGCGCACCGAGTGCACCGGCCCCACGGGGAGGCGGCGCGGTGACGACGCCTACGTCGTGACCGCGCCGCGCAGCCCGGGCAGGACCGGATCCACCCGGCGCCCCGCCACCAGCCTGCCGGACGCCACGAATCCCTCCGGCCTGTCCGCCAGTTCGGCCACGAGCCGCTCCCGCCACACCGCGAGACGGGCGGCCGCCCCCGGGTCCGCCGCCAGGTCGTGCGTCTCCCGTGGGTCCGCCGCCAGGTCGAAGAGCTGCTCGTGCCCGTCCCGCGACATCCACACGTACTTCTCACGCCCGTCCGTGAGCCACTGGAGGGACTGGCCGAGGAGCACGTGCTCCCCGTGCAGCCACGGGCGCAGCGGCCCCGCCTCGTCCCGGGCCGCGGGCAGCGCACTGCGCCCGTCGATGCCCTCGGGCGCACCGACGCCTGCCGCGTCCAGCAGTGTCGGCATCACATCGCGCAGTTCCACGACCTCCTCGCACACCACACCGCGGGGCACGCCCGGCCCGGCCAGCAGGAACGGGACTCGGGCGGAGCCCTCGTAGGGGAAGCCCTTGCGCCACAGGCCGTGGTCGCCGAGCATCTCGCCGTGGTCCGACACGAAGGCCACCACGGTGTCGTCCAGCAGCCCGAACTCCTGCAGCGACTGCAGGAACCGGTTCACCTGCTGGTCGATGTGCGCCATGTGCCCGTAGTAGCCGGCCCGCGCCCGGTGCCAGGTGACCGGGTCCGCCCGGCCCACCAGGGTGTCGTGCACCCCGTCACCGCGCCAGGCATCGTAGACGTCCGCCCAGTCCCCGGTCGGCGGTCCGCCCTCCGGAGCCGCGAGGTACTGGTCGAAGGCCCAGGCGGGCGGGTCGTACGGCGGATGCGGGCGGTGGTAGGACAGGAACAGGAAGAACGGGGCGGTGGGGTCCCGCCGGTAGAGGAAGTCGACCGCGCGCATCGTGGCCCAGTTCGTCGGATGCAGCCGCTCCGCCTTGTCCCAGGGCCGTGCCACATGGGAGTTGCAGTTCAGCCCGTGGTCGGCGTAGTCCTCGGCGGCGCCCACGCCCTCCTGCGCGCCCAGCCAGCCGATGTAGTCGTCGTAGGCGCGCGGGTCGCGGTCGCGCCGCCGGCTGACGTGCAGGTAGCCGTCGTGGAGTTCGACGTCGTCGAAGCCGAGCCTCGCCCGCTCCGGCCAGACGTGCATCTTGCCCACGCACTTCGTCTGGAACCCCGCCTCCCGGAAGACCCCCGCCATCGTCGTCCGGTACGGCGTCCACGGCACCGCGTCCTCGTACCCGACGCGGCCGTGGCGGGCCTGCGAGAGCCCGGTGTGCAGCGCCGCCCGCGCCGGCACGCAGGTCGGGGTCGCTGAATACGCCCGGCGGAAACGGACACCACGGCTCGCGATCTCGTCGAGATGGGGCGTACGGACCACAGGGTGCCCGTCGGCGGACAGGCAGTCGCCGCGCCACTGATCGACACAGATGAGCACGACGTTGCGGGTGGGACTGTGGGGCATACGGTCACTTCCCTCGGCCGCTCTCGCGGGGGATCGGGCATCGGGCCGGTTCCAGGCCCATTGATCCCGTTCGCGGCCGACCGCTGTCAAGGCGCTCCCGCACAAGTCCACCGGCTCGCACACTCCGTCCAAGCGGCCGCGTCACGTCCCGTCCCGGCGCCTGCATATCGCGCGGCGCGAGGGCTACCCGTACCCCGAAGCACAGCTGGAGGGAGACGGTGACGGTGATCTCTGAAGCGGTTACTGTTCCTGCCGACGGTTCGGCGATCGCCGGTGACCTGGTGATTCCTCCGCAGGCCCGGGGCATGGTGCTCTTCGCGCACGGCAGCGGAAGCTCGCGGCACAGCCCGCGCAACAGGGCCGTGGCCGCGGCGCTGCAGAACGCCGGACTGGGGACCTTGCTGATGGACCTGCTCACCGAGGAGGAGGAGCGGGTGGACGCGGTGACGGCCGAGCACCGCTTCGACATCGGCCTGCTGGCAGGCCGTCTGGTGGCGGCGGTCGACTGGCTGGGCGAGAACCCGGCCGCCGCCGGACTGCCCGTGGGCCTGTTCGGCGCGAGTACCGGCGCGGCGGCCGCGCTCGTCGCGGCGGCGGAGCGACCCGGCCGTGTGCAGTCGGTGGTATCCCGCGGCGGCCGCCCCGACCTGGCGGACGAGGCCCTGGGCCGGGTGCAGGCGCCGGTCCTGCTGATCGTCGGCGGCGACGACAGGGAGGTGCTGCGCATGAACCGGGACGCGGCCGAGCAGCTGCGTACGCCGCACCGGCTGCATGTGGTGCCGGGCGCCACGCACCTCTTCGAGGAGCCAGGCGCGCTGGAGGAGGTGGCCGAGGTGTCGTGCGCCTGGTTCCTCAGGCCGGGCGGCTACGGATCGGAGGACGCCTGGCAGTGAGGCCGGGCGCGCCGGTGGTGACACCAGGCGCGCCCTGCCCTGCCGCTCACGCCGGGCTCAGTCCATCCACTGCGACTCGTAGCGCGCGTACGTCCCGTCGTGTGTCGCCAGGTGCACGAACTGGTCCACGTACTCCAGGAACTCCTCGTCCCCGCGCGGCGTCGCGAATGCCTTCTCGGAGAAGGTGAACGGCTCCTCGGGGTGGACCGAGCACAGCTCGGGACGGATCTTCGCCTGGTAGCGGGTCTCGCTCGCGTCCGTCATCATCACGTCCGCCCGGCCCTCGACGATCTCGTCGAAGATCGTCGTGTTGTCCGGATGCACCGTGAGGGTGGCCTGCTTGATGTGGGTCCGGGCGAACTGCTCGTTCGTACCGCCGGGGTTGACGACGACTCTTGTCCCGGGGCGGTCGATCTCCTCGAGCGTCCGGAACCTGTCCTTGTCCTCGCAGCGCACGATCGGCGTCTTGCCGTCCGTGCGCGTCGGCTCGCTGAAGTGCACCTGCCGGGCCCGCGAGAGGGTGATCGAGACGCCGCCGACGGCGATGTCGCACCGCCCGGCGGACAGGTCGCCGACGAGCCGCGCCCAGGTGCTGTCCACGAACCGCGGCGAGGCGTCCAGGCTCCTGGCGAGATCCCGCGTCATGTCGATGTCGATCCCGGAGTACGAGCCGTCCTTCGGGTCCTTGTACGTGAACGGCCGGTAGTCGCCCGTCGTGCACACCCGTAGGACGCCCCGTTCGGGCACGGAGTCGAGGAGGCTCCGGTGGTGCTTCGGCGGCTTCGCGGCGCTCGGCGTCGCGGGCGCGGAGGGTGCGGCGGCCGTCACGGCCAGCAGACAGACCAGGGCGGACAGGGTGACTGCACGCTTCATTGCGGCTCCTCGGCGTGATGGGCACACGGTCGGAGTGATCACACTGGCAGATGAGGTGTGCGGGGTGAAGGCCGCGTCAGGAAGCCCGAGTGGCGTGCGCCGGGTGCCGCCCGGGAGCGGGAGAGGCTGTCAGGGGGCGGTACGGCGCTGCTCGTCGCTGTCGCGCCGGAGCCGGTCGGCCTGGCGCGTGATGCTGTCGATCCGGGCCGCGAGGTCGGGGTGACCGTGACCCAGGTGCGGGCGGGTGTCGGCCAGCGGTCCGACCAGGTTGGCCGCGTCGTTGTCCGCGAGGGCGCGGGCGAGCAGGGCGACCGGAGTGCGCGCCTGGCGCGGGAGGTCGGTGAGGGCGGTGATCTGGCCCGCGAGCTGACGCAGATCCGCCGCGTTGTCCCGGGCCCAGGCGGTGACGGTGCGGTTGGCGGCGCGGCGGTCGCGGGTGGCCTTCACCCGCTGCTCGCCGGTGGTGCCGTCGGCGCCGGGGCGCAGGCGCAGATAGCGCCGCTCGGCCGCCTGCCGGCTCGTGACGCCGAGCGGCTGGGCGAGGTCGGCCCAGCTGGCGCCCGCGTCACGAGCCGCTTCGATGAGGGTCGGCTCCCAGCCGGCGAGCCGGCTGCGCACCTCGCGCAGGAGCAGAAGCGCGGCGAGGGCCTGCTCCGGGCTCGTCGCGGCGGGGTCCCCGCCGTCGGGGGAGTCGTGGGCGGCGCGGACGGCCCGGTCGATGACGCCGAGCGCGGAGGCGGCGGCAAGGAAGGAAGCGGGGGCGGGCCTGCTGGGCCGGTCGGCTTCGGTCACGGTGCTCTCCTCCGGGGTGTCACCCTTCCGATGACTTCTTTCTTGTCATCCTTTGGATGACATGCTACAACAGGAGGTAGGTGAAGCGCATTGGCACCCTGCCTGTCTCGACTTGGAGGTGTTTCACGATGTTGATGCGCACCGACCCCTTCCGTGAGCTGGACCGCCTGACCCAGCAGCTGCTGGGCACGTCCGGCACCTGGTCGAGGCCGTCGGCCATGCCGATGGACGCCTATCGGGAGGGCGACGAGTACGTCATCGCCTTCGACCTGCCCGGTGTCTCGTCCGACGCGATCGACATCGACGTCGAACGGCACATGCTGACGGTCAAGGCGGAGCGGCGACCGGTCCAGAAGGCCGAAGACGTGCAGATGGAGCTGTCGGAGCGGCCCCTGGGCGTGTTCTCCCGCCAGGTCATGCTCGCGGACACCCTCGACACCGAGAACATCAGTGCCGACTACGACGCCGGTGTGCTGACGCTGCGCATCCCGATCGCCGAGCGGGCCAAGCCCCGCAAGATCGCGATCGGCAGCTCGGGCACGTCGCGCAAGGAGATCAGCGACTGAGGCCACCCTCGCCGGCAGAGCGGCGGAGGACGGGGCATGTGATCTCCCCCTCCTCCCGGCCCCGCCCTCCGCTCCGCTCGGCGCCGCGCCGGGAAGGGGACAGCGGTGGTGCACATGCGATGGGAAGCGTTCCTGGACGAGGTCCAGGACCGCGGTGAGTACCCCACGAAGACCGAGGCGGAACGGGCGGCCCGGGTCGTTCTCGCCCTGCTGGGCGCGCACCTGGTGGGCGAGGAGAGGAACGAACTGGCCGCCCGCCTGCCGGAGACGTACGCCCTGATCCTGCTCAATCCGCTGCGTGCCGCCGAACCGCTCGGCCCCGACCGGTTCCTGCGCGCCGTGGCGGCGTGGATCGACGGGGCCACCGAGGAGACCGCGACCTGGGACACCAGCGCCGTCCTCAGTGTGGTGGCCGACGCGGCCGGTGACGAGCTCATGCGGCGGGTGCTGCTCCAGCTCCCGCCGGGCTACGACCTGCTCTTCGGCCGGCCGCAGCCCGCCTGAGCCTTCGGGGTCCCCGGTTGAGCCGGGTGCAGTGATCGATCGGCCGGAGACTGTTCAACGCGAACACGCACGGCCACGGGAAAGGACGGGACGACCCATCACCACGACGAAGGACCCTGCCATGACGGACAGTGCTCCCTTGCGCACAGTCGTCACCCCGGCCGGCACCAGGACCACAGTCTCCGTGACCGGCGAGATCGACATCGCCACGGCGCCCGAGCTGCGGAAGGCTCTGGACACGGCCCTGTCGGACGGCGCGACGTGCGTCGAGGTCGACTTCAGCGAGGTGGAGTTCTGCGACTGCTCCGGGCTGAGCGTTCTCGTCCTGGCCCGGCGACGCGCCCGGCAGCAGGGCAGCACCCTGCGGGTCGTGGAGGTGAGGTCACCCCTGGTCCAGCGGCTCTTCCGGACCACGGGAACGATCACGACACTCACCGGAACGGACGTCGGCAGCTGATTCCGCGCGCGGAGCGGCTCGGGCGACCCGCGCGCGATCGGCGCGAGGGCCGAGGGCGTCGGCTGCGGACCGCGGCCGACGCCCTCGGCCCTCGCGCCGGCCGGGTGTGGCGACGCGTCTACCGGGCGGTTACGGAAACGGCCGGAGCGCGACCGCTCGGCGGCGGGGTCTCGTTGCTCGGGGGTGTCTGCGGTGCCATGAGGACGGCGGTGAGGATCATGCCGAGCAGGGCCACGACGGCGACGACGAGCGCTACCACCCACCGCCAGTCACGCCGGTGAGGCTCCTCGCGTCTCTCGCTTCTGACCTCGGCGAACTGCCCGTTCAGCGCGTCCATGCGCGAGGCGAGCTCGGGATCGTCCCGGGCCAGGAAGCGTTCGATCTCCGCGAGGGCGCGGCGGTCGTCCATCGGAGGATTCATTCCGACCACCTGGTTCTTGTGAACGGGTAGCGGGAAGACCGGCAGGGGGTCGTTCGGCTCGAGGTCCGAGCCGGGACCGCGAATGGTGCTCCACCTCCCGAGACTACCCGCGCCGCGGCCTGCCTGCCCCGCGGCCGGATCCTGGTCCGGGCCCGTTTCTGCCGAGGCAGGCGCGGGGAGAGGCGCCTATGCTCCCGCCCATGCGGCAGAGCGAGGTACTCAGACATGTGATCGGCATCCTGACCCAAGCCTCCGAATGGCAGCGCCTGCTGGAGGAGGACGTGGAACGGGTCGACATCAACGACGAGGCCGATGCCGTCACCGCCCTCCTGAACGAGACGCTGCCCAGTGTCCAGGTGCCCGCCGATGCGTCCGTCGAGGAGATCGCCGCCATCGTGGGCCGGGAGCTCGGGGAGGCGGTCCAGCAGCTCGCCGGGGCGTTCACCGTCGCGTTCGTGACCCTGGCCGAGGTGCACGACTCGGGTCGGCAGGAGATCAGCTCCGCGGATGTCCTGCGCGAGCTCGCGCTGCGCGCCGAGGGGTTCGACGACACGGACGAAGAGTGAGCGGGCGGCGCTCCGATGAGCGGCCGCCCCGCCCTTTCTGCCGCCGGTCCCGGGCCGGACACCCCAGCCAGGGCGCGCGGCCGCCCCCACTCCCGGCCGGGCGGACGCGCGCGTCGGGGCGGGGCGGACGGGTATCGGGGCAAGCGGCGGCGACGACCTCGGCCGGGCATCACGGGCGAGGGGCATCAGGTGCGTTTTTAGGGGCAATGGGATTACACCGGACACGCCGCGAGGGGCGGCGCGGCCCGGTGCGGCTCCGGGCGGCGGGCCGAGTGCCGGCCTGCCAGAAGGGCAGTGATCGTGCGCAGTGTCGGAGTGGAGGAGGAACTCCTGCTCGTGGACGCCGCCTCCGGCGAACCGCGAGCGCTGTCCCAGGCCGTACTGGCGGACTGCGACCGCTCGGCGGCCGGCGAGAAGGACGCCTTCGAGGCCGAGCTCCAGCGCCAGCAGCTCGAGTTCGCCACCAAGCCGCAGACCGACATGGGCGAGCTCGCGCAGGAGATCACCCGGTGGCGCGCCGAGGCCATGCGCCGCGCGGAGAAGCTGGGCGCCGGCGTCGCCGCCCTGGCGACCTCCCCGCTCCCGGTCGATCCCGTGATCGTGGCGGGCGAGCGGTACCTGTGGATGCAGGAGCAGTACGGACTGACCGCGCAGGAACAGCTCACCTGCGGCTGCCATGTGCATGTGTCGGTGGACTCCGACGAGGAGGGCGTCGCCGTCCTGGACCGGATCCGGCCGTGGCTGTCCGTCCTGATCGCGCTGAGCGCCAATTCGCCGTTCTGGCAGGGGCGGGACAGCCAGTACAGCAGCTACCGCAGCCGGGTGTGGGGCCGGTGGCCGTCGGCCGGGCCCGTGGAGATCTTCGGGTCGGCGGACCGGTACCACGAGCAGGTGCGGTCGATGGTCGGCACGGGGGTGCTGCGCGACCTCGGAATGATCTACTTCGACGCGCGGCTCTCGCGCAACTACCCCACGGTCGAGGTCCGTGTCGCGGACGTGTGCCTCGATCCCGCCTCGACGGTGCTGGTGGCCGCACTGGTGCGCGGCCTGGTGGAGACCGCGGCCCGCCAGTGGCAGGCCGGTGTGCCGCCCAGCCCCGTCGGTGTGGGCCTGCTGCGGCTCGCCTCGTGGCGAGCGGGCCGCTCGGGCCTGGAGGGGGAGCTCGTCCACCCGGTCACCATGCGCCCCGCGCCCGCCGAAACGGTGGTCCGCGCGCTGTTCGACCATGTACGCGACGCCCTGGAGGACAACGGGGACCTGCTGCACGCGCAGGACACCCTGGCCGCCCTGCTCAGGAACGGCACGGGGGCGCAGGCCCAGCGGGAGATGCTGGCCCGTACCGGGAGCCTGCGGAAGATGGTCACCGAATGCGTACGCCTGACCTGTGCGTGACGCGCCGGCCCGTCACCGCGGGGCGAGTGCGGTCACATTACGGCGCGGGCCGCGGGGGCGCCGCCGTCCTGCACCGGGACGAACGGCTGCATGAAGTCGGGGCCGCCGCGCACGAGGCCGTAACTCGACTCGGGTACCTGGTTCCAGGCGCCGGGCAGGCCGCTGAGCGGTTCGGAGACCACGAGTCGCGTCTCGTCGGAGAGCCCCTCCAGGAACTTCAGATCGGGGTGCAGGGCCCGCAGCGTCTCGACCTCGGCGCTGTAGTACAGGGAACGTGAGCGGCGCTCGCTGGAGTAGCGGAAGGCCCAAAGGTTCTCTCCGTCGGTCACGGCCACCGTCATCTGGAGCGGGAAGTCCACGCCGTGCCGGCGCCCGAGGCTCTCCACCTCCCCCGCCATCCGCGCGACGGCGCCCGGCGGGTCCTGGTCAAGGCCGAAGGTGAGCGCAAGGAAGAACATGACCTCGGAGTCGGTCGACCCTTCGATGTCGGCGAACAGCGAGGGGTCGATCAGGAGGCACAGGTCCCGTCGCAGCCGGTGGAAGTCGACGATCGCGCCGTTGTGCATCCACAGCCAGCGCCCATGACGGAACGGGTGGCAGTTCGTCTGCTGGATCGCCGAACCCGTCGAAGCCCGGATGTGCGCGAAGAACAGGTGGGAGCGGACGTGCGCCGATATCTCGCGCAGATTGCGGTTGTTCCACGCGGGGCCGGTGTCCCGGACCACGGCCGGAGTGTCGATGCCCGGGGTGTACCAGCCGATGCCGAAGCCGTCGCCGTTGGTCGTCTCGACGCCCATCTTGGAGTGCAGGCTCTGATCGATCAGCGAGTGGGCGGGGCGGTACAGAAGGGAGTCGAGGAGCACCGGGGTTCCCGAGTAGGCAAGCCATCGGCACATCTGGGCCCTTCCCCTCTCCGTCCCCGGGAACGCGGGGGGCCGCGTCGCCTCGGGCGTCCTGGCGCGGCCGGAGCCCGTGCGCAGGCAGTTCCATCATCACGCGTCGCACTTGGTGATCGCCATGCGGAATGGCGGCGTCCCGCAGCGTGGCGGCCGGGCGCTCACCGTCCTTCAGGCCGTCCTTCAGGCCGTCCGTCGGGCGTCCTTCAGGCGGGACGGACCGTGATCGAGCCGTCCGGTTCGGCCCGCATGCGGGTGCCGAGGCCGTCGCTGATCCGGCTCAGCACCTGGTGCACCGCGCGGCAGTCGGCGTCCGACGCAGGGGTCAGCCGCATGCGCCGTGCCTGGAGAGGCGTGATGCGCAGCTCGTGGAAGCGGCCGGTGCCGGACTCGACCGAGGCGAGGTAGAGCAGTCGCAGGTCGTCCCGGTACCGCTCGTAGCCGGTGATGCCCTCGTAGTCGTTGATCAGGTCGCCGCAGCCGTAGAGGACGAGCCTGCCGCGGTACACCTCGACGGGCCGGGGGTGGTGCGAGGAGTGCCCGTGCACGATGTCCGCGCCGCCGTCGACGAGCGCGTGGGCGAAGCGGACCTGGTCGCGGGGGATGCGGTAGCCCCAGTTGGAGCCCATGTGCACGGAGACCACCGTCACGTCGCCCGGCCGTTCGTCCCGGCGCAGCTCGGCCGTCACGTCCGCCGCGGCGGCCGACGACGGCTCGGCCGCGAAGTGGACACCGCTGTGCCGCTCGGTGGCGGCCCAGCTCGGCGGCACACCGCTGGACTCCATGCCGAGCGAGACGACCAGCACCCGTCCGCCGCCCGCAACGGGGACGCTCGCGTACCGCCGGGCACTGTCGAGGTCTCGTCCCGCTCCGGCCGTGCGCAGGCCGGCGGCCGCCAGGGTCACGAGCGTCTCCTCGAGCCCGAGGCGGCCGTAGTCCAGGACGTGGTTGTTGGCCAGGACGCACACGTCGGGCCGGGCGGCCGTCAGGCACGGCAGATTGGCCGGGTGCATGCGGTACAGGACCTCCTTGTCGGAGTCGGCGTCGCCGCTGCGCGTGACGGAGGTCTCGAGGTTCACCAGCCGTACGTCGGGCGCGGCGGCGTCGAGCAGCGGCAGCGCGTCGCCCCAGGGCCAGGAGAACGGGACCGGACGCGGAATCGCCCCGTTCACCGCCTCCGCCAGCTCGACGTAGGCGCGGGCATTGCGTATGTACGGCTCGGACAGCGCCGGATCACCGGGGTGCGGGAGGATCTGGTCGACGCCGCGGCCGAGCATCACGTCGCCGCTGAGGAACAGAGTGACGAGGTCACCGTCCATGACGTCCACGGTAGCCCTGTCGTCACCGTGCCTCCCGCGCAGCAGGTCCTCGGGCGGCGGCGCGGCGCCACCGGGACGAGAATGGCAAGGGGGTCGGCCACTGCCGGAACGAGGAGGCCGATCGTGTTCTTCGTGGATCGTCTCGACGCGGGGCGCCAACTGGCCGCCCGCATGCGGGGCTTCGAGCAGGACGACCCGGTGGTGCTGGGGCTCCCCAGGGGAGGGGTACCGGTGGCGGCGGAGGTCGCCCGGACACTCGACGCGCCGCTGGACGTGTGCCTCGTGCGGAAGCTGGGAGTGCCCTACCAGCCGGAACTCGGCATGGGGGCGCTCGGTGAGGGCGGCGTCCGTGTCATCAACGACGAGGTGGTGCGGGGCGCGCGCGTCACACCGGAGGAACTGGAGCAGGTCGAGGCACGCGAGCGCGCGGTGCTCGAGGAACGGGCCCGCCGCTACCGCGGGCAACGTCCGCCGCTGCCGGTGGAGGGCCGCACCGTCGTGCTGGTCGACGACGGGGTCGCCACCGGCTCGACCGCGCGGGCCGCGTGCCGGATCGCCCGCGCGAGGGGAGCCGCCCGGATCGTGCTCGCGGTCCCGGTGGCGCCGCAGGACTGGACGATGCGGCTCGGCGAGGAGGCGGACGACCTGATCTGCCTGGGCACGCCCCGCGAGTTCTTCGCGATCGGCCAGTTCTACGCCGACTTCGCGCAGACGGACGACAGCGAGGTCGTGCGCTGCCTGGAACAGGCGGCCGAGCGCGTCTCCGGCCGCCATACGTAGGGGCGTTTCCTCCGGATCGGCCCCGCGTTCCACGGCCTGGACCGAACATGTTGCGGCTGGGCGCCGTGGCGACGGCTGGCTCCTGTCCGGGTTCAGCGCGCGGCCGGGTGGGGGCAACCCGGTGACGACGGTGGTGGTGATGCGGTCCACCTCCGGGGTGCGCCGCGTGAGGAGCCAAAAGCGGCTGTTCAGCGCCGCGGCCCGCCGCGCGCCCACCCCCTCGTCTCAGTCCCCTTCCGCGGCCCCCGCCCCCTCCAGCGCGTTGAGCAGTTCGCGTTCGCGCGCCGCGGACAGGCCGGCGCGGCGGGTGCGGGTCAGGCCCTGTTCGCGTTCCCACGCGAGGGTGTCGGTGAGCAGGGCCTTGCGGTCGCGGTGACGCAGTCCCGCCGCGCGCGCCGCGGCGCCGCTGCGGGCCGAGAATCCCTCCCAGCCCGGTTCGTCCAGCCACATCGCCAGCGACTCCGGCCCCATGAACTGCGCCACCTCCCGCGCCCGCAGCCATTCCGGGTCGGCGGCGACCACCGGCCCCGTGTGGCCGCCGACTGCGCGGGACAGCTCCAGCCACTCGGCGAGCGGGACCACCGGTCCCACCGCGTCGTATGCTCCCGTCGTCCCCGCCTCCGCCGCGTCCAGCAGCCACGCGGCCAGGTCGCGGACGTCGACCACCTGAGTCGGCGATGCCGGGTCGTCGGGCACCAGCATGGCTCCCTCCGGATCGCGGGCCGCGCGGGCCACCCAGTAGCCGGAGCGGCCGCTGGGGTCGCCCGGCCCGCCGATGAGACCGGCCCGTGCGATCAGCAGCCGGTCACCCACGGCGGCCAGGGACGCCTGCTCGCAGGCGACCTTCGCCTGCCCGTACTGCTCGCGGTCGGCCCGGCTCCCGTCCGCCGCGTCCAGCAGCTCCGTGGACTCGCCGGCGTCCTGTACGGCATGGGAGGCGTAGGCGCTGACCGAGGAGACGTACGTCCAGTGCCGCGCCCGGTCCGCCAGCGCCGACAACGCCTCGCGTACGAAACCCGGCTGCCACGACACCTCGACGACGGCGTCCCACGTATGTTCCCGCAGCCGTGCGTACGCCCCGGCCTCTCCCCGGTCGGCCGTGACCAGCTCCGCGCCCTCGGCCACCGGGCCGCTCTCCCCGCGGGCGAGACATGTGATGCGGTGGCCCCGGGTCACGGCCTGCCGCGAGACCTCGCGCCCCAGCCACGCCGTACCGCCAAGAATCAAGATCTCCATTCCGCCACCCAAGCACGTCCCCCGGCCGCGGGTCCCGGGAATCCGCTGTCGGCTGAGCGCGGGCCGCCGACGGGCCCGCGGGCGGGTCAGGCGCGGCTGTCGGTGATCGTCGAGGCGAGGGCCGCGATGGGCGGCCACGACCACTGGCCGGCCCGCGCGAGCAGGAAACTGCGGCGCAGCCCCGCGACCGGGTCCAGCGGACGGAAGGCCACGTCCGTACGGTTCCGTTCGATGCCCGAGCTCGCGAGCAGCGCCACACCGTGACCGGCTCCCACGAGACTGTTGACCAGGCTGAGGCTGTCCACCCGGTGGGCGATGCGGGGAATGAAGCCGGCGATCGCGCACACCCGTTGCACCAGTTCGTCGTCGTCCGTGCCGCGCGAGTTGGCGATCCAGCCGGTGTCCGCGAACCGCGCCAGGTCCGCCACGGCGACCGGTCGCGACGCGTCGGGCCCGCCGGCCGGGACGGCGAGGTACAGCGGCTGTTCCTCGAACTGCCGGGCGCTCAGCTCGGGCGGCACCTCCCGCGGCACCAGGCTGTAGTCGTACACCACGCCGAGGTCGGCGCCGCCCGAGCGCAGCAGCCGGGCCGTGTGCTCCGGCTCGTGCTCGTGCACCTCGACCACGACCCGCGGATACAGCTCCCGCAGGCGGGCCAGCGCGGGCAGGACCACCGGCTCGACCGCCGTGAAGAAACTCGCCAGGCGTACCCGGCCCACCGGGTCCGCCGTGCCGCGCAGTTCGGACTGGGCCTCCTCCACCGCGGCGAGGATGCCCACGGCGTGCTCGACCAGCCGCTCACCGGCTGGAGTCAGCCGGACGCGGCGGCCGTCCGGCGTCAGCAGCCGCACCCCGACCTCCTCCTCGAGCACCGCCAGATGCTTGGAGACGGCCGAGGTCCCGTAGCCGGTGCCGGCCGCGACCGCGGCCATCGTGCCGAGGCGGTGCAGCTCGACCAGCAGCTTCAGCCGGCCCAGGTCCGGCAGGCGTTCCGTGTCGTCCGTGGCCATACGCCGATTGTCCACGAAAGGTGGCCGATCGGTCCACCTTCGGCCCGTGGACAGAAACGGACGGCTCCCGTCCAATGGCCCGGTGACCGCCACCACCGATACGACGTCCGCCGGCCCGCCCACCGTCGCCGGCACCGCCACGCCCCCGCACGGTACGGCTCCGGCTCCCGGCCGCCGGATGATGCCCGGACCTGCCCTCGTCCTCGTCGCCATGCTCCTGCTCCATACCGGCAGCGCCCTGGCGACCGAGCTGTTCCACAGCCTCGGCCCGGCGGGCACCACCTGGCTGCGCCTCACCTTCGCGGCCGTGTTCCTGGTCCTGGTCACCGGCAGGTCCCTGTGGCGGACGCTGCGCACGATCACGCGGCGCGATCTGCTGGCCACCGGTCTCCTCGGTCTCGTCAGCGCCGGAATGATGCTGCTGTTCTCCGAGGCCGCGGCGCGCCTGCCGCTCGGCACCGCCACCGCGCTGGAGTTCCTCGGCCCGCTGGCCGTGGCCGTCTTCTCGTCACGCCGGACCAGGGAGCTGGCCTGGCTGGGCCTCGCGGCGGCCGGTGTCGTCCTGCTCACCTCGCCCTGGACCGGCGCCACCAGCCTGACCGGTGTCCTGTTCGGCCTCGGGTCGGCCGCCTGCTGGGCGCTCTATGTCGTCGGCACCGCGCACGTCGGCAGCCGCCTGTCCGCACCGCACGCGCTGGCCGTCTCGCTCGCCGTCGCCGCCGTCGCCGCCGCACCCTTCGGAGCGCCGGGCGCCCTCGGCGCCCTGACCTGGCAGACGGCTGCCGCCGCGGCCGGCATCGCCGTGCTCATGCCCCTCCTTCCGTTCCTGCTGGAGATGAAGGCGCTTCAGCGCATCGGCAAGACCACGTACGGCACGCTGGCCGGTCTGGAACCGGCCGTCAGTCTGCTGGCCGCCATGGTCCTCATCGCCCAGACACCGGCTGTCCTGCAGATCGCCGGCACGGCGTTGGTGGTCGCTGCGGGCATCGGTGCCACCCGGGCGGAGTCACGTCGCTGAGCGTTCGGTCGCAGGCCGTAAGCGCGGAAGGCGCCTGCTCCGGATCGTCGACGAGTTCCGCCTGCCGCTGCGCGTCTCCGAGGCCTCCGCGGAGGCCGCGGAGCGCCGTGAGCGCGATGTTCTCGGGCTGCTCCGCGAGGCCGGTGAACTGCTCGGGCGCTGCGTCGTCGGTGTCGTCAACGTCCTTGCGGTCGCCGCGGTGAAGGTGGTCGGCGAGGGGCATGTGCTGTGGCCGTTCCTCGGGCCGTACTTCACCGCGGCGGCGGCCGCCGGGGTGATCGAGCCGCTGAGCGACCTCGAGATCACCGTGTCTCCGTGGCGGGAGGTCGAGCACGCGCGGGGAGCCGCCTGCCTGGTGCCGGCGCGCAGCGGAGCGATCACAGGTTCACGCAGCTAATGCGCTTCAGCTGGAAGAGCTAAAGCGCATTAGTCAAGTCCGGAAGTTCTGTCACCAACCTGCCTGCCACCTGCGCTTTTTCCGCTTGCCTCAAGAAAACCGCGGCGAAAGTGTTGACGCGACCGGGAAATCGGTGCACCTTCTTCCTCGCTCAGCGCCCCCGTGATCGACATCCCGCGGTGCTCACGCCCGCCCACGTGAAGGAGTGATCCACGCATGGACCGCAGAACGTTCATCGGCCTGCTCGGCGCGGCAGGGGTGACCGTCGGTCTCGCCGGGCCGGCGGGGCTGTCCGCACCGGTGGCGCACGCCGCCGCGGACCCTGCCCCGGGACGCGCCCCGCATCAGCCGTACATGCACGGCTACGACGCCGCCTCGATCAAGAACTGGAGCCCGCAGGCCGACCGTTACGCCAGGTTCTTCCGCTCGCGCGTCCCCCTGGCCACCCGCATCGCACCCTTCCCCGCCACCCAGGCGAACCCGGCGCTGGCGACCGGCCCGCTGGTGATGAACCTCAGCTACGACTACGACAACAGCTTCTTCACGGCCTACAAGTACAACGATGTCTTCGCCCGGCGGCTGCTGCGGTTCTGGCAGTACACCGACCTCTACGGCTCCTGGCACGGCCTGCCCGTCGACGGCTCACCGACCGACAACCCCGACCACGGGCTGATCAACCTCCCCAACCCCGCCTACACCGACGCCGCGCACCGCAACGGCGTGAAGAGTCTCGGCTGCTGGTTCTGGCCCCGGTCCGGGGCGTTCTCCGCCTACCTGGAGCAGCGCGTCGACGGGAGCTTCCCGGTGGCGGACAAACTGATAGAGATGGCGGACTACTTCGGCTTCGACGGCTACTTCATCAACCAGGAGGCCGAGACCGCGCCCACCGACGCGGCGCGGCTGATGGACATGCTGAAGTACCTCCGGGCCAAGGCGCCCGAGGGCTTCCACCTCCAGTGGTACGACACGATCATGGTCAACGGGAAGCTGGACTACCAGAACCAGTTCAACGACAAGAACGCCCCCTGGATCCAGGACGGCACGACCCCCGTCGCCAACAGCCTGTTCGCCAACTACTGGATGCCGACGCGGGAGCAGGTCGAGACCTCCCGCGCAACGGCCGAGAAGCTGGGCCTGGATCCGTACGAGGTCGTGTTCCACGGCACGGAGAACGAGAAGTACGGCTACAACCCGCCCTACGACACGCGGCTGATCTTCCCGGAGGGCAAGCCGGCGCTGACCAGTTGGGCGCTGTTCGGCTCCCACTTCGCCTGGGACCGCTACCCGGGCCGCAACGATCCCGACGCCCAGGCCGCCGTCTTCCAGCGGGAACGGCGCTACTGGTCGGGGCCGAACGAGGACCCCACCCGCACCGGGCGCACCGAGTACGTGCCCTGGCCGTACGAGGACGACGGCAAGCCGCGCGACGCCGACAACCACAAGAAGTGGGACGGTGTGGCCCGGTACATCACGGAGCGCTCCGTCATCGGCTCGTTCCCGTTCGTCACCCGCTTCAACACCGGTCACGGGCGCGCGTTCTTCCTCGACGGCAGGCGCGCCGGCGACCGCGAGTGGAACAACGCGAGTGTCCAGGACATCCTGCCCACCTGGCAGTTCTGGACCCGCAGCGGCGGGCCGGGTGCCCCGCTCCCCGTCGACTACGACTACACGCGGGCGTACGACGGCGGATGCTCGCTGCGGATCGCGGGCGACCTCGGGCCGGACAACCCCACCACCGTCCGGCTGTTCAAGACCGCGCTGGAGGTGAGGGGCGGCGAGCGGCTGTCCGTGACGTACACGACCGGGCAGGCGGGAGCGGCGAGCGGGCTGGAGATCGGTCTGCTCTTCGCGGACGCACCCGAGCGTTTCGTGTGGCTGCCGGCCGGCCGCACCACGAGCCGCTCCTGGAACACCGCCGTCCGGAGCCTCGACGCCTTCGCGGGCCGCACGATCGCGGCGATCGGCGTCCGGGTCTCGGCCGAGCGGCGCGGCCCTTACGGGGTGAACATCGGTGAACTGGCCCTCCTCGGCGGCGGGCGGCCCGCCCGGCCGCAGTCGCCCGCGGCCTTCACCGTGGACGCGGCCCACGTCCGGGACGACACCGCCGAGGTGTTCCTGTCGTGGCTCTTCCAGGACGAGGGCGTCTGGTACTACGACCTGTACCGCGAACTGCCGGACGGCCGGCGCGAGGCGCTCGGCCGGGTCTGCGACGAGGTGTACTACGTGAAGGCGCTGTCGCGTGCCGGGGACGAGAGCGCCTCGACGCTCCACCTGGTGGCGGTCGCGCCGGACGGCTCGCGCAGTGCACCGGCGACCGCGAAGGTCCGCTGGTCCTGAGGCCCCCGCCCCGCGGCCCGGGGCCGCGGGCCGATGTGACGGCCCGCGGCCCCGCCCGGGGTCACAGGCGCGACCGCGTCCTCTCCCGGACCACACCGATCGTCACGACGAACGCGGCGGCCAGCAGCGAGAGCAGGACCTGCTCACGTCCCGCGTCGTCGAACAGCATGTAGACGAGGACGAACGAGATCATGGCGATGGTGGCCCAGGTCAGGTAGGGGAAGAGCCACATCCGGACGACGAGCTTCTCCGGAGCCTCGCGCAGGATGATGCCGCGCATCCGCAGCTGCGTGCAGCAGATGACGAGCCAGACGAACAGCGCGACCGCACCGGAGGAGTTGAGCAGGAACTCGAAGACGGTGTCCGGCCACTTGTAGTTGAAGAACACGGCGAGGAAGCCGAAGGCGACGGACGACAGGATGGCGGCCGTGGGGACACCGCGCGGACTGGTCCGGGCGAACGACGCGGGCGCGTCACCGCGCCGGCCGAGCGAGAAGGCCATCCGGGAGGCGGTGTACAGACCGGAGTTGAGACAGGACAGCACGGCGGTCAGGACGATCACGTTCATGATCTGGCCGGCGTGCGGGATGCCGATGGAGTTCAGAGCCGCGACGTACGAGCCGTTCTCGACGATCGACGGGTCGTTCCACGGCAGCAGGGTGACGACGACGAAGATCGAGCCGAGGTAGAAGACGGCGACGCGCCAGATGACGCTGTTGGTGGCCTTGGAGACCGCGCGCCGCGGGTCGGCGGACTCGCCCGCCGCCAAGGTGACGATCTCGCTGCCCATGAACGAGAAGACGACCATCAGGATGCCGGTGAGGATCGCGCCGTAGCCGTGGGGGAAGAAGCCGCCGGCGTCGGTGAGGTGGGCGATGCCCGCACCCGGGTTGTCGGAGCCGGGCAGCAGCCCGAACACGGCCAGGCCGCCGACCACGACGAACGCGCCGATCGCGACGACCTTGATGCCGGCGAACCAGAACTCGAACTCGCCGTAGCTGCCGACCGACACCAGGTTGGTCGCGGTCAGGACGACCATCACGATCAGGGCCCAGCCCCACTGCGGGACCGCGGGAACCCAGCCTTCGAGGATCTCGGCGGCGATGGTGGCCTCGACGGCGAGGACGACGACCCAGAAGAACCAGTACAGCCAGCCGATCGAGAAGCCCGCCCAGCGCCCGAGCGCGCGGTCGGCGTAGGCGGAGAACGACCCGGAGCTGGGGTCGGCCGCGGCCATCTCGCCCAGCATCCGCATGACGAGGACCACCATCAGGCCGACGAGGGCGTACGAGACGAGGATGGCGGGTCCGGCGGCGGCGATGCCCTTGCCGGAGCCCGCGAACAGGCCCGCTCCGATCACACCGCCGATGGCGATCATGGACAGGTGGCGGTTCTTGAGACCGGCCTTCAGGCCGTCGGGGGAGGCGTTCTGCCGTCCGTCCCCGGGATCGCCGCCCTCCCGGGTGGCGGTGGTGGTCGTCGGTTGCGCGCTCATGAAGTTCCTCGACTTTCGCAGGACTGAGTGAGGTGCGTGAAGCAGGTGGATTGCGTGGACCGG
Organism: Streptomyces sp. NPDC015127; assembly: GCF_043080095.1. Classification (NCBI taxonomy): domain Bacteria; kingdom Bacillati; phylum Actinomycetota; class Actinomycetes; order Kitasatosporales; family Streptomycetaceae; genus Streptomyces; species Streptomyces sp. NPDC015127. The sequence goes on from NZ_JBIBVE010000002.1 coordinate 568,570, forward strand.
CGCAGAAAAAGAGGACGGCACGCGAGCACCACACGGAGGGTCCGCAGGCTCCCGAGGCTCTGCGGCGGGCTGTCACGGCGCTTCTGCGCTCACAGCCGGTACTGCCGGTTCGGCGGTCCGGATCGTATGCACAGGATCGGCTCCACGGCCAGGGCGCGGGAGAGATTTCCCCGCCGGCGCCACGAAACCGCCCCGGCCTTTGAGCATCTGTCTGACCAGGGGACATGAGCGTGTGACATTTGTCTGTGGTGCCGCCCGCGGGCCGCTCCTACCTTCGGGAGACACATCGAACGACGCGCCAGGGGCGACCCCCCGCGCTCGTCCTCCGCCTTGCGGCGCCTCTATCGGAGGTCGCTCCCCGCCCTGAATTCCGGGGCTGCCCCTTGGCGTACTGCCGCATCGCGGCCCGCCGGGCCGTGCGGCCGTCCCCTGCGACCTCAACCGGATCGATGACTGCTGCTACCGCCTCCGAACCCTCCCGCACCGGCGACTCCGCCGAGGGCCGCACACACCACACAGCCGGGTCCCCGCTTCCCGAGAGCGGTGCACCGGGCCGGCGTTTCGTCGTGATCGGCAGCGACGTGGCGCGCAAGGTGTGCGGCTCCCTGCAAGCGGCCGGGCACGTCGTGCACCACCTCACCCAGCCCACGGACGACGACCTCCGGCGGGTCCTGAGCGAGGAAGTGGCAGGCGTCGCGATCCTGCTCGACGACGACGTGGAGTCCCTGCGCTACGCGCTCGCCGTCGAACACATCCGTCCCCATGTCAAGTTGGTCGTCACCCTCTTCGACCGGACCGTCGCCGAGCACCTCGTGCGCGTCGTGCCCAATTGCGAGGTCACCTCACCGGCCGAAGTCGCGGCGCCGGTTCTGCTGGCCGCGTGCCTCCAGCCCGACCTCCTCGCCCTCACCCGCACACCGTCCGGCCACGCCGGCGCCCGCTGGACGGGGGAGGGCGTACGTCTCGAGCCGTACCGGCCGCCGCGCTCCCTGAGATACCGGGCCCGGCTGGGCAAGATCCGGGGCCAACTGCGGCCGCACGACGGCAGCTCACGCATCATGCTGACCGGCCTCGCCGGCCTGCTCGCCGTCCTGCTGTCGGACTGGGTCTGGCTGGTGGCGCTGCACCACCGCCCACCCGTCGAGGCGCTCTTCGAGGCGACGCGCACGGTGTCCACCGTCGGGCCCGCGGAGGTGCACGGCACGGACGTCGCGTACCCCGTCTTCTCGATCGTCGCGATGCTCGTCACCATGGCCTTCACCGCCGTCTTCACCGCGGGCATGATCGACCGTCTGCTCGCCCCGCGCTCCGTCGGCATCGTGGGGCCGCGGGCCCTGCCGCGGGCGGGCCACGTGGTGGTCGTGGGGCTCGGACAGGTGGGGCTGCGGCTGTGCACCCGGCTGCAGGCCCTGGGCATCGGAGTGATCGCCGTCGAACGGAACCCGGCGGCCCCCAATCTCCGGCTGGCCAGGGCGATGGGCCTGCCCGTCGTCGTCGCCGACGCGAAGGACCGGTTCGTCCTGCGCCGGCTCGGTCTGCACCGGGCGCAGGCGATGGCGGCCGTGGCGTCGGACGACCTGGACAACATCGCGGTCGCAGTGGCGGCGTTGGCGGTCGCCCCCGACCTGCGTGTGGTCATGCGCGCGGGCGACCACGAGGCGATCGCGGAGACCCGCTCGCTGTTCAAGATCGGCACCGTCCACGACCTGGGCAGCCTGAGCGCCGCGTACACGACCGCGAGCCTGACCGGACTGAGCCCCCGAGGCGTGCTCGCACACGACAAGCGGCTCCTGGTGGAACGGGGCGACGGCAGCTTCACGCCCTGGCCCCACGCCGACCGCTGCGACCACACCCACGACCACGGGCCCCGGTGCGCCGCCGTCGACGGGGAGGGGACCGCGGCGGAGCGTGCCGGCGCCGCACGCTGAGCGCCGGCCGGCCCGGCTGCCGGGCCGGCCCTTCTCCGGTCGGTGGACCGAAACGACTCTTCCCGGACACCTGGGGGCGGGCGTAGCGCTCGATCGGCACGCCGTGACCGGCCACGACAAGGGAAGGACCAGCGAGTACGCACTCCTCGTCCCCATGCCTTCACGGACGGTAATTCATCCGAATGCCTCGCCGCCGTGCCGTCGGCGGGGGCGTCCGGCAGGGTGATCGCAGGTCTCGCGGCCGGGCCAGGCGCCGGCCGAGGGCCGAGCCACGGGCGCCGACGCACGGCCCCGGCAATCGCCGCCCATGCCAGAGGAGACGGACATGACCAACGCTTTCTCGCACACGTGGGAGCACGCCGTCGTCACCGGCGGCGCGGGGTTCGTCGGTTCTCACCTCTGCACGGCGCTGCTCGACGCGGGCACGGCCGTGACCTGCGTGGACGACTTCAGCACCGGTCGGCCCGAGAACATATCCGCGCTCCGCGACCACCCCGGATTCAGGCTGGTGCGGGCCAACGTCGCGGAACCGCTCACCGTCGACCGGCCTCCCGACCTCGTGCTGCACTTCGCGTCCCCCGCGTCCCCCGCCGACTACCTCCGCCTGCCCCTGCACACGATGGAGGCCGGCAGCCTCGGTACACGCAACGCTCTCGCTCTCGCCCGCGGTGCGGGGGCCAGGTTCGTGCTCGCCTCCACCTCCGAGGTCTACGGCGACCCCCAGCAGCACCCGCAGAACGAGGGGTACTGGGGAAACGTCAACCCCGTCGGCCCGCGCAGCGTGTACGACGAGGCCAAACGCTTCGGCGAGGCACTGACCACCGCCGAGAACGACGCCCACGGCGTCGACACCGCGATCGTGCGGCTGTTCAACACCTACGGCCCCCGTATGCGGGGCTATGACGGCCGCGCCGTCCCGACCTTCGTCCGGCAGGCGCTCACCGGGCAGCCGCTGACCGTGACCGGTGACGGACTCCAGACCCGCTCGCTGTGCTACGTCGACGACACCGTGCGCGGCATCCTGGCGGCAGCCGCCCACGGGATGCGCGGCCCCGTCAACATCGGCAACCCCACCGAGATCACCATGCTCGAACTGGCCGGTCTGGTCATCGAGTTGGCGGGTTCGACCTCGGAGATCCGCTTCATCGAACGGCCGACGGACGATCCCGCCGTGCGCTGCCCGGACATCACCCTCGCCCGCGACAAGCTCCAGTGGGAGCCGCGCGTCGCCGCCGAAGAGGGCCTGCGGCGCACGATCGCCTGGTTCCGCGCCCACACGGACAGCTGATCCGGCCGAGTCCCTCGGCCGCCGCACCGCCGTGCGGCCGGCTCCGACCCGTCCGCCGAAAGGCCTGGCACCCCATGCGCATTCTTGGCATCAACGCTCTCTTCCACGACCCCGCCGCCGCCCTTGTCATCGACGGCCGATGCGTGGCCGCCGCCGAGGAGGAACGGTTCTCCCGGCGCAAGCACGGCAAGCGGCCGGTGCCGTTCTCCGCCTGGGAACTCCCGGAGAAGGCCGCCGCCTGGTGCCTCAAGAGGGCCGGACTGCGCCCCCAGGACCTCGACGCCGTGGCCTACTCGTTCGACCCGGCCCTCGCCCGGCCCGCGGACGCCATGGGACTGCACGACCCCTGGGACCATCTCAGGCTCACGTACGCCCGCCAGGCCCCCGGATTCCTCGCGGCCGCGCTGCCCGGACTGGACCCGCAGGCCGTGCGTTTCGTCCCGCACCACATGGCACACGCCGCGTCGAGCGCGTTCGCCGCGCCCGATGCCGAGGCGTCCTCGGTGCTGGTCCTCGACGGCCGCGGCGAGCGGGCCTCGCACCTCGCCGCCCACCGGGTGGGCGACCGCCTGGAGGGCCTCCACGCGCAGGACCTGCCGCACTCCCTCGGCCTGGTCTACGAGGAGCTCACCGAGCACCTCGGATTCCTGCGCTCCTCCGACGAGTTCAAGGTGATGGCACTCGCCTCCCACGGCACCCCCCGCATGCTGCCCGAACTGCGCCGGTACGTGTACCCGACCGGCGACGGCGGCTTCCGCGCCACGGCCGTGCCCTGGTCCGAACTGTGCGCGCCACGAGGCCCGGACGAGCCCTGGACCCAGGACCACGCCGACGTCGCGGCAGGCGCGCAGGCCGTTCTGGAGGAGACCCTGCTGGACCTCGTGCGCTGGCTGCACGGACGCACGCACGACAGCGTGCTCACCCTCGCCGGCGGCGTCGCCCTCAACTGCGTGGCCAACTCCCGCATCGCCCGCGAGGGCCCCTTCTCCCGCGTATGGGTCCAGCCCGCCGCCGGCGACGCGGGCACCGCGCTCGGCGGCGCCCTGCTCCTCGCGGCCGGCGAGGGCGACGATCCGCAGCCCATGACCGGCGCGGACCTCGGCAGGGACTGGTCGGACGCGGAGCTCGGGGCCTGGCTCAAGACGGCGGCCGTGCCGTTCGAGCGGCCCGCGGACATCGCCGCGACCGTCGCCCGGGCGCTCGCCGACAACGCGGTCGTCGCCTGGTTCCAGGGGCGTTCGGAGTACGGCCCCCGTGCTCTGGGCCACCGCTCGCTGCTGGCCCACCCCGGTCACGCGGGGAACCTGGAGCGGCTCAACGACGTCAAGGGCAGGGAGCAGTTCCGGCCGGTCGCGCCCATGGTGCTCGCCGACCGCGCCGCCGACATCTTCGACGGCCCGCTGCCCAGCCCCTACATGCTGTTCGTCCACGACGTGGCGGACGCCTGGAAGGACCGGATCCCGGCCGTCGTGCACGTCGACGGCACCGCCCGCATCCAGACCGTCGACCCCGCGAGCGAACCACTGGTCGCCCGCATGCTCACCGAGTTCGAGCGGCTCACCGGCCTGCCGGTGGTGGTCAACACCAGCCTGAACACGGCCGGCAGGCCCATGGTGGACGACCCGCGCGACGCCCTGGAGTGCTTCGGCTCCGCATCGGTCGACCTGCTGGCCATCGGCCCGTACGCGATCCGGCGCGCCGGTCTCTTCCAGTCCAGTGACGAGGAGGCCATGCGATGACCGTCTTCGGGCCGTGGTCCGCCGAGACCGCATACGCCGTGGTCGTCCCGACCCTCGGACGTCCCAGCCTGAGCGTCTGCCTGCGCGCCCTGGCGGACGCCACGGGACCGAAACCGGCACGGGTGGTCCTCGTCGACGACCGGCCCGAGGCCGGCGCCACCCCGCTCCCCGTCGAGATCCCGGTGGCCCTCCAGCCGGTGACCACCATCGTGCCCGGCCGGGCACGCGGCCCCGCCGCGGCCCGCAACACGGGGCGCCAGGCGGCCGGACCCGTGCCCTGGATCGTCTTCCTCGACGACGACGTGGTGCCCGGACCCACCTGGGGCGAGGACCTCACGAGCGACCTCGCGGCCACGACGTACCGGACCGCGGGAGTCGCGGCCCGCATCACGGTGCCGCTCCCCGCGGACCGGCGCCCCACCGACTGGGAGCGCAACACGGCGGGCCTCGCCACCGCCCGGTGGATCACCGCAGACATGGCGTACCGCCGCGAGGCCCTGGACGCCGTCGGCGGGTTCGACGAACGGTTCCGCCGCGCCTTCCGCGAGGACGCGGATCTGGCCCTGCGGGTGCTCGCCGCGGGCTGGACGCTGCACACCGGCACCCGCGGCACCGCGCACCCCGTCCGCCCGGCCGACCGCTGGACCTCCGTACGCCTTCAGGCGGGCAACGCGGACGACGTGCTGATGAACCGGTTGCACGGACCGGACTGGTGGAGCCGTGCGGACGCGCCGCGGGGCCGCCTGTCCCGCCACCTCGCCGTCACGGCCGCCGCCGTGACCGCCCTGTCGTGCGCGGCTCTGCGGCGGCCCGCGGCGGCCGCGGCCTGCGGCGCCGCATGGCTCGCCGGCACCGCCGAACTTGCCGCGGCGCGCATCGCGCCGGGCCCGCGGACCCGGCACGAGGTCGTCACCATGGCGCTGACCAGCATCCTCATTCCCCCCGCCGCCACCTGGCACTGGCTGCGCGGCCAGGTGAGGCACCGCGGCACACCGCCGTTCGACCCGGTGGCCACGACGAGGCCGCCGCGCGCCCCGCGCGAGGCGGCCCGGCAGCGGGTGCTGCCATGACCTCCTCCGCCACGGTGGGCCATCGGCGGCCCGCGACCGGCCCCTGGCTCTTCTACGGCCCCAGGGGCGCGCGCCCGGACACCCGTGCGTCACGGCAGGGGACGAGTGCACACGGCGCTCTCCCGCAGGCGGTGCTGTTCGACCGGGACGGCACGCTCGTCGCCGACGTCCCCTACAACGGCGATCCCGCGCGGGTCACACCGATGCCGGGCGCGCCGGAAGCCGTCGCCGCCCTGCGCTCGCTCGGCATACCGGTGGGCGTCGTCAGCAACCAGTCGGGCGTCGCCCGAGGTGTGCTGACGCATCGTCAGGTGGAGTCGGTGCGGCAGCGCGTGGACGCGATCTTCGGCCCCTTCGCGGTCTGGGCCGTCTGCCCCCACGGACCGCGCGACGGCTGCGGCTGCCGCAAACCGGCACCGGGCCTCGTGCTCGCCGCCTGCGACCGGCTCGGCGCATCACCCGAACACACCGTCGTCATCGGCGACATCGGCTCGGACATCGCGGCAGCCCGCGCGGCAGGCGCGCGCGGCGTGCTGGTGCCGACACGGGCGACCCGGCCCGCGGAGATCACCGCCGCCGACGAGACGGCCGCCGACCTGATCGACGCCGTGCGCCTGGTGCTCGGCCGTTCACCGGGAGGCCGCCGATGACGGCTCCCCGTACCCTCGTCGTCCGCCTGGACAGCGCCGGCGACGTCCTCCTCGCCGGACCCGCCGTGCGGGCCGTGGCAGCGGGCTCCTCGCACACCGCCCTGCTGTGCGGGCCGCTCGGCGAGCAGGCCGCGCGGCTGCTGCCGGGCGTCGACGAGGTCCTCGTGTACGACGCGCCCTGGGTCGGTCTCGAACCGGCGCCCGTCTCGCGCGAGGAGACCCGCGCCCTGCTGGCGGCCCTGTCCGACGGCCGCTACGACCGCGCCCTCGTTCTCGTCTCCTACCACCAGAGCCCGCTGCCCGTCGCCCTGCTGCTGAAGCTCGGCGGTGTCGGCTGGACCGCGGCCGACAGCGAGGACTACCCCGGCTCCCTGCTGGACCTGCGCCACCACCGGCTGCCCCGCCGCCACGAGGCCGAGGCCGCGCTCGACCTGGCACGCGACGCGGGCTTCCCCCTGCCCCCCTCGGACCCCGGGACCCTGCGCATCGGCGACCCGCCCGACACCACCCACCTGACAGGACCGGAGCCGTACGTCGTGCTCCACCCCGGCGCGGCCGTACCGGCCCGGGCATGGAGCGCCGGACGGGCGGCCCGGGCCGTGGCCGCGCTCGCCGCCGAAGGCCACCGCGTCGTCGTCACCGGCGGCGCGGGGGAGAAGGACCTCACCGCCCGCGTCGCCGGCGAGCACGCCCTCGACCTCGGCGGCGCCACCGACCTCCCGCACCTTGCGGGCGTACTCGCGCGGGCACGCGTCGCCGTGGTCGGCAACACCGGACCCGCCCACCTCGCCGCCGCCGTGGGGACGCCCGTCGCCTGCCTGTTCGCGCCGGTGGTGCCGGCCGAGCGCTGGCGCCCGTACGGCGTGCCGCACGTGCTGCTCGGCGACCAGCACGCACCGTGCGCGGGGAGCAGAGCCCGCCGCTGCCCGGTCCCGGGGCACCCCTGCCTCGACGCGGTGACCGACAGCGCGGTGCTCGCCGCCGTCGCCGCGCTCGGCTGCGGCTCGGACAACGGGGCGGCTCCGGCCGGGACGGGCAGCGCGCCCGTGCCCGGCCGGGCATCGGGAACAGAACGAGGAGCGAGCGTATGAACATCCTGCTGTGGCACGTTCACGGTTCCTGGACGACCGCGTTCGTCCAGGGCCCCCACACGTACCTCGTTCCCGTCACACCATGGCGCGACCCCGACGGCCTCGGCCGCGCCCGCACCTTCACCTGGCCGGACTCGGTCCGGGAGGTGACGCCGCAGGAGCTGAGCCGGACGCAGGTCGACCTCGTCCTCCTCCAGCGTCCGCACGAGGCGGACCTCGCCGAACTCTGGCTCGGCGGGCGCCGGCCGGGCCGCGACGTGCCCGCCGTCTACCTGGAGCACAACGCACCGGACGGCAACGTCCCCGACACCCGGCACCCCTGCGCCGACCGCGACGACCTCACCCTCGTCCATGTCACCCATTTCAACCGGCTGTTCTGGGACAACGGCTCCACCCGCACCCACGTCATCGAACACGGCATCGTCGACCCGGGGCACCAGTACACCGGCCGCCTGGCCCGCGCCGCCGTCGTCGTCAACGAACCGGTCCGGCGCGGCCGTCACACCGGTACGGACCTGCTGCCCGCCCTGTCCGAGGCGGCGCCGCTCGACGTCTTCGGCATGGGCACCGAGGGCCTCGCCGCCCATCTCGGCCTCCCCGAGGACCGGTGCCGCACGGCCGACCTGCCGCAACAGGAACTGCACGCCGCCCTCGCGGAGCGCCGGCTGTATCTGCACCCGGTGCGCTGGACCTCCCTGGGACTGTCCCTGCTGGAGGCCATGCACCTGGGCATGCCCGTCGTGGCACTGGCCACCACCGAAGCGGTGGAGGCGGTCCCGCCCGGCGCGGGCACACTGTCCACCCGGCCCGAGGTCCTCGCCCGGGTCGCCCGCCGCTACCTGGCCGAGCCGGAGGCCGCGGCCGAGGACGGCGCGCGCGCCCGCCAGGCAGCCCTCGAACGGTACGGGCTCAAACGCTTCCTGACCGACTGGGAGCGTCTGATCACGGAGGTGCGCTCATGACATCCCTCGGACCTCTCTCCGCCGGCACTCTGTCGATCGCGCTCGTCTCCGAACACGCGAGCCCGCTCGCGACGCTGGGCGGCGTCGACGCGGGCGGACAGAACGTGCATGTCGCGCGCCTCGCGGGCGCACTCGCCGACCGGGGCCACGGCGTCACCGTCTACACCCGCCGAGACGCCCCCGACCTCCCGCAACGCATCCGCGTGCGCGACGGCGTCGAGGTCCACCACGTGCACGCGGGCCCGCAGGAGAAGATCCCCAAGGACGAACTCCTGCCCCACATGCTGGCGTTCAGCCGCCACCTGGTCCGCGAATGGCAGGCCCGCCCGCCCGACCTGGTGCACTCGCACTTCTGGATGTCCGGCCTCGCCTCGCTGGAGGCGGTCGGTGAGCTGCGGCTCCCGCTCCTGCAGACGTACCACGCGCTCGGCACGGTGAAGCGACGCCACCAGAGGCAGGCCGACACGAGCCCGCCGGCGCGCATCGCCTGCGAGAAGGAAGTGGGCCTGGCGTGCGACCGCGTGATCGCCACCTGCCGCGACGAGGTCGTCGAACTCGGCAGGATGGGCATCCCGGCCCACCGGATCAGCGTCGTGCCGTGCGGCGTCGACACCGAGCAGTTCACGCCCGCCGGGCCGGTCGCCGACCGCGGCCCGTACCGCTACCGGCTGCTGCATCTGGGCCGGCTCGTCCCGCGCAAGGGGGCGGCCGTTTCCGTCACCGCCCTGACCTGGCTGCCCGAGGCCGAACTCGTCGTGGTCGGCGGCCCCTCGGCCGACCGGCTCGACGACGACCCCGAGGTCCGCAGGCTTCGCCACATCGCGCACTCCGCGGGAGTCGCCGACCGGGTCACGTTCACCGGCGGTGTCCCCTCCGAGGACGTCGCACCGCTGCTGCGCAGTGCCGACGTGGTGCTCTGCCCCGCGGACTACGAACCGTTCGGCATCGTGCCGCTGGAGGCGATGGCCTGCGGCAAACCGGTCGTCGCCAGCGCGGTGGGCGGCCACCTGGACACCGTCGCCGACCCGGCCACCGGCCGGCTCGTGCCGCCCGGGTCCCCGGAGGCCCTCGCCCGCGCCGCCGCCGAACTCCTCGCGGACCCCGCGCTGCGGGATGCCTGCGGGACGGCAGGACGCCGCCGCGTCCTCAGCCGCTACGGCTGGCCCAGGATCGCGGCGGCCACCGAGACGGTGTACAGCGCGGTGCTCACCGCGCGGTACGCCGTGACAGGAGCGACCTGAGACGAACTCCGTGCGAACCTCGCGCAGCACCGACGCCCGAAGGAGGTGCGGGTCCGGCCGTCGTCCGTCCGACGCGCCGCCCCGACCACGATGAGCGAACACCCTGCACTCCAGGACGCCCACGAGCACTGCCAGTCGCTCCAGGACACGCTCGCCCGGTTCCGCCGGCACGGCATCGGCCGGATCGCCGACTGGGCCGCCCACCTCGCCTCGGTCCTCCCCGCCGGCGGCCGCCTGCTCGCCGCGGGCAACGGCGGCAGCGCCGCCCAGGCCCAGCACCTGACCGCCGAGCTGGTGGGACGCTACCGGCACGAACGCCCGCCCTTCTCGGCCATCTCCCTGCACGCGGAGACCTCCAGCGTGACCGCCATCGGCAACGACTACGGGTTCGACCAGGTGTACTCGCGGCAGGTGTCCGCGCACGGCCGCCGCGGGGACGTCCTCGTCCTGCTGTCGACCTCGGGGCGCAGCGCCAACCTCATCTCCGCCGCCGTCACCGGCCGGGCGGCGGGACTGCGCGTCTGGGCGATGACCGGACCCGCGCCCAACCCGCTGGCCGAGGCGGCCGACGACGCGCTGTGCATCGACGCCCCCTCCACGGCGACCGTTCAGGAGGCCCACCTGGTCGCCGTGCACCTGCTCTGCGAATGCTTCGACGCGGCCTCCCCGGTCCCCGGGACGGTCGTGAAACGGCCCGTGGCGGTCCACCGGAGGAGCCCATGACAGGGGCCGGGCCGCTCGTGGTCGTCGGGGACGTCCTGCTGGACGAGGACATCGACGGCGTCGCCACCCGGCTGTCCCCGGACGCGCCCGCCCCCGTCGTCGACGTCACCGGCGACCGGCGCCGGCCCGGCGGAGCGGGTCTCGCCGCGGCGCTGGCCGCCCGCGCGGGCCGGGACGTGACCCTGGTGACCGCGCTCGGTGACGACCCGGCGAGCGACGTCGTACGGACCGCGCTGCGCGGCCGCGTCCGGCTCGTGGAACTGCCGCTCGACGGGTCCCTCCCCGTGAAGACCCGGGTCCTGGCAGGCGGCCGTCCCCTGCTGCGGATCGACCGCGGCGGCGGCGCGCCCGGTGCCCCCGACGCCGCCGTGCGGGACGCGCTGGAGCGGGCCCACGCGGTCCTCGTCGCCGACTACGGGCGGCACACGGCACGTGCCGTACGGGACGAGCTCGCGGCAGCGGCCCGCCGCGTGCCCCTGGTGTGGGACCCCCACCCCTGGGGCGACGCGCCGGTCCCCGGTGCACGGATCGTCACCCCCAACGCGGCGGAGGCACGCGCCCTGTGCGACGACGGCACCGGTGACTCGCTGCGTGCGCACGCCCGCCGGGGATCCGAGCTGGCCGACCGCTGGCGGGCGGCGACCGTCGCCGTGACCCTGGGCGAACGGGGCGTGATGCTGACGCTGCCCGGCGGCGGGACCCCGATGCTCGTACCGCCTCCCTACCGGGCCGAGGGCGACCCCTGCGGCGCCGGCGACTGCTTCGCCGCCACGACCGCCGCGGCCCTCGCCGACGGCGCGCTCCCGGAGGAGGCCGTGCAGCGGGCCGTGGCCGAAGCGGCGGCGTTCGTGGCGGCGGGCGGCGCCGGAAACCCGGCCCTGTGGCGCGACGAGGCCCCCTCCCGCCCGGCGCGGACCCGCGAGACGGACCCGTTCGCCCTGGCCCGCGAGGTCCGTGCCCGCGGGGGCACGGTGGTCGCCACCGGAGGCTGCTTCGACCTGCTGCACGCGGGCCACGTCGGACTGCTGGAGAGCGCCCGTCGGATCGGCGACTGCCTCATCGTGTGCGTCAACTCCGACGCGTCCCTCGCCCGCCGCAAGGGCCCGGGCCGGCCGCTGAACCACTTGGCGGACCGCGTACGCGTCCTGGCCGCCCTCGGCAGCGTGGACGCGGTCGCGGTCTTCGAGGAGGACACCCCGGAGGCGCTGCTGAGCAGACTGCGCCCGGACGTGTGGGTGAAGGGCGGGGACTACGCGGTCGAGGACCTGCCCGAGGCGGAGGTCCTGCGGACGTGGGGCGGCCAGGCGGTCGTCCTGCCCTACCTGGACGGCCGTTCGACGACCCTGCTGGCCCGCCGCGCGGCTCAGGCCGCCGTACGCCCCGGCCGGCCACCGGCCTGAGGCCCCGGCGCCGCCGGTGAGAGCCGGCCCGACGCGAGAGAGGTGTCCGTGACGTGAGCACCCCCGGCCGTACGGCCCCCCGGGACGACGGTGACCCGACGGCGGCGCCCCGCCCGCGCGTCCTGGTGCTGCGCGCACTCGGCCTGGGCGACCTGCTGACGGCGGTACCCGCGCTGCGCGCGCTGCGCCGGCACCTGCCCGGCCACGAACTCGTGCTCGCCGGCCCCCGCAGGCTGTCCGCGGCCGCCGCCGCCACCGGCCTCGTGGACCGGTTGCTGCCCACCACGGCCGCCGGCCGCGACGTGCCCGCCGAACTCGCCTGGAGCGGGCCGGCACCCGACGTCGCCGTGGACCTGCACGGCAGTGGTCCGCCCAGCCACCTGCTCCTCCAGCGGCTGCGCCCGGGCCGGCTGCTCGCCTACGCGCACTCCGGCACGCCCGGTATCCGGGGCCCGGTGTGGCGGGAGGACGAGCACGAGCGCGACCGCTGGTGCCGGCTGCTCGCCTGGTACGGGATCGCCGCCGACCCCCGCGAGGTGGAGATACCGCCGGCCCCCGTCCCGTCCCCGGCCCCCGGCGCCGTCGTGGTGCACCCGGGCGCCGACGCGGGCGCTCGCCGCTGGCCGCCCGAGCGCTTCGCGGCCGTGGCGGCCGAGCTGCGCCGCTCCGGACACGACGTCGTGGTGACCGCCGGAGCGGACGAGGGGCCACTCGCACACCGGGTGGCGCGCGAGGCGGGCCTGCCGCCGGAGGCGGTGTTGGGCGGCAGGGACGACATCCCGTTCGAGCGGCTCGCCGCGCTGGTCGGGCAGGCGCGCTGCGTGGTGGTGGGGGACACCGGGCTCGCCCACCTCGCGACGGCGCTGGGCACACCGTCCGTCGTCCTGTTCGGCCCGGTGGCCCCGCGGCTGTGGGGGCCGCCCGCCTCCGCACGGCACCGTGTGCTGTGGCACGCCGGCGGCGACGAATCGCCCCGCCCGGGGGACGCCCACGGACGGCTGCCGGACGAACGGCTGCTGAGGATCGGTGTCGGCGAGGTGCTCGACGCGGTGCGCGGACTGCCGGGGCCCGAGCCGGGGGAGCTGGATCCGGCCCGCGGGCCGGCCACCGGCCCGGGAAGGACCCCCGGTGGCCCGCGCGTGAGCCACGGGGCACCGCCGGCGGCCGGCCGCGGGCGATCGGACGGCGCCGATCAGACCGCTGCGATCAGGCGGCGGTGATCAGGGTCGGCCGCTGTTCGGCCGCGCTGGTCTCCTCCGTGCGCAGGACCACGGCCGGGGCCGTACGGCGCCGGTGCAGCACGTGGCCCGCTCCGACCGCGCCCGCGATGAGGAGTCCACCGGTGACGAGGGCGCCCCGCGCCCCGGCGAGCTCCATGAGGAGGCCGAGCGCCGGCGGTCCCGCCAGACCCCACAGGGTGCGGATGCTGCCCCAGACGCCGAGAACACGGCCGCGCAGATGCGCGGGCGGGTCCGTCTGGAGGACCGTCGTCCCGGCGGTGTCCGACACCGACTCGACCACGGCCATGGGAAGTACGAGGACCAGCAGCACGGCGAGCGACGGCGACAGGCCCGCCACCACCTGGAGCAGGGCGCCGGCCGCGGCGAGCGTGCCGACCAGCCGTACGGAGGGCTTGCGCAGCCGGGCACCGAGCACGGCGCCGATGATGCCGCCCACCGCGAGAACGGTGGAGACGGTGCCGAACGCCCCGGCGCCGCCGGCCAGCGGACCCGTGACGAGAACCGCCAGCGTGAGGCCGTAGTTGCGCCCGAAGACGGCACTGATGCCGGTGATGCCGGCGAGCGCGACCAGGCGCGGGCGGCGCATGAAGAACGCCAGGCCCTGACGCACCGTCATGTCCTCGTGGTCGGCCCCGCCCCGGGCGCTGCCCGGGGCCCGTTCCGTGCGCTTCGCACCGAGTTCCGCCCGCGGCCGCGGGATTGTCCGGTGCACGGGGCGCAGGAAGGGGATGACGCAGGCGACGAACAGGAACGACACTCCGTTGGCCGCATAGGCGGCGCCCGTGCCCAGGAAGCCGACCGTCACACCGGCCAGCGCGGCGCCCGCGAGCCGCCCGGCGTTGTGCACCAGGGAACCCACGCCGATGGCGGAAGGGACGTCCTCGGCGCGGACCAGGTCGTTGCCCAGCAGCGCACACGCGGGCCCGTCGACCGTGGCGATCACACCGGTGACGGCGGCCAGGGCCATCAGGATGCCGAGATTGAGCTGGTCGACGGCCACCAGGACCGCCGTCAGGAACGCCACGCCACCGAGCAGTGCCTGGCTGACGGCCGCGGTCATCTTGCGGGGCCAGCGGTCGACGGCGGCGCCGCCCGCGACGCTCATCAGAAGACCGGGCGCCGCCTGCACGGACATGGACAGACCCGTCGCCGCGGCGGACCCCGTGATCTGGAGGACCAGCAGGTTCTGCACCGTGAGCTGCATCCACGTACCGGCGTTGGAGACGAAGTTCGCGACGGACCACCAGCGCATGCTGCGGTACCTGAGGGAACGCCAGGGCGAGCGGTCGGGAGCGGACGCGGGCGTGGTCGAGCGGACGGCGGAGGAAGAAGACACAGTGAGGTACCCGGAGATGAGCCCGGAGGCGGGTGCGGCAAACGGTGGAGGTCGGAAGGCCGGCTGCGCTGCGCGGCTGCTCCACCGGATCTGTCTGGTGTGCCGTTGCGCCCAGGGACGGTTCACTCCGGGAGACGGCGTCGACCATCGTGGCAGACGGGACCGCGGAAGACGGGCCGCGGCAGGGCGCTGCCAGGGCTGTCGGTTGCCACAGCCCTTGTGCCGCCTGGGAACTCGTACTTCTGGTGTGCTTGCTCACAGTGACGACGACGGTGCCGGGAGCGGTGTGTGCGGGCTCCGTGAAGGTGACGGCCGCCACTCCCGGACATCTCCGGCGGCGGCCTAGTACGGCGTGCCGGAGGCGGCCCGCGGGGTCACAGTGAGAGACGGAGTGGTTTCCCGGCGCACACGGCGGTACCCGGGGACGCTGAGTCGTCGGAAGGCAGGGACATGGGCAGCGCGGTACAGGTCGATCTTCGCGGCAGGCAGGCACTGGTGACCGGAGGCGCCCGGGGGCTGGGGGCGGCCGTCTCGCGCCGGCTGGCGGGGGCGGGAGCGTCGGTCCTCGTGGCGGACGTACGGAAGGAGACCGCACAGGAACTGTGCGCGGACCTGACCCGGGCCGGCCACGACGCCCGGTTCGTGGAGATGGACGTCTGCGACTCCGCGATGGTCGCGGCTGTCTTCCTCGACCTGGACGCCGAAGGTCAGGCGGTGGACATCCTGGTCAACAACGCCGCGGTGGACGTCTCCAAGCCCATCGAGCACCTGACGGCGGACGAGGTGACGCGCGTCGTCACCACCAACCTCCTGGGCCCGATGTATCTGTGCCTGGAGACCTACCGCCGCATGATCGCGCGAGGCGGCGGACACATCGTCAACATCCTCTCGACCGCGGCGAACCGCACCTGGACGGAGGCCGGACCGTACGCGGCGGGCAAGTCGGGCCTGCGGGCGTTCACGCACACCCTGTTCAAGGAGGCGCAGCGGGACTGCCTGGGTATCGGCGTCACCGGGATCATCGCCGGGGGCATGGAGACGCCGTTCATCCTCGACCGCTTCCCGGACGCCGACGTCTCGATGCTGCAGAGCCCCGACATCGTGGCCGACACGCTGATGTACGCCCTCTCGGTGCCGCCCGGCAGCGCGGTGTCCGAACTGGTGGTCGTGCCCCGCAAGGAGCCGTCCTGGCCCTGAACGCCCCGCCGGCGTCCCTCGGATGTCTGATTCGTATGGGTTCGGCCTCCTCGGGTACCCGCCCCGCAGCAGGGCACCCCGAGCACGCGCAGGAACGAAGGAGGCGGCCAGGACATGAACAGCACGGAGCGAGGCAGCAACCCGGTGAGCCCGCGCGAGGACGACGAGCGGAAGCACGAGCTGGAGGGCTACCTCCGGTCCGGTCAGCACACCCACGCGGAGGAGTCGCACGACCCGGAGCCCGCCGCCGACGACGACGTCGAGGTGCACCCCAGCGGGCCGGTCCCACCACCGGGAGAGGCCCGCGACCAGGCCGAGGCGGAGGCCGGTGCCGACGCTCTGCGCCTGGAGATCGCACGGCACCTCGACCGTACGGTCTTCCCGGCGGACCGCGCTGCGGTGGTGCGCGCCCTGGAGGAGAACCACGCGCCCGACCCGGTGGTGGCTCAGGCGCGCAAGCTCCCCGAGGACGGCACGTATCACAACGCGGACGAGATCGTCAGGGCGCTCGGGTATCGGCCCACCACCTGAGGAACCACGGGACCCGCCCCATGGACTACGGGACGGCCCCCTACTTACGGTCGGCCCCGGGGCCGGCGAGCGCCCCGACAGGCAACCGCCCGGACCCGGGGCCGACCGGATCACCCAGGGCCGTCGCCGTCCTGTACCGGCCGGGGGCCGAAGAAGTCGGCGATCACCCCGGCCGCGTCGGCGGTGAACGCCGCGGCGCCGCGGGCCAGCTGTTCCTCCCGGGCGGTACCGGCGCGCGCCAGCCGGTCCACGGCCCGCAGCAGTTCCGGAAGGCTCCCGGCCCGGACGGAGAGGCCGGCCGCCGCCATGCTCCGCACGCCTTCGGCGCCGTGGCCCGGAATGGGCCGGTAGCCGATGACCGGAACGCCCGAGGCGAGCGCCTGCACCGCGGTCTGTCCGGCCGCGTTGTCGATCAGAACGCGTACCGAGGCGAAGAGCTGCGGCATGTCCGCGACCCAGCCCAGCCCGAGCACGCCCGGCAGCCGGGTCGTCCGCCTGCGCAGTACCCGGTCCCGCCCGCACAGCACGACCGGCAGACAGCCGTGGTGCGCGAGCGAGCGGGCGGTGTTCTCGATCGCTGTGCCGACCCCCCAGGCGCCGGTGGACAGCAGCACGGGCGCACGGCCGAACCCCACCCGCGCGAACTCGGTCTCCCAGTGATCGGTCTCCCAGTGAGAAGAGGGCACGCGTGTCCCTGCCGTATGAAATGCGGGCGCGACGACCGGGCCCGACGCCATCGCGGGGCGCCCGGTGGCCGCCCGGACGTCCGCCGCGGTCGCCTCGGTGACGCAGACGTACAGGTCGTTGCCCGGGTGCAGCCAGCCGCGGTGGACCGCGAGGTCCGTGAGGAAGACAGCCGCGGGGACCGGCAGCGTCCCCTTGGCGCGCAGCCTGCCCGTGAGCTCGGCGGCCAGATGGAACGTGGAGACGACGACGTCCGGCCGCCACAGCTCCACGAGCTCCATGAGCCTGCGTTCCGCCGCCACGGCGAGCGGCGTGCTGCTGGGCCGCGGGCCCTTGGCGGGGGACATGAACAGGGCGTAGATCCCCTCGTAAACCCAAGGGGCGTACCGGACGGTCGCGCGGTAGGAGGACCGGACGGCCGGGCCGACGCCCGGCGGGAGGAGCGTGAGCACGTCCCGCACGAGGGCGTGGTCGCCGCGCTCGCGCAGTCTGCGCGCCAGCTCGGCGGACACGGCCGCGTGGCCGGCGCCCATACCGGCGCCGAGGAGCAGGAACCGCCGCCGCATGATCGCTGATCCTCCGAGGGGAGATGCCCGGCATTGTCAGGGGCGTCATGCCGTGACGGGCGGGCACCGAATCGAGCCGTTCGAGTGACCGGGCACCAGGGGGATCTTGCGTGGACAGGCGCTTCCCCGCCGCAGCGCCGAAGCTGGCAGAGAGGCGTCGAGGAGATCCGGAGGACTGCCGGTGCGTCGGACCAGGCGCAGGACGAACCGCGCGGCTCGGCACGGGACGAAGCCGGCCATGTCGCGCCGTGACGCCCGCTCGGGCGGAGTGCCGCCGGTCGTGCTCATCACCGGGGCGTCCTCGGGAATCGGCGAAGCCGTCGCGGCCGCACTCGCGGCCGAGGGCGGCTGGCGGCTGCTGCTCAGCGGCCGGGACCCGGAGCGCCTCGCCGCGGTCGCGGACCGCACCGGCGGCCACGCGCTGCCCGCCGACATGGCGGACGCGGGCGACCGCGACCGGCTGGCCCGGCAGGCGCTGGACCATGCGGGCCACGTCGACGCGGTGGTCGCGTCGGCCGGGACCGGCTGGTACGGCCCCTTCACGAGGATGCCCGCCGAGGCCGTCGACCGGCTGTTGACGGTCAATCTGGTGGCGGTGATCCACATGGTGCGCCTGCTGCTGCCGCAGATGGTGGCGCGCAGGACGGGCCGGGTCGTCCTCATCGGTTCGATCGCCGGATCCGTCGGCGTGCCGAACGAGGCGGTCTACGCCGCGGGCAAGGGCGCCCTCCTCTCCTTCGCCGAGAGCCTGCGTCAGGAGCTCGTCGGAACCCGTGTGCGTGTGTCGGTGATCTCGCCCGGCGCCGTGGACACACCGTTCTTCGCCACGCGCGGGGCCCCGTACCACCGCACCCGGCCGCGCCCGGTGCCCGCCGACCGGGTCGCCGTCGCGGTCCGGCAGGCACTCGTGAGCGGTCGCAGCGACGTGTTCGTGCCCGGCTGGTTGGCCGTGCCGGTGCGGCTGCACGGTGTCGCGCCGGGCATCTTCCGGTACCTGGCCGGACGGGCCGAACCGGCGGTGCGATGATCGGGCTCTCGGTCGTCCTGGCCCTGCTCGCGGCCCTCGGCAACGCGGCCGCCTCCGTGCTCCAGCGGCGTGGCGCCGCCGAGGAGTCGGGCCCCGCATCGGCCTCGGCCCGCCGGGGGGCGTGGGTGGCCGGCCTGGTCCACCGGCCGGTCTGGATCTGGGGTGCCGCCCTGCTCGCCGTCTCGGGGCTGTGCCAGGCGGCGGCCCTCGCCGCCGGGCCGCTGTCGGTCGTGCAGCCGGTGATGACCACGGAACTGCTCTTCACGCTGGTCATCGGCGGCATCGTGTTCCGCCGCCGTCCGGACGCCCGTACCTGGTGGGCCTTCCTCGCCATGGCCATGGGCCTTGCCGTGTTCCTGGCGCTCCTCGAACCGTCCGGCGAACGGGCGACCGTACCCGGCGTCCGGTGGGTATGGACGGCGGTGGGCGTCGCGACGGTCGTCGTGGCGCTCGTCGCCGTGTCACCGCGGCTGCCGTCCGCGCCCCGGGCGGCCGTCCTCGGCACGGCGACAGCTCTCGGCTTCGCCTGCACGGCCGCGCTGATCAAGGACGCGACCGGACGGCTGGACGAAGGCGTCGCGGCCCTGTTCGCCGCGTGGCAGCTGTACACCGCGATCGCCGTCGGCCTCGGCAGCTTCCTGCTGCTGCAGGTGACGCTGCGGGCGGGCACGCTCGTCGCCTCACAGCCGGCACTCACGCTGGGTGACGCCCTGCTCAGTGTGGTTCTCGGCGCGGTGCTGTTCGGCGAACACGTCGAACTCGGCTGGCGGACCGTGCCCGAGGCGGCGGCGCTGGCCGTGCTCATCGCGGGCACGGTGCAACTGGCAAGATCGCCCCTGCTCGCGGGCGAGCAGGGCAAGGAGGCAGCCTGGTGAGCACCCCCCGCACGCCCCCGCCCGGCGGGCGCCGGACCGTCGCACCGGCACTGGCCGCGGCAGCCCTGGCGGTGACCGCCGGGCACATCGGCCCTGCGGTCACCTGGATCCCGTCGGTCCGGGCCGCGTTGGGCCCCGCCCTCCACGGACGCGGCGACTCCCGGCGGGTGGCCCTCACCTTCGACGACGGCCCCGACCCCGGCAGCACGCCCGACTTCCTGCGCGCCCTCGACCGGCTCGACGTGCGCGCCACGTTCTTCGTGCTCGGCAGCAGGCTCGCAGACCAGCCCGACCTGGGACACAGGATGGCGGCCGAGGGCCACGAGCTGGCCGTGCACGGCTGGCGCCACGAACGCGGCTGGGCCCCCCGGCCGCTGCGCGACGCGCGCGACCTGGAACGCGCCGCGGAGGTCGTCCACGGCGTCGCGGGCACATACCCCGTCTGGTACCGGCCCGCCTACGGTGTCCTCACCGGCGGCCGCTGGGCGGCGGCCCGCCGCGCCGGTCTCCACCCGGTGCTCTGGTCCGCCTGGGGGCGCGACTGGACCGCGTCGGCGACCCCCGGGAGCGTGCTCGCGGAGGTCACCAGCACCCTGCGCGGGGGCGCGACGGTGCTCCTCCACGACACCGACGCGTACAGCGCGGCCGGGTCCTGGCGCGTGACCCTGGCCGCGCTGCCCCTGGTGGTGGAGGCATGCCGTTCCCGCGGACTGACGGTGGGACGGCTCGCCGATCACGGAATCGGCGAGCCGACGCCGGTTGTGGGCGGTCCCGCACGTGCGGGCCACCGCGGCCGCTGATCAGGCTATCCCACCGCCGCGCCGCTCACCGGGAACGGGCTTCACGCGTCTTCGAACGGTTCTCCTTGCGAATGGCATCCAGCAGCTCGGACCTGCTCATCCGGGACCGGCCCGCGATGTCCATACGCTGGGCCAGGTCGTACAGGTGCTGCTTGGTGGCGTTCTCGTCGACGCCCTCACCGCTGCGGGCGGGCCGCTGCCGCGGCGTCTCGGCGCGCGGGTCCGAGGGCCCCTTGCGGCCCTGTTCCTTCCGCTCCCAGTGGTCGGCGACCTTCTCGTACTTGTGCTTGAGCGCGCTGAAGGCGACCCGGTGGGCCCGCTCCCCTTCGCCGTACTGCTCCACGGCGGAGTCGTGGGCCTTGATCCACGTGCGCTGCGCGTCCTTGGGCGAGCGCTCCAGCGTCGAAGGAAGCTCCTCGCGTCCTGGCATGGTTCACCTCCGGTGCGATGCAGGCCGTGTGCCCGCTGCGCCCGGGACGAAACGGCCCGCGCGGCGCCGCGGAGAGGGCCGACATGCGCGGGAAACGCCACCGACCGCGCAGGAGACCTGCGCGGTCGGTGAAGCGGCGCCGAATGCGGGGCGACGTGTCGTCGGTGTCCTGGCGTGTCCTCAGCCGAGGCAGAGGACAAGCAGGCACACCTCGGTGGGTGACGTAGTGGCCGTCTGCGAGGGGGTCGCCTCCGGCTGGTCGTCACGGGAGCTGTCCGAACCGCCGTCCGTGCCGCCCGAGGTGTTCGGTTGCGTCGTGGAGCCGGCAGCGGTGGGCCGCGGGGCCGGCGTCTCGGACTGCTGCGCCTCCGGCTGCGCGGTGGCCTCGGTGACGGGGCGCGGCGGCGGGGGCGTGGCGGCGGGGCGGGAGACGGTGACCGTCGAGGTCCGCTGTCCCGGGACGGCGGTCGGGGAGGGGCGCGTGTCGGGCTTCCGTGTCGCCGGCTTGGCCGGCTCCGCGGACGGCGAGACGGGTTCGCTCATCCTGGCGGCGTTCGGGGTGACGGTCTCCGGCGCCGAGACGGCGTTCATCTTGCCCTTGGAGGATCCCGAGGGAAGAGCAGCGATGGTCAGCCCTCCGCCGACGAGCGCGATGGCCGTCCCGGCCACGGCGCGGCGCCGGCTCTTCTTCCAGCGGGCCAGCTGCCGCCGCCGGGCCGCACGGCCCGGCGCGCTGGACGCGGTGTGCGCGGACGCGTCGGACGGCGCGCCGTCCGCGGCGTCCCCGGATATGCCCGCACCTGCCGCGTACGGTGCGCGGGCGGAGTCCTGGGAACCGGCACCGGACGACGACTTCGCGGCGGGCGACCGCTCCGCGCGGAACGGGTCCCACTCCGCCGTCGCCTGCTCACTGCGATGGGAAGGCGGTGCGATGTCCGGGGCGTAATCGCCGCAACCCGGGCACACCAGCGCTCCGTTGAGGTGCCGACGACATGACGAGCAGTAGTCCATCTGCAATCTTTCTGTGCTGCCGGAGCTGCCAGAGACATCGGCGCCTTGTGCGCTGTCGCGCGCGGGTTCAATCGGCCAGCAACGCTAACGGCGTTCTCCGAAGGCCCTGCGCAGCAAGTGTGATGCTTCTGCAAAGATCCGCCGCAGGCCGTGACGTCGGCGCCACCGCCGCGTGGTGGGCCGGGCGCCCCATTCGGCGGGGACGGCGTGGGCGACGTGCCGAACGGCGCACACGTGTGCGCACGTCGGCCGGGCAGGCGGGCGGAAGCCGTGGTGGCGAGGCGTCAGACCGACCGTGACCAGCTCCCACGAGGCCGTCGCGAGCTCGGCGGTGCGCTCCCGTTCCGCCTGCGTGGCGCCGTCGGGTGCCCGGACGGACATGCCCTGGAGGACGGCGGTGCAGTACGCCGCGACCGCCTCCGCGTCGACGCCGGGGCGCACGTCGCCTTCCCGGCCGCCCTGTTCCAGACGCCGTACGAGCTTGTCCACGTCGGCGCGCCGCCGGTCCGCGAGGTGTTCGCGCACCGAGGAGTTTTCGCCTCCGAGCAGTTGGTCGCCGCGAGGACGTGGCGCACGTGGAGGCGGTGACCGAGGCCGTTGAGCGCACCGCCGCCGAGTTCGGCCGGCTGGACATGCTCGTCAACAACGCGGGCCTGTTCCCGAGCGGACCGATCGAGGACGTCACCCTCGAGGAGATCGAGCACACCCTGGCCGTGCACGTGCGCGCCGCTGTCCTCGCCGCACAGGCCGCGGTGCGTCATCTCCCGCGCGGGGGGCGGATCATCAGCACCGGCAGCAACCTCGCCGCACGGGTGCCGTTCGCCGGTGTCGCGCTCTACAGCATGAGCAAGGCCGCGCTGGACGGCCTGACCCGGGGGCTCGCCCGCGACCTCGGCCCGCGCGGCATCACGGTGAACGTGGTCCATCCGGGCTCGACCGGCACGGACATGAACCCCGCCGACGCGGCAGACGCGCAGGCGCAGCGCGACGTGACTGCTCTGGGCCGCTTCCTGGAACCGGACGAGGTGGCCCGCGACCGTGGCCACCTCGCGGGCCCGGGCGGTCGCGGCGTCACCGGGGTGGGCATCACGGCCGACCTGGGGACCAACGCCTGACGGGACGGGCCCCGGCAGGGAAGGCAGGACTCACGCGGGACGGCCGCCGAACTCGGTGACACGGTCGACGAATTTCCGCTCAAGTCCCTCCGGATCGGGGACGACCGCGCGGGTCCGTCGGATGTCGGCAGGCGGGAATTTCCGCACTTGCCGATATCGGACCCGTCCGGCGTCCGTGTAACGCTTCATTCGCGGACGGCGCAGTTCCGGACAGGGGCGCGAAAGGGCGCCCCGTATGCGGTCACGGCCGGGATTTCTCCGCTGCGGTGATTTCCCTCCGCGCTGTGGCCGCGTTTCCGTACCGTCGAGGCGGTGTACGCGCCAGATTGGGACTCCAGTGAGCAACACCGAACCCCTGCCGGACCAGCGGCAATACGACCTCAACCAGGGTGGCGGCCACCGCCACGCACCCGACGGCGACGGGTCCGGCGCGCGTCGGGCGGCCCTGATCATCCACACGATCGCCGACGTCGCCGCGGTGTTCCTCGGGCTGTGGATCGCGCTCTACCTGCTCGAGGCGAACCAGGCGAACGTCTTCGTCGGGTTCGTGGAAGGCATGGCGGACTGGCTGGCGTGGTGGTCACAGGACATTTTCACCATGGACACGGACGGCCTCCGCGTTCTCCTCAATTACGGGCTGCCCGCAGTGATTTATCTGCTGATCGGGCACGGTGTCGCCTCGCGGGTGCGCCGGCTCTGAAAGAAATTCACGGGCCGTTCGGTTCTGTGAAGAAACGGCAATTGTGCGGCGGAGGATGTGAAAGAACTCTGCCGCATTCCGCGGTCGTTCGTCGGCCGGCCGGGGGTGGCGTGCCAAAAGACGCCGCCACCCCCGCCGTGCCGGGCCTCACGGCTTGCGGAGCAGTCAGCCGTACTCGTACACGCCCTTGCTGTTGTCGGAGGCGCCGAGGTACGGGGCCAGCGCCGCGTGCACCGGAGCGAGCGCCGGCTGGTCGGGGTCGGGGCGCCAGTCGACGAGGTCGACCATGCCCGGAGCCACCGGTTCCAGGCCGTCCAGGAAGCCGTCGACCTCGGCCGGCGTACGGGTCTGCCACGGAATGCCGCCGCCCGAGATGTGCGCGGTCATCTCGGCACCCCGGGCCGGCTCGTCGCAGACGACCTGCGACAGCCCCAGGTGGCTGCGCGTTCGTTGACCACAGCGCGCACTCCGCCTCTCCCCACCCGCAGGTGCCGACCCGCATCCGTCGCGGCGACCCTACCGGCGTCCGGCCGCTCCTCCGGAGCAAATGCCTTGATAACGCGTCCAGTTGGTCTGCGGGGTGTGGCGGTGCCCGGGTGGTCCGGCGTGAGGGGAGTCGTGTCTCAGGTGCGCAGGTACGAGGCTCCGTTGACGTCCAGCACCGTGCCCGAGCACCACGTGGCCTCCGGCGAGGCGAGGTAGAGCACGGCGGAGGCGATCTCGTCCGGTGCCGCGACCCTGCCGAACGGGCTCTGCGAACGGATCTGCTCGCCCTCCGCGCCGCTGAGGCGGTCGGCGACCCTCTCGGTGGCGACGAATCCGGGCGCCACCGAGGCGACCGCGATGCCGTGCGGGGCGAGCGAGACGGCCAGTGACTGGCCGAACGCGTGCAGCGCCGCCTTCGTGGCGCCGTACGCCGGATGGTCGGGCTCGCCCCGGAACGCGCCGCGCGAGCCGATGTTCACGATGCGCCCCGCCCGGCCGTCGTCGATCATGCGGCGGGCGGCGCAATAGGTGACGTTCACGGCGCCGAACAGGTTCACGGCGGCGGTGCGCTGCCACGCCTCCTGCCAGTCCCCGTACGACGTGTCGGGCAGCGGGTGACGGATCATCACCGCGGCGTTGTTCACCAGGACGTCAAGGCCGCCCAGCGCCTCGTCGGCTTCGGCGACCAGGGCCTCGACGCGCGCGGGATCGGTGAGGTCGCCGACGACGAGCGTGTGGCCCTCGCCGGGCAGGCCGACGAGGGTGGCCTCCGTATCGGCCTTCCTGGTGGAACAGTGCACCGCGACCCGGTCCCCCTGCCGGGCGAACGCGGCGGCGACGCCCCGCCCGATGCCCCGGGACGCCCCGGTCACCAATACGCCCCGGTTCATCCGAGGATCTCCTTCCGTCATGGTCACCCGACTTTGACTGGCCAATGTTCGAATGTCAACATTGGCCTGACGGGCCTCCCTTGAACCCCGATGGCGCCGCGGGCTTCGGCGCATGCCGCGAACAGAGGAGCCGCCGCACCGTGTTCACCACCCGACCCACCCTCCAGGGCACCTTCGGCATGGTGTCCTCCACCCACTGGCTGGCCTCGCAGTCCGCCATGGCCGTCCTCGAGGACGGCGGCAACGCCTACGACGCCGCCGTCGCCGCCGGCTTCGTGCTCCACGTCGTCGAACCGCACCTCAACGGCCCCGCCGGCGAGGTCCCGATCATCCTCGCGCCCGCCGGCGGACCGGTGCGCGTCCTGTGCGGCCAGGGTCCCGCCCCGGCGGGGGCGACCATCGCCCACTACAACGCACTCGGCCTGGAACTCGTGCCCGGCACCGGGCCCCTCGCCGCCGCCGTACCCGGCGCGTTCGACGCGTGGATGCTGCTGCTGCGCGACCACGGCACGAAGTCCCTCGCGGCGGTGCTGAAGTACGCCATCGGCTACGCCGAGGCCGGTCACCCGCCCGTCGAGCGCGTCGGGCAGACGGTCGAGACCGTGCGCGAGCTCTTCACGACCGAGTGGACCTCCTCCGCCGAGATCTATCTGCCCGGGGGCCGCGCACCGGCCCCCGGCCGGCTCCTCAGGAACCCGGCGCTCGCCGCCACGTGGCGCCGCCTGCTCGCCGAGGCGCAGGCGGCCGGCAGCGGCCGCGAGACCCGGATCGACGCCGCCCGGCGCGTCTGGCGGGAAGGGTTCGTCGCCGAGGCGCTCGCCGAGGCCGCCGCCCGCCCCACCCTCGACACCTCCGGCACCCGTCACGCCGGCACGCTCACCGGCGACGACCTCGCCGCCCACCGCGCCACCTACGAGGACCCGGTCGGCTACGACTGGAACGGCTGGACGGTCTGCAAGGCGGCCGGCTGGTCCCAGGGCCCGGCCCTCCTCCAGCAGTTGGCGCTGCTCCCCGGCCGTCTCCCCGCCTACGGCAGCGCCGAGTACGTCCACACCCTGATCGAGGGCACGAAGCTCGCCATGGCCGACCGGGAAGCCTGGTACGGCGACGCCGAGGGCCCGGGAACCGTACCCGTCAAGACGCTGCTGTCCGACGCGTACAACACCGAACGCCGCGCCCTGATCGGCGACACGGCCTCGT
Source organism: Streptomyces sp. NPDC015127 (assembly GCF_043080095.1). Classification (NCBI taxonomy): domain Bacteria; kingdom Bacillati; phylum Actinomycetota; class Actinomycetes; order Kitasatosporales; family Streptomycetaceae; genus Streptomyces; species Streptomyces sp. NPDC015127. The sequence continues at coordinate 594,751 of NZ_JBIBVE010000002.1, forward strand.
ACGCCCTGCGCCCCGGCAGCCCCGACGGGCGCACGCCGAGGCTGAGCCGGCACGCGCTCGCCGTCGCGGCGGGCGAGCCCGGCCCCGAAGCCGGGGGAGTGCCGGGCGCGGGCGAGCCGACCGTCGCCCGGACCGGCGCCACCCGCGGCGACACCTGCCACCTCGACATCGTCGACCGGTGGGGCAACATGGTCGCCGCCACCCCCAGCGGCGGCTGGCTCCAGTCCAACCCGGTCGTACCGTCCCTCGGGTTCCCGCTCGGCACCCGGCTCCAGATGACCTGGCTCGACCCGGGCCTGCCGAACTCCCTCACCCCCGGCCGCCGCCCCCGGACCACTCTCACCCCCTCGCTCGCCCTGCGCGACGGCGTGCCCGTCATGGCCTTCGGCACCCCGGGCGGCGACCAGCAGGACCAGTGGCAACTGCACTTCTTCCTCGCGGTCGCGCTTCGCGCCCCGGTACGCGGCGGGCTCGACCTCCAGGGGGCGATCGACGCGCCCAACTGGCACACCGACAGCTTCCCCGGCTCCTTCTACCCACGGCACATGCGACCGGGCGGCGTGACCGTCGAGTCCCGGATCGGCCCTGAGGTGATCGCGGAACTGCTGCGCCGCGGACACGACGTCTCGACCGGCGACCCGTGGTCGGAGGGCCGCCTGTGCGCGGTGTCCCGCGACCCGGAGACCGGCATCCTGTCGGCCGGAGCCAACCCGCGGGGGATGCAGGGGTACGCGGTGGGCCGCTGAGCCGCCGCCGTGGCCCGGGTGTTCTAGCCGGCCGCCGTGGCCGGGTGCGGAGTGCCGAGGTAGGGGAATTCCGGCAGCAGGTCGGTGTGCGGACCGATGTGGTCGCTGGTGATCCTCCCGCCGGAGATCATCGCGAGGCGTGCCGAGGTGACATCGTCGGTGAGGGCGCGGCCGTTGGGGTAGGCGGCGGGCCGGTCGCGGTCGAAGCGCAGCACGTCGGGCAGCACGGTGCGCAGCGCCAGCTCGGCGTCCAGGGGCTCGTAGCCGCCGGTGTGCCGCAGGACGGCGGTCCACGGTTCGCGGTACGTCTCCCAGTCCTCGGCGGGCTCGCCCTCGTTGTACGCGACCTTGGCGTCGTTGTCGGCGTTGAAGTACGCGGTCAGGGACGGATGGGCGCCCCGGTCCACGGACTGGAGCACGCCGTTCTGCCGCAGGCTCACCCGCGCCCACACGCCGACGACCGGGTCGGCGCTGAGCTGGGCGTCGGGCATTTCGAGGACGATGCCGAAGACGTTCTTGTCGGCTCCCCAGTCCACGCCCGTCCACCGGAAGTCCTGGACGATGCCGTCGAGGTCCGCGAAGAACGGGTCGCTGCGCAGGCCCGCGGAGAACAGGTACGGGCCCGCCTCGATCACGTAGGGCTCCGGACCGAACGCGACCGGGGCGTCGGTGAAGATCTCCTGTCCGGCCGCGTCGTGGGCTCGGGCCCGGTCGCCCGTGGCCCGGTACACGGTGGCGGTCTGCTGCCCGTCCCGGGGCTCCGAGAAGACGAAACTGAACGCCACGTCTGCCTGGTTGTCGCCGTCGGTGTCGACATTGACGCGGTAGACGGCGTCGGGGTGGAACGCCTGCCCGCCCGTGGGGGCGAGCGGGTTCACGTTCATGATCAGAACGGTGCGGTCGCCCGGCACCGTGAACGCGAAGAGGTCCGTCAGGTCCAGCCGGGCATCGCCCATGGGGGACCGCAGGTCCGGTCCGCTGAGGTGATGAGACATGACGGCCAGCCTCCACCCCGCGGTGTGCCCCGCGCGACGGCATCACGACGCGGCGCCCGAGGATCACTCCATTGGCCAGGTCCCGGTGCCGCGGTCCCTCCGGCGTTCGAGGCCGTCGGCGGCCGGGTCCCGTTCCCGGGCGCCGGCATGCGCGGGCTTTCCAAGTGGACGGAAAGGGAGGCGCGTTGATCGGTCCCGTCCCGTGCACACGGTCCGCCCCGGTGGAGGCGGGCGAGGACCGTTAACGAAAACGATTGTCATCGTGTTAAGGTCGGGGCCTCCCTCCGCATCGCGCCTCCCTGGGGTCTTCCTTGCATTCGATTGAACGTTCACGCATACGTCGCCGGAGACTGGTGCTCCCGACCGCCCTGGCCGCCTGCTCCGTACTCCTCGCCGGCTGCTTCGCCGGCAGCGGGTCCACCGGCGCGGGGTCCGGCGGCACCGGGGACGGCCGCGTGCGCGTCGCCATGATGCAGCCGCCGCGCTCCGGGCTCTCGCCGCTGTCCGACGACGCCTTCAAGCTGTCGCGCTGGTCCGCCGCCGAGACGCTGGTCAAGCTGGACAGGGACGGCGACGCCGAGCCCGCGCTGGCCACCTCGTGGAAGCAGTCCGGCAGGACCTGGACCTTCACCGTGCGCGAGGGCGTGACGTTCCATGACGGAACGGGCCTGACCGCGCAGTCCGTTGTCACGTCGTTGAAGGCGGCCGCGAACGCCTCGCCCAAGCCGCGCATCCTCGACGGCGTCACGCTCGACGTGAAGGCGCTCGGTCCGCGCACCGTCGCCGTCACCACCGCCACGGCCGACCCCCTCGTCCCGCAGCGGCTCAGCTCGCCGCAGCTGTCGATCCTCGCCGCCAAGGCGTACCGGGGCAAGGTGGTGAACCCCGTGGGCGCCGGCACCGGCCCGTTCGAACTCGTGAAGGTCAACGGCACGGCGTCGGCCACGCTCGACCGCTTCGACGACTACTGGGGCGGCAAGGCGCGAGCCGCCGGCATCGACGTGAGGTTCGTCCCGGACGGCACGGCACGCGCGGCCGCCCTGCGCAGTGGCGAGGCCGACATCGTCGAGGCGGTGCCGGTCTCCCAGGCCCAGCTGCTCGACGAGAAGCTGATCACCGAGGTGCCGATGCCGCGCACCAACACCCTCTACCTCAACACCCGTTCGGGCCCCTTCCAGGACGCGGCGCTCCGGGCGGCGGCGCGCGAGGCGATCGACGCCCAGGAGATCGTGCGGAGCGTCTACGAGGGACGCGCGGACGTCGCCTCGGGCCTGCTCGGTCCCGCCCTGCCCTGGGCCGCGAAGCTGCGCCAGGACGTCCGGCACAAGGCGGCGGGCGATCCGGACGGCGCCGAGATCACCATCGGCACCTTCACCGACCGCGCCGAGCTGCCCGAGGTCGCCCAGATCCTCCAACAGCAGCTCCAGGCCGCGGGATTCACGGTGAAGCTCGACGTGCGCGAGTACGCCAACATCGAACAGGACGCGTTGGCGGGCAGGTTCGACGCGTTCATCCTGTCCCGGGCCACCGTCCTCGACTCCGGCGACGCGGCGGCCTACCTCTACAGCGACTTCGCGAGCGAGGGGTCCTTCAACATCCCGCAGCTCGCCGACCCGGCCGTCGACAAGGCCCTGGCCGACGCCTCCGGGACCGCCGTCGGCGAGGCCCGGCGCAAGGCGATCATCGGCGCGGAGGCGGCCGTGCTCGCCACCGACGCGGCCGTCCCGATGCTGCACGAACGGGTCGTCCAGGGCGACGCGGCCGGTGTGACCGGCGCCGCGCACGACCCGCGCGAGCGCGAACTCGTCACCATCGACACGCACGTCAGGTGAGGGCCGCGCTCTCCCGGGCGGTGTGCCTGGCCGGCGTGCTCGCCGTCGTCGGACTGCTGCCCTGGCTGTCCGACCGGGACCCCGCGCTGAGCCTGCTGCGGGCGAGATCCGCCGAACAGGAGCCGACCCCCGAGGCGCTGGCCGCCATCCGCGCCGACCTCGGCCTCGACGCCGGGCCCCTCGGCCTGCTCGGCCGGTGGGCGGCCGGACTGCTGCGCGGCGATCTCGGCACCTCCTGGGTGTCGGGTACCGACGTGCTGCCGTCAGTGGTCGCCGGCCTGCAGGTGTCCCTGGCGCTGATGGGCGCTGCCCTGGCGGTCGCCCTCCTCGTGGCGGCGGCCCTCGTCGCGCCGGTCCTGATACGGGGCCGGGGGACCTCCGGCGCATCCGCCGCCGCGCTCACGGCCGTGCCCGAATTCCTGCTCTCCACCGTGCTGCTGATCGTGGCCGGGGTGTGGCTCGGCTGGCTGCCGACCTCCGGATGGGCCGGCCCCGCACACCTGGTCCTGCCCGCCCTCGCCCTCGGCCTTCCCGCCGGCGGGCTGCTCGGCCGCCTGGTCGCCGAGGCGCTGCCCGCCGTCCTCGACGAGCGCTGGGCGCACCTGTGGCGCGGCGCGGGCGTCGCCCGCGCACGGATCGCGGCCGCCGCGCTGCGGCGCGTCCTGCCGCCGCTGGCCGGGCAGTTCGGGATGGTCGCGGTCGGCCTGACCGGCGGGGCGGTCGCCGTGGAGACGATCTTCGCGATCCCGGGGCTCGGCCGCACCACCCTCGGTGCCGTCAAGTCCCAGGACGTGCCGCTGCTGCAGGGCTCGGTCCTCGCGCTGCTGACGCTCGGACTGCTGGCCGGCGCCGGGGCGTCGGCGCTGCGCAGGAGGCTGCTCGGTCCCGCGCTGCGGGATGCGGGCCTCAGCCTGCCGGCGCCCCGCCCCGTACGGGTGCCCGTACCGGTCCCCGCGGTACTGGGCCTCATCCTCGTCGGCGTGATCGGCTGGGGACTGCTGCGCGATCCGTACGCCGTCGACACCGCCGCACGGCTCGCCGCGCCGTCGGGGGCGCACCCGCTCGGCGCGGACGCACTCGGGCGCGACGTCCTGGCCCGGCTCGGACACGGCGCGGCGGCCACGGTCGGCATGGCGGCCGCCGTGAGCCTCCTCGGCCTGGTGACCGCCCTCGTCCTCGGCTTCCTGCCGCAGCTCGCCACCGGAGCGGCCGACATCGCCAACGCGCTGCCCCCGGTGATCGTCGGCGTGCTGGTCGCCGCCGTCCTCGGCCCCCGCGCCGACGGGGCCGCACTCGCCGTGGCCCTCGTGTCCTGGCCCGCGCTGACGGCCCACGCGGCGGCACTGGTCCAGGAGATACGGGCCTCCCGGTTCCTGTCGGCCCAGAAGGCCATCGGCGCGAGCCCGGCCTGGATCCTGACCCGGCACGTCCTGCCCTCGGTGGCCGTCCCGGTCGCCCGGCACGCCGTGCTGCGCCTGCCCGGTACCGCACTCGCTCTGGCGTCGCTCGGCTTCCTCGGACTCGGCGCCCAGCCGCCGTCCCCCGAGTGGGGGCTGCTCCTCGACGAGTCCGCCGACTACGTGGAGCGCGCACCGGTCGCGGCCCTGGCCCCGGCCGTCGCCCTGGCCCTCCTCGCCGCACTCGCCGTCACCCTGTCCGCGTACACCGGAACCCGGCACGCCGGACAGCCACACCTGCGAAAGAGGACGACGTCCGTTGCGGTCTGAACCCCTTCTCTCGGTACGCGATCTGCGCGTCGCCTTCGGCGGCGTCGAAGCCGTCCGCGGTGTCTCCTTCGACGTACGGCCCGGTGAGGTCCTCGCCCTCGTCGGCGAGTCCGGGGCCGGGAAGTCGCTGACGGCACGGACCGTGCTCGGCATGACGCCCCACGACGCGGCCGTCTCCGGCGGCGTGCTGCTGGGGGGCGAGCCCGTCACCGCGGCCCACTGGGGCCGGCGTGTCGCGTTCGTACCGCAGGACGCCCTGTCGGCCCTGTCTCCCGTGCACCGCGTCGGCACCCAACTGGAGCTGGCCGTACGCTCCGTGCAGGGCCTGCCCCGGCGAGAGGCGCGTGCCAGGGCCGAGGCGGCCCTGGAGCAGGTCGGCATCCCTGGCGCCCGGCGGGAGGCCTTCCCGCACGAGTTCTCCGGCGGGATGCGGCAACGCGCCGTCATCGCCATGGCCACGATCAACGAGCCGGATCTGCTCGTCGCCGACGAGCCGACCACCGCGCTCGACCCCCGCATGCGCGCCCAGGTCCTGAAGGTGCTGGCCGAGCGGCGCGAGGCGACGGGCGCGTCGCTCGTCCTGGTCACCCACGACCTCGACGCCGTGCGCGAGCACGCCGACCGGACGGCCGTGATGTACGCGGGGCGGCTCGTCGAGTACGGCCCCACCGACCGGATCCTGGACCGGCCCCGGTCCCCGTACACCGCCGCGCTCCTCGCCTCCGTCCCGGCGGCCGACCTGCCACGCAAGTCCCGGCTGCCCGCGGTGCCCGGCCGGCCGCCGGCGCCCGGTGCCCTCCCGCCCGGCTGCGCCTTCGCACCGCGCTGTGCGCACGCGACGTCCCGCTGCCGCACCGAACTTCCCCTGCCCCGCCCCCTGGACGGGCGCGAGGTCGCCTGCCATCACGACGTCCTGGAGCCCGTATGAGCCCGCAGCCGCCCCTGCTGGACGTCCGCGACCTGGTCGTCCGGTACGGCGCGACGACCGCCGTCGACGGGGTGTCGTTCTCCGTGGACGCCGGCGAGACCGTCGGGCTGATCGGCCCGTCGGGCTGCGGCAAGTCGTCGACCGCCGCGGCCGTGCTGCAACTGCGCCGCCCGGACAGCGGCCGGGTGCGGTTCGACGGCACCGACCTGACCACGCTCGGCGAGAAGGAGCTGCGGAAGGTCCGGCCCCGCATCCAGCCCGTGTTCCAGGACCCCTACGGCACCCTCAGCCCGCGCAGGCGCATCCGCGACCAGATCGCCGAACCCCTGCGCGTCCAGGGCCGCTGGTCCCGGACGACCGGCCCCGGCCGGGTGGAGGCGCTCCTCGGCATGGTCGGCCTCGACGCGTCCCACGGGGAGCGGCTCCCGCACGAGCTCTCCGGCGGTCAGTGCCAGCGCGCCGGGATCGCCCGCGCACTGGCGAGCGATCCCGCACTGCTCGTCCTCGACGAGCCCGTCTCCGCCCTCGACCCCTCCCTGCGTGCCGGGATCGTCAACCTCCTGCTCGACCTCCAGGAGGAACTCGGCCTCGGCTACCTGTTCATCTGCCACGACATGCCCGTCGTACGGCACTTCTGCGACCGTGTCCTGACCATGCACGACGGAAGGCTCACCGGGTGACCCCGCTCGCGCACCTGCTCGTCACCAGTCAGTTCGCCTTCAATGTGGGCTTCTTCGCCGTACTGCCCTACCTCGCCGACCACCTGGGAGGCACGCTGGGCCTCGGCGGCGCCCTGATCGGGCTCGTCCTGGGGCTGCGCACCTTCAGCCAGCAGGGCATGTTCGTGGTCGGCGGCGCGCTGACCGACCGCTACGGGGCCCGGCCCGTCGTCCTCACGGGGTGCGCGCTGCGGGTGGCCGGCTTCGTCTGGCTGGGCTACGCCGAGGCCGCCTGGTCGGTGACCGCCGCCGTGGTGCTGGTCGGCTTCGCCGCGGCGCTGTTCTCGCCCGCCGTGGAGAGCGAGATCGCCCGTGAGGCCGTACGGCTGGAGCAGGCGGGCGGCCCGGTGCGCACGCGGGTCCTCGCGAGGTTCTCGGCCGGCGGGCAGGCGGGTGCGCTGATCGGCCCCCTCGTCGGCACGCTCCTGCTCGGCGAGGGCTTCCGTGGTGCCTGCCTGGCCGGCGCCGCCGTCTTCACCGTCGTCCTGGCGGGCCACTGGCGGCTGATGCCCCGCGCCGAGGCCGCGACCGCGGGCGAACGCGTGGCGTTCCGCCCGATCGTGCGCAACCGCCGCTTCCTCGCGCTCGCCCTCGCCTACTCCGCCTACCTGATCGCCTACAACCAGCTCTACCTCGCGCTGCCCGCCGAACTCGACCGGGCCATGGGCTCGCAGAAGGCGCTCGGCTGGCTCTTCGCGCTCTCCTCCGCCCTGGTCGTCATCGGCCAGGTGCCACTGGAGCGCTGGGCGTCGGCGCGTCTGGGCCCGGCCGCGATGATCCGCTGCGGTCTGGCCCTGATCGCCCTCGCCTTCGCCGCGACCGGCGTCCTGCTGCCCGTGCGGGGGCCCTGGCCGGCCCTCGCCTTCGTCGTCCTGCTCACGCTCGGGCAGATGCTGGTGGTGCCCGCGGCCCGCGCGTGTGTCCCCGAACTGGTCGACGCGCGCCGCCTGGGCCTGTTCACCGGCGCGTTCTCCTCCGTCTCGGGGCTGGTCGTCCTCGCGGGCGGCGCACCGGCGGGCGCCCTCCTCGAACTCGGCGGCACGGCCCCCTGGCTGGCCCTGGGCATCGTCCCCGTGCTCGGTGTGCTGCTCGTCCCGCGCGTCGGCGGCATGCCGGGGGACCGCACTCCTGAGACGGCCTCAGAGAACCGGTTTTGTCAGAAGCGTTGACGAAACCCGGCGGCCCTCCTAGTTTCATCGCGTCGTACTTCGTACGTCATATATGAGACGTGATACGGGAGATCCGAGGGTACCCATGACCTCTGTGCCGACCCCGATCCCCTCCCGCACGCAGTTCGTGCTGGAGGCGATCAAACACCGCATCCTGACCGGGCGGTTGAGCCCGGGGCAGGCCCTGGTCGAGACCGAACTCGCGGAGCAGTTCGGGGTCTCCAAGACCCCCGTGCGCGAGGCGCTCAAGACCCTGGCCGGCACCGGGCTCGTCGTCATGAGCCAGTACAAGGGGGTCACAGTGCGCATGGTGGACGCGGACATGGCGCGCGAGGTGTACGACGTGCGGCTGCTGCTGGAGCCCGAGGCCCTGCGGCGCACCGTCCGGCGCGGCGCTTCCCTGGAGGCGGCGCGCGAGGCGCTGGAGCGTGCCGACACGGCCGCCGACCCGGCCGAACGCTCCCTCGCCAACCGGGAGTTCCACCGCGCCCTCTACCTGCCGTGCGGCAACCCGCTGCTCGGCCGGATGCTCGACGAGGTACGCGACCAGGCGGCGCTCGTCTCCACCGTCGCCTGGGCAGCCGACCCGTCCTGGCAGCGGGAGGCGGCCGAGCACCGGGAGATCCTCAGGCTCGCTCTCGACCGCGACGAGGAGGGAGCGGGCCGCGCCCTGCACGGCCACATCGCGTCGTTCGTGCAGCGCGCCTTCCCCGAGGGCGGCGAAGAGCCGCGACGCGGATGACCCGCGGCGCAGACCCCCGGGCCGACGAGGATCCACAAGGAAAGGGACGGCAGATGACGTACGCATCGCAGCGGGCCGCGCTCGCCGATGTCGTGGCGATACCGGTGACCCCGTTCACCGACGACGGCTCGATCGACCGGGCGGCACACCGCGCCCTGCTGCGCCGGATGCTCGACGCGGGTGTACACACCCTCACCCCCAACGGCAACACCGGCGAGTTCTACGCACTGTCCGCCGACGAGCGGCGGGCCGTGACCGAGCTGACCGCCGAGGAGGCGGGGGAGCGGGCCACGGTGCTCGTCGGTGTCGGGCACGACGTCCCGACCGCCGTGGCGGACGCCCGCCACGCCCAGGAGACCGGGGCGCAGATGGTGATGGTCCATCAGCCCGCACACCCCTACGTCTCCGACGCCGGCTGGGTCGACTACCACCGCGCGATCGCCGAGGCCGTCCCCGCACTGGGCGTCGTCCCCTACATCCGCAACGAGCGGCTTCCGGGCACCCGCCTCGCCGAACTCGCGGACACCTGCCCGAACGTCATCGGAGCGAAGTACGCCGTGCCGGACGCGGCGCGGTTCGCCGGCTTCGCGCGCGACGCGGGCCTGGACCGGTTCGTGTGGGTCGCGGGCCTCGCCGAGCCCTACGCCCCGGCCTACTTCTCGGCCGGAGCCACCGGCTTCACCTCGGGCCTCGTGAACGTCGCCCCGGCGCTGTCCCTCGACATGCTCGAAGCCCTGCGGTCCGGCGACTACCCGGGCGCGATGAAGGTGTGGGAGGAGATCCGCCGCTTCGAGGAACTGCGGGCCGCGGGCGCGTCGGCCAACAACGTCACGGTCGTCAAGGAGGCCCTCGCCGCGCTCGGCCTGTGCCGGCGCGACGTACGCCCCCCGAGCAAGCCGCTGCCCGAGTCCGAGCGCGCCGAGGTCGCGGACATCGCCGCGAGGTGGTGCCCGTGACCCGCGAGGCGCACGAACTGCGCAGCCACCAGTGGTACGGCCAGGACGGGCTGCGCTCCTTCAGCCACCGGGCCCGGACCCGGCAGCTCGGCTATCTGCCCGAGGAGCACCTCGGCAAGCCGGTCATCGCCGTCCTGAACACCTGGAGCGACATCAACCCCTGTCACGTCCATCTGCGCGACCGCGCCCAGGCGGTCAAGCGCGGAGTGTGGCAGGCGGGCGGCTTCCCGCTCGAATTCCCCGTCGCCACGCTCTCCGAGACGTTCCAGAAGCCGACGCCGATGCTCTACCGCAACCTGCTGGCGATGGAGACCGAGGAACTGCTGCGGTCCTATCCGGTGGACGGCGCCGTCCTGCTCGGCGGCTGCGACAAGTCGACGCCCGCCCTGCTCATGGGCGCCGCGTCCGCCGACCTGCCGACCGTGTTCGTGCCCGCCGGGCCGATGCTGCCCGGCCACTGGCGGGGCGAGGTGCTCGGCTCCGGGACCGACATGTGGAAGTACTGGGACGACCGGCGCGCCGGACTGATCGGCGACTGCGAGATGACCGAACTGGAGAGCGGCCTGGCCCGCTCGCCCGGGCACTGCATGACCATGGGCACGGCATCGACGCTCACCGCCGCCGCCGAGGCGCTCGGCACGACCCTGCCCGGAGCGTCCTCGATACCCGCCGTCGACTCCGGGCACGACCGGATGGCGGCCGCGTCGGGACTGCGCATCGTCGAACTCGTCCACCAGGACCGCAGGCTCTCGCGGATCCTGACCCGCGACGCCTTCGAGGACGCGGTCACCACCGTCCTCGCCCTCGGCGGCTCCACCAACGCCGTCATCCACCTGATCGCGATGGCCGGGCGCGCCGGAGTGCGGCTCACCCTCGACGACTTCGACGGGATCGCCCGCACCGTCCCGGTGCTCGCCAACGTCAGGCCCGGCGGTGAGAGATACCTCATGGAGGACTTCCACTTCGCCGGCGGCCTGCCGGGACTGCTGTCCCGCATCCCGGACCTGCTCCACCTGGAGCGGCCCACCGTCGCGCACGACACCCTGCGCGAGCAGCTCGCGGGGGCCCGCGTCCACAACGACGAGGTGATCCGCCCCCGCGACAAGCCGGTGGCGCCCGAGGGGGGACTCGCCGTACTGCGCGGCAACCTGTGCCCGGACGGCGCCGTCGTCAAGCACATCACCGCCGACCCGCGGCTGCTCCGGCACACCGGACCCGCCGTCGTCTTCGACGACTACCGGACGATGCAGCGCACGATCGACGACCCTGCGCTCGGCATCACGCCCGACCACGTGCTGGTGCTGCGCGGCGCGGGCCCCAAGGGCGGACCCGGAATGCCCGAGTATGGCATGTTGCCGATCCCCGCGTACCTGCTGAAGCAGGGAGTGCGGGACATGGTGCGCATCTCCGACGCCCGCATGAGCGGCACGTCCTACGGCACCTGCGTCCTGCACATCGCGCCCGAGTCGCACGTCGGCGGCCCGCTCGCCCTCGTACGGACGGGGGACCACGTCACGCTGGACGTCGCGGCGCGCAGCCTGCGGCTGGAGGTGTCCGACGAGGAGCTGGAGCGCCGACGGGCCGCGTGGACGCCACCGCCGGAGCGCTTCGAGCGCGGCTACGGGGCGCTGTACAACGAACAGATCACCCAGGCCGACACCGGCTGCGACTTCGCCTTCCTGGCCAGGCCGGGCAAGGTCCCGGATCCGTACGCGGGCTGACGCCGCGCCATTCCCCGTATCCCCGCACCCGCTTATGTCCGAGATGTCGAACGTCGATCGGAAAGCGCTTCACCCGCACGTCCTCACACCCAGAACGGAGACAGTCATGGCCCACGCCGCAGCCGTGGCGAAGCCGCCGCCGGAACGCACACCCCGGCGCCGCACCGGGGCGGCCCCGCGCCGGCTCCCCTACCTGCTGATCGCGCCGGCCGGACTGCTGATGCTGGGCTTCATCGCCTACCCGGTCCTCAGCGTCTTCTACTACAGCCTCCAGCACTACAACCCGACCAAGCCGTGGCGGAACGGCTTCGCGGGCCTCGACAACTTCGTCACCGCCTTCACGGCCGACCCCGAGTTCTGGCGGACCCTCGGCTTCAGCCTCCAGTGGGTCGCCGTCGAGGTGGTCCTGCAGCTGCTGTTCGGCCTCGTGCTCGCGCTGCTCGTCAACCAGACCTTCGCCGGCCGCGCGCTGGCCCGCGCCCTGGTCTTCTCGCCGTGGGCCGTCTCCGGCGTGCTCACCTCGACGATCTGGCTGCTGATCTTCAACTCCCAGACCGGCATCACCCGTTACCTCGCCGACCTCGGCATCGGCTCGTACGGCACGTCCTGGCTCTCCGACACCGCCACCGTCTTCCCGGCGGTCGTCACCGCCGAACTGTGGCGCGGCGTCCCCTTCTTCGCGATCCTCATCCTCGCCGACCTCCAGTCCGTGTCCAAGGACCTGTACGAGGCGGCGGAGGTCGACGGTGCCAGCCGCCTCCGGCAGTTCTTCCACATCACCCTGCCGCACCTGAAGGACGCGATCATCCTGTCCACGCTGCTGCGCGCGGTCTGGGAGTTCAACAACGTCGACCTGCTCTACACCCTCACCGGCGGCGGTCCCGCGGGCGAGACGACGACCCTGCCGCTGCGGATCGCGTCGATCGCCGTCGACTCCCACGACTTCGGGTACGCCTCCGCGCTGACCTCCATCGCCTTCGTGATCCTTCTCTTCTGCTCGATCGTCTACCTGCGCGTGAGCAAGTTCGGGGGCCAGGACAAATGATCACCAAGGAAGCTCCCGAGGCGGCAACCGTCACTACTGTCCCCGCCGCGGCGCCCGCCGGCGACGGAACAGCACCCAAGCGGCGGCGGCGCGCCTGGGACGAGGCGCCGCGTTGGCAGATCTACCTCCCGCTCGGGCTCTACCTCCTCTTCACCCTCGTCCCCTTCTACTGGATGCTGCTCTTCGCGATACGACCCGCGGGCTCCAGCTCGCTCCTGCCGTGGCCGCTCACCTTCGAGCACTTCGAGAAGGTGTGGACCGAGCGCAGCTTCGGTCTGTTCTTCCAGAACAGCCTCGTCGTGGGCCTCGTCTCCATGGTGATGACGACGGTCGTCGCACTCGCCGGCGGCTACGCGCTCGCCCGCTTCGACTTCAGGATCAAGCGGGGCTTCATGCTGGCGCTGCTGTGCTCGCAGTTCATCCCCGGCGCACTGATGCTCGTGCCGCTCTTCCAGATCTTCGCCAACCTGCGGATGATCAACTCGCTCGGCAGTGTCATCATCGCCGAGACCGTCTTCCAACTGCCGCTGTCGATGATCCTGATCAGCGGCTTCATCAAGAACGTGCCGTACTCCCTGGAGGAGGCCGCCTGGGTCGACGGCTGCGGACGCCTGCAAGCCTTCCGCGCCGTCGTCCTGCCGCTGCTGCGACCCGGGCTGATCGCCGTCGGCTCCTTCGCGTTCGTGCACAGCTGGAACCACTTCCTGTTCGCCCTGATGTTCCTCAGCAACCAGGACAAGCAGACGATCCCCGTGGGCCTGGCCACCCTGATGAGCGCGGACAGCGTCGACCTGGGCGCGCTGGCCGCGGGCGGTGTCGTCGCCGCCCTTCCCGTCGTGATCGTGTTCGCCTTCATCCAGAAGTGGCTGATCACCGGGTTCAGTGCCGGGGCGGTGAAGGGATGAGGCGCGCACCGGCAACAACACCGAGAGCGGTCCGACTCGCCCTCGCCCTGGCCCTGTTCGCGGGCCTCGCCGCACCGGGCGCCCGCGCCGCGGAGCCCGCCGCCGGGGCCGGTGCGGCCGAGGCCACCGCCGGGCGCGATCCGGGGCGCGACCTCGGGCGCGAGACCCTGGCGGCGGACGACGGGTGGGCAGCCGCGGAGGGAGGGACCACCGGCGGCGCTGCGGCCGACGAGGCCCACGTCTTCACCGTGCGCAGCCGCGGCGAACTCGTCCGCGCCCTCGACGCGGGCGGAGACACCCCGAAGATCATCCGCATCGCCGGCACGATCGACGCCAACACGGACGACCGGGGACGCCCCCTGGACTGCTCCGACTACGCCACCGACGGCTACGACCTGACGGCATACCTGGCCGCCTACGACCCCCGCACCTGGGGCGGCGCCAAGCCGTCCGGCCCCCAGGAGGAGGCGCGCCGCGCCTCGGCCGCCCGGCAGGCCGAACGCGTGGAGATCGCGGTCGGCTCGAACACCACCCTCGTCGGGCTCGGCGAGAACGCCGTCCTCACCGGCGCGTCGCTGCGCGTCGACGGCGCCGACAACGTGATCGTCCGCAATCTCCACCTGCGGGACGCCTACGACTGCTTCCCGGTCTGGCAGCCCAACCAAGGCGGGCTCAGCGACTGGAAGACGGCGTACGACAACCTGTGGCTGCGCGGGGCAACCCACGTGTGGATCGACCACGTCACGGTCTCGGACCGGGGGCACCCGGACGACCGGGAGCCCACCCTCTTCGGCCGCAACTACCTGCGCCACGACGGGCTGCTGGACATCACCAACGGCTCCGACCTGATCACCGTCTCCTGGAGCAGGTTCGCCGACCACGACAAGGCGATGCTCATCGGCAACAGCGACTCGGCGACCGGCGACCGGGGCAGACTGCGCGTCACCCTGCACCACAACGCCTTCGAGAACGTCGTGCAGCGCGCCCCACGCGTCCGCTTCGGACAGGTCCACGTCTACAACAACCGCTACGTCGTGCCCGAGAACGCCCACGACTACCGCTACTCCTGGGGCATCTCCACCGAGTCGGCCGTCTACGCGGAGAACAACGCCTTCACCACGCCCGGCCATATCGAGGCCGCCGACCTCGTGAAGAGCTGGAACGGAAGCACCCTGCACCAGACCGGCACCCTCTTCAACGGCTACCCGGTCGACCTGCTGACCATCCACAACGCCTACAACTCCGGCAGCGAACGCGACCTCACCGCCGACGTCGGCTGGACCCCCGCCCTGCACGGACGCGTCGACAGCGCCCAGCGGGCGGACCACGACGTCGCACGCGGCGCGGGCGCCGGGAGGATCCGATGACCACGCCGAACACCCCGCTCCCCGTCGTCCTCGCGGGCGCCCGCGGCCACGGCCGCCGGCACCTGGAGAACATCCGCCGCCTCCAGCTCCTGGGCCTGGCCAGACTCGTCGGGATCTGCGAACTCTTTCCCCTAACCGAGGAGGAGCTCGACGGATTCGGACCCGTCGCGCAGTCCGCGGACTTCGCCGGACTGCTCGACTCCACCGGCGCCGCCCTCGCCGTCATCAGCACGCCCATTCCCACGCACACCGACCTGGCGGTCGACGCTGCCGAGCGGGGCGTGCACCTGCTCCTGGAGAAGCCGCCCGCCCCCTCGTACGGGGAGTTCCGGCGGATGGCCGACGCAGTCGCATCGGCCGGAACGGCCTGCCAGATCGGCTTCCAGTCACTCGGCTCGCACGCGATACCCGCCATCCGCGAACTCATCGCCGACCACGTGATCGGCGAGGTCACCGGCGTCGGCGCCGCCGGTGCGTGGGCGCGCGACGAGGCGTACTACCGCCGCGCCCCCTGGGCGGGCCACCGGCGCCTGGACGGGGCCGACGTCGTCGACGGCGTCCTGACCAATCCCCTGGCCCACGCCGTCGCCACCGCGCTCGCCCTCGCCGGAACCACCAGGGACGAGGACGTCGCCGCGGTGCACACCGAATTGTTCCGCGCGAACGCCGTCGAGTCCGACGACACCTCGTGCGTGCGCATCGACACCGCGGACGGCCGCCGCGTCACCGTCGCGGCGACACTCTGCGCCGAACAGCCCGGGGAACCGTACGTCGTCGTGCACGGCAGCAAGGGACGCATCACCTTCTGGTACAAGCAGGACCGCGTCCGCGTGCACCACGCGGACCACGGACCGCAGGAAGCCCGGTACGGACGCACCGACCTCCTCGACAACCTCGTCGAGCACCTCGCGGGCCGCGCCGAACTCCTGGTGCCGCCCAGGGAGACGGGCGCGTTCATGCGCGTAGTCGAGGCGATCCGGCTCGCGCCCGACCCGGTCGAGCTGCCTCCCGGAGCCTGGTACACCGCGCCCGGCGAGAGCACCGGCCGGCGCGTCGTCCACGGCATCGACGCCCTGGTGGCCTGTGCCGCCGACACCCTCGGGCTCTACTCCGAACTGGGCGCCGACTGGGCCGTCCGCGCACCCGCGAAGCGCCCTCGTCCCACCCGCAACGACCGCCCCGATGAGGTGAGGACGTCATGAACCGCTCCCTCGTCCTGCGCTGCGCCGGCCGACCCGTCGGCCGGTACGCGCTGCACCCCGAGACGGCCCGGAGCCGCTCTCCGCGCCCCTGCCTCCACCCCGTCAGCACCCTCGCCGGAACCACCGTCACCGAACTCGCCCCGAAGGACCACCTGCACCACCTGGGCGTCGGCGTGGCCGTACCCGATGTGGCGGGCCACAACTTCTGGGGCGGCAGGACCTTCGTGCGCGGACAGGGCCCCACGGACCTCGACAACCACGGCACACAACAGCACCAGGGATTCCGGCTGTGCGACCCGGACGGATTCGTGCAGGAGCTCAGCTGGGTCGCCGGCGGATCCGAAGTGCTGCGGGAACACCGCACGGTCGCGGCCACCGAACTCAACGGCAGCGCCTGGGCGCTGGACTTCACCTTCTCGCTCACCAACACCACGGGAGCCGAGGTGACCATCGGCAGCCCCGCCACCAACGGCCGCCCCGGCGCCGCGTACGGCGGATTCTTCTGGCGCGCCCCCAAGGAGCGGGAGACCCCCACCGTCTTCACCGCCGACCGGGAGGGCGAGGCGGCCGTCCACGCGTCGCACGCGGACTGGCTGGCCCTCGCCGGCGACGGCTGGACGCTGGTGTTCGCCGGCGCCACGGCACGGACCCGCCGCGACCCGTGGTTCGTGCGCGCCGCCGAGTACCCCGGCGTCGGATCCTCGCTCGCCTCCACCGCACGGCTGCCGATCGCCGCGGGCGGCAACATCGTGCGCCGCGTCGTCACGGTCGTCGCGGACGGCCGCCTGGACCGGGACGAGGCCGCGGCCCTGGTGCGCAAGGCGGTGACGGCGTGATCGGCGCAGACCTCGGCGACGGGACGTACCGCAACCCGGTTCTGGCCGCCGACTGGTCCGACCCCGACGTGGTGTGCGTCGGCGACGACTTCTACCTCACCGCGTCCAGCTTCGGCCGCGCCCCCGGACTGCCGCTGCTGCACTCGCGCGACCTGGTCAACTGGACGCTGATCGGGCACGCCCTGAACCGGCTCGAGCCCGAGGAGGCGTTCACGGCACCCCGTCACGACTGCGGTGTGTGGGCGCCCTCCATCCGCCACCACGACGGCCGGTTCTGGATCTTCTGGGGCGACCCCGACCACGGTGTCCACCAGATCAACGCCCCCGACATCCGCGGCCCCTGGAGCCGACCCCACCTCCTCAAGGCCGGCAAGGGGCTCATCGACGCCTGCCCGCTGTGGGACGAGGAGACCGGCGAGGCGTACCTGGTGCACGCCTGGGCCAAGTCGCGTTCCGGGGTGAAGAACCGGCTCACCGGCCACCGGATGAGTCCCGACGGACGGCACCTGCTCGACGAGGGCCGGGTCCTCGTCGACGGCGACCGCATCCCCGGATGGTTCACCCTCGAAGGCCCCAAGCTCTACCGCCACGACGGGTGGTTCTGGATCCTCGCCCCGGCCGGGGGAGTGGAGACCGGCTGGCAGGGAGCCCTGCGGGCACGGGACTTCTTCGGTCCCTACGAGGAGCGCGTCGTCCTCGCTCAGGGCGGCACGGACGTCAACGGACCCCATCAGGGCGGCTGGGTGCGCACCCGGCGCGGCGAGGACTGGTTCCTGCACTTCCAGCAGCGCGGCGCGTACGGGAGGGTCGTGCACCTTCAGCCGATGTGCTGGAGCGACGACGGCTGGCCGGTGCTCGGCGACGAGGGCGAGCCCGTCCTCGTCCACCCCAAGCCCGACCTGCCCGCGCAGCCGGTGTCGGCCCCGGCCACCGACGACGACTTCCCCGGCGGCCGCCACGGCCGCCAGTGGCAGTGGACCGCCAACCCGCAGGCGGGCTGGACGACATCGCACCACGCGGACGGGCTGCGCCTGACCTGTGTCCGCACGCACACCGCGCAAGACCTGCGGCGGATGCCCCACGTGCTGACCCAGCGGCTGCCCGCCACCTCCTTCACCGCGGAGGTGGACCTGTCCCTGGCCGGTGCGGAGCCGGGAGCGAAGGCCGGTTTCGCCGTGCTCGGCGACGCGTACAGCTGGATCGGCCTCGAGCGCGGCCACGACGGCACCGCATGGCTGGTGCACCGGTTCGCCGAGACGACCGCCGAGGAGGAGCGGGACGCCGCCCATCCGAGACCGGCGCCGCTCGGCACCGCCCGGCTGCGGATCGAGGTCGGTGCCGGGGCACGCTGCCGCTTCCACGCGGACACCGGCGACGGGTTCCGGCCCTCGGGGCAGCCGTTCGCCGCGACCCCGTGGCGCTGGGTCGGCGCCCTGCTCGGCCTGTTCGCCTCCGCTCCGGCAGGCCGGCCGGACGCCGGCACAGCGCTGTTCACCCGGTTCCGCACCACCCGCTGAACCGATCCCTTCCCTGTCCGAGGAGTCCGCAATGACGTATCTCCGAAGCAAACGCCCGCGCGCCCGTGGTCTCGCCTGGCTCGCCGCCCTGGCGGCCGCGGCCGGGCTGATGACGCCGGGTCCGTCGCAGGCCGCCACGGCCGGGGAACCGGCCGTCGCCGCGACCGCCGCACCACCCGGCAAGGCGGCCGACACCCCGCACGGCTTCGCCTCGCTCGCGGGCGGGACCACAGGTGGCGCGGGCGGCAAGGTCGTCACCGTCACCGACCAGGCGTCGCTCGCCGCGTACGCGGCGGCCGAGGACCCCTACATCATCAGGGTCAAGGGCGCGATCGCCGTCGCACCCTTCGGCTCCGAGATCGAGGTCGCCTCCGACAAGACCATCATCGGCGTCGGCACATCGGGCGAGATCGTCCACGGCGAGCTGCACCTGGCCCCCGGCACGAGCAACGTCATCATCCGCAACCTCACCCTCCGCGACTCGTACGTCGAGGGCGACTGGGACGGCAAGACCCAGGACTTCGACGGCATCCAGATGGACGGCGCCGACCACGTGTGGATCGACCACAACCGGTTCACGCACATGGGCGACGGGCTGCTCGACATCCGCAAGGACAGCCAGTACATCACCGTCTCCCACAACCGTTTCGACCACCACAACAAGGCGTTCGGGATCGGCTGGACCGACAACGTCACCACGCAGATCACCATCGACCACAACTGGTTCAGCGGAACCAAACAACGCAACCCGTCGGCCGACAACGTCGCCTACGCCCACCTCTACAACAACTACCTGTCGGCGCAGGTGGACGACGGCGACCCGGTCTGGTCGTACGGCAACTGGGCACGCGGCCGGACCCGGATGGTCATCGAGAACAGCTTCTACGAGGACGTCCAGCACCCCTACCAGGCCGATGCCACCGCGGAACTGGTGCAGCGCGGCTCGATCACGAAGAACACGACCGGGCGGCACGACACCTGGGGCGACGCGTTCGAACCGCGTGACTTCTACGCCTATGAACCGGACCCGGCCGCGGCCGTCCCGGCGCTGGTGCGGAGGTTCTCCGGACCGCAGCGGACCATCGGCACCGACACCGTGCTGAACGTGCCCCGCGACTACCCGACCGTGCAGGCCGCGGTGAACGCCGTGCCCGACGGCAACGACGGCACCGTCACCCTGGCCGTCGCCCCGGGGACCTACCGCGAGCAGGTGCGCGTCCCGGCCACCAAGCCGCACCTCGTCCTGCGCGGCACCGGCACCGACCGCGCGCAGACGGTGATCGTGCACAACACACCCGCCGCGTACGGCGGTTCGAGCGGCAGCGCCACCGTGCTCATCGCCGCGAGCGATGTCACCGCCCGCAACCTCACCTTCGTCAACGACTTCGACGAGGCCGCCCACGAGCTGAACGGCGAGCAGGCCCTCGCCATGAAGACCACCGGCGACCGGATCGTCTTCGAGAACGCCGCCTTCAAGGGCAACCAGGACACCCTGATGACCGACAGCCCCAAGCTGACCACCGTCAGCCGCGTCTACATACGCGACGCGTACATCGAGGGCGACGTCGACTTCCTCTACGGACGCGCCACCACCGTCGTCGAGCGCTCCGTGATCCGCGCGCTCAGCCGCGGATCCGCCACCAACAACGGCTACATCACCGCCGCATCGACCTGGAAGGGCAACCCGTACGGCTTTCTGATCACCGGGTCCCGGATCGTCAGCGACGCGCCCGCGAACTCCTTCCACCTCGGGCGGCCCTGGCACCCGGGCGGCGAACCCGATGCCATCGCCCAGGTGCTGATCCGGGACACCGAGCTGCCGGCGGCCGTCAAGGCGTCCCCCTGGACCGACATGGGCGGCTTCTCCTGGAAGGACGCGCGCTTCGCCGAATACCGCAACCACGGCCCTGGCGCGACCGTCACCGCGGACCGGCCGCAGATGAGCGACGCCGACGCCGCACGGCACACCGTCGCCCACTACCTCACCGGTACGGACGGCTGGGCGCCGTACCGCCACTGACCCCGTCGAGATCCACACGAAGAGAGCCGACCATGATCAGCATCCGCAGCAGCAGAGCGCGGCGCACGACCGCCGCCCTCGCCCTCACCACCGCGCTCGTCCTGTCCGCCGCAGCCTGCGGGGACGACGGCAGCGGCGCCGCCGGGGACAAGGGCGGTGAGGGCTCCGGCAAGGGCGAGATCACCTTCTGGGACAACAACGGAGGCGTCCGTACCGAGGTCTGGAAGGAGATCATCAAGGACTTCGAGACGGCGCACCCCGACATCACCGTGAAGTACGTCGGCATCCCCGCCGCCGGCGTCCAGTCCAAGTACGACACAGCCATCCAGGGCGGCGGCCTGCCGGACGTGGGCGGTGTCGGCGCGGCGATGCTCGCCGGGATCGCCGCCCAGAACGCCCTGGAGCCGCTCGACGGCCGTATCGAGGACAGCGCGCTCAAGGGCAAGTTGAACGCCGCCATGGTCGACAGCGTCCGGTCCGCGGGAGGCGGCGACCGGATGTACACCGTGCCGACGTCCGCCAGCAACGGCGTGCTGTACTACCGCACCGACCTGTTCGAGGCCGCCGGCCTGGCCGCGCCCACCACCTGGGACACGTTCTACGAGGCGGCCCAGAAGCTCACCGACAAGGGCGCCAACAAGTTCGGCTACACCATCCGCGGGGGAGAGGGCTCCATCGCGCAGGCCCTGGACGCGATGTACGGCCAGTCCGGCATCACCTCCTTCTGGGACGGTGACCGGACCACCGTCAACGACCCCAAGAACGTCGCGGCGCTGGAGAAGTACACCGCGCTCTACAACACGGCCACACCGTCCGCCGACGTCAACAACGACTTCAAGAAGATGAACGCCCAGTGGGACAGCGGCCAGATCGGCATGCTCAGTCACAACCTGGGCTCCTACACCGACCACGTGAAGGCACTCGGCGAGGACAAGTTCCGCGGCCTGCCGCAGCCGACGTCCGCCGACGGCACCCGGGTGCAGGTGTCCAACCCCGTCGACGGCCTCGGCCTCTTCAAGTCGAGCAAGAACAAGGCCGCCGCGTGGAAGTTCATCGAGTTCGCCGCCTCCCACGAGGCGAACAGCAAGTGGAACGAATCGGCGGGCGCCATCCCCGCCAACACCGACGCGGCGAAGGACGAGTGGCTGAACAGGGCGGAGCCCACCAAGCTCGCCGCGGCGGCCCTGAACGACGGCTCGATCAAGATCGTGCAGCTGCCGTACTACCTGCCCGACTGGAACACCATCAGCAAGGCCGACAACGAACCGAACTACCAGAAGGTGCTGCTCGGCAAGATGTCCGCCGAGGACTTCCTCGACACCCTCGCCGAGCAGCTCAACGCGGCGCAGGCCGAGTGGAAGCAGCAGAACGGATGACAGCCACGCGCCGGCACGTGGTCGCGGCCCTCGCGGGGCTCCCCCTCGCGGTGGCCGCGGCCCCGGCCGCCCTCGCCCGCTCCGAACACGCCGACAGGACCATGCGCACACTCCACATCGCCGGTGACTCCACCGCCGCCCAGAAGTACGCCGACGCCGCTCCGGAGACCGGATGGGGCATGGCCCTCCCGTTCTTCCTGCACAAGGACCTCACCGTCGCCAACCATGCGGTCAACGGCCGCAGTTCGAAGAGCTTCATCGACGAGGGACGCCTCACTCCCGTGCTGGAGGTGCTGCGGCCCGGCGACTTCCTTCTCGTCCAGTTCGGGCACAACGACGCCAAGAAGGACGACCCCGCCCGCTGGACCGAACCGTGGACGACGTACCAGGACCACCTGCGGCAGTACGTCGACGGTGCCAGGGCCCGCGGGGCACGGCCGCTGCTCGCCACGTCCGTCGAACGCAGACGCTTCGACGCACAGGGCAACGCCCTGCCCAGCCACGGCGACTACCCGGCGGCCATGCGCGCCCTCGCGGCCGAGGAAGAGGTCGCGCTGCTCGACATCCAGGAGCTGTCGCTCGCGCTCTGGCACAAGCTCGGCGCCGAGGAGACCAAGCGCTACTTCAACTGGACGGACACCGAGCAGGACAACACCCACTTCAACCCGCCCGGCGCGATCGCCGTGGCCCGCCTGGTGGCGTCGGAGCTCGTGCGGCGGCGGGTGCTGGAGCCGCGGGACGTACGCCGCCTGGACGACGAGATACCCGACTCCTGGATCACCTGGCCGGAAGGAGCACGACCATGAGGACCTCCCGTATCCCCCTCGTCGCGCTGGCGGCCTGCACCGCCCTCGCCCTCACCGGCGCCCCCGCACATGCGCGGCCGGCCGGCGACGTCCTGCCCCCGAACGACGGCTGGGCCTCCGCCGATGGCGGGACGACCGGCGGCGCCGGGGCCGACGCCGCGCACACCCACACCGTCTCCACCTGGGAGCAGTTCAGGGCCGCGCTCGACCACGGCGGCGACACACCGAAGATCATCCGGGTCAGAGGCACCCTCGACGCCACCGCCTCCGGCTGCGCCGCCTTCGAGGCCGACGGCTACGACTTCGAGCGGTACCTCGCCGACTTCGACCCCGCCGTCTGGGGCCGCGAGCGGCCGGTTAGCGGCCCGCAGGAGGACCTGCGGGCGGCATCGGCCGGCCGGCAGGGCGCGGCGATCAAGGCGTACGTCCCGGCCAACACCACCATCGTGGGGATCGGCCGGAACGCCGGGATCACCGGCGGCAGCCTGCAGATCAAGGACGTCGACAATGTCGTCGTCCGCAACCTGACGGTCGAGAGCCCCCTCGACTGCTTCCCGCAGTGGGATCCGACCGACGGCGAGCGGGGCGCCTGGAACTCCGAGTACGACAGCATGGTCGTCCACGGCGCCACCCACGTGTGGATCGACCACAACACGTTCACCGACGGCCGCCACCCCGACAGCTCGCTGCCCAGGTACTACGGCGAGCTGTACCAGCAGCACGACGGCGAACTGGACATCGTGCGCGGTGCCGACCTCGTCACCGCCTCCTGGAACGTCTTCGCCGACCACGACAAGACCCTGATGATCGGCAACAGCGACAGCGCGGGCGCCACCGACCGGGGCAGGCTGCGCGTCACCCTGCACCACAACCTGTTCCGCGACGTCGTCGAACGCGCCCCCCGGGTCCGCTTCGGCCGCGTCGACGCGTACAACAACCACTTCGTGATCCCGCGCAGCGGCTACGTGTACAGCTTCGGCATCGGCATGGAGTCCCGGCTCGTCGCCGAGAGGAACGCCTTCACCCTGCCCGCGGGCGTGAGCGCCGCGAAGATCCTCAAGAAGTGGAAGGAGGCACCGCTCACGGCCGCCGGCAACCGCGTCAACGGCCGCGAGGTCGACCTGATCGCCGTCCACAACGCGGAGATGCCCGAGGAACACCTGGCGTCGGGCGCGGGCTGGACGCCCGTCCTGCGCACCAGGGTCGACGACCCGCGGGCGGTGCCCGGCATCGTCGGCAGCCGCGCGGGCGCGGGGAAGCTGCGCTGACGCCCCGCCGGAGTCCCGCCGGCCCGACCGGCAACGTCTGCGCGGGCAGCGGCGACTGACGTACGGAATCCCCTACCTTCCCCACAGGAGGACCCCGTGCACAGCTCGCTACCCCCGCGCAGACGTGCCCCTGCCCGCCTGCTGCTCGCCGCCCTCGCCGCGGGCACGCTCGGCGCCGCCGGGCTTCTCGCCCTCCCCGGCACCTCGCAGGCGGCTGCCGCCCGACAGGTGGAGAGGCTGGACCGAGGCGTGGTCAGCGTCCACACCGGCACCGGCAATCTCGTCAGCTGGCGCTGGCTCGCCACCGACCCGGACGACGTGGCCTTCAACGTCTACCGGGCCGGCACGAAAGTGAACACCGCGCCCCTCACCCGGACCACCGACTTCTTCCACTCCGGCGCGCCCGCCCACGCGGACTACACCGTCCGCGCGGTCGTCGGCGGCGTCGAGCAGGGCGACTCCGTCCACGCCGTCCAGTTCCGCACCGGCTACAAGGACGTGCCGATCTCCCCGCCGGCCGGCGGGCGGACGCCGGACGGCGTGTCGTACACGTACGAGGCGAACGACGCGTCCGTGGGCGACCTCGACGGTGACGGCGACCTCGACTTCGTCCTGAAGTGGCAGCCCACCAACGCCAAGGACAACTCGCAGTCCGGCTACACCGGCAACACCGTCCTCGACGGCGTCACCCTGGACGGCACCCGGCTGTGGCGGATCGACCTGGGGCGCAACATCCGCTCCGGGGCCCACTACACGCAGTTCCAGGTGTACGACTACGACGGCGACGGCCGGGCCGAGGTGGCCGTGAAGACGGCCGACGGAACCGTCGACGGCGCGGGCAGGGTCATCGGCAACGGATCGGCGGACCACCGCAACAGCGCCGGCTACGTGCTCGCCGGACCCGAGTACCTCACCATGTTCAACGGCCGCACCGGCGCCGCGATGGGCACCGTGGACTACGTACCGGCGCGCGGCAATGTGGCGTCCTGGGGCGACAGCTACGGCAACCGGGTCGACCGGTTCCTCGCCGGGACCGCGTACCTCGACGGGGCCAGGCCCTCGCTCGTCATGGCGCGCGGGTACTACACGCGGTCGGTGATCGCGGCCTGGGACTGGCGCGACGGGCGGTTCACACGCCGGTGGACCTTCGACACCAACTCGTCGACGAACGTGGGCAAGGGGTACGACGGCCAGGGCAACCACAGCCTGTCCGTCGCGGACGTGGACGGCGACGGCAGGGACGAGATCGTCTACGGCGCGATGACCGTCGACGACAACGGACACGGCCTGTGGACGACGCGGCTCGGCCACGGCGACGCCGGGCACGTCGGCGACCTCGACCCGGCCCGGGCGGGCCTGGAGTACTTCAAGGTGTCGGAGGACCGCTCCAAACCCGCCTCGTGGATGGCCGACGCCCGGACCGGACAGATCCTGTGGCAGACGGCGTCGGGAGCCGACAACGGCCGCGGCGTCTCCGCCGACATCCACGCGGGCTCGCCGGGAGCCGAGTCCTGGTCGGCGGCCGACGGCTCGCTCCGCTCACCCACCGGGGCCTCGCTCGGCCGCAAGCCCTCCAGCATCAACTTCGTCAGCTGGTGGGACGGTGACACCACCCGCGAGCTGCTGGACGGCACCCGTATCGACAAGTACGGCACGGGCGGGGAGACCCGGGTGCTGACCGGCGCATCGGTCGCGTCGAACAACGGCACCAAGTCCACCCCCGCGCTCTCCGGCGACATCCTCGGCGACTGGCGCGAGGAGGTCGTCTGGCGCACGGCGGACAACCGGGCCCTGCGGATCTATTCGACACCGCACACGACGAACACCCGCATCACGACCCTGCTGCACGACACCATGTACCGCACGGCCCTGGCCTGGCAGAACACCGCCTACAACCAGCCCCCGCACCCGAGCTTCCCCATCGGCGCCGGGATGCGCCCGGCACCGCGGCCGGCGGTCACGACCCCCTAGGGGGTGTCTCGCACCGCTCCTGCCGTCACGCGAATGAGCCGGGAGGGCCACGAACAGCGGCCCTCCCGGCTGTGACGTACGCGGAGCCACGCGGGGCTATTCGAGGAGTTCCGCGTACGAGCCCATGGCCAGGGCGATGTCCGCCTGCGCCCAGAACCGGTGGTAGGTGAAGACGGGCGCGGCGCCGCCCTTGAGGTATGCCTCGACCTTCGGCCAGGCGGGGTCGTCCTGGTAGAAGGAGCGGATCGAGGCGAAGGTCGACGCGCTGTCGACGGCGTCACCGTTGGGCATGACCCCGGTCCAGCCGCTCGGGACGTACACGGGGTCGTCGAAGCGGTTGTAGTCGGCGCGTGTCTCGGGCACCGCGATGCCCAGCGGGTCCTGGTGGTGGGCCCACATGCCGTCGAGGAGCGCCTTGGCGACCCGCTTGGCGTCCGCGTCTCCCGACCTGGCCCCGTAGTACGTCAGGGTCTTGGCGTACGCGGCGGCCACGCCCACGTCGTCGGTGTAGTCCGCGACGGTGACGTGCAGCCCGGTGTTGGCGCCGGGGCTCGACGGGTTCCAGGTGTCGGGCCTGCCGGACCACTGGAGGGTGGACGGGATGCGGTAGGTGCCGTCGGGGTTGACGGTGGTCTTCGACAGGGCCCAGTCGACCCACTTGTCGAGGACGGTCCTGGCGGCCGCGTCCCCGGTCTGGTGGTAGTACTCGGCGACCCGCTCCATGGACCACGCCTGGAAGCCGAACCACTGGTTGGACGCCGGGTCGTGGTAGACCGGCTTCTCGTCGTAGTACATGCCATGGAACGTGGGCGTGCCGCTGGGCGGGGTCGCGTACCGTCCCTGCCAGCTGTTGGTGGCGCCGCCCGCGATGGCACCCTCGGACGACTGGAGCCAGCGGTAGAACTCCAGCTGCCGGTCCAGGCTGGTCCCCCAGTCCTGCTGCCCCGTGGCCGACTTGGGCTTCAGCGGGGCGTACTCGCTGAGCGCGTAGGCGGCGAGCGGGTTCTGGTAGCCGCCGTGGGCGTGGCTGGAGCCGATGCGCCAGGACCAGCCGGCGCTGGTGTCGGTGGCGCCGCCCCAGGCGTAGTACCAACTCATCAGGTAGTGCGCGCTGTTCTTGCCGGTCCCGGCGGGGCAGGCGGTCGGCCCGACGCAGTTGCCGACCCGCTTGAAGTACTTGTCGAACATCGAGTAGCGCAGGTAGTCGCCCATCTTGGCGGCCTTGGTGACGGTCGCGGTGACCTGGCCGCCCTTGCCCTGCTGCTTGGCCCAGATGTCGGCCCAGTACGCGGCCTGGACGGCGCGGGCGTCGGCGTCGGGGGCGTTGGTGAACTTCCACTGCCTGGCATAGGAGGCGTCCCCGGTGAACAGGTCGAGGTAGCCGTTCCTGCCGCCGTAGCCGAAGTTGTCGCAGGTGGGGTGGGGGACGGTCTCCCAGACGGACTCCTGGGGACCCCGCTGGAAGGTGTTGATGTACGAGGGGCCCTGCGCCGTGGGTCCGGCGGAGCACTTCCCCGGCTCGTTGCCGTACCCGTAGACGTTGTCGACGTCCTGGAGCCAGTGCATGCCGTAGATGTCTTCCGTGCCGTACGCGCTCTTCAGCTCGCCGGCGATCGGATCGGCGCCGGCCGCGACGCCGGAGTCGAGGCGCGCGGGGTACTGGGACGGCAGGTCGTGCTCGGGGGCGTAGGTGGCCGGCTTGGACGCGTTGTAGGACGCGTTCGTGGGCTGGTCGGCGTGGGTGGGGATCATGAACTTCTCCATGGTGTCCCACGCACCGTTGAACTTGCTCCAATCGCCGGTGATCTTCCCGTACATGGCCTGGAGCCAGATCAGGTAGCTGTACGCCTCCGAGGTCGTCTCGTGCCCGTGGTCCGGCGCCTCGACGACGAGGGTCTCGACCGAGTGGTACGGGATTCCCTCGGGCGAGAAGTAGCCGTTGGCCGGGTTCGTGATCTTCCCGTGCAGGTCGAGGAAGCGGGCATCGTACGTGGAGTCGGCCGCCAGCTGCGTCACGGTGACCTCGGCCTTGGTGTGGCCGGGTGCGGTCGCGGTGAAGACGGCCGAACCGGTGCCGGTGGCGGCCGCGGTGACGGTCACCTTCCGGGCGGTGTTCCAGTTCGAGGGGGTGAAGGTGAGGGAGGCCGGGGTCGCGGTGAGGTTCGTGTTGCCCGAGGTGCGGGTCAGGTTCACCGTGACGTCGGCGGACGGCTGGGTGGAGAGCTTCAGGTCGAACGTGCCGGTCGTGCCCTGGCGCACGCCGAGCTGGGCGGGCGTGGCGACCAGCGCCGGGCCTGCGGCGACCGTGATGCCCACGGGCGCCGACTCGGCGGCGGCGCCCTGGCTGTCGTAGGCCTTGGCGTAGAGGGAGTGGGCGCCGGCGGCGAGATTCTGCGCGCTGAACGCGTAGGGCGATGTGGTGTCCGTACCGAGCAGGGTCGTGTCGCTGTAGAACTCGACCTTGCTGATGGTGGCGCCGTCGGCGGCCGCGGCGGTGGCGGCCATCGGGACCGGGTCTCCGCTGGTGAAGACCGCGCCCGCGGCCGGGCTGGTCAGCACGGCGACGGGTGGCTGGTGGGCGCCGGTGCAGGGGGTGCCGTTGACGGCGAACGAGGCTGCGGCGGGCGCCGGGTTGGTGCCGGTGTAGGTGAACTGGGCACCGGCCGTGACGGCGGCGCCCGCGGCGACGGTCTTGTTCCATGCGGCGTTGCGGACGGTGACCGTCCGGCCGGTCTGGGTCCAGGTGCCGTTCCAGCCGTTGGTGACCTTCTGGTCGCCCGACTGCTCGTAGGTGACCGTCCATCCGTCGAGGGGGTCGGCGCCCCGGTTGGTGAGGGTGAGCTCGGCGGTGAAGCCGGAGCCCCAGTCGTTGGTGGTCTTGTAGTCGACGCTGCACTGCACAGCGGCGGCAGCGGCCTGGGCGGGGGCGGCGCCGGCGGCGGCGGTCATCGCGAGGGGGAGGGATACGACGGCGGCCAGCGCGGTCCATAACCGTCTTGGTCCTGGTGGCATCGCTTGTTTCTCCTCGGCGGCTCGGAAGGGTGGGGGTGAGCACAAGCTGTGAGCACAAGCCTTGAACCAGTGGGAGCGCTCCCACTATGCGGAGAGGTGTCCGGGCGGTCAAGGTGCTTGAAGAGTCGAAGAAAATCGACAGAGAAATTTGACGGCCCCTCTGTTCCTTGACAGGGCTTGCCGCTACGGTCTGCTGCACCAGTGGGAGCGGTTCCATTCCAGTCGGCGCGTCGTCAGGCACGCGCCCGAGCTGCAAGGAGTCGCTCATGCGACACCCCCCGCGCTTAAGCGCGCTGCTCGCCGCCGCAGCGGCCCTGGCAACGGTGAGCGGCGCACTCGTCCCGGCATCCGCGGCGACGGCCGCTGCCGTCGCCCCCGTGTGCACGGTCGAGTACAGCACCGTCAACCAGTGGACCGGCGGCTTCCAGGGCTCGGTCACCGTCACCAACAACGGCCCGGCACTCCAAGGCTGGCGCCTGGGCTTCGACTTCACGGGCGGCCAGAAGCTCACCCAGGGCTGGGGCGCGAAGTGGTCCCAGACCGCGGCGTCGGTCACCGCCGCCAACGAGAGCTGGAACGGCGCGCTCGCCACGGGCGTGAGCGTCACGGCCGGGTTCATCGCCTCGTGGTCGGGCACCAACCCGGCTCCGGCCGCCTTCACCCTCAACGGCACGGTGTGCAACGCGGACCCGGGCGGTCCGACCGATCCGCCGGACCCGCCCGACCCGCCGGTCCCGGTCGACGGGCCGCCCGTGCTCACCGTCTCCGGCAACAAGCTGGTCGACGAGAACGGCGCCACCCGCCGGATGCTGGGCGTCAACCGCTCCGGCGGCGAGTTCATGTGCGTCCAGGGCCACGGCATCTTCGACGGCCCGGTCGACGACGCGTCCGTCAAGGCCATCGCGGACTGGAACGCCGACACCGTACGCATCCCGCTGAACGAGGAGTGCTGGCTGGGCCTCGAGAACATCAAACCCGAGTACCGGGGGGCGAACTACATCAACGCCGTGAAGGATCTCGTACGCCGGGTCGAGGCCCACGGCATGACCCCGGTCGTCGAACTGCACTGGAGCTGGGGCCAGTACACCGGCAACTCCGCCGGCTGCTCCGACATCCACGCGAGCTGCCAGAAGCCGATGCCCAACGCCCGGTACACCCCGGACTTCTGGACCTCGGTGGCCAACACCTTCAAGGACGACCGGCGCGTGGTCCTCGACCTGTTCAACGAGCCGTACCCGGACCGCGCCACCTCCACCGCCGCGCAGGCATGGACCTGCTGGCGCGACGGCGGCACCTGCCCCGGCATCGGCTACGAGGTCGCCGGCATGCAGGACCTCCTGGACGCGGTACGGGCGACAGGAGCCCGCAACCTCGTCCTGATCCCAGGGATCGCGTACTCCAACGACCTGAGCCAGTGGCTGACGTACGCGCCGACCGACCCGGCCGGCAATCTGGCCGCCGCCTGGCACGTCTACAACTTCAACACCTGCTCCCACGAGGCGTGCTGGGACTCCACCCTCGCGCCGGTCGCCGCCCGCGTACCGCTCGTGGCCGGTGAGATCGGCGAGAACACCTGCAGTCACGGCTTCGTCGACCGCGTCATGAAGTGGTTCGACGACCGCGGCCTGTCCTACCTGGGCTGGACCTGGAACACCTGGGACTGCTCCTCGGGACCGGCCCTGATCAGCAACTACGACGGCACTCCCACCGCATTCGGCATCGGGCTGCGCGACCATCTGCGCGCCCTCGACTGAGAGGCACACCGGGAACATGAGCCGCACCACCACACCCCCCTCCCGCCGCCGCACCGCGCTCCTGGCGGCCACCGCCCTGATCGCGGCGACCGGCGCCACCGCCACCGCACTGACCGGCACGGCAGGCGCCGCCGCCCCCGGCTGCACCGTCGACTACAAGGTCACCAACCAGTGGAACACCGGCTTCGGAGCCAACGTCACCCTCACCAACACCGGTGACCCGGTCAGCTCCTGGACCCTGGAGTGGACCTACGCCGGCAACCAGCGCGTCACCCAGGGCTGGAACGCCACCGTCACCCAGTCCGGCGCCGCCGTCACCGCGAAGAACGTCTCGTACAACGGCACGCTGGCCACCGGCGGCTCCACCTCCTTCGGTTTCAACGCCTCGTACAGCGGCACCAACGCCGTGCCGACGACGTTCAAGCTGAACGGCGTCACCTGCAACGCCGGCCCGGGCGGCCCCACGGACCCGCCGGACCCGACCGATCCGCCCGCCGGCAGCCGGGTCGACAACCCCTACGCGGGCGCCAAGGTGTACGTGAACCCCGAATGGTCCGCCAAGGCCGCCGCCGAACCGGGCGGCACCCGCATCTCCAACCAGCCGACCGGCGTCTGGCTGGACCGCACCGCCGCCATCGCGGGCGTGAACGGCGGCATGGGTCTGCGCGCCCACCTCGACGAGGCGCTGCGCCAGAAGGGCACCGGCGAACTCGTCGTCCAGCTGGTGATCTACAACCTGCCGGGCCGCGACTGCGCCGCACTCGCCTCCAACGGCGAACTGGGCCCCACCGAGATCGACAGGTACAGGACCCAGTACATCGACCCGATCGCGGCGATCCTCGCCGACGCCAAGTACGCGGGCCTGCGCATCGTCACCACGGTGGAGATCGACTCCCTGCCCAACCTGGTCACCAACACCACACCACGTCCGACCGCCACGCCCAACTGCGATGTCATGAAGGCGAACGGCAACTACGTCAAGGGCGTCGGATACGCGCTGAACAAGCTGGGCGCGATCTCCAACGTCTACAACTATGTCGACGCGGGCCACCACGGCTGGCTCGGCTGGGACGACAACTTCGGGGCCTCCGCGGAACTCTTCAAGCAGGCCGCCACCGCCGAGGGCTCCACACTCGGCAAGGTCCACGGCTTCATCGTCAACACCGCCAACTACAGCGCGCTGAAGGAGGACCACTTCACCATCGACGACGCGGTGAACGGGGTGTCGGTGCGCCAGTCCAAGTGGGTCGACTGGAACCGCTACACCGACGAACTGTCGTACGCCCAGGCCATGCGCGCCAAGCTCGTCTCACTCGGCTTCGACGCCAACCTCGGCATGCTGATCGACACCTCCCGCAACGGCTGGGGCGGCACAGCCCGCCCGACCGCGCCCGGAGCGCGGACGAACGTCGACACGTACGTCGACGGCGGCCGCTACGACCGGCGCATCCACCTGGGCAACTGGTGCAACCAGTCGGGCGCCGGCCTCGGCGAACGCCCGAAGGCGGCCCCGGCGGCCGGCATCGACGCCTACGTCTGGATGAAGCCCCCGGGCGAGTCCGACGGGTCGAGCCGCGAGATCCCGAACAACGAGGGCAAGGGCTTCGACCGCATGTGCGACCCCACGTACACGGGCAACCCGCGCAACAACAACAACATGTCGGGCGCCCTCCCGAACGCCCCGCTCTCGGGCCACTGGTTCTCCGCCCAGTTCCAGGAACTGATGAAGAACGCGCATCCGGCGCTGTGACCCGAAGCTGACACCCCCGCCCCCGGCAGCCTGCCGGGGGCGGGGGCGCGTTTGTGCGAGCGGGCCACCGCGGCGGGGGAGGGGCGCCGTCGGCCGGTCGCGGGTCGCGGGTCAGGTCGAGTCGCGGACCACCAGTTCCGTCGGGAGCACCAGCCGGCGCGGGTGGGCCGTCGCGCCGGCGATCTCCTGGAGCAGGAGGCGGGCCATCCTGCGGCCCATCTCCTCGATCGGCTGCCGCACGCTCGTGAGGGCGGGATCCATGTGACGGGCCGTCGCCGAGTCGTCCACGCCGATGAGCGCCACGTCGTCGGGGACGCGGCGGCCCGCCTCGCGCAGGACGCCCCGCGCGCCCGCCGCCATCACGTCCGAGGCCGCGAAGACGGCGTCCAGGTCCGGACAACGGGCCAGCAGATCGCGCATGGCGCGACGGCCGCCCTCCTCGGTGAAGTCCGCGGTCGCGACGAGCCGTTCGTCCGCCGGGAGGCCCGCGGCCTCGATGCCCTGGCGGTAGCCGTCGAGGCGGCAGCGCGCCGCGTACATGTCGAGCGGACCCGTGATGGTGGCGATCCTGCGGCGGCCCCGCCCGGTCAGGTGGTCCACGGCCGACCGGCCCGCCCCCACGTTGTCGGAGTCGACGTAGGCCACGGGCTCGTCCTCGGAGCGCCGGCCGTTGAGGACGGCCGGCAGCCGCAATTCCTCGACGACGTCGGGCAGCGGGTCGTCACCGTGCACGGAGACCAGCAGCACGCCGTCCACGCGCTGGGCGGCGAGGTACTGCTCGAACCGCTGCCGTTCCTTGCTCGACCGGATCAGGGTCAGCAGCAACTGCATGTCGGCGTCGGCCAGTTCAGCACTGACACCGCGGATGATGTCGAGGAAGTACGGCTCGGCGAACAGCCGTGCCTCGGTCTCCGGGATCACCAGGGCGACGGCGTCCGTGCGGGCGCCGGCCAGGGCGCGGGCGGCACGGTTGGGGACGTACCCCAGTTCGGCGATGGCCTGGCCGACCGCTGCCTTCGCGCGGTCGCTGACCCGCGGAGAGCCGTTGATCACCCGGGACACGGTGCCGCGGCCGACCCCCGCCCTCGCCGCGACCTCCTCCAGCGTGGGCCTGCCGGTCTGCCGTCCGCTCACCGCCATCGGCCCTCCCGTCGAACGTCGTACATCGGATGAGGTGGTCAACCTAGAGGGTGCCCCTCCGCCGCCGCCAGCGGGCCGGGTGGCCCGACCTCATGGGAGCGCTCCCACAGTAAGGGAAAGGTGCGCCGTCCGCCACCTCGCTCGTTCAGGAGCTGACGGCGGTTCCCGTCGCCGGCTCCCGCGATCTGCCAATTCGTATTCATCTCTTGACACTTGCACCCGTGAGGCAGCAACCTTCCGGGCAAGAAGGCAGTGGGAGCGCTCCCACGGATGCACCGCCGTCCGATCCGGCAGCCGAGCCGCTGAAGCCGACCCGGACCTCAATGGCGCACAACAGCACCCCCTGGACGAGGAGAGTGGAATGCGCACTTCCAGCAGAACGCGCAGAAGAATGCGCAGCAGTACAGGCGGACGCCGCAGCCCCGCGGTCGCGGTCGTCGCGGCACTCGCGGCCGGCGCGGTCCTGGTCACCGGCTGCAGCAGTGACGGCAGCGGTTCCGGCGGGACGGCCGGCGGCGAGCAGATCACCCTGCGCATCGGAACCTTCGGTTCCTTCGGCTACGACAACGAGAAGGGCGCCAAGCTCTACGCCGAGTACGAGAAGCTCAACCCCCACATCAAGATCGTCGAGTCGAACGTGGCCGACGGTCAGAAGTACTGGGACACGCTGAAGCTGCGCCTCTCCCGCAACAGCGGCCTCGCCGACATCCAGGCCATCGAGGTCGGCTACATCGCCGAGGCCACCGGCCCCACCATGGGCAACAAGTGGGTCGACCTGTCCAAGACCGGCGGCGCCGACACGGCCGCCTTCCTCGACTGGAAGATCAAGCAGGCGACGACACCCGACGGCGCCGTCATCGGCCTCGGCACCGACATCGGCCCCATGGCCGTCTGCTACAACAAGGACCTCTTCGCCAAGGCCGAGCTGCCCACCGACCGCGCGGAGGTCGCCAAGCTGTGGGAGGGCGACTGGTCCAAGTTCGTCGCCACCGGCAAGGAGTACCAGAAGAGCGCCCCGGCCGGGACCGCCTTCCACGACTCGGCGAGCGGCCTGTTCAACGCCGTCCTGTCCAGCCAGCCGCAGCAGTACGCCAACGACGAGGGCGAACTCGACTACGAGAACAGCCCCGGTGTGAAGAAGGCATGGGACCTCGCGGTCGAGGCCGCGCAGAGCGGGATCACCGCCAAGTACCGCCAGTTCGACGAGAAGGGCACCTGGAACGCCGGCTTCAAGAACGCGAAGTTCGCCACGGTCGCCTGCCCGAGCTGGATGACCGGCATCATCAAGGACCAGGCCGGGCCGGCCAACCAGGGCAAGTGGGACATCGCCGCCCCGCCCGAGGCGGGCAACTGGGGCGGCTCCTTCCTCGCGGTCCCGAAGGCCGGCAAGCACGCCGAGGAGGCCGCCAAGCTCGCCGCCTGGCTGACCGCCCCCGAGCAGCACGCCAAGGTCTTCGGGGTGAACGGCAACATTCCCTCCACCAAGGACACCCTGACGTCGGCCGCCGTCCAGAACGCCACGCTTCCGTACTTCGGCGACACCCCCGTCGGCAGGATCTACTCGCAGGCCGCCGCCGGCATCTCGCCCGCACCGGTCAGCCGCTACGACGGCCAGGTCAAGACCTTCCTCACCGACAACGGCATCCTCGACATCGAGCAGCGCGGCACCGCACCGGACACGGCGTGGGAGAACGTGAAGAAGCTCGTCGACGACAAGATCGACCCGTAGCCGGCCAGGCGCACGGCCGCCCGGCGCTCCCCCGCCGGGCGGCCATCCGCCACCACCGACCCGACCGACCTGGAAGGACGCCCTCGTGGCCACCTCCGTCCGTGCGGCGGCCGACGGCACCCCGCCGCCCACACCGCCGCCGCCCCCCGCCGTGCAGGTCCGCGGCAGCCGGCCCAGCCGGCTCTACCGATGGGACCTCAAGGCGGCTCCGTACGCGTTCATCGCCCCCTTCTTCCTGTGCTTCGCCGCGTTCGGGCTCTTCCCGCTGATCTACACGGGCTGGCTGTCCCTCCACCGGGTGGAGCTGGGCGGGGAGGCACAATGGCGCGGCTTCGAGAACTACACGGGACTGCTGGACAGCGACTTCTTCTGGAACGCGCTGGCCAACACGTTCACCATCGGCGTCATCTCCACCGTCCCGCAGCTGCTGATGGCGCTGGGCCTGGCCCACCTGCTCAACTACAAGCTGCGCGGCCGAGGGTTCTTCCGGGTCGCGGTGCTGGCTCCGTACGCCACGTCGATCGCCGCCGCGACGCTCGTCTTCGCCCAGCTGTTCAACAGTGACTACGGGCTGATCAACACCGTCCTCGGCTGGGTCGGATTCGACCCGGTCGACTGGGAGTCGTCCAAGTGGCCCGCACAGATCGCGATCTCCGTGATCGTCATCTGGCGGTGGACCGGCTACAACGCGCTGATCTACCTCGCCGCGATGCAGGCCGTGCCGCAGGACCTGTACGAGGCGGCCTCGCTCGACGGGGCGTCGCGCTGGCGGCAGTTCGTCAGCGTGACGATTCCGTCCATCCGGCCGACGATCCTGTTCACCGTCGTCGTGTCCACCATCGGCGCCACGCAGCTGTTCGGCGAGCCGATGCTGTTCGGCGGCAGCCTCGGGGTCAGCGGTGGCAGCGGCAACCAGTTCCAGACTCTGAGTCTGCTGATGTACGAGAAGGGCTGGATGACCGGGGCGCTCGGCCAGGCGTCCGCCATCGCGTGGGTGATGCTGCTGCTCCTGCTGCTGATCGGCGCGGTCCGCCTGCTTCTGGCCCGCCTCAACCGCGACCGCAACGGCGAGCGGAGGACCGCATGAGCATCAGGCAGAAGGCGGGGCGCCAGCAGCACGCGGGGCCGTTCACCTACGTCCTGCTCGGACTCGCCGCCCTCGTCTCCCTCTTCCCGCTGTACTGGAACCTCGTCGCCGCCTCGCACACCGGTGAGCGCGTGGTCGAGGCCCCGGCGCCGCTGCTGCCGGGTCCGCGCCTCTTCGACAACCTCACGTTCGCCTGGAACCAGGTGGACATGGGCGAGGCGCTGGTCAACACCACGGTGGTGGCCGGTCTGGTGGCGCTGTCCACCGTGGTCTTCTCCACGCTGGCCGGCTTCGCCTTCGCCAAACTGCCGTTCAGGGGCCGCAACGCACTGCTGGCGACGGTGGTCGCGACCATGACCGTTCCGCCGCAGCTCAGTGTGATCCCGCTGTACCGGATCATCACCGATCTGGGATGGGTGGACCAGTTGCAGTCGGTCGTACTGCCCTCGCTGGTCGCCGCCTTCGGGGTGTTCTTCATGCGCCAGTACCTGCTGGAGGCGCTGCCGGTGGAACTGGTCGAGGCGGCGCGGATGGACGGCGCCCACAGTCTGCGCGTCATCTGGCATGTCGTCTTCCCGGTCGCCAGGCCCGCCATGGCCGTGCTGGGCATGCTCGTCTTCGTCCAGGCGTGGAACGACTTCTTCTGGCCGTTCATCGCGCTCACGCCGGACGGCAACCCGACGCTCCAGGTGGCGCTCGCCGGCCTCGGCTCGGGCAACCACACCGTCGACCAGGCGATCGTGCTGACCGGTGCCCTGATATCCACCGTTCCGCTGCTGCTGGTCTTCGCCCTGCTGGGCAAGCACATCGTGGGCGGCATCACCTCGGGTGCGGTCAAGAGCTGACCGCCGGCGGCCCGTTGTCCGCCCTTCCCCTGGGAAGCCCACGAACTCCACTCGCCTTTCTCCGTCTTCTCCTACTTCTTCGACTTGGGAGCGCTCCCGTATGACTGCGTCCGACGCCCGGCCGCTCACCGCGGCCCGCCACTTCCCGCCCGGCTTCCTCTGGGGCGCCGCCACCGCCGCGTATCAGATCGAGGGGGCGGCGGCCGAGGACGGCCGCACCCCGTCGATCTGGGACACCTTCTGCCGCACACCCGGGAAGGTGTTCCAGGGCCAGACCGGCGATGTTGCGGTCGACCACTACCACCGGTTCCGCGACGACGTCCGGATGATGGCTGACCTCGGACTCACGGCGTACCGCTTCTCGGTGTCGTGGTCGCGCGTGCAGCCGACCGGCCGCGGCCCGGCCGTCCAGAAGGGCCTCGACTTCTACCGGGCACTGACCGACGAGCTGCTCGCCGCGGGCATCACCCCCGTCCTCACGCTCTACCACTGGGACCTGCCGCAGGAGCTGGAGACCGCTGGCGGCTGGCCGCACCGCGCGACCGCCGAGCGGTTCGCCGAGTACGCCGAGATCGTGGCCGACGCGCTCGGCGACCGCGTCCCGCGCTGGACCACTCTCAACGAGCCGTGGTGCAGCGCCTTCCTCGGCTACGGCTCCGGTGTCCACGCCCCCGGGCGCACGGAGCCCGTCGCCGCCCTGCGAGCCGCCCACCACCTCAACCTCGGACACGGCCTGGCCGTCCAGGCACTGCGGGCCGCACTGCCCGCGGACGCCCAGGTGTCGGTCTCGCTCAACCTGCACCAGGCACGGCCGCTCACGGGCGCCGCCGACGACCTGGAGGCCGTGCGCAGGATCGACGCGGTGGGCAACCGGATCTGGCTCGGCCCCATGCTGGACGGCGCCTATCCGCAGGACCTGCTGGAGGACACCGCCCGGCTCACCGACTGGTCGTTCGTCCGGCCCGGCGACCTCGAGGCGATCTGCCGGCCGCTGGACTCGCTGGGCGTCAACTACTACACGCCCACCCTCGTGTCGGCGGTGCGCGACGGCGACGACGTCCCACGCAACGACGGCCACGGCGCCAGTGCGTACTCGCCCTGGCCGGGTGCGGAGGACGTCGCCTTCCACCAGCCGCCGGGTGGGCGGACGGCGATGGGCTGGGCGGTCGACCCGTCCGGCCTGTACGACCTGCTGATGCGCCTGTCCGGGGACTACCCGGGCCTGCCGCTGCTGATCACCGAGAACGGCGCGGCGTACGAGGACGGGACCGCGCCCGACGGCACCGTGCACGACCCGGACCGCATCGCCTATGTGCACGCCCATCTGGAGGCGGTGCACCGCGCGGTGCGGGACGGCGCCGATGTGCGGGGCTACTTCCTGTGGTCCCTGATGGACAACTTCGAGTGGGCCTACGGCTACGAGAAGCGGTTCGGCATGGTCCACGTCGACTACGAGACGCAGGTGCGCACCCCGAAGTCCAGTGCGCGCTGGTACGCGCGGGTCGCGCGCTCCGGCGAGCTGCCGCCTCCGGACGACATGCCGTCCGCAAGCCGCTGAAGCAGGCGCAAACCCGCACCACGGCCCGCGGTCCACGGCGACGGACGCCTCGACGGACGCCTCGACGGACGTCCGGCGGCGTGTGACATCGTGAGGCAGAGGACCGTCCAGAGGTCTGTCGAAGCGCTTCGACAGACCTCTGGACATACCGCCCGCGGCCCTTTAGGGTCGGACCGTCTTCTGCAGGTGTACGTACCCGCAGTGCTCGTCGAAGCGTTTCGCCGCCAAGTCCGGGAGAGCTGAATGGTCACCCTCGCCGAGGTAGCCAAGCATGCCGGAGTATCGGCCAGCACGGTGAGTTACGTCCTCAGTGGCAAGCGGTCGATCTCCTCCGGTACCCGTGAGCGGGTCGAGCGCAGCATCGCGGAGCTCGGATACCACCCCAACGCGGGCGCGCGCGCCCTGGCGAGCAGCAGGTCCAACATCATCGCCCTGATGATGCCCCTGCGCACGGACATGTACGTCCCGGTGATGACGGAGATCGCCGTCGCCGTCACCACCACGGCGCGGACGCACGGGTACGACGTGCTGCTGCTCACCGGTGAGGAGGGCCCGGCGGCCGTCCGGCGCGTCACGGGCAGCGGTCTCGCCGACGCCATGATCCTCATGGACGTCGAGCTCGACGACGAGCGGCTGCCGCTGCTCCGCGGGAGCGGCCAGCCCGCCGTTCTGATCGGCCTTCCCTCGGACACCACCGGACTGACCTGCGTGGACCTCGACTTCACGGCGACGGGTGCGCTGTGCGTCGCGCATCTGGCCGGCCTCGGCCACCGTGACATCGCTGTCATCGGCGAGGCGCCGGCGGTCTACGAGCGGCACACCGGCTTCGCCGAGCGCACCCTGGACGGTCTGCGCGCCAAGGCGCGCGAGCTGGGAGTGCGGCTGCTGCACCGGCCGTGCGAAGGCGGTTACGGGGCGATGGCGTCCACACTCGCCCGGATCTTCGACGAGCGCCCCGCCACCACCGGGTTCGTGGTGCAGAACGAGTCGGCCGTCGAGCCGCTGCTCGGCCTGCTGCGCCAGCAGGGCCGCGCGGTCCCCGAGGACGTCTCGGTGGTGGCGATCTGCCCCGACCAGGTGGCGCTCCAGGCCTCCGTACGGCTCACCTCGGTGTCCATACCCGCGCAGGAGATGGGGCGGCAGGCCGTCGAACTCACCGTGACCGCGCTGGAGGGGCGTGGCAGGGACTGCGTCGAACTGCTCGCCCCGGAGCTGACCGTGCGGGCCAGCACGGGCCCCGCCCCCGTCTGACCCGCCCGCCGTGGCTACTTGGTGCCGAGGTAGTAACCGACCTGCGGCGGCTGGTTGTAGCCGGTGTTCTGCCACGCGATGCCGAGCCGGTAGACCGGGTCGTGCATCAGGGTCGGCAGCCGGTACTCGGTCGGATGCGGGGTCGTGTACAGCCGCAGCGCTGTCGAGTCCGCGTTGCGCCAGAGCATCTCCTCGCGCCAGTCGCCCAGGAGATCGGCGGAGAGTGCCGGGTTGCCCTTGGTCCAGTTGTTGGAGCGGGCCTCGGTGTCCGACCAGATGCGGGTGAGCTCGCTGTCGCCGTCGTACTTGAGGACCTGGCCGTATCCGGACCCCGCCGTGCCCGACCAGCGGTGGTCCAGAAGCTCGCGGTGGGCGTCGCCGTCCCACCAGATCGCCGAGTTGTACGAGGCACCGCCGCCGAAGGACGGCACGCTGTCACTGATCTTCGTACCGCCGGCCGTGTAGAGGCCCCCGCCGCTGGACCAGCACTCGGCACCCGCATGACTGCGCGTCAGGTCGGCGCAGATACCGCGCCCGACGTCGGTGCCGGTCCTGCTGCCCCACAGGATCTCTCCGGTCCTCGCGTCGTGCATCTCATAGCCGTATGCCGCGTCCGTGTGCTCGTGCACATTGAAGGACTCGAGCCCCGGGCGCGCCGGGTTCAGATCGCCGACGTGCAGCGCGTCCCCGTGCCCCAGCCGGGTGGTCCACAGGCCGGTGCCGTTGTCGTCCACGGCCATGGCGCCGTACACGACCTCGTCCCTGCCGTCGCCGTCGACGTCGGCGACCGCGAGGTTGTGATTGCCCTGCCGGTCGTAGCCCTTGCCCGCGTTGGTCGAGGAACGGGAGTCGAACGTCCAGCGCCGGGTCAGGTCACGGCCGTTCCAGTCGTATGCCGCCAGGGCCACCCGCTCGTAGATGCCGCGGGTGAACACCATGCTGGGCCGGGAGCCGCTGAGGTACGCGGTCGCCGACAGCAGCCGTCCCTCGCGGTTGCCCCAGGTGTCGCCCCAGTCCGAGACCTTGCCGCGCGCGGGCTCGAACGGGACGGAGTCCATCACCCTGCCGGTCTGCCCGTCGAAGACGGACAGGAACTCGGGCCCGGACAGGACCGCGCAGTTGTCCGCGAGGTGCGAGGCGTTCGGGTCGCCGATGACGGTGCCCGCGGAGTCCTTGGAGCCGTCGGAGGTGCGGACGGCCAGCTCGGCCTTGCCGTCGCCGTCGTAGTCGTACACCTGGAACGAGTCGTAGTGCGAGCCGCTGCGCACGTTGGTGCCCAGGTCGACGCGCCACAGCCGCTTCCCGCTCAGCTCGTACGCGTCGTAGACCGTCGGCCCGGTGCAGGTGCCGGAATTGGCGACGTCGGTGGCGTTGGACGGCACCCATTTGAGCACCAGTTCGTACTGCCCGTCGCCGTCCAGGTCGGCGGCGGAGGCGTCGTTGGCGGCATAGGTGTAGGCGACGCCGTCACGGGTCCTGCCGCCCGCGGGCTTGCTGAGCGGGATGTCAAGACGGCCCGAACCCCACACGCCCGCGTTCTCGCCCCGCTGCTCGGCCCCGCCGACCACGGCACGTATCTCGTAGGTGGCGCCGGCGGAGCCGCCGGCGTCCAGGAAGTTGGTCTTCCGCGTCTCCTCGACGAGGGTGCCCGAGCGGTACAGCCTGAAGGACACGTCCTCGGGATCGTCACCGAGCATCCGCCAAGTGACCAGCACACCGCCGGTCGCAGGGACCGCGACCAGGCCGCGGTCCAGTTTCTCCGCCACCCGTGCCGCCGCCAGGGCCCCGGCCGCATGGTTGACGGGCGCACTGATCGTCTCGGTGGCACCCGCGAGATCATGCACGGTCAGTGCGCCGCCGGATCCGGTCAGGGCGGCGGCAAGCACGCCCGCCGTGAGCCGGCCCCGGCGGCCGCGCAGGCGGTGGCAGTGACGGTGGGGGAGACGGCGGAGGATGCGGGGGGCTGCGGGCATCGGAACCTCATCGGTTGGGGACAGTGGTACGTCCTGGTCGCCACGGCCCCCCGCATCGGTTGCCCTGCGCCTCGCGTCAGCTGCCCGACACGGTCAGACGGTTGGTGACGAAGTCCAGCCCGCCGGGGGCTCCGCTGATCTCGTAGCCGAACTGGACGTCACCGATCGTCTCGTTGCCCATCCAGCCCTTGGTGTCCTTGATCCACTTCAGGATCGGCAGGATGTTCACCGTGCCCGACGACGAGTCCGACGTGCGCAGGAACGAGAAGACCTCGTTGGAGCCGTTGTTGCCCTTGTACACGGCCCACGTGTGGCCCCCGAGGGTGGCGTTGCCCTGGTAGCTGCCGAGCGCGCCCACGTTCCCGTGGTGGTTGACCCACAGCATGATCTCGTAGTCGTAGTCGGTGTCCCAGATGTCGTACGACGTGTTGTAGTCGCCGGACGACGGGACCGAGACGTTGTAGCTGCTGGAGAGCGAGGAGAGGGAGCCGATCGGCTTCCCGATC
The DNA here is from genome assembly GCF_043080095.1 of Streptomyces sp. NPDC015127. Taxonomy (NCBI): domain Bacteria; kingdom Bacillati; phylum Actinomycetota; class Actinomycetes; order Kitasatosporales; family Streptomycetaceae; genus Streptomyces; species Streptomyces sp. NPDC015127. The sequence goes on from NZ_JBIBVE010000002.1 coordinate 637,204, forward strand.
ACCTTCTTGGCGTTGGGGTACGACTTGATGCCGCTGGTGGCCGGGTGGTCGGCCCACACGCCCCAGTTGGTACCGGAGTTGGCCCAGATGCACTGGGCGCCTGCCCCGGAGCCCCAGATGTTGTTGTAGAGCGTGTACCCGTTGAGGCCGGTGTTGCCCCACCGGTCGCAGGAGCTCCAGACGGCTGCCTGGGCGGGGGCCGGGGCGAGGCCGAGAACGGCGCCGAAGGCCAGAGCGGGGGCGAGGAGGAAGCCGGGCAGAGTGCGACGTGCCATGGTGGATCCCTTCTGTGGGGGACCCGTGCCCCGGCGGGGCACGGGGGCGGGAGCGTTCAGGTCACGGCGTCGAGCACCGCCACGCCGTAGCGGCCCAGCTCCAGGGCGCCGGCGATGCGGGCGCCGGTGAGCAGGTCGCGGTGGGTGCCGGGCACCTTCACCTCGACCGGGTCGCGACCGTGGTTGAGGACGAAGAGCAGGTCGCCGCGGCGGACCGCTTCGACACCCGCGGGCACGCCGTCGAGCACCGGCCGGACCCCCGCGTCGGCCGCCACCTCGGACAGCAGGTCCCGCAGTGCCTCGGGTTCCGGCAGTGTCGAGACGTACCAGGCGCGGTCCTTGCGCAGCACGGCCGGCCTCCCGTCGAGTTCACCGCCCCGGTAGGCGGCGACCACGTCGGCCCCCGGAGCGGCGTCGATCTCCTCGGACCAGAGCATGCCGCGGAACGCGCCGCACTCCACGGTGTCGCCCTCGTCCAGCGGCCACCACTCGTGGACCGTACGGATGCCGAACAGATCCCGCAGCCGCGCGTCCATCCCGCCCGCCCGTACCCGGTCGTCCTCGTCGGCCACCCCGGTGTGGAAGCCGCAGACGAGTGTGCCGCCGCCGCGGACGTACGCGAGGAGGTTGTCGACCGCCGCGTCGGTGAGCAGATACAGGTGGGGGGCGAGGACCAGCTTGAACCGGCCCAACTCGCCCTCGGGGCGGGCGAAATCCACCGCCGTGCCCGACTCCCACACGGCACGGTGCCAGGCCCGCACCACGTCCTCGTAGCGGACCCGGGAGGAGACGCGGCCGTCCTGCTCGCCGGCCCACCAGGAGTCCCAGTCGTGCAGGATGCCCACCTCGGCGGAGGTGTGCGTGCCCGTGGCGCGTGGTCCCAGCAGGGCGAGTTCGGCGCCGAGCTGCCTGACCTCCTGGTACGTGCGGCCGTGTTCGCCCGCGTGCGACACCATCCCGGAGTGGAACTTCTCCGCGCCCTGCCGGGACTGCCGCCACTGGAAGTAGCAGATGCCGTCGGCGCCGTGCGCGACGGACTGGAGGGACAGCAGGCGGTTCAGGCCCCGCGGCTTGGGGTGGTTGACGCCGCGCCAGTTGACCGGGCCGGCCGCCTGCTCCATGAGCACCCACGGCCCGCGCGCCTGGCTGCGGGTCATGTCGCCGATCATGGCGTTGTACTGGCCGGCGAGCGGGTCCTTGGGGTCCGGATAGATGTCGACCGAGACGACGTCCTCGTGCTCCGCCCACGTCCAGGCGTCCTGGCCGGACCACAGCGGCATGAAATTGGTGGTCACCGGGATGTGCGGGGTGTGCCGGACGACGATGTCCCGTTCCGCGATGCAGCACTCGAGCAGGGCGTCGGAGGTGAAGCGCCGGAAGTCGAGAACCTGGGTGGGGTTCTTCATGTACTGGGCCCGGCGGGGCGGGATGATCTCGTTCCAGGAGTCGTACTGCTGGCTCCAGAAGGCGGTGCCCCAGGCTTCGTTGAGCGCGTCGAGCGTGGCGTACCTCCTGCGCAGCCAGTCGCGGAAGGCGCGGGCCGCCTCGTCGCCCCAGTCGTAGGTGCAGTACTCGTTGTTGATGTGCCACATCGTGAGGGCGGGGTGGCGGGAGTACCGGGCGGCGAGGTCCTCGGTGAGGGCGGCGGCGTAGCGCCGGTAGACCGGACTGGAGTGGGAGAACTGCTGGCGGGAGCCCCACCAGACCGTCTGCCCGTTCTCGTCGCGGGGCAGTGTCTCGGGGTGCAGGCGGCCCATCCACGGGGGCGGTGACGCGGTCGGGGTGGCGAGGACGACGCCGATGTCGTTGTCGTGCATCAGATCCATCAGCCGGTCGAGCCATGCGAACTCGCGTGCCCCAGGCCGCGGTTCGAGCTTCGCCCAGGAGAAGACGCCGAGCGTGACGGAGTTGACGCCTGCCTCGCGCATCAGGCGCACGTCCTCGTGCCACACCTCCTCGGGCCACTGCTCGGGGTTGTAGTCGCCGCCGAAGAGGATGCGGCCGCGGGTGCTGTCGTCGAGGGAGGGCATCAGGCGGGGTCTCCGTACTGGATTCCGCGGCCGTTGGTGCCCAGATAGACACGGCCGTGGACGCGGGGGTCGCCGGTGATCGTCTCCCCGGTCCATCCCCACTGGTGGGCGTCGTCGTTGATGCGGATCCAGGTCTTCGCCTCGTCGTCGGAGCGCAGGACGGCGGTGAGCGCGCCGACGGCGCCGACCTGGTAGAGGGCCGGGTAGGCGGCGCCGTCGGCCGCTCTGCCGAAACCGAGGGTGTACGAGGCGTGGCAGCTGCCCACCTTCGCGAAGGTCCGTCCGCCGTCGGTGGAGCGGTACAGGCCGTGGCCCTTGGCCGACAGCCAGAGGTGACCGGTCCGGCCCGGCGCGGCAGCGATCTCGAACTGGGGGTCGCCGGCAGGCAGTCCGGTCGCACGGGCCGCGAAGGAGGCGCCCCTGTCCGTGGTCGCGCAGAGCGTTCCCGTAGCGGTGTCGTACGCGTAGAAGAGCGCCGGATCGGCCGGGTCGGCGACCGGTGTGGCGCCCTTCGGGAAGGAGGGGACCTCGGTCCAGGTGGTGCCGTTGTCGGTCGAGCGATGCGCGGGGTGGCGGGTCCCGTCCCAGTGGACGAACGACCACAGCAGGGTCGTGCCGTCCGCGCTCGCGGCGACCGGCCCCGGTGCGGAGGCGGCGAGGGAGGGCTGGGCGGCGAAGGGCTCCCAGGTCCGGCCGCCGTCGTTCGAGTACGCGCCGTTGCCGTGATCGCCCCAGCCGGTGCGCACCACGTAGGAGGGCCTGAGCGCGGCCTGGGCGAGACCGGTGGCCGACCCCATGACGGGGTTCGACGCCATGCCGCGGGAGGGGGAGGCCGTCAGCCGCTCGTGGTACATCACGCCGATGTCCCCGAGCCCGCTGATCAGATGTGCCGCACCGGCCGGCGGCGAGATCAGCTGACGGACGGAGCTCTCCTCCAGGCCCCTGATCTGCGGCGCCCAGTGGACCAGGTCGCGGGTGCCGTAGAGGGTCGCACCGGTGCCGTACACGATGTGCCGCGAGTCGTACGGGTCGATGGCGAGGGCCTGGATCCACCAGCCGAACTTGGGCTGTTTCTCGCTCCAGTTGAGGAACGGCGTCTCGGAGACGTCCAGGACCGCCGTGTCCTTGAGGGAGGTCCAGGTGCGGCCGCCGTCGGTGGAGCGGAAGAGGGTGTCGATCGCGGCCCAGCGGTTGTTGGTGGAGACGACCAGGGTGCCGGGCCTTCGGGCGTCGACGGCGAGGCCGCCGTAGCCGAAGGCGTCCCGGGAGCCGTCGCTCGTGGTGCCTCCCGGCTCGACCGGGGTGATGTCGGTCCAGGTGCCGGTCGTGGTGTCCAGCCGGTGCACGCTGCCGTTCGTCTGGCCGTTCGGCCCCGGGGCGTTCGCGTAGGTGACGTACAGGGCGCGCGTCGCCGCGTCGTACGCCGCGTGGATCGGCACCTTCGCGGATTCGCCGGTGGGCTGACCGGGTACGGGCTCCCAGGCGCCGCTGCGCGTGGTGCGGTACAGAGCGGCGGTTCCTCCGTCGCCCCAGCCGGCGTACAGGGTGCGGCCGGCCGTGGTGAGGAAGGTGATGCCCTGCCCGGTGGCGTTGGGCTCGGCGGGGAAGTCCGCCCGGTACCAGGTGGCGCCCCGGTCGGCCGAGGTGAGCAGTCCGTCGTGGCGCGTGCCCAGCCAGAGGGTGTCGCTGTCCGTCGGGTCGACCAGCAGCCTCTCGCCGGTGCCGCGGCCGTCCTCGTTGGCGCCGAGCTTGACGCCGAGGTCGGCGCGGGACCAGGTCGCGCCCCGGTCATCGGAGCGCAGCACGGCTCCGTTGCCGGCCCACGGCTGTGCGTAGGTGCCGAGTGCCAGGTACAGGCGTCCGGGGTGCGAGGGGTCGACGGCCATTGCCTCGACGCCGAGCAGGTTCCAGTCGTCCCAGCCGAGATGGTCGGTGAGCGGGACCCACCTGGCCCGCCGCTCGTCCCATCGGTAGGCGCCGCCGATGTCGGTGCGTGCGTAGGCGAGTCCGCGGACGGCCGGATGGAAGAGGACGCCCGTGATGAACCCGGTGCCGCCGATCGCGACGGTGCGCCAGCGGTAGGGCTCGGCATCCGCCGCCGGCGCCCCGGCGGCGCGCGCCGTTCCCCAGGGGGCGGCGGTGAGCGCGGCCGCGGCCGCGGTACCGGCGAGGACGGAGCGTCTGCTGAGGCGTGATGCGTCCATGACATAAGACCGTTCTGTGGGGAGTGGGGGAGGGGCGACGATCCAGGGGTGACTCGGCGGCCCGGGGCGTCAGCCCTTGACCGCGCCGGTGAGCATCCCTTCCTTGAAGTGCTTCTGGACGAAGGGGGACAGGAACGCGACCGGAACCAGCGCCAGGACCATCACCGCCATCTGGATGGCGAGCGGCGACAGGTGCCCCGTGTTGATGGCCTGGGCCAGGCCCGTGGGCTTCTGCTGCTTGATCACCAGCTGCTGCATGACGTTCTGCAGCGGCAGCATGTCCGGGTCGCTGATGTAGATCGACGCATTGAACCAGGCGCTCCAGTAGCCCACCGCGTAGAAGAGCGTGATCACCGCGATCACCGCCCGCGAGAGCGGCATCACGATCTGCCAGAGGATGCGCAGGTCGCCCGCCCCGTCGACCCGGGCACTGTCGATGAGTTCCTGCGCCGTGCCCATGAAGAACGCCCGCAGGACGAGGATGTTGAAGACGCTGACCGCGCTGGGCAGGATCAGCGACAGATAGGAGTCGGTCAGGCCCAGGCCCTGGACCACCAGATAGGTCGGGATCAGCCCGGCCCCGAAGAACATCGTGGCGACGAGGACCAGCAGGATCGGCCGGTGCAGCACGGACCCCGGACGGGACAGACCGTAGGCGCACAGGACGGAGACCGTCATGCTGAACAGGGTTCCGACGACCGTGACGCCGAGGCTCACCAGCGTGGCGCGGGTGACCTGCCCACCGCTGAGCAGCTCCTGGTAGTGGAGGAAGGTGATGCTCCGGGGAATCACCACCAGACCGCCGGCCTCGGTGATGGTCCTCACCGAGGACAGACTGGTGACGATCACCACCCACACCGGGAAGAGCACCGCGAGACACACGAGCGTCAGCACCGCGCCCTTCGTGGCGAGGCCGGCCCGCGTCGGCTGCTCCTCCCAGGCCGGGCGCAGACCCGTGCGGCTGCCGCGCGCGATGCCGAAGCCGAGCAGGCTCATCGCTTGTACACCCCCTGCTCACCCATGAGATGGGCGACTTTGTTGGCCGCGAGCACCAGCAGAAGCCCGAACAGGCCCTTGACGATGCCGATGGCGGCGCCGTAGCCGAAGTTGCCGTTGTCGAGGCCGATGTTCCACACGTACGTGTCCAGGACCTCGGAGGCGGTAGGCCCCACCGCGGTGCGCTGGAGCAGGATCTGCTCGAACCCGACGGTGAGCGCATTGCCCACTTGCAGCACGAGCAGCAGGGCCACGACCGGGCGCAGCGCGGGCAGTTGGATGTGCCACATCCGCCGCAGCCGGTTCGCGCCGTCCATCGCCGCGGCCTCGTAGAGGTCGGCGCTGATCGCGCTGAGGGCGGCGAGGAAGACGATGACGCCCCAGCCGGCGTCCTTCCAGATCATCTCGAAGGTGACCAGGAACTTGAAGAGGCCGGGATCGGTCATCAGGTCGAAGCCCTCATGACCGTGGTCCCGCAGCACCTGCGCGACCAGCCCCGCACCGCCGAACATCTGCTGGAAGATCGTGATGACCAGGACCCAGGAGAAGAAGTGCGGCAGGTACAGGATCGCCTGGGCGACGGCCCGCACGCGCGGGCGCACGAAGCTGTGGATGAACAGCGCGAGCAGGATCGGCACCGGGAAGAACAGGGTCAGCTGGATCAGGAAGATCGCGAGCGTGTTGCGGACGGCCTGCCAGAACAGCCGGTCCTCGACCATGTGCCGGAAGTGCTCCAGGCCGACCCACGGACTCTGCGAGATCGCCTGGAACGCGTTGTCCGCGACGTAGGGGTCGTAGTCCTGGAAGGCCACGACATTGCCGATCAGCGGTACGTAGGTGAAGACCAGCAGAAGCAGCACTGTGGGCAGGACCATCAGGAGCAGAACGCGGTCGCGCCGCAGCCTGTGCCCGAGTGTGATGCCGCCCGGGGCGTGTGCCGTCGACCCGGACCCGGACCCGGACCCGGACGCGGAGGCGGACCCGGACCCGGACTTGGCAGCGGTCGGGGCCGCGGGCGGAGCCGGCGCCGCCCCGTCGGCGGCGCCCTGCGCGGCGGTCGTGCTGTGCGCCATGTCAGGACGCCGCGCTGCCGGACTCGTCGAGCAGCTTGCGATACCAGTCGCGCAGCTTGTCACCGCCGCCCGACTTCCAGTCGGAGACCGCCTGCTGCATGTCGCCGATCTTCTTGCGGCCGCGGACGATGTCCTTCTCCAGGTCCTCGAACTCGGCGTTCAGCTCCGTGTAGCGGTTGGGTTCCTGAATCTGCATGCCGTGGAACAGCGGCTTCCTGACGTGCACGCCCTGACGCTGCTGCCACTCGACCATGCCCTTCACGACGTCCGGGTGGTCCGGCTGGGCGATGAAGGGCGCGGGCGAGGCGATGTACTCGTACGTCGCGAAGACCTCGTTGTTGCCCCTGCCGTTCTTGGCGAGCACACCGTCTTTCAGGGTGTGGTGGACGCCCTCGACGCCGTACTGGCGCAGGCGCTGCTCCTTCGAACCGTACGGCGCGGCGCAGAAGTTGGCCAGGGCGAGGATGTCGCGGACCGTCTTCTCGTCGGCGTCCTTGCTGACGAACGTCCAGATGTCGGCGGGCGGGCGTGCGTACAGCGTGGGAGTGCCGCCGTCATGGGCGAAGTAGTCCATCGCGGCCATCGTGAAGTCCTTGTTGTCCACGCGCTGGACCACGGTCTTGCCGTACCAGTCGGACAGGTCGTGGTTGTACATCCAGACCTTGCCGGAGGCGAAGAGGTCGCCGGTGCTGCCGGTCTCGGCCTTCGCGTCCGGGTGGACGAAGCCGGCCGAGTACAGCGAGCGCGACCAGTCCAGCGCCTCGAGATACTCGTCCGTCTCGTAGCGGTTGACGAGCTTGTCGCCCGAGAGCTTCCAGTAGTACGGCTTTTCCGGCAGCACGCCGAAGAAGGCGTATGCCGCCCACGTCATGTCGCCGCAGGCCCACACCTTGCTCCTCGGAGCGTTGAGCTCCTTGCACAGCTCGTAGAACTCCTGGGTGGTCCGCGGTGCTTCGTAGCCCTTCTCGGCGAAGAGGTCGGCGCGGTAGAACGGGGCGATGTTCGGTGTGACGGGGGCCGGCATCGGCAGTCCGCGCAGCCTGCCGCCGAAGACCGAGCGCTGCCAGGCTCCGGTCGGGATCGCGGCGAGGTTCGGGTACTCCTTGACCTTGTCACCGCTCAGGTAGGGGCCCAGGTCGGCGAACTTGTTGCTCACGGCGCTGGGGATCTTGCCGGTGAGCTCCCAGCCGGGCACGACCACCGCGTCGGGGATGCCGCTGGAGGCCAGGACCGCTCCCAGCTTCTGGCCGTAGGTGTTGCCGTCCTGGTTCTGCCATGTGACCCGGACGCCGGCGCTCTCGTCCATCGCCGTCCAGTAGGGGTTGCCCTGCTTCGGAATGTTGCCCCAGATCGGGGCCATGACCGTCAGCTCGCCGCCGCTGCCCAGCTTCTCGGGCACGGACACCGACAGCCGGTCGGCGGGCAGCGCCTTCGTGAACCCGGCCGCCGAGCCGTTCCTGCTCGGTATGTCCGGGGTGCCGGCGGTCGAGGCGACGAAGGCAGGAAGCAGGTCGTCGAGCTTCTTGCCGGTGGTCGTGCCCTCGTTGTCCGAGCCGCCGGAACCCCCGCAGGCGCTCAGCAGCGGCATTCCTCCGGCAACCGCCGCGGCCACGACGGCCGAAGACGCAAGGAAGCGTCTCCGGCTGGGGGCCGACGGTGATGCCGTGCCGAGCGAATCACGCCGAGGGGCGGCGGTCGGGCGACGGGCGGGAGGGATCGGCGTCATGGGATGACCTCACTGTCGACACTGTCGAAGCGCTTCGATGTTGCGGTGAGGTTAAGTGAACGGGTCGGTCCCGGCAAGGGCCCGCGCGGAGTTTGCCGTTGACCATGGCCCTTCGTCGTGCCGGTGCCCTCTCTTGACAGGACGCCTCGGGCGATCGAGCATCGAAGCGCTTCGAAAGGAGACTTACCCTGTGAGTCACGCCCAGCGCATCGAGCATCTGCTCTCCCAACTCACCCTCGACGAGCGGATCGCGATGCTGCACCAGTACGCGCCCGCCGTCGACCGCCTCGGCATACCGGCCTTCCGCACCGGCCAGGAAGCCCTGCACGGTGTCGCCTGGTTGGGTCCTGCGACCGTGTTCCCGCAGGCCGTCGGCCTGGGGGCGACGTGGAACCCGGATCTCGTACGCCGCGTGGGCGAGGCGGTGGGCACCGAAGTGCGGGCGATGCGCGCGAAGGACGACCGCGCCGGGCTCAACGTCTGGGCCCCGACGGTGAATCTGCTGCGCCATCCGCTGTGGGGCAGGAACGAGGAGGGCTACGCCGAGGACCCCGTGCTCACCTCCGCGATCGCCGTCGCCTACACCCGCGGCCTGCGCGGCGACCACCCGTCCTTCTGGCGCACCGCACCCGTCCTCAAGCACTGGCTCGCCCACAACAACGAGACACACCGCGACACCACGTCCTCCTCGGTGCGTCCCCGCGTCCTGCACGAGTACGACCTGCGCGCCTTCAGGCCGGCGGTGGAAGCGGGCGCGGTCGCCGGTGTGATGCCCGCCTACAACCTGGTCAACGGGCGTCCGAACCACGTGTCGCCGTATCTGCGGGAGCATCTGCGCACCTGGACCGACGAGGAACTCCTGGTGTGTTCCGACGCCGGCGCGCCCAGCAACCTGGCCGACTCCCAGAAGTACTTCGCCACCCACGAGGAGGCCACCGCGGCCGCAATCCTCGCGGGCGTGGACAGCTTCACCGACCACGGCACCGACGCGTCGGTGACCACCGGCAGGATCCGGCGCGCCCTCGAACAGGGCCTGATCCGCGAGGAGGACATCGACACTGCGGTACGCCGCCAGCTCTCCGTGCGGTTCCGGCTCGGCGAGTTCGACCCCGGCCTCGACCCGTACGCGGGCACGACTCCCCAGGACCTCGACACCCCCGCGCACCGGGCCCTCGCCCGGGAGGCGGCCGAGCAGGCGATCGTGCTGCTCAAGAACGACGGCCTGCTGCCGCTCGCGGAGGGCACCCGCATCGCCGTCGTCGGGCTGCTCGCCGACGAGTGCAAGACCGACTGGTACAGCGGCACACTGATCCGCCGCACCACGGTTCTCGACGGGCTGCGCGAGCGCTTCGGCACCGACCATGTCGTCTTCGCCGAAGGCGCCGACCGGGTGCGGCTGACATGCGCCCGTGGCGGTCTTCAGGTGCCGGACGCCTCCGGGGACGAGCGGGTGCGGGGCGACGAGGGAGCCCTCGACCCGGCACTGCTCACCGGCCGCACCGACCTGCCGGTGCTGACTGTGGGCGACGCGCCGTCCGCCCTCGCGCTGGTCGACTGGGGCGACGGCGTGCTGACGCTGCGCGCGGACGACGGCCGGTACCTGTCGGTCGCCGAGGACGGCTGTGTGCGCGCCGCGGCGGACCAGCCGGGCGGCTGGGTCGTCCAGGAGACGTACTCCCTGGAGCAGCACGGGCGAGGACACCTCCTCAAGCACCTCGGGACGGGTGGATACGTCTCCGTCGCCGCCGACGGCGTGAAGGTTGCCGCCGAAGGAGAGGTCTTCGGGATCGAGGTCGTGGAGCGCGGTGAGGACGCCGTGGCCCGCGCGGCGGCCGCGGCCGACGTCGTGATCGTCGTCGCCGGGAACGACCCGCACATCAACGGCCGCGAGACCGAGGACCGCACCACCCTCGCCCTGCCGCCGCACCAGGAGCGGCTGTGGCGCGCGGCCCGGGCGGCCAACCCCCGTACCGTCCTCGCGCTGGTGTCCTCCTACCCGTACGCGGTCGCGGACGCCCACGGCGAGCTGCCGGCCCTGCTGTGGACCGCGCACGGCGGGCAGGACGCGGGCACCGCGCTCGCCCGCGTCCTGGCCGGCGACGTCTCACCGGCCGGGCGGCTGCCCCAGACCTGGTACGCGTCCGACTCCGGCCTGCCGGACCTGTCCGACTACGACATCATCGGCTCCCGCCAGACCTACCTGTACACCGAGGACCCCCCGCTCTACCCGTTCGGGCACGGCCTGTCCTACTCCTCCTTCGCCTACGACGACCTGACGGCCGAGCGGGAGGGCGACGCGTTCCGCATCGCCTTCCGGGTGACCAACACCGGACCCGTCGCCGCCGACGAGGTCGCCCAGCTCTACACGCGGGCCGTGGACGCCCCGGTCGTCAGACCGTCCCGGCAGCTCGCCGCACACCGGCGCATCCATCTGGCGGCGGGCGAGGCACGGCGGCTGGACTTCCTGCTGCCGCTGACCGAGCTCGGGTTCTTCGACGTCGCGCGCGGCCGCTGGAGCGTGGCGGCCGGGACGTACGAGCTGCTGGCCGGTGCCTCCAGCGCGGACATGCGGCTCACGCTGGCCGTTCGGGTGGACGGCGATCCGCCGGCCGCCCGGCCGGTGCTGCGGTCCGGGCAGGCGGCGGTGGCGTACGACGAACAGACCGCCACCGAGATCGTCGACCGCAGCAGGGCGTCGGGTGACGCGGTCACTGCGCGAGCCGGTTCCGAAGGCGAACTGCTCTTCCGCGACTGCGACTTCGGCGACGGCGTGGTCGCCGTCACGGTCGAGGCCGCCGGCGAGGGCCGCATCGACATCACCACCGACAGCCCCGGCCTCGACGTCCCGTCGGCCGTCGTCGACGTCCCCCCGACCGGCGGGGTGTACGACTACACCACCCGCACCGCCCTCTTCAGCGCATCAGGTGTGCGGGACCTGCGCGTGCGGCTGCGCGGCCCTGTCCGCCTGGCCGGACTCACCTTCCAGGCAGCACCGGACCCGAGGAACCCCACCCGATGAAGTTCACCGACGGCTTCTGGCTCATGCGCGACGGCGTGCGGGCCTCGTACGCGACCGAGGTACGCGATCTGCGCGTGGGCGACGACCGCTTCACGGCGTACGCCTCCGTCAAGCACGTACGGGACCGCGGGGACACCCTCAACTCCCCGCTCATCACCGTCGAATGCTTCTCTCCCGCGGAGGGCGTCATCGGTGTCCGCGCCACCCACCACGCGGGCACGGTCCACCGGGGCCCCGACTTCGCCCTGCCGGGCGCGGATCCGGCCCCCGGCGCGACCAAGGTCCGCCACGACGGCACGGTCGCCGAACTGACCAGCGGCCCGCTCACCGTGCGCATGGACACGGCGTCGCCCTGGGGCCTGGAGTTCCTGGACGCCGACGGGCGGAGGCTGACCGCCGTCGAGCGCAAGGGCACCGCCTTCGCCACCACTCCGGACGGCACCCACCACATGATCGGCCAACTGGCCCTCGCGGTGGGCGAACACATCTACGGACTCGGCGAGCGCTTCACGCCGTTCGTCAAGAACGGCCAGAGCGTGGACATCTGGCAGGCCGACGGCGGGACCAGCAGCGAGCAGGCGTACAAGAACATCCCCTTCCATCTCTCCTCGCGCGGCTACGGCGTCTTCGTCAACCACCCCGGCAAGGTCTCCTACGAGATCGGCTCGGAGTCGGTCGGGCAGGTGCAGTTCAGCGTCGAGGACCAGTCCCTCGAGTTCTACGTCGTCGCCGGGCCCGCCCCGAAGGACGTGCTGCGCCGCTACACCGGGCTGACCGGACGCCCCGCGCTGCCGCCCGCCTGGTCGTTCGGACTCTGGCTGACGACCTCCTTCTGCACGCCGTACGACGAGGCGACCGTCACGTCGTTCGTGGACGGCATGGCGCAGCGGGGCATCCCGCTGAGCGTCTTCCACTTCGACTGCTTCTGGATGCGCGAGTACCAGTGGTCGGACTTCCAGTGGGATCCCGAGGTGTTCCCGGATCCGGAGGGCATGCTGCGCCGCCTCAAGGAGCGAGGGCTGCGGCTCAGCATGTGGATCAACCCCTATGTCGCCCAGAAGTCGGCCCTGTTCGAGCAGGCCAGGGCCAAGGGGTACCTCGTCAGGCGCCCGAGTGGCGACATCTGGCAGTGGGACCTGTGGCAACCGGGCATGGCCCTGGTCGACTTCACCGACCCGGCGGCCCGCGCGTGGTACACGGGCCTGCTCCGGACCCTGCTCGACCAGGGCGTCGACTGCTTCAAGACGGACTTCGGCGAGCGCGTGCCCACCGATGTGGTGTGGCACGACGGCTCGGACCCCGAACGGATGCACAACTACTACACGCATCTGTACAACAAGGCCGTCTTCGACCTCCTCGAAGAGGAGCGCGGACCCGGTGAAGCGGTGCTCTTCGCCCGCTCGGCGACCGCGGGGGGACAGCAGTTCCCGGTCCACTGGGGCGGTGACTGCTTCGCCTCCCTCGAAGCGATGGCCGAATCCCTGCGCGGCGGGCTGTCCCTCTCGCTGAGCGGCTTCGGCTTCTGGAGCCACGACATCGGCGGCTTCGAGGGCACTCCGGACCCGGCGGTGTTCAAACGCTGGCTCGCCTTCGGCCTGCTGTCCTCGCACAGCCGGCTGCACGGCAACGTCTCGTACCGGGTGCCGTGGGCGTTCGGCGACGAAGCGGTGGCCGTGGCCCGGCGGTTCACGCTGCTCAAACACCGCCTGATGCCCTACCTCTACGGTGTGGCGGCCGAGGCACACCACACCGGGGTGCCCGTGATGCGTCCGATGATCCTGGAGTTCCCCGGCGATCCGGCCTGCCGCACCCTGGACCGCCAGTACATGCTCGGCCCGGACCTGCTCGTCGCGCCCGTCTTCAGCGCGGGCGGGGAGGTCGAGTTCTATCTGCCCGAGGGCACCTGGACACACCTGCTCACCGGCGAATCCGTCGAGGGGCCGGCGTGGCGGCACGAGGTACACGGCTTCGACAGCCTGCCGTTGTACGTGCGCCCCGGCGCCGTACTCCCGTGGGGCGCCGACGACCAGCGTCCGGACGGTGACTGGCTGGACGACCTCACGCTCCTGGTCGGTCCCGGCACCCGGGACACCGAGATCACGGTGCCCGGCCCCGACGGCGAGGCCGCGGCCCGCTTCCGCGCGGTGCGTGCGGGCGACGAGGTGCGCGTGACGGCCGAGGGGTGTCAACGGCCGTTCCACGTGCGGCAGCTGGGTGGCCAGGCCGCGGCGTCGGGCGTGGGGGAGGTGGTCCTGCGGCTGCCCCGTGGAGACGGATGAGCGGAACAGGACGGGAGAAGTGCTGCGCACCCGTTGACGACGTGGCACCCCGCCTCTAGCGTTCGCGTTCGACAACAGGAATGTTGTCCAGAATTTCGAACATCATGGTCGCTCGGTGAGAGGAGCCCATGCGTCGCCATGCCATCGACGACGCGGCCGGGGAGTTCCACGCCTTCTTCGAGCAGCACTACGCCTCCCTGGCCCGTCTCGCCCACCTGCTGACCGGCGACGCCGACGGCGCGGACGATCTGGCCGCCGACGCCCTCCTCGCCCTGTGGCACCGCTGGGACCGGGTGCGTGCCGCCGACCACCCGGCCGCGTACGCGCGCGGAGTGGTGGCCAACATGGCCCGCAGCCGGATACGGAGCGCGGTACGCGAACGCCGGCGCATCACGCTCTTCTGGTCGCACTGCGGCGAGGACATCGTCGGCCCCGACGTGCCCGCCGTGGTCGATGTGCAGGAAGCGCTGCGCAGGCTGCCGTTCCGCAAGCGGGCCTGTGTCGTGCTGCGGCACGCCTTCGACCTCTCCGAACAGGACACCGCCCGGACGCTCGGCGTGTCGGTGGGTACCGTGAAGAGCCAGACGTCCAAGGGGGTGGCCGAACTGCAGCGGCTTCTCGGTCCGCACCCGCAGCCGGCCCTGGCCCGGATGCGCATGACGGCCGCGGACGCGGGAGGGGGGAAGTGATGGACGACGATCTGCGCGGCCGGCTCCACAGGGCGGCGAACGCGCACCGGCCCGACCGGGAGCGGATGCTGGCGCGGATCGAGCGGGGCATGGAGCGGGGCGGGGCCGCGCCGGGGCTGTCCCGCGCGCGGCGTCCCGCGCCGCCGTGGCTGCGGGTCGCCGGAGCGGCGTCCGCCGTTGCGGGAGTGCTCGCGGCCGGCGGGCTCGGGGCCGCCGCCGTGTTGCAGGGCGGCAGGCCGGACCCGCAGACGGTGGCGACGGCCCCCACCACCGCGGCCCCACCGGCCGGTCCGGCGGCGTCCCCCGGGCCGGACCGCTCCGCCGGCACCAACGCGCCTGCGCCGAGGAGGACACCGCAGCCATCACCCCCGGCGTCCTCGTCCTCGGGCACCGGCGCCGAGCGGGACACCCCCGCGCGAGGCGAAACGACGGAGCCGGACTCGCCGGAGACGATGGAACCGGCCCGGGACCTGCTGCGTGCGGCCGGCGCGATCGACCCGGGAAGCTCCGTCTACTGGGCCCAGAGCAACGTCACCGTCGAGGTGGAGACACAGCTGACGGAGCTCGTCGTCGAGCTCCGCGTCGCCCCGAACGGCGACCCCGCGGACACCGGCAACTGGCGCTCCCTGCCCGCCGGCGACTTCGACGTCGAGGTGCGGGAGTCCGACGGCGCCCTCGTCTATCGGTGGACCCTGAAGGACGGCCGCACCGTACCGCCGGGCAGGCATGTCTTCGCCGGCCAGTACGACCACGCCGAGGGTGAGAGGGACGCGGGAGAGGACTCGTACACGGTGACCGCCGGCAGCGGGGACGAACGCGGGGAGTGGCGGGGAGGATTCGGGTAACGCACTCGTCCGCGCACTCGACGAAAAGACGCGCGATCCACGGCAACCCGTTCCGGTTCCGGTGGCGACCAGGGGACGCAAGGTCTCCCCCACAAAAAAGGAACGGGACACAATGACTCGACGAGCCGAACTGCGCAGGGGCCGGCAGCGGCGCCTGACGCGGCGCCGTGCCATCGGAGCGCTGACCGCCGCGGTCGGGATGACCGCTGCCGCGCTCACCACCAACGTCCTGCTGTCGCCGGCCGGAGCCGTGGCCGCCCCCGCCTGGCCGACCCCCAGCGGCCAGAAGGCGGTGTCCAGCACCATCGAGGTGTCCGGCACGTACGACGGCGGTCTCAAGCGCTTCTACGGCACCGGTGACCTCGGTGACGGCGGTCAGGGCGAGGGCCAGGACCCGATGTTCAAGCTCAAGGACGGCGCGGTACTGAAGAACGTGGTCCTCGGCTCGCCGGCCGCGGACGGGATCCACTGCATGGGCAGCTGCACGCTGCAGAACGTGTGGTGGGAGGACGTCGGCGAGGACGCGGCCACCTTCAAGGGCACGTCGTCGTCCGCCGTCTACACCGTGTACGGCGGCGGTGCGCGGAAGGCGTCGGACAAGGTGTTCCAGTTCAACGGCGCCGGCAAGCTGGTGGTCACCAAGTTCCAGGTGTCCGACTTCGGCAAGCTGGTGCGCTCGTGCGGCAACTGCTCCAAGCAGTACAAGCGCACGATCATCCTGAACGACGCCGACATCACCGCGCCGGGCAAGGCGATCGTCGGCATCAACACCAACTACGGTGACACGGCCGCGCTGCGCAACATCCGCATCCACGGTGACAGCAGCCGGAAGATCGCCACGTGTGAGCGCTACACCGGCAACAACACGGGTGACGAGCCGGTGAAGACCGGGACCGGGCCGGACGGCACCCACTGCCGCTTCACGGCCTCGGACATCAGCTACCAGTAGCTCGCCCGGCCACGAGGCGTCCGGAACCACCCCCGCCGGCCTCGCCGGCGGGGGTGGTTCCGCTGCGCCCACGCGGTGGCCCGGGCGGGGAAGTGAGAGCCTCACGCCCTGGATTGTTCGGCCTGACGAACAACGATCGGTCCACCGCACCGAGTTGTGTGCGAAGCGTTGACGCATGTGCCTGCGCTTCCTAGGGTGCCGTTCGAAGTTCTGATCGTTGTCCGGTATTCCGAACGAATAGAGGGATGGCGTCCCCATGGCACACAGACGATGGCGGCTCGGGCTCACCCTGGGAGCCCTGATGGCCGGCACTCTCGCCGCAGGCCCCGGTGCGGCGGCCGAACCCACCGATTACACGATCTCCGTCGACACCGCCCGCACCGGCGCGCAGATCGACGACACGATGTACGGCATCTTCTACGAGGACATCAACCGCGCCGCCGACGGCGGCCTCTACGCCGAACTCGTCCAGAACCGGTCCTTCGAATACCAGACGGCGGACAACCGCGCCTACACCCCGCTCACCTCCTGGACCGTCTCCGGCAGCGCGAAGGTCACCGACGACGACGGCCGGCTGAACGCACGCAACCGCAATTACCTGACGCTCCAGGGCGGTTCGTCCGTCACCAACTCCGGTTACAACACCGGGATCGCCGTGGAGAAGGGCAGGCGTTACGACTTCTCCGTCTGGGCCCGCGCCGACGGCGCGACGCCCCTGACCGTCACGCTGCACGATGCCGGGGGCGAGCTCGGCGCCGCCCGGCGCGTCGTCGCACGCGGCGGCTGGGCGAAGTACACGGCGTCCTTCACCGCCGCCCGGACCTCCGCCACCGCCCGCCTCACCGTCGCCACTGCCGGCCCGGCCGCACTCGACATGATCTCCCTCTTCCCTCGCGACACCTACAAGGGCCGCAAGAACGGCCTGCGCAAGGACCTCGCGGAGAAGATCGAGGCACTGAACCCCGGCTTCCTCCGCTTCCCCGGCGGCTGCCTGGTCAACACCGGCAGCCACGAGGGATACGACGCCGAGTCGGGCTGGCAGCGCAAGCGCTCCTACCAGTGGAAGGACACCATCGGCCCGGTCGAGGAGCGTGCCACCAACGCCAACTTCTGGGGCTACAACCAGAGCTACGGACTCGGCTACTACGAGTACTTCCAGTTCGCCGAGGACACCGGCGCGATGCCGCTGCCCGTCGTCCCCGCCCTGGTCACCGGCTGCGGACAGAACAAGGCCACCGACGACCCGGCCCTGCTGCAGAGGCACATCCGCGACACGCTCGACCTCATCGAGTTCGCCAACGGGCCGGTGACGTCCGAGTGGGGCAGGAAGCGCGCGGAGATGGGCCACCCCAGGCCGTTCCGCCTCACGCACCTGGAGGTCGGCAACGAGGAGAACCTGCCCGACGAGTTCTTCGCCCGCTTCAAGGAGTTCCGCGCCGCCATCGAGGCGAAGCACCCGGAGATCACCGTGATCTCCAACTCCGGCCCCGACGACGCCGGAACGGTCTTCGACCGGGCCTGGCAGCTGAACCGCGAGGCCGACGTCGCGATGGTCGACGAGCACTACTACAACAGCCCCCAGTGGTTCCTGGAGAACAACGACCGCTACGACTCCTACGACCGCCACGGACCGAAGGTCTTCCTCGGCGAATACGCCTCGCAGGGCAACACCTTCTCCAACGCCCTCGCCGAAGCGGCCTTCATGACCGGCCTGGAACGCAACGCCGACATCGTGAAGCTCGCCTCCTACGCCCCACTGCTCGCCAACAAGGACTACGTGCAGTGGAAGCCCGACATGATCTGGTTCGACAACGCGTCGTCCTGGGGATCGGCCAACTACGAGACGCAGAAGCTCTTCATGAACAACGTCGGTGACGAGGTCGTCCCGTCCACGGCGTCCACCACCCCCACCACCTCCGGCCCGATCACCGGCGCCGTCGGCCTCTCCACCTGGGCCACCAGCGCCGCCTACGACGACGTCCGGGTCACCGGCGCCGACGGCCGGCCCCTGCTGTCCGACGACTTCTCCGGCGGCGACGGACAGTGGACGAAGGCCACCGGCACCGGCTCCTGGGCCGTCCGGGACGGCGCGTACGTCCAGTCCGACGCGGCCGCCGAGAACACCCTCGTCACCGCGGGCGACAAGGGCTGGCAGAACTACGACCTCAAGGTGAAGGCGACCAAGAAGTCGGGCAGGGAGGGCTTCCTCGTCGCCTTCGGCGTCAAGGACACCGGCACGTACTACTGGTGGAACCTGGGCGGCTGGAACAACACCCGGTCGGCCGTCGAGAAGTCCGTCGGCGGTGCCAAGCAGACGATGACCGAGAACGCCACGACCATCGAGACGGGCCGCACCTACGACCTGCACGTCAAGGTGCGCGGCCGGCAGGTGACGCTCTACGTCGACGGACGCGTCTGGGGCGAGTTCACCGACGACAAGGCCGCCGAGCCCTTCCGGCAGGTCGTCACCAGGGACGCGGCGACCGGCGACCTCATCGTCAAGGTGGTCAATGCCCAGCCGTCCGCCGCCCGGACGAGGATCGACCTCGGCGCGGCAGCCGTGGCGCCGACCGCCCGGGTGACCACCCTCGCAGCCGACCCCGCTGCCGAGAACACGGCCGGCTCCCAGCCCGTGAAACCCGTGTCGTCGGTCTTCGACGGAGTCGACAGCACCTTCTCCTACACCTTCCCCGCCCACTCCGTGACCTTCATGAGGATCGCGACCACCCGATGAGCGTGTGCGGGGTGCGGGCCCCTGCCCGCACCCCGCACCTTCCCGCCCCCTCCTGCTGAAAGGCACACCGAATGAGCCCCAGCGAACTGCCCGGCCGTCGCACCCTGTTGAAGGGCGCCCTGGCAGCCGGCGCCCTCGCCTCCGTCCCGGGCCTCGCCCACGCCGCCCCCCAGGACGCGAGCGCGCGCTTCCGCAACCCCCTCGTCCTCAACCGCGCCGACCCGCACATCCAGCGGCACACCGACGGTCACTACTACTTCACCGCGACCGCCCCCGAATACGACCGCATCGTCCTGCGCCGCTCCCGCACCCTGCGGGGCCTCACGACGGCCGACGAGTCCGTCATCTGGAGGAAGCACCCGCGCGGCGACATGGGCGCGCACATCTGGGCGCCGGAGCTCCACCGCATCGACGGCGCGTGGTACATCTACTTCGCCGCCGCTCCCGCCGAGGACGTGTGGAAGATCCGCATCTGGGTCCTGGAGAACACCCACCCCGATCCGTTCCAGGGCACCTGGGTGGAGAAGGGCCGCATCGCCACCGCCTGGGACACCTTCTCGCTCGACGCGACGACCTTCACCCACGGCGGCTCCCGCTATCTCGCCTGGGCGCAGCACGAGCCCGGCATGGACAACAACACGGGCCTGTTCCTGTCCCGGATGGCGAACCCCTGGACCCTGACCGGACCCCAGATCCGTCTGACCACACCCGAGTACGACTGGGAGACCATCGGCTTCAAGGTCAACGAGGGCGCGGCCGTGATCCAGCGCAACGGCCGGGTCTTCATGACGTACTCCGCCAGCGCCACCGACCACAACTACTGCCTCGGCCTGCTCACCGCCGACGCCCGCAGCGACCTGATGAACCCGGCCTCCTGGTCGAAGTCACCCCGCCCCGTCTTCACCAGCAACGAGACGACCAAGCAGTACGGCCCCGGCCACAACTGCTTCACGGTCGCCGAGGACGGCCGGACCGATGTCCTCGTCTACCACGCCCGCCAGTACAAGGAGATCAACGGCGACCCGCTGCACGACCCCAACCGCCACACCCGCATCCAGCGCCTGGGCTGGAAGGCGGACGGCACCCCCGACTTCGGTGTCCCCGTCGCCGACGCACCCGCGCACGACGCACGCGTCTGACGCGCAGGACGACGGGCGGTACGGCCGGGTCCGAAGACTCCTGTCAGCGGAGCGCGGACACGGCCGTCCCCCCTCATGAACACCGATCGCCTCAGCCGCGGCCCCCGGGCCGCGGCTGAGGCGCAGCTGTTCGACCTCCCCTTCCTCCACCCGGATCAGGGACTCGCCCAGTGGCAGGAGTTCGGCCGGGACCAGGGCCACACCGTGACGGGCGTAGGGCAGATGGGCGCCATCTGCGAGATGGCCTGGACTCAGGGCGAAGACCTGTACGGCTACGACGGCAACCGTTTCATGATGGCCGCCCAGTACGTCGCGAGGTACAACCTCGGCCAGGACGTGCCGTTCACCACCTACACCCGGGGAACCGGCACGAACGGCGCACGGCCGCGAGCACACCGTCGTCTCCGACGTGGCCCGCGGCCAGGCACGTCCCGTGGGACATGCTCCATTACCACTACACCCGCTGCCGGGGCCTGTCCGTCCCCCACATCTCCGCCATGGCCGACAGGGGCAGGGCGGAGATGTGGGGGAGGGGACTGCGGCCCCGACAGCGGCGGGTTCGACCAGTTGGGCTTCGGCACTCTGCTCTACGTCAAGTAGCCGCAGCCGGGCCGGCCGCGCAAGGATCAGCGTGCCGTGAAGCTGTGCACCGTCGACGAGCGGTAGACCTCGCCGGGGCGCAGCACCGTCGACGGGAACGACGGCTGGTTCGGCGAGTCGGGGAAGTGCTGGGTCTCCAGACACAGCCCGTCGCTCTGCCGGTAGGTGCGTCCCGACGGTCCCGTGAGCGTGCCGTCCAGGAAGTTGCCGGAGTAGAACTGCACCCCGGGCTCGGTGGTGGCGATCGTCATCGTCCGTCCCGAGCCCGGGTCGCGCAGTGACGCGAAGGGCTCGGGCGTCCGGGTGATGCCCTTGTCGAGGACCCAGTTGTGGTCGAAGCCCTTCGCCGTCACGAGCTGCGCGTGCCCGCTGCGGATGTCCTCGCCGATCGTCTTCGCGCGCCGGAAGTCGAACGGGGTGCCCGCCACGCCCGCCAGCTCACCCGTGGGAATCAGCCCCGCGTCCGTGGGGGTGTAGCGGCCGGCCGCGAGCCGCAGTTCGTGGTCGAGGACCGTGCCGCTGCCCTCGCCCGCGAGGTTGTAGTAGGTGTGGTTGGTCAGGTTCACCACAGTGGCCTTGTCGGTGGTCGCCGCGTAGTCGATGCGCCAGTCCCCGCCCGCGGTGAGGGTGTACGTCACCTTCACCCGCAGGGTGCCGGGGTAGCCCATCTCGCCGTCCTCGCTGACGTAGCGCAGCACCAGACCGACGCCGGAGGCGTCCGCGAACGGCTCCACGTCCCACACCCGCTTGTCGAAGCCCTGCGCCCCGCCGTGCAGGCTGTTCTCGCCGTCGTTCACGGACAGCCGGTGGGTCCGGCCGTCGAGGGTGAACCGGCCGCCGGCGATGCGGTTGCCGTAGCGGCCGATCAGCGCGCCGAAGAAGGCGGTGGCGCCGAGGTAGTCGTCGAGGTTGTCGAACCCGAGGGACACGTTGACCATGCGGCCGTGCCGGTCCGGGGTCTCCAGGGACTGCACGATGCCGCCGTACGACAGCACCTTCATGCGCGTGCCGCCGTTGGCGAGCGTCCAGCGGTGCACCTTCGTGCCGTCGGGCATCCTGCCGAACACCTCCCGCACCGGGCCGCGGCCGTGCCAGGCGTACGCGGTGCCCGAGGTGCCCACCGCCGCCGCGGCCAGCCCCGTGGCGGCGGCAGCGGTCAGTATGGTGCGTCTGCTTGTTTCCATGCCAGCTCCTGTAAGGGGTGAGGGGTGAGGGGGTGACTAGGGGGTGTCCGGCAGATCCTGGCCGGGGCCACGGCGTCTGGCCCTGCGGGCCTGGGGGAGACGCCACCCGCTCGGCACTGCGGGCCTGGGGAGACCCCGTGCACCAGACGCCGCGTCCTGTTCGGCCCTGATCCGCCGGACAGCCCCGAGGGGGTGTCTCGCCGACCTTGCCGGGCTCCCGACGCCTGGCACCGCGCCTCTCCCCCGTAGCCCTTCGGGCACGGGAGGTGCCCCCAGCGTTGTCGTCGGTCGCCGACGCTCCGCGTCGCCTCCCTCCTCCGCCTTGCGATGCACGGCACCAGACGCCGCTCGCTGATCCGGCCTGATCGACAA
Organism: Streptomyces sp. NPDC015127; assembly: GCF_043080095.1. Taxonomy (NCBI): domain Bacteria; kingdom Bacillati; phylum Actinomycetota; class Actinomycetes; order Kitasatosporales; family Streptomycetaceae; genus Streptomyces; species Streptomyces sp. NPDC015127. The sequence goes on from NZ_JBIBVE010000002.1 coordinate 659,318, forward strand.
GACATTCCCTAGCGGCCGACCTTGCGCTTGTTCCACACGTCGAACCCGACCGCGGCCAGCAGCACGAGTCCCTTGATCACCTGCTGGTAGTCCGTGCCGATGCCGACAAGGGACATGCCGTTGTTGAGCACGCCGAGCACCAGGCCGCCGATGACGGCGCCCATGACCGTGCCGACGCCGCCGCTCATCGAGGCACCGCCGATGAACGAGGCGGCGATCGCCTCCAGTTCGAAGTTGAGGCCCGCCTGCGGGGTGCCCGCGTTCAGGCGTGCGGCGTACACACAGCCCGCGAGTGCCGCGAGGACACCCATGTTGACGAAGACGAGGAACGTGACCCGCTTGTCCTTGACGCCGGACAGCTTCGCGGCCGCCTTGTTGCCGCCGAGCGCGTACACGTGCCGGCCGATGACCGCGTTGCGCATCACATAGCCGAGGCCGATGAGCAGCGCGCACATGATGAGCATGACGACGGGCACGCCGTGGAAGCTCGCGAGTGTCAGGGTGAAGGCCACCACGGCGGCCGTCATCGCCACGCACTTGGCCGCCCACAGGCCCGTCGGCAGCACATCCAGCTCGTAGGCGAGCTGCCGCTTGCGGTCCCGCCACTCGCGCAGCAGCAGGAAGGCGATCGCGACGAGCCCGAGGAAGAGGGTCGGGTTGTGGTACTGCGTGTAGGGACCCATCTCGGGGATGAACCCCTTGGCGATGTTCTGGAAGCCGTCCGGGAACGGTGCGAGGGACTGGCCCTCCAGGACGATCTGCGTCAGACCGCGGAACAGCAGCATGCCGGCCAGCGTCACGATGAACGACGGGATGCCGATGTAGGCGATGAAGAAGCCCTGCCACGCGCCCGCGACGGCGCCGATCAGCAGCGACAGCACCAGGGCCAGTACCCAGGGCATGTCGTGTTTGACCATCATCACCGCCGACATGGCACCGACGAAGGCGACCAGTGAGCCGACGGACAGGTCGATGTGGCCCGAGATGATGACGATCATCATGCCGATGGCCAGGATGAGGATGTAGCCGTTCTGCTGGATCAGGTTGGAGACGTTGTTCGGCAGCAGCAGGGTGCCGTCGGTCCAGATCTGGAACAGCACGACGATGAAGGCGAGCGCGACGAGCATGCCGTACTGGCGCATGTTGGCGCGCATCGAGTTCATCAGGATCGCACCGGCCGACGGCCGGGCGGACTGTGCGGCGGACGCGTCCTTGGGGGGAGTGGTCGTGGTGGTCATGGCGGGGGCCTCAGCTTCTGTTCATGGTCATGTGACGCATCAGGACTTCCTGGGTGGCCTCCGCGCGGGCGACCTCACCGGTCAGCCGGCCCTCGGCCATCGTGTAGATCCGGTCGCACATCCCGAGCAGCTCCGGCAGTTCGGAGGAGATGAACAGGACCGCCTTGCCCTGCGCCGCGAGCTTGTCGATGACCGTGTAGATCTCGTATTTGGCCCCGACGTCGATCCCTCGGGTCGGCTCGTCGAGGATGAGCACCTCGGGGTCGGCGTGGATCCACTTGCTCAGGACGACCTTCTGCTGGTTGCCGCCGGAAAGACGCCCCACCTGCTCGAAGACCGTGGGCGCCTTGATGTTCATCGACTTCCGGTACCGCTCGGCGACGGACCGCTCGTGGTGCTCGTCGACGACGCCTCTGCGCCGCATGCCCGGCAGCGAGGCCAGGGAGATGTTGCGGTTGATGCTGTCGATGAGATTCAGCCCGTACTGCTTGCGGTCCTCCGTGACGTACGCGATTCCGGCCGCGACCGCGTCGGGCACGGTCCTGGTGGACACCTCGCGCCCGCCCACGAAGACGGTTCCGCCCGTGCAGCGGCCGTACGAGCGCCCGAAGACGGACATCGCCAGCTCGGTGCGGCCCGCGCCCATCAGGCCCGCGATGCCGACGATCTCACCGCGGCGCACGCTCACCGACACGTCGTCCACGACCGTGCGGTGGTGGTCGACGGGGTGGCGGACGGTCCAGCCCTCGACGGCGAGCGCGACCTCGCCGGCGTCCTCGCCCGTGTAGGGCGTGCGGTCGGGGAAGCGGTGGTCGAGGTCCCGGCCGACCATGCCGCGGATGATCCGGTCCTCGGACAGCTGCGGCTCGGACTCGGGCGTCTCCCGGACGGTGAGGGTCTCGATGGTCCGCCCGTCGCGCAGGATCGTCACCGAGTCGGCGATCGTGCGGATCTCGCCCAGCTTGTGGGAGATGATGATGCTGGCGATGCCCTGGGCGCGCAGCTCCAGGATGAGATCGAGCAGCTTCGCGCTGTCCTCGTCGTTGAGTGCCGCCGTCGGCTCGTCGAGGATGAGCAGCTTCACCTCCTTCGACAGGGCCTTGGCGATCTCCACCAACTGCTGCTTGCCCACGCCGATGTCGGCGACCGGCGTCTGCGGTTTCTCGCGCAGCCCGACCCTCTTCAGCAGCTTGTCCGCGCGGTGCAGGGTGGCGTTCCAGTCGATGAGCCCGTGCGCGGCCTGCTCGTTGCCGAGGAAGATGTTCTCGGCGATGGACAGGTACGGGACGAGCGCCAGCTCCTGATGGATGATCACGATGCCGCGGCGCTCACTGGCGCGGATGTCCTTGAAGGCCACCGGCTCGCCCTCGAAACGGATCTCGCCCTCGTAGCTGCCGTGCTCGTGGACACCGCTGAGCACCTTCATCAGCGTCGACTTGCCGGCGCCGTTCTCGCCGCAGATCGCGTGGATCTCCCCCGGGCGCACGGACAGGTTCACTTCGGAGAGCGCGGTGACGCCGGGGAACGTCTTGGTGATGTTCCGCATCTCCAGTACGGGCCCGGTCACCGGAGCTGTCCTGCGGTGAAGTAGCCCTCGTCGACCAGCAGTTGCGTGTTCGTCCTGTCGATGCTGACCGGCTTGAGCAGGTAGGACGGCACGGTCTTCTTGCCGTTGTTGTAGTCGGTCGTGTTGTTGACCTGCGGCTTCTTGCCGTTCAGTACCGCATCGCCCATCCGCACGGTCTGCGCGGCCAGCTTGCGGGTGTCCTTGAAGACGGTCTGGGTCTGCTCACCGCGCATGATGGACTTGATGGAGGCCAGCTCGGCGTCCTGTCCGGTGACCACCGGCAGAGGCTGGCTCTTCGTGCCGTAACCGGCGCTCTTGAGGGCGGAGATGATGCCGATGGAGATGCCGTCGTAGGGCGAGAGGACGGCGTCGACGCGCTCCTCGGCGTAGCTCTTGCTGATCAGGTCGTCCATCCGCTTCTGCGCGGTGCCGCCGTCCCAGCGGAGCGTGGTGGCCTGGCTCATCTTCGTCTGCCGGCTGCGGACGACGAGCTGACCGCTGTCGAAGTACGGCTGGAGCACCTTCATGGCGCCGTTCCAGAAGTACTTGGTGTTGTTGTCGTCGGGCGAGCCGGCGAACAGCTCGATCGTGTGCTTGTCTGCGGCGTCCTTGTCGGGCTCGCCCAGCTTGAGGCGGTCGACGATGTAGCGGGCCTGGAGTTCGCCGACCCGCTCGTTGTCGAACGAGGCGTAGTAGTCGACGTTCTCGGTGCCCATGATGAGGCGGTCGTAGGAGATGACGGGGATGCCCGCGTCGTGGGCGCGCTGGAGGACCTCGGTGAGCGCGGAACCGTCGATGGCGGCGACCACGAGGAGCCGGCGCCCCTTGGTGATCATGTTCTCGATCTGCGCGATCTGGTTCTCGACCTTGTCGTCGCCGTACTGCAGATCGGTCTTGTAGCCGGCCTTCTGGAACTGCTCGGCCATGTTCCGCCCGTCGGCGATCCAGCGCTCCGAGGACTTGGTCGGCATGGCCAGGCCGATCGTGCCACCCTTGCCCTCGTCGGCCTGGTACCGGCTGCCGCCCCTGGCCTCCTGGCCGCAGGCGGTGAGCGAGAGAGTGAGCAGTGCGGCCAGTGCGGCAGCGGTGACACGGGGGCCGCGCAGTGGCGTACGGGTGCGGGTGCGGTCGGTCATGGGATCAGTCCCCTTCCGGGACGGGGAAGCGGCGGAGGTCGCCCGGCAGCCGGGAGCCCAGCGGTGACATCCCGCCGTCCGCACCGAGCCGGGCCAGTAGGTCGAGCACCAGACGGCCGCGCCGGACCCGCTCGCGGGCGGTGGCCAGCGTGTGCTCGCGCAGTTGGGCGCCGTAGGGGTAGATGCCGGGGGACCGGCTCAGGCCGAACTTGAGGTAGATCGGGGCGCCGCGCCGGATCAGCTCGGCGGCCTCGTACATGCGGATGTAGCCGCCGAGGTCGTCGGGCGCCTCGACGTACATGTCCATCGGGGCACGGCTGACCCGGCGGATCTCGGTCAGATGGTCCAGGGTCAGGTCGGACGGCACGTTGAGCGAGTCCGCTCCGAGCTGCTCGTACACCGCGTAGGAGGCCGGGTTGACCGGCCCGGTCAGCGCGGACAGCTTGAACGTGGTGCCGGCCGGCAGCTCGCCCGCGGCACGCATCCGGTGCAGGGTCCACAGCACGCCCTCGTCGGCGACGAGCAGGCAGTGCACCCCCAGCGCGGTCGCGCGCAGCGCGTCCTCGACACATCCGGCGAGGGCGTCGTGCCCACGGGCGCGCAGTCCCGCCCCGCCGGACTCGGTACGGGTGGCGGCGCCGATGTCCCAGGTGCCGCGCGGCCCGGTGAACAGGCAGAGTTCTATGTCGCGTTCGGCGCAGGACTCCACCATCTCGGTGATCTCGTCGTCGGTGAGCATCCACACGCCGCTGCCCTGGCTGATGCGGTGGATGGGCACATCCAGGCGGGCGCTCTCCTTGAGGACGACGGCCAGGGCCTCGGGGCCCTCCACCGACGGGATCTCGGTGCGCCAGGTCCCGCCGTCGGGAAACGCGTGGGGCGACGCGTCGGCCCGGTCGACGGCGGGGACGGGATGCCCGATACGGGCGAAGGCTTCGCCGCCGGGGCGGCGGGGTGCTGAGGGGGCGGTCACAGGACTCCCATTCGGTGTGCGTCACGCGGGACGGCGGGGTGGAGGTGCGTGGTGGGGGGGGGGGCGGCCCCCCCCCCCCCCCCCCCCCCGGGGGGGGCCCCCCGGGGGCCCGCCCCCCCGGCCCCCCCCCCCCCCCCGCGGGGGGGGCCCCCCCCCCCCCCCCGCCCCCGGCCCCCCCCCCCCCCGC